>NZ_JBVIEN010000013.1:0-191614 GCF_055571835.1 Streptomyces sp. NPDC030862 | reverse complement strand
TGGTGGGGGGAGAGAGGGGGGGGGGGGGGGGGAGGGTGGGGGGGGGGGGGGGGGAAGGGGGGGGGGGGGGGGGGGGGGGGGGGGGGGAGGGGGGGGGGGGGGGGGGGGGGGTCCCCCCCCCCCCCCCCCCCCCCCGCCCCTTCGGTCACGCTTCCGCTAGTCCGTGGAGAGCGCCTGCAGGAGGTCGCCGACCTGGGGGTCCGGGAGGGCGCGGGCCACGTCGGCCTGGGCGACCATGCCGACCAGCCGGTGGTCGTCGATGACCGGGAGCCGGCGCACCTTGTGCTCGGACATCTTGCGCAGCACCAGTTGCGCGTTGTCGTCGGCGCCCACGTACACGACCTCGCCCTGGGCGAGTTCACCCGCGGTGGTCTTCGCCGGGTCCTTGCCCGCGCCGAGACACTTCACCACGATGTCGCGGTCGGTCAGCATGCCCTTGAGCTTGTCGTCCTCGCCGCAGATCGGCATCGCTCCGACCCCGAGCCGTTTCATCTCCTCGGCGGCCTTCAGGAGCGTGTCGTTCTCGCCGATGCACTCGACGCCCTCGGTCATCAGCTGACGTGCGGTTGTCATGTGTTTCGAGCTCCTTCGCTTCACAGGTTCGCAGGTTCACAGGTACTGCGGGTTCACAGTGCGATCATCACGGCCATCGCGGCGAACAGCGCCGCGACCAGCACCACGATGAGCAGGATCAGGACCAGCGGGGCCTTCGCCCAGCCGGTCGTCGGGTTGTGCGTCTCCCGCGGCCCGGCCTCGGACATGCTCGACTCCGCGGGCGGTGTCTCGCCGGGCGGAACGCCGCCGCCGGCTTCCAGGCCGGGGGTGCGGTCCGGATCTGGGTCCGGGTTCGGGTGGCTCATGGGGTACGAGTGCGCAGTCGCGGACGTTTCATTCATCCTCCCCGCGGTTCCCCGGCCGTTCCGCTTCCGTACGGGTCCTGCGCCGGTGGCTCGTGTCGCACCACGGGTAGCGGCGGCTGCGCCGGCAGGTGCACACCGCCACCATGAACCGGTCGGAGCACGCCGTGGTGCCGTCGGGCAGGCGTACCTCGACCGGCCCGTCGAGCAGCAGCGGTCCTTCGGGATCGACGACGACGCGTCGGGGGTCACGTCCGCTGGGCACGGATCACCACCAGCTCTTCCTTGCGCTCGCCGGGCGGGATGAGGCCGCGCTCCTCCAGCCATTCGGCGTGGTCGTCCATCACCGGCCCGAAGGGGATCCGGGTGCGCAGGGTCACCCGGGTGCTCAGCCCCCGGTCGCCGAGCTGCTCGAGCGTGGTGCCCACGCCGCTGAGCGCCGACTGCACCAGGAGCAGGACGCCCCCGTCGCGCAGCAGCCCGGGCACCCGCTCGCACAGCCGGTCCAGGACGGCGCGCCCGTCGGTCCCGGCGTTCCAGGAGCGCGCGGGGCCGTGTGCCGGACGTGGCGAGGCCACGTACGGCGGGTTCGCCAGGATGAGGTCGAAGGTCCGGCCCTCGACCGGTCCGGTCAGGTCTCCGTGGCGCACCTCGACGGGCAGGCCTCGCCGGCGGGCGTTGTAGCGCGCGGCGAGCACGGCGCGCCAGGAGATGTCCACGGCGGTCACCCGCGCCGCTGTCCACTCGGCCGCCAGCAGCGCCAGCGCACCCGTTCCG
This sequence comes from Streptomyces sp. NPDC030862, assembly GCF_055571835.1. Taxonomy (NCBI): domain Bacteria; kingdom Bacillati; phylum Actinomycetota; class Actinomycetes; order Kitasatosporales; family Streptomycetaceae; genus Streptomyces; species Streptomyces sp. NPDC030862. The sequence goes on along the minus strand of NZ_JBVIEN010000013.1, from coordinate 189,980 downwards.
GTGCCCACGTCGAGGATCTCGGCGTGGGCGGGGAGATGCAGGGTACGCAGTTCGCTGCGGGCGGCCTTCGCAAGCAGCTCCGTGTCCTCCTGGGGCTCGTACACACCACGTGGTTTGAGTAGCCGCATGTGTAGCGGGTACCTCAAAGATCTCTCGCGAAACGATCGAAACGGTGTGTATCGGAAACGTGACTATCAAGACGACGATGTGGACGGCTGCTGTGAGGAGTGAGCGATGACGAACGACCCCGCCTCCGGCTCGCTGTGGATGGAGTACGCCCCCGGCCCCGTCCGTCCGCCCCTGGACGGCTCCATCGAGACCGAGGTCGCGGTCGTCGGGGGCGGTATCGCCGGGCTGTGCACGGCGTGGGAGGTGGCCCGTGCCGGGCATCCGGTGGTGCTGCTGGAGGCCGACCGGATCGCATCCGGGGTGACCGGCCACACCACGGCGAAGCTGTCGTCCCTGCACGGCCTGGCGTACGCCGAGATCCAGTCGGTCCACGGTGCGCGCGGGGCGCGGCTGTACGCGCACTCGCAGCAGATCGCGGTCGAGCGGGTGGCGCAGGTGTCCGAGGAGCTGGGCATCGACTGCGACCTGGAGGCGCTGCCCGCATACACGTACACCGAGGACCCGGCCATGGCCGACAAACTGCGCGAGGAGGCGGAGGCGGCGCGCGCGGCGGGTCTGGCCGCCTCGTACGAGACGGAGGTGCCGCTGCCCTTCCCGGTGGCGGGCGCGGTCAAGGTGGAGAACCAGGCGCAGTTCCATCCGCGGAAGTACCTGCTGGCGCTCGCCGCCGACCTGGAGGTGCTGGGCGGGCGGATCTTCGAGCGGACCCGGGTGACGCGGCTGCAGGAGGGCTCGCCGTGCGAGCTGACCACGAGCAGCGGGCACACGGTCAAGGCCCGGGACGTCGTGGTCGCGACGCACTACCCGGTCTTCGACCGGGGGCTGCTGTTCACCCGGCTGGAGCCGAAGCGCGAGCTGGTGGTGGCCGGGCCGATCCCGGCGGAGCAGGACCCGGGCGGCGTCTTCCTGACGCCGGAGGGCGGGACGCGCTCGGTGCGGACGGCGCCGTACGGCGACGGGCGGCGCATGCTGATCGTCACCGGTGAGAAGTTCACGCCCGGGACGGAGGAGCCGGGTGAGGTCGGCGAGCGGTACGAGAAGCTGGAGGCCTGGGCTCGCGAGCGGTTCCCGGGCGTGGAGCTCACGCACCGGTGGGCGACGCAGGACAACTTCACCACCGACCGGGTGCCGTACATCGGGCGCCTGCACGCCGGCGCCCGGCACGCGTACGTGGCGACCGGCTTCGCCGGCTGGGGCATGAGCAACGGGGTGATGGCCGGCGATCTGCTGGCCGGCCGCATTCGGGGCCGCGAGCCCGCCTGGACGAGCCTGTACGACCCGGTGCGGCTGCACCCGGTGCGCGAGGCGCCCGCGATGCTGCGGCTCCAGGCGCAGGTCGGCAAGCACTTCATCGGCGACCGGCTGCCGGGCGCGCACGCCGACTCGACCGCCGACATCGCGCCGGGCGCCGGTGCGGTGGTACGCGTCGGGGGCCAGCGGCTCGCGGTGCACCGGGACGCGTCGGGGGCGCTGCACGCGGTGTCGGCGCGCTGTACGCACCTGGGTTGCATCGTGCACTTCAACGACGAAGAGTGCGCGTGGGAGTGCCCGTGCCACGGTTCGCGCTTCGACGTCGACGGCAAGGTGGTGCAGGGGCCCGCGCTGCGGCCGCTGGAGCAGTACGAGGTCGAGGAAGGCGCCGAGGGCGCGGAAGGTGAGGCGGAGGAGAACGTGAAGGAGGACGACACATGAGCCGGAGGCCCGCTCCCCTGCCCGAACCGCGCGGCCCGCTGTCGGCGGCCGTGCGGCGGGTGCTGCTGGGCGAGGCGGCGCCACCGCCGGACGCCGGCGTCCTGGAGGCCGACCCGTTGGGCGAGGACCTGCAGCTGGCGCTGTACCTGGCGTACGAACCGCACTACCGGGACCTCGAGGGCGTCTCCGGCGAGCGGGAGTGGGACCCGGCGCTGCTGGGGCTGCGCCGGCCGATGGAGGAGGCGTTCCTGGCGGCGCTGCGCGAGGCGGTACCCGGGGACGGCGACGTGGACGGCGCCCTGGCGCCGCTGCTGGTGGAGCCCGTCGACGGGCACGGGGTCTCGCACCGGCTGATGGAGGCGGGCACCTGGGAGCTGATGCGGGAGTACCTGGTGCACCGCTCGCTGTACCAGCTGAAGGAGTCCGATCCGCAGGCGTGGCTGATTCCGCGCCTGGAGGGGCAGGCCAAGGCCTCGCTGGTGGCGGTGGCGTTCGACGAGTTCGGCGGCGGGCGCGGCGAGCGAGTGCACGCGCGGCTGTACGCGGACCTCATGGAGGGGGCCGGGCTGGACTCGTCGTACGGGCGCTACCTGGACCTGGCCCCGGCGGCGACGCTGGCCGTGGTGAACGCGATGTCGCTGTTCGGGCTGCACCGCTCGCTGCGGGGCGCGGCCGCCGGGAACTTCGCGGTCCTGGAGATCACCTCGCCGCCGGGGGCCCGGCGGATGGCGAAGGCGCTGGAGCGGCTGGGCGCGGAGGAGCGGTGCGTCCGGTTCTTCACCGAGCACATCGAGGCGGACGCGGTCCACGAGCAGGTGATGCGCCGCGACGTTCTCGGCGACCTGTTGGCCCGCGAGCCGGAGCTGGCGGCGGACGTCGCCTTCGGCATCCGGGCGACGGTGTGGCTGGACGACCGCTGGGACGCCCATGTGCTGGGGGCGTGGGACGCGGGCCGCACGTCCCTGCGCCACTCGCCGGCCTCCCTGCGGGCGGCGTGAGGAGCTCCCTGCGGGTGATGTGAGGCAGGGGCGGGCCGCCGGGACTCTCCGGCGGCCCGCCCGCCGCCATCAGCTCGCGGCCGCACCGGCAGGTCACGTGCGTACGCGCCCATCGCGGCCGTGGCGCCGGGCCGGTGGGCGCGGAACATCTCGTGGAGCCCTACGGGGTCCTTGGTGTCGATCTCCCAGGCGTAACGCAGGTCGATGACCGTGCGCCCGCCCAGGGCGAGGTATCGCGCCCCGTGGCCGCCGCTCGGTTCGCTCAGCGCGTCCGAGCGGTAGAGAGCCTCCCCCACCGCACGGGGCTCCCCGGTCGCATGGCCCCCGGTCACGAAAGGTGTGCAGCCGCTCGGAAGCCGGGTGCCCGTCCACCGCGACAGCCCGCCCACGCGCGCGGGGCCGCGGCCGCGCCGCCCGCTCGGGGGCGCGGCCGCGGGGCCCGCGCGCTGGGGCGAGGGTGCCGGAGGGTCAGGGGAGCAGTTCGTCGAGGGCGGCCTTGCCCTTCTCGGCCAGCCGGCGTTCGGCCCAGGCCATGTTCTTCGGGTTCACGTCACGCCCTGAGGCGAGGACCAGGTCCTCCGCGGTGAATTCCCCGCTCTCGGCGCCGCTGTGCAGCAGCTTGTCCGGCGTGACGCGCTCTCGCTGGGAGGTCGAATCGGGCTCAGCGTTCATGCCGCCTCCTTGTTCGTCCTGCAGTCATTGTCGTCGCCGGGTACCCCGAACGCATCCCCTACACCCGGGGGACCGCCGCTGTGTCGGACAAGTCGAACCCGCGGTGTGCGACATCTTGACGCCGACTCTCCCGACCCCGAGATTGGGAGCGCTCCCATGAACGTCCACCGACCGTCCCCACTCCCCCCGAGGAACGCAGCGTGTCGCATCAGCAGCCCCACCGAAGACGAACCGCCCGCCTCGCCGCCGCCCTCGCCGGGCTGCTGGCCGGGGCCCTGGTGGTACCCGCCAGCGCGGCGGAACCAGCCGCGGACGTACCCGAGCTGATCAGCAACGGTGACTTCTCGAACGGCACCACCTCCTGGTGGTGGACCGCGGGCAGCCCGGCCGCCGTCGTGGACGGGCGCCTGTGCGCCGAGGTCCCGGCGGGCACGGCCAACCCCTGGGACGCGATCATCGGGCAGAACGCCCTGCCCCTGACCGCCGGCGAGGGGTACGCGCTCAGCTACACGGCGACGGCGACGACGCCCGTCACCATCCGCACCAACGTCCAGATGGCGACCGAGCCGTGGACCACGGAGCTCGGCGCCGCGCAGCCCGTCGGCCCCACGGCCGCCCGCGTCACGCACACCTTCACGGCGGGCGCCGACCACACGGCCGCCCAGCTCGCCTTCCAGATCGGGGGCAGCGCGGCGGCGTACACCTTCTGCGTCGACGACGTCTCCCTGCGGGGCGGCACGCAGCCGCCTCCGTACGAACCGGACACCGGCTCCCCGGTGCGCGTCAACCAGGTCGGCTACCTCCCCCACGGCCCCAAGGGCGGCACCGTCGTCAGCGACGCCGCCGAACCGCTGCCGTGGACGCTCACCGACGCCGGCGGGACGACCCGGGCGAGCGGCACGACCACCCCGGCCGGGGTGGACCCCACCTCGCGGCAGCACGTCCACACCTTCGACTTCAGCGCGGTGACCACCGCCGGTGAGGGTTACACGGTCACCGTCGCGGGCGAACGGAGCGAGCCGTTCGCGATCGGTGACGGCCTGTACTCCTCGCTGGTCACCGACGCGCTCGCGTACTTCTACCACAACCGCAGCGGCATCGAGATCGACGCCGCCATCGTCGGCCCCGCGTACGCCCGCCCCGCCGGGCACCTCAATGTGAGCCCCAACCAGGGCGACCACGACGTGCCGTGCCAGCCGGGCGTGTGCGACTACCGCCTCGACGCGGCGGGCGGCTGGTACGACGCCGGCGACCACGGCAAGTACGTCGTCAACGGCGGCATCTCCGTGGCCCAGCTGATGTCGGCGTACGAGCGGACGCTGACCGAGCCGAGCGCGGACGGGGCGCCGTTCGCGGACGGCAGGCTGCGGCTGCCCGAGCACGGCAACCGCGTCCCGGACATCCTCGACGAGGTCCGCTGGGAGATGGACTTCCTGATGCGCATGCAGGTCCCGGCGGGCGAACCGCTGGCCGGCATGGTCCACCACAAGCTGCACGACAAGGCGTGGACCGGGCTGCCCACTCCCCCGCACACCGACCCGCAGCCGCGCGAACTGCACCCGCCGACCACCGCGGCCACCCTCAACCTGGCCGCCACGGCCGCCCAGTGCGCCCGGCTCTTCGCCCCGTACGACAAGGCCTTCGCCGCCCGCTGCCGCACGGCGGCGCTGACCGCCTGGCACGCAGCCAAGGCCCACCCGGACGTCCTGGCCGACCCGGACGACGGCACGGGTGGCGGTGCCTACCCCGACGACGACGTACGCGACGAGTTCTACTGGGCGGCCGCCGAGCTCTTCCTGACCACCGGCAAGGACGTCTACCGCCAGGAGGTGCTGCGCTCCCCGCTGCACGGCGACACCGACGCGGTCTTCCCGCGCGGCGGCATGTCCTGGGGCGCGGTGGCGGGCCTGGGCGCGCTCGACCTGGCCACCGTGCCGAGCAAGCTGACCGCCAAGCAGCGCACGGCGGTACGGGCCATGGTGACCCAGGCGGCGGACGGTTACGCGGCCGACTCCGCGCGCACCGCGTACGGCCTGCCCTACGCGCCGCCGGACGGCCACTACGTGTGGGGCTCCAACAGCCAGGTGGCCAACAACATGGTCGTCCTCGGCACGGCCCACGACCTGACGGGGCGGAGCGTCTACCGGGACGCCGTGCTGCGCGGCCTGGACTACCTCCTGGGCCGCAACCCGCTCAACCAGTCGTACGTCACCGGCTACGGCGAGCGGGACTCGCACAACCAGCACCACCGCTTCTGGGCCCACCAGCTCGACCCGTCCCTGCCGAACCCGGCACCGGGCTCGCTGGCGGGCGGCCCGAACGACGCCATCCAGGACCCGGTCGCACAGGCCAAGCTGAAGGGCTGCGCCCCGGCGATGTGCTACCTCGACGACATCGAGTCCTGGTCCACCAACGAGATCACCATCAACTGGAACGCCCCGCTGGCGTGGGTCGCCGCGTACGTCGACGGCCTCGGCGGCGGTGCGGCGGCGCGGACACCGTAGGTCCGGCGGCGCGGACGGTCAGCGTACGAGGGCGGCGGCCTCCCTCAGGGCGAGGTCGCCGCCCTCGGCGTGGGCGCGGGCGTACGCCGCCTCGTCGAGGACCGCGCGCAGCTCGGTCTCGGCGCGGTCCCGCACCTCCCTCTCGGCGTCGACCGGGAGGTGGCGGAAGCCCGTCCCGGAGGCCACCGTGACGTGCCGGTCGTACGCGCCGAGCAGCCGGGCGCCGTCGTGGGGGTCGCCGTGGTGGGCCATCGCCCAGGCGGCGGTCGCGAACTGGGCGAGGATCATGTGCGGGGCGACCACATAGGCCAGGGTCTCCAGCAGGCGCACGGCGCGGGCGAGGCGGCGGCGGGCGCCCGCGTGGTCGCCGTCGAGGCAGTCCAGCCAGGCGTGCAGGCCGAGGAGCATCCCGGTGAACATCGCGGCCATGGCGGGGGTGAACTCCTCCTCGATGAGCCGGAGCTGGTGGCGTGCGAGCGGGACGCGGCCGCTGCGGCCGTAGTGCTGGGCGAGCAGGAGCCGCGCGGTGGAGACGGTCTCGACGCTGTACGTGCGGGCCGTCTCGGCGGCGTCGAGCAGCAGGCGTTCGGCGCCCTCGCGCTCGGCGGGCCTGGTGGCGAGGCGGAGCCGTACCGACGCGAGGCGGGCCTGGAAGACGGCCTGGCTGTGCGCGCCGACCCGCTCGGCGCGGGCCAGGGCCCGCTCGAAGTCGCGGGCGGCCTCGGCGTACCGGCCGGCGCGCTCGTGGGCCTCGCCGCGCGCGGAGAGCGATTCGGAGGCGCCCCACAGGTCGCCGGCCGCCTCGAACCGGGCGAGGGCCTCGTCGGCGTCGGCGTACCCGTCCGGGAGGATCTTGGCGCGCATCAGCAGGGCGAAGCCGAGGTCCACGTCGTCGCCGTGCGCGCGACAGCACTCCACGACGGCCGCCATGGTGTCGGGGATGCCCCGGAACTCGCCGAGGAGCATGCGGACGAAGAACCACATGGCCCCGGGCTGGCGGCTGTTCTGCGGCAGGCCTGGGCGGTAGGCGTCGGCGATGGCCCGCATGTAGGCGCGGTTCTCGGGATTCTCCAGGGCGGCGGTGCCCTGGCTGCCGTCGGAGGCGAAGACCAGCAGGCGCACGCCGCGCCGCGCCTCCCACAGCGTCTCCTCGTCCCACGGGGGCGGCACCTCGGTGCAGCGGGCGGCCATCGGCACGGCCGGCCGGACAGGCTCCACGAAGGGGTCGGGGCCGAGGGCGGCGACGGCCGCCGACCAGACGCGGGCGTCGCTCTGGTGGCCGCGCAGCTGCCAGAACCAGTTGAGGGAGAGGGCCAGGCAGAGACCCTCCTGTTCCTCGCCGAGCTCGACGGCGGTGCGCAGGGCGGCGCGGAGGTTGTCGTGCTCCGTCTCGAAGGCGTTCAGCCACTCGGTCTGGCGGGGGCCGCGCAGCTCGTGGTCGCCGGTCCGGGCGAGTTCGCGCAGGGCTCTCAGGTGGCGGCGGGCGGTGGTCTCCCGCTCCCCCGCCTCGTCGAGGCGGGCGGCGGCGTAGTCGGCGACGGTCTCCAGGAGCCGGTAGCGCATGGTGCCGTCGGCCGCCGGGGCGGCGACGACGAGGGACTTGTCGACGAGGGAGGTGAGGCGTTCGAGGGTGTCGGGCTCGGCGCAGACCTCCTCGGCGAGGGGCAGGGAACAGCCGCCGGAGAAGACCGCCAGGCGGCGCAGCACCGCCCGTTCGGCCGCGTCGAGCAGGTCCCAGGACCAGTCGACGACCGCGCGCAGGGTCTGCTGGCGGGGCAGCGCGGTGCGGCTGCCACCGGTCAGGAGGCGGAAGCGGTCGTCGAGGCGGTCGGCGATCTGACGGGGTGTCAGGGCGCGCAGGCGGGCGGCGGCCAGTTCGATGGCGAGGGGCAGGCCGTCGAGGCGCCGGCAGATCTCGGCGCAGGCGTCCGGGTCGTCCGCCACGTCGAACCCTGGGCGGGCCGCCGCGCCCCGCTCGGCGAGCAGCCGCAGCGCCGCGTCCTCGGGAAGCGGCTCGACCGGCCGTACGGCTTCGCCGGGGACACCGAGGGGCTCGCGGCTGGTGGCGAGCACGGTGACGCCGGGGCAGGCGGCCAGCAGGGTGTCGGCGAGGCGGGCGGCGGCGCCGATGACGTGCTCGCAGTTGTCGAGCACCAGCAGCAGGCGCCGCCGTCCGCAGTGCTCCAGCAGGTGGGCGAGCGGGTCGCGGCCCCGGCCGTCGGCGCTCCAGCGGAGCGGCTCGCGCGCGCCGAGGGCGGTCAGGACGGTCTCGACGACGGCGTCCTCGTCGCGTACGGGGGCGAGTCCGGCGGCCCAGACGCCGTCGGGCCAGGCGGTGGAGTCCGCGGTTTCGAGGGCCAGCCGGGTCTTGCCGACGCCGCCGGGGCCCAGGAGGGTGACCAGGCGGTGGCGGCGGATCTCCTCGGCGAGGGCGGTCAGTTCGGTGTCGCGGCCGATGAAGGAGGTCAGGCGGGCGCGCAGGTTCCCGGACGGCGCGGGATGCGGGTGCGGAACGCGCCGCGGGCCCCGGTCCGGATGCGGGTGCGGTACGTGCCCCGGGCCCTGGCCCGGTGCCGGCTCGCGCTCCGGCTCCCGCCGTGGCTCGTCGTCCGCGGTCAGCAGCTCCGCGTGCAGGCCCCGCAGTTCCGGGCCCGGCGCGGTGCCCAGGCGCGCGGCGAGCACGGCCCGGACCTCCTCGTACGCCTGGAGCGCCTCGGCCGGGCGTCCGGCCGCGCGCAGCGCCCGGATCCGCAGCGTGGCGAGGGGCTCGTCCAGCGGCCGGTCCGCGACGAGTTCGGCGAGGCCCGGCAGGGCGCCCTGCGGGCGGCCGAGCGCGACCTCGGCGGCGAGGCGGTCCCGGCGTGCCTCGGTGTGCCGCAGGCGCGCCCGTACGGCGAGGGGGTCGCGGTCCCGGCCGGGCAGGTCGGCCAGCGCGGGGCCACGCCACAGGCCGAGCGCCTCGTCGAGCAGGCGGGCCGCGGCGGCCGGGTCACCGGCGGCGAGGGCGGCGGCGCCGTCGGCGGCGAGCCGCTCGAAGCGGAACAGGTCGATGTCGTCGGGCTGGGCGACGAGCCGGTAGCCGCCCGGCTCGGAGCGTACAGCGTCGCGTCCCAGCGCCCGGCGCAGCCGCCCGACCAGGGCCTGGAGCGCGGCCGTCTCGTCGGCGGGGAGGGCGTCGGCGGGGTCGTCGTCCGGCCAGACGTGGGCGGCGAGCCCGGCGACCGGTACGGTCCGCCCGGCGGCGGCCGCGAGCGCGGTGAGCAGCGCCCGCAGCCGGGGCCCCGCGAGCGGGGCCTCGGTGCCGTCGGGGCGGAGCGCCTGGGTGGTGCCGAGGACGCGGTAGCGGTAGCCGTGGCCGTGTGTCACCGGATCATTGTCTCCCCCGGGACCGCGGCCCGGTCCGGGACCGGGGCCTGACCGGACCGGGGCCGGGGGGACGGAGCGGTGGCGTGGCCCGCGGTGTTACCGGTAGGTGATGTCCGACGCCGTGTAGCGGCAGTAGGTGCCGTCGGGGCCGCTGCCGGTCTGGACGGGTTCGGCTCCCGTGTTGTTGCCGGTGTAGCGCACGCACGGCTTGATCTTCCTGCTGCTGTCGCCGTGGATGCGGATGTTGCGCAGGGTGGCCGTGTCGCCGTAGTTGGTGTTGATGCCCGCGATGGTGGAACCCGGCGCCGTGACGTCGACGTCGTCGACGACGATCGTGCGCTTGTACTGGGTGGAGCAGTTGCCGCAGGAGCGCACCAGCTTGCCGAACTCGGCGACCTGGAAGCCGGTGATGGTCAGCTTGCCCGCGCCGTTGAACTGGAAGACCTTGTCGGAGGCCTTCTTCGCGCCGCCGCCGGTGACGGTGTACACGGCGCCGGACGAGGAGGACCTGAAGGTGGCGGCGTCCTCGCCGACGTCCTCCCACCACACGTTCTGCAGCGTGCAGCTGCCCAGGCAGTGGACGCCGTCGGCGGCCGGGGAGCCGAGGACGACGTTCTTGAGGACGGCGCCGTCCTTCAGCCGGAACAGCGGGGCCTGGCCCTCGTCCTGTCCGCCGTCGCCGAGGTCGCCGGTGCCGTAGTGGCGGGCCATGCCGCCGTCGTACGTGCCGGAGAACTCGATGGTCGCCGGGACGGGCTTGCTGCCGTTGGGCGTCGGCCAGGCTGCGGCGGCACCGGCGGGGGTCGGTGTGAGGGCGGCCGCGAGGGCGGCGGTGGTCAGTACGGCCGCGCCGGCGAACGCCGTACGGCCGCGGCGGCGGGTGTCGTGTCGGCTCATGGGGTCCCGTTCCTTCGGTGTGGGGGTGAGACCTTTCGCCTGCTGGTCGCCGCCGGGGGAGGAAGGGTTGCCGCTCGGGACCGGCGGATTTCCACGCCGTTACGCGGTGACGTCGCGCAGGCCCTCCGCGAGCCGCGCCGCGGCCCTGCTGCCGAGCAGCTGTTCCAGCTGGGCCATCGCCCGGGAGGTCTGGCTCTTCACCGTGCCGACCGAGATGCCGAGGCTGAGCGCGGTGTCCCGTTCGGAGAGGTCGAAGGAGTGCCGCAGGACGACGCAGGCGCGCTTGCGGAACGGCAGCCGGCGCAGGGCGCCCTGGACGTCGACGACCGCCGGTACGTCGGGCTCGTCGGTGTGGTCGCCGCGCTGTGACCAGAACAGCGCGACGCGGCGGCGTTCGCGTACGGCGCTGCGGATGCGACTGCGGGCGAGGTTGGCGACGACTCCCCTGGCGTACGCGCCCGGGTGGTCGGCGGCCCGGACGCGGTCCCAGCGGTGCCAGAGGGCGAGCAGCGCGTCGGCGGCGAGGTCGTCGGCGGCGTCGGCCTCACCGGTCAGCAGGTGGGCGAGGCGGGCGAGTTCGGCGTAGTGGCGCTCGAAGAACGCGTGGAACTCGGCCGCGGCGAGGCCGTCGTCCCCGCCGCGGTGCCGCGCGGCCGGAGGGCCGTCGTCGGCCGCGGGGCGCTCCGCCGGCGTGCGTCGCCCGGTGTGCGCCTCCGGTGAGGGCCCCATGCCCCCTCACCCCCCGAAGGCGGTGCCGGGCAGGCCGGCGCCCGCGTCCGGCAGGACGAGGAGCGATCCGGCGAGGGGGTGCGGGCGGGACAGGCCGGTGCGGGCGGTGGTGATGTAGAGGTCGCGCAGGCCGGGGCCGCCGAAGGCGCAGGCGGTGGGGCGGCGTACGGGCAGTTCGACGGTGCGGTCGAGGCGGCCGTCGGGGGTGTAGCGGCGCAGCGCGCCGCCGTCCCAGAGGGCGACCCAGACGCAGCCGTCGGCGTCGACGGTCAGGCCGTCCGGGAAGCCGGCGCCGGGCTCGACCGTGGCCAGGGGACGGCGGTCGGCGACGCGCTCGCCGTCGACGCGGCAGACGTCGATCCGGCGCGTGGGGGTGTCGATGTAGTACATGCGCGTGCCGTCCGGGCTCCACCCGGTGCCGTTGCTGACGGACACGTCCGGGAAGACGACGGCCGCGGTCCCGTCGGGCGCGATCCGGGTCAGGGTGCCGCCGCCGGGCGCCTCGTCGTAGCGCATGGTGCCCGCCCACAGGGCGCCGTCGGGTGCCACGGCGGCGTCGTTGCCGCGGCGCCCGGCGACGGGGTCGTGGAGGAGCCAGCGGAACGCGCCGCCCGCGTCGTACAGGCCGATGCCGTCCCGCAGGTTGACCACGAGTCCGCCGCCGGTGCGCGGCTTGGCGGCGCCGACGTGCTGACCGGTGGTCAGGACGGTGCGGCGGCCGCTGCCGGGGGCGTAGGTGTGGACGCGGGAGCCGAGGATGTCGACCCAGACGAGCCGTCCGGCCGCCGGGTCCCAGGTGGGGCCCTCGCCGAGCCCGGCCTGTTCCCGTACGGCGACCTCGAGGCCGGGCGCGCGGTTCACCGGGTGCCGCCGCGGTGGCCGAGGCTGACGGAGAGGTCGTCGGCCCCCTTGGCGGCGAGTTCGGCGAGTTCCGCCTCGCGCTGGTCGCTCCAGCGGATCATCGGGACGGAGACGGACAGCGCGGCGACGACCCGGCCGGCGCTGTCGCGTACGGGCGCGGCGACGCAGGCGACGTCGGGGTTGGACTCCCGGTGCTCGGTGGCGATGCCGCGCGCGCGGATCGCGGCGAGCGCGGCGCGCAGCTCGTCGGGGTCGGTGAGGCTGTTGGGGGTCATGGCCACCAGCTCGCGGCCGGCGATGCGGCGGTCCAGCTCGTCCTCGGGGAGGGCGGCGAGGAGCATCTTGCCGACGGAGGTGCAGTGGGCCGGGAGCCTGCGCCCGGCGGCGGAGACCATGCGCACGGCGTGGGTGGAGTCCACCTTGGCGATGTAGATGACGTCGAGGTCCTCGAGGATGGCGACGTGCACGGTCTCGTCGCAGGTCTCGGCCACCTCGCGGGCGACGCGCTGGCCCTCGGCGGCGAGGTCGAGCTGTTCGGCGTACCGGCTGCCGAGCTGGTAGGTGCGCACGCCGAGGCGGTAGCGGCCCGGCTGGTCGGCGACGGGCACCAGGTAGGCGCGGGCGGCGAGGGTGGTGAGCAGCTCGTGCACGGTGGTGCGGGGCAGCTGGAGCCTGCGGGTGACCTCGGGGGCGGAGAGGGTGCCGTCTCCCTCCAGGAACAGCTCCAGGATGTCGAGCGCTCTGGTCACCGCGGGGACGAGACGGCCCATTCCGGCCACCCCTCTCTTCGTTCGAAACTCCGGCATGTGGCCGGTATGACGAACACAGGCTAACCACAGGCCACTTCGACGGGCAACGGCCGTGCGTCACCCATTGACACCTCCGGAGGGACTGCATACGGTCACGCCAAGATTTCGAACGTGTGACGAAATCTCGAACGCGTCGCATGACGCGGACCCAACGCACCGAACGCACCGATCGACCTGAACGACCCGAAAGGGCAGAAGGGCGGCCACTGCCGTGCGCATCACCGGCATCAGTACGCATGTCGTCGGGACCCCCTGGCGCAACCTCACCTATGTGCTCGTGCACACCGACGAAGGGCTCACCGGCGTCGGCGAGACCCGCATGCTCGGCCACACCGACGCGCTGCTCGGCTACCTGAGGGAGGCCGAGGCCAACCACATCGCCGGTTCCGACCCGTTCGCGGTGGAGGACCTCGTGCGGCGGATGAAGTACGGCGACTACGGCCGCGCCGGCGAGATCGTCATGTCGGGCATCGCGGTCGTGGAGATGGCGTGCTGGGACATCAAGGGCAAGGCGCTGGGCGTGCCGGTCTGGCAGCTGCTCGGCGGCAAGGTGACGGACCGCGTCAAGGCGTACGCGAACGGCTGGTACACCACCGAGCGCACCCCGGAGGCGTACCACAAGGCGGCGCAGGAGGTCGTGGCGCGCGGCTACCGGGCGCTGAAGATCGACCCGTTCGGTACCGGGCACTTCGAGCTGGACGCGGAGCAGACGCGGTACGCGGTGTCGCTGATCGAGGCGGTGCGGGACGCGATCGGCCCGGACGCGGAGCTGATGCTGGAGATGCACGGGCGGTTCAGCCCGGCGACGGCGGTGCGGCTGGCGAAGGAGATGGCGCCGTTCGCGCCGGCCTGGCTGGAGGAGCCGGTGCCGCCGGAGAACCTCAAGGCGCTGAAGAAGGTCGCCGAGAAGGTGGACCTGCCGGTGGCGACGGGCGAGCGGATCCACGACCGGATCGAGTTCCGCGAGCTGTTCGAGTCGCAGGCGGCCGACATCATCCAGCCGGACCTCGGGCACATCGGCGGCATCCTGGAGACACGGAAGCTGGCGGCGACCGCCGAGACGCACTACATGCTCGTCGCCCCGCACAACGTCGGCGGCTCGGTGCTGACCGCGGCCTCCCTCCAACTGGCGGCCTGCACCCCGAACTTCAAGATCCTGGAGCACTTCAACGACTTCGCGGACGCGGAGATCAAGAAGGTGGCGAAGGGCGCCCCGCAGGTGGACCCGGCCACCGGCTGCTTCGAGGTCTCGCACGCGCCGGGCCTGGGCGTGGAGCTGGACGTGGACGCGGCGGCGGAGTTCCCGCAGCAGAAGGCGCGGTTCGACCTGTGGGCCGAGGGCTGGGAGAAGAGGGCCCCGAAGTGAGCGGGCCGCCGCGCAGCCGCGCGCTGGTCGTCGACCGGCCGGGCGCGCACCGGCTGGTCGAGCGCGACGTCCCGGCACCCGGACCCGGCGAGGTCCTCGTCCGGGTCGCCGCCGCCGGGATCTGCATGAGCGACCGCGAGGTGTACGACGGCCACCGCGACGCCGCGTACGTGCGCTACCCGGTGATCCCGGGCCACGAGTGGTCCGGCACCGTGGAGGCCGTCGGCGCGGGCGTGGACCCGGCGCTGACCGGCCGCAAGACGGTCGCCGAGGGGTTCCGCGCCTGCGGCCGGTGCGAGCGGTGCCGGTGCGGCGAGACCAGCCTGTGCACCGGCGGCTACGCCGAGACCGGCTTCACCGAGCCGGGCGCGTTCGCCGACCACGTCGTCGTGCCGGCGCGGCTGCTGCACCCGCTGCACGACGACGCCGACCTGCGCGCGGCGGCCCTGCTGGAGCCGTCCGCGGTGATCGCGGCGGCGGTCCGGACCGGGCGGCCGCGCCCCGGCGAGCGCGTCGCGGTGGTGGGCGCGGGCACCCTCGGGCTGCTCGCGGTGCAGCTGCTGGCCGCGTCGTCGCCGGCCGAGCTGACGGTGATCGACCCGCGGGCGGCGCGCGGCGAGCAGGCGCTGCGGTTCGGGGCGAGCGAGACGCTCTCCCCGGAGGAGGCCGAGGCGCTGCGCGGGCGGTTCGACCTCGTGGTGGAGACGGCGGGCGCGCCGTCGACGGCCGCCGCGTCGTGCCTGCTGGCGCGCCGGGGCGGGCGCGTGGTGCTGACCGGGATGTTCACGCCCGGCGCGGTCGGCATCGACCCGGTGCACCTGTCGCTGAGCCAGCTGGAGATCCGCAGCATCTTCGGCGCCCCGTCGTCGGCGTGGTGCGACGCGGTCCGGGCCTTCGGGCTCGGCCTGCTCGATCCCGCGCCGCTGATCACGCACGAGTTCCCGCTGGAGCGGTTCGCGGACGCCGTCGCGCTGGTCGGCGGCGGCGACGCCAAGACCGGGAAGGTGCTGCTGCGCCCGTAGCGGCGTCTCCCTCTGTGCCGTACGGCGGTACGGGGTGCGCCTGACAGCCCCCGTACCGCCGTACACCCCACGTACCGAATGGCGTTCGGTATCCCGAACGCATGGAACCTAGGAGTCCCGTGACCACCCCGTCCCTCCCCCGGCGCCCCGGCGCCGACGCCCTCGCCTCGATCGGCCATCCGGCCCCGGCCGTGGAGGCGGCCGACGCCTCGCCGCACGCCTTCCCCGACGGGGGGGTGTGGCGCACCGAGATCCCGTCGGTCGAGGGCCCGGAGGCCCTGGCCGTCGTCCTCAAGGAGAGCTCGCGGCTGCACGTGCCGGTGCACCGCGTCAGCCAGGGCAGCGGCGTGTGGATGCTCACCGACGCCGAGATCACCGACATGGTGGAGTCCTGCGCCGAACGCGACATCGAGCTCTGCCTGTTCACCGGCCCGCGCGGCACCTGGGACATCGGCGCGGGCACCCGCACCGACTCCGGCGGCGCCGGGCTGCGCGCCCGCGGCCACGACGCGCTCGCCGGGTGCGTGGAGGACGCCCTGCGCGCCGCCTCGCTCGGCGTGCGCTGCCTGCTCGTCGCCGACGAGGGCGTCCTGTGGACGCTGCACCGGCTGCGCGAGGCCGGGGGGCTGCCCGCCGGCACCACGTTCAAGCTGTCCGCGCTGACCGGCCCCGTCAACCCGGCCTCGTACGCCGTCTACGAGCACCTGGGCGCGGACTCCCTCAACGTGCCGTCCGACCTGACCCTGGATCACCTCACCGAGATCCGCCGGGTCAGCCGGGCCCCGATGGACATGTACGTCGAGGCGCCCGACGACCTCGGCGGCTACATCCGCATGTACGAGGTGGCCGAGCTGATCCGGCGCGGCGCCCCGCTGTACCTGAAGTTCGGCCTGAGCCGCTCGCCCGGCATCTACCCGTACGGGGCCCAGCTGCGCGACACCGCGCTGGCCACGGCCCGCGAGCGGGTGCGGCGGGGCCGGCTCGTGCTGGACCTGCTGGCCCGCCACGGCGCCGACGGCGGGATGTCCCCGCTCGGCGCGCGGCTGCCGGGTGAGCTCCGCCGCTTCCCCGCTCCCGCTCCCGCCCCCGCTCCCGTCCCGGTCCCGGAAGGCGACTGATCCATGCGCGTACCCCGTATCACCGCCGCCGCGGCGCTCGCCGCGCTGCTCGCCGTCTCCGTCACCGCCTGCGGCCAGGAGGCCCGCGGCGGCAGCCGCTACAAGCCCGCCGGGGGCAAGGGCGGCGTCATCGGCCTGGCCATGCCGACCAAGGCGTCGGAGCGGTGGATCGCCGACGGCGAGAACATGGCGGAGCAGTTCGAGAAGGCCGGTTACGAGACCGACCTCCAGTACGGCGACGACAAGGTCGAGAACCAGATCGCCCAGATCGAGAACATGATCACCAAGGGGCGCAGGCTGCTGGTGGTCGCCGCCATCGACGGCTCCGCGCTCACCGAGGTGCTCCAGCGCGCCGAGGACGCGGGCATCCCCGTGATCGCGTACGACCGCCTCATCATGGGCAGCGAGCACGTCGACTACTACGCGTCGTTCGACAACGAGCGGGTCGGCGAGCTGGAGGCCCGCTACATCGTCGAGAAGCTGAAGCTGGGCGAGCCCGCCGCCAAGGGCGCCTCGTACACCATCGAGCTGTTCGCCGGGTCGCCGGACGACAACAACACCACCTACTTCTGGAACGGCGCCATGAAGGTGCTGAAGCCGTACCTGGACTCCGGCCGGCTGGTGGTGCGCAGCAAGCAGACGCGGATGAACCAGGCGACCACGCTGCGCTGGGACGGCGGCACCGCGCAGAAGCGGATGGACGACCTGATCAGCAAGAACTACGGCGAGGAGCGGGTGGACGCGGTCCTCTCGCCCTACGACGGGATCTCGATCGGTGTCATCTCGGCGCTGAAGAGCGCCGGTTACGGGTCGAAGGGGCGGCCGCTGCCGATCGTCACCGGGCAGGACGCGGAGCTGGCGTCGGTGAAGTCGATCCTCCGGGGCGAGCAGACGCAGACCGTCTTCAAGGACACGCGCAAGCTGGCGGCGCAGGCGGTGAAGATGGGCGACGCGGTGCTGAACGGCCGCACGCCGGAGGTCAACAACACCCGCGACTACCACAACGGCAAGAAGGCCGTGCCGGCATACCTCCTCGACCCGGTGAGCATCGACAGGTCGAACACCGATCTCCTCGTCCGCGAGGGCTACTTCACCGCCGGGCAGCTGCGGTGAGCGGGCGCCCGGTCCTGCAGATGCGGGGGATCACCAAGACCTTCCCGGGCGTCACGGCGCTCTCGGACGTAAACCTCACCGTGCGCGCCGGGGAGGTCCACGCGGTCTGCGGCGAGAACGGCGCCGGCAAGTCGACGTTGATGAAGGTCCTCAGCGGCGTCCACCCGCACGGGTCGTACGAGGGTGAGATCCGCTTCGAGGGCGAGCCGGTGGCGTTCAAGGACATCCGGGCCAGCGAGCGGCGCGGCATCGTGATCATCCATCAGGAGCTGGCCCTCGTGCCGTACCTGTCGATCGCCGAGAACATCTTCCTCGGCAACGAGCGGGCCAGGCGCGGCTTCGTCGACTGGACCGCGACGCTGCGCGAGGCGAGCCGGCTGATGCAGCGGGTCGGGCTGCGCGAGGCGCCGCAGACCCCGGTCGCCGACCTCGGCGTGGGCAAGCAGCAGCTGGTGGAGATCGCCAAGGCGCTGGCGAAGGAGGTGAAGCTGCTCATCCTCGACGAGCCGACGGCCGCGCTCAACGACGAGGACAGCGCGAAGCTCCTCGACCTCATCCTGGAGCTGCGCGCGCAGGGCGTCGCGAGCATCGTCATCTCGCACAAGCTGAACGAGATCCGGCGCGTCACGGACGCCGTGACGATCCTGCGCGACGGTCGCACCATCGAGACCCTGACGGTCCGCCGGACGCCGGACGCCGCACCGGAGCTGTCGGAGGACCGGATCATCCGGGGCATGGTCGGCCGCGACCTGGACCAGCGCTTCCCGGAGCGCACGCGGTACGAGGGCGAGGACGCGGGCCGGGTCGCGCTGCGCGTCCGGGGGTGGACGGTCCGGCATCCGGCCGACCCCCAGCGCCTGGTCGTGGACGACGTGTCGCTGACCGTGCGGCGCGGCGAGATCGTCGGCATCGCGGGCCTGATGGGCGCGGGCCGCACCGAACTCGCGATGTCCGTCTTCGGCCGGTCGTACGGCGGCTATGTCGCCGGGACGGTCGAGGTGAACGGGCGCGAGGTGGTCACCGGCACCGTGCCGGCGGCGATCGCGGCGGGCATCGCGTACGTCACGGAGGACCGCAAGCGGTACGGGCTGAACCTCATCGACACCGTCCACCGCAACATCTCGCTGGCGTCCCTGCCCGGGATGCGGCGCCGGGGCGTGGTCGACGAGCACCACGAGCGCCGGGTCGCCGAGGGGTACCGCACCACGATGAACATCAAGGCGCCGACGGTGTTCGAGGAGGTGGGGCGGCTGTCGGGCGGCAACCAGCAGAAGGTCGTGCTCAGCAAGTGGATCCACGCCGACCCCGAGGTGCTGATCCTCGACGAGCCCACGCGGGGCATCGACGTCGGCGCCAAGTACGAGATCTACACCGTCATCGACCGGCTGGCGGCGCAGGGCAAGGCGGTGCTGTTCATCTCCTCCGAACTGCCGGAGCTGCTGGGGATGTGCGACCGGATCTACACGATGGCTTCGGGCCGGCTGACCGGTGAGGTCGCCCGCGCCGACGCCACCCAGGAAGTCCTGATGCGCCAGATGACCATGAACAGAAGCTGAGGCACCGCCATGACGACCACGACCACTCCCCCGCGTCGCCGGCCACAGGACACCCCGTCGCAGCCGTCGGCGGGCGCGCTGCTCCTGCGCGGCCTGCGGGGCAACATGCGCCAGTACGGCATGCTGATCGCGCTGGCCTTCATCATCGTGCTGTTCCAGATATGGACCGACGGCACGCTGCTGCTGCCGAACAACGTCTCCAACCTGATCCAGCAGAACGGCTACATCCTCATCCTCGCCATGGGCATGATGATCGTCATCATCGCCGGGCACATCGACCTGTCCGTCGGCTCGCTGGTGGCCTTCGTCGGCGCCATGGCGGCGGTGATGATGGTCAAGCACGACCTGCCGTGGGTGCTCGCGCTGGTGCTGTCGCTGCTGATCGGCGCGGTGGCGGGCGCGTGGCAGGGCTTCTTCATCGCCTACCTCGGCATCCCGTCGTTCATCGTGACGCTCGCCGGCATGCTGCTCTTCCGCGGCCTCACCCAGATCGTGCTGGAGGGCCAGTCGATCGCGCCGTTCCCGGAGGGCTTCCAGAACCTCGCCAAGGGCTTCATCCCGGAGATGGGCCCGTACACGCAGTACCACAACCCGACGCTGCTGCTCGGCCTGGCCGCGGTGGTCCTGCTGCTGCTGCGCGAGTGGCGGGGCCGTCGGCGGCAGCTCGCCTACGAGCTGGACGTGATGCCGTTCGGCCTGTGGGCGGCGAAGTGCACGGCCATCACGGCGGCGGTCGTGGCGTTCACGCTGACGCTGGCGAGCTTCCACGGCGTGCCCGTGGTGATGCTCGTCATGTGCGCCCTGCTGATCGGCCTCGGCTACGTGATGCGCAACGCGGTCATCGGACGCCATGTGTACGCGCTCGGCGGCAACAAGGCGGCGGCCACGCTGTCCGGCGTCAAGGACAAGCGCGTCACCTTCCTCGTCTTCGTCAACATGGGCGTCCTGGCGGCGCTCGCGGGCTGCGTGTACGCGGCACGGCTCAACGCCGGCACCCCGCAGGCGGGCCTCAACTTCGAACTGGAGGCCATCGCCGCCTCCTTCATCGGCGGCGCCTCGATGAGCGGCGGCGTCGGCACGGTGATGGGCGCCGTGATCGGCGGCCTGGTGCTCGGCGTGCTCAACAACGGCATGTCGCTGGTCGGCATCGGCACGGACTACCAGCAGGTCATCAAGGGCCTGGTGCTGCTGGCGGCGGTCGGCTTCGACGTCTGGAACAAGCGCAGGGCCGGCAAGTAACCCCACTCCCCGGAGCCTGGAGGCCACGGATGGACACGAGCAGACGTACGGTACTGGCGGCCGCGGCCGCCGCGGGACTCATGGCGGCGGCGGGGACCCCCGCGTACGCGTCGTCGGAAAGCAGGACACCCGTGAAGGAACTGTTCGGCACCCTCCCCGACGGGACGAAGGTGTACCGCTGGACGGTGGAGAACGGCGGCACGCGGCTGAGGGTGCTGTCGTACGGCGGCATCGTCCAGTCGCTGGAGACACCCGACCGGCACGGCCGGTACGCCAATGTCTCCCTCGGCTTCGACGGCCTCGACGACTACCTCTCCTCGACCACCTTCTTCGGCGCGCTGATCGGCCGGTACGGCAACCGCATCGCGGGCGGCCGCTTCACCCTCGATGGCACGGCGTACCGGCTGTCCGTCAACGACGGCCCCAACAGCCTGCACGGCGGGGAGCGTGGCTTCGACCGACGGGTGTGGGACGTCGAACCCTTCACCGGCCCCGGCGGGACCGGGCTGGTGCTGCGGTACGTGAGCGCGGACGGCGAGATGGGCTTCCCGGGCACGCTGCGCGCCACCGTCACGTACACCCTGACGGCCCGGGGTGACTGGCGGATCGACTACGCGGCGACCACCGACCGGCCGACCGTCGTGAACCTGACCAACCACACCTACTTCAACCTCGCGGGCGAGGGCAGCGGCTCCGTCCTCGGGCACGAGCTGCGGCTGGCCGCCTCCCGCTACCTCCCGACCGACGCGACGCTCATCCCGACCGGCGAGCGCGCGCAGGTGGCCGGCACGCCGTTCGACTTCCGCCGCGCCAAGCCCGTCGGCGAGGACATCCGCACGGCGCACGAGCAGCTGGTGACGGCCAAGGGGTACGACCACAACTGGGTCCTCGACAAGGGCGTGACCGCCCGGCCCGAGGCCGTCGCGACGCTGCGCGACCTGGTCTCGGGGCGGGCGATGCGGATCGCGACGACCGAGCCGGGCGTGCAGTTCTACTCCGGGAACTTCCTGGACGGCTCCCTCGCCGGCCCGTCCGGGCGCGTCTACCGGCAGAGCGACGGGCTGTGCCTGGAGACCCAGCACTTCCCCGACTCGCCGAACCGGCCGGAGTTCCCCTCGACGGTGCTGCGGCCGGGCGAGACGTACCGCTCGACGACGGTGCACGTCTTCTCGGCGCGCTGATCACGCCGGTGCGGCGGCGTGCGTGACGCGGAGCTTCGACTGGCCGTGGGGCAGGGCCTCCCAGTCGTCCATGAAGCGGGCGGCGAGGCCGTGCTTCGCGGCCAGCCGCGTCAGGGTCTCCGTGCGGTAGTAGAAGTCCTCGCCGAGGACCTGGTGCTCGGTGGTCTCGGTGCGGTCGTAGGTGAAGTCGAAGAACCCGCCGGGCGCCAGGATCCGGCCGACGTGGGCGAGGCACTCGTCGATGACGTGCAGCGGGGAGTGGGAGAAGACGCTGTGCGCGTGCACCACCGTGAAGGCACCGTCGGGGAGGAAGTCGAGGCGGAGGTCGTTCACCGGGGTGAGGTAGGGCAGCTTGTCCTGCAGCCCGTACTGGACGAGGGTCTTCTTCGCCTCGATGAGGATGTCGGGCGAGATGTCGACGCCGTAGTAGTGGCCCGGGTTCAGGTGCTGGATGAACCGCCATCCGGCGCGCAGGTTGCCGCAGCCGATCTCCAGCAGCCGGTCGTCCGGCCGCAGCCCGTGGGACATCAGGTAGTCGAACTGCATCTGCCCGAGGGCCAGCCAGCGCTCGCGTGACGCGACACCGCCGACCGCCGCCTCCGGGCTGCGGGCGGTGTCGGACGCCATCACCGCCCGGTAGTAGGCGATGTGGTCGCCGCCGTGCCGCAGCCGCAGCAGGGTGTCCCGCCCGGCGCGGCGCAGGTACGGCACCACGCGCGCGGGGTTGCGCAGCGCGTAGCGCACCTTGTGGCCGAGGCGGGCCCGGTTCGCCGTGAGGCGCGAGGGGGGCCGGGACGCGGGCGTGGACACGGGTACGGGTACGGGTGTCGCGCCGGATGCGGTGCCGGATGTGGGTGTGGACGCGGGTGTGTGCTGCATGGCGGCCTCCGTGCCATCCGTGCCTACCGTGGCTTTCACCGCTCAGCATCCGCGCGCATGCGCGCCGGAGGCGGCCGGTCGCCGCCGGAAACCACCGTCTCACCCGTTCGTGAGGGTCCATTGGGCCGACTGCCGTTCCGGCGTGGTGGCGCGGCCGCTCCCGCCCGAGCGTGGAGGGGACAGGCCGGGGAGACGGTCCCCCGCGTCCCCCGCACACCCCCGAGCGAGGCCGGGCCATGCAGGAATCAGTCGTCGTCGGCGTGCGCGGCCCTGTGCCGCATGTGGCGCTGGAGGAGAGCCGGAACCCGCGGCCCGGGGCGGGCGGCCCCGCGCTGCCGTCGCTGGCGGGCGTGGCCGCCGCGTTCACGCTCGCGCACCTCGTCCTGGTCGCCCGGGGCCTCGGGCTCGGGTGGGACGAGACGGTGTACGTCAGCCAGGTCAGCCCGCACGCCCCCGCGGCGTTCTTCAGCGCGCCCCGCGCCCGGGGTGTCAGCTACCTCGTCGCACCGGTCACCGCGGTGACCGGGTCGGTCGCGGCGCTGCGCCTGTACCTGGCCGTGCTGGCCGGGATCGGGCTGTTCGTCGCGCTGTGG
The DNA here is from genome assembly GCF_055571835.1 of Streptomyces sp. NPDC030862. Classification (NCBI taxonomy): domain Bacteria; kingdom Bacillati; phylum Actinomycetota; class Actinomycetes; order Kitasatosporales; family Streptomycetaceae; genus Streptomyces; species Streptomyces sp. NPDC030862. The sequence goes on along the minus strand of NZ_JBVIEN010000013.1, from coordinate 167,256 downwards.
GTGTGGCGGCGGCTGCTGCCCGCCCCCGTCCTCGCCCTGGCGGGGGCGCTGTTCGCGAGCCTGTGGATCACCCTGTTCTACGCCGGGCAGGCGATGCCGAACCTGTGGGTGGCGTACGGGGCGCTGGCCGCGACGGGCTGCTTCCTGCGGGCGGCGCGCGACCCGGGTGACCGGTGGGCCGTGGGGGGCATGGTCACCGCGGTGGCGTTCGCCGGGGTGATGCGGCCGGCCGACGCGGTGTGGCTGGTGCTGGCGCTGGCGGCGGCGGCCGTGGTGACACGCGCGTGGCGGTGGCCGCTGCTGCTGGTGGCGCTCGCGGTGGGCCTCGCGCTGGGCTGGGCCGAATGGGTCATGGAGGCGTACACCCGGTACGGCGGGCTGACGGCCCGGCTGGAGCGGGCGAGCGAGATCCAGGGCGGCCTCGGCTGGTACCTCACCGTGGACGACCACGCGCGGGCGCTGGGCGGGCGGACGCTGTGCCGCCCGTGCGACGTGCCGTGGCGGCACCCGGCCGCCGCCCTGTGGTTCTTCGCGCTGCCGCTGCTGGTCGCGGGCGGTGTCGCGGCGGCGGCCCGGGCCCGGCTCCACCGCACCGAGCTGGCGGTGGCGGGCGCGGTCGGGGTGGCGCTGGCCCTGCCGTACCTCTTCACCGTCGGCTACGCGGCACCGCGCTTCCTGCTGCCCGCGTACGCGCTGCTGGCACTGCCCGTGGCCCGCTGCCTGCTGTGGCTGTGCCGGCCGAGGCCGCAGCGGGGACGGCGCCGCACCGTGGCCGCGCTCCTGGCGGTGGCGCTCCTCGCCCACCTGGCGGTCCAGTACCGGGTCCTCGACGGCGTCGCCGACCGGGTGCGCCGTGACACCCGGGACCTGACGCGGATCGCCGCCGCGCTCCACGCCCAGGGGGTCCGCCCGCCGTGCGTGGTCAGCGGCGAGGACGCGATCCGCGTCGCCTACCGCACCGGCTGCGCCTCGCGCCAGCCCGGCGGCCACGACGGCAGCATCACCCCCGAGGGCCTCACCGCCCTGTCCCGCCACCGCCCGGTCGCGGTCCTGGTCTCGGGCGGGGCCAGACCCCCGTCGTACGCCCGCACCTGGCGCGAGCACCCGCTGCCGGACCTGGGGCGGCTGACGCGCTACCGCGCCTACGTGGCGGGGCCGGACGGTGTGAAGCGGACGGACGCCAGCCGTACGGAGCCGGTGAGTTCGGTGCGGACGTCCTGAACGCCGCGGGCCGCGACGGGTGTCGTGAGCGTGGTGTAGTCGTACCTGCCGCCGCTGGTGGTGACGGTGAGGGCGGTGCGGAAGGCGCCGATGGCGAGGGTGACCGTGCCGGTGCCGGAGACCTCGAGGTCGGCCGAGGCGGCGCCGCCGGGGCCGAAGTCGCAGGCGCGGTGGAGCAGTTGGCCCGTGTGGGCGGGGTCGGCGGGGGTGACGCAGTCGCCGCGCTCCTTGGTGCGGTCGGCGAGGACGGTGGCGTGCTGTTCGTCGTAGTCGGCGGCGGCGAGGGGCCGGGTGAGGACGGGGCGCGGGGCGGGGGCGGGGCCGTCGAGGGTGAGCGTGGTGGTGAGGCGGATGTCGGTGCTGGAGGCGCCGGCGAGGAGTTCGTACGGGCCGGGTTCGACGGTCCAGCGGCCGTGGGCGACGTCCCAGAAGGCGAGGACGGAGAGGGGCAGGACGAACTCCAGGCGCCGCGACGCGCCGGGGGCGAGGTGGAGGCGGCGGTGGGCGGCGAGCTCGCGCAGCGGCCGGGGCACCGAGGGTGCGGCGGCCCGGACGTACAGCTGGGCGACCTCGTCGGCGGGGACGGCGCCGGTGTGGGTGACGGTGAACGCGACGCGGAGCGTGTCGCCGTCGCGGGTGGCGGTCAGGCCGTCGTAGGCGAAGGAGGCGTACGACAGGCCGTGGCCGAAGGGGAAGAGGGGGCGGCCGTCGAAGTAGAGGTACGTCTGGCGGCTGCCGATGACGTCGTAGTCCAGCAGGTCCGGCAGGTCGGCGTCGGCGGCGTACCAGGTCTGCGGCAGCCGTCCGGCCGGTGAGACCCCGCCGGTGAGGACCCGCGCGAGGGCCCTCCCGGCCGCCTGGCCGCCGTGGGCCGTCCAGAGCAGGGCGGGCAGGCGCGCGGCGGCGTCGCCGACGGCGTACGGGTAGGACGAGGTGAGGACGAGGACGGTACGGGGGTTGGCGGCGTGCGCCGCGCGCCAGAGGCGGTCCTGCGCCTCGGGGAGGGCGAGGGTGGTGCGGTCCTCGGTCTCGCGGCCGTTGATGTGGGGGTCGTTGCCCGCGACGACGATCACGACGTCCGCGCCGGCGGCGGCGCGCGCCACCGCGTCCGTGCCGCGCTCGACGGTCTCCACCGTGAAGACCTCGGCCCGTCCGGGCCCGTGTGCCGGCCCGGCGGCAACCTTCACGCCGTCGGCGGCGACGGAGACGTGCCCGCCCGTCCCCAGGTGCCTCAGGAGGTGGCCGTCGCCGTGTGGTTCGAGCCGGAACGTCTCCTGGACGATCCAGCCGCCGGGTTCCTCGGCCGACGCGCGTACGAAACCGTCGGCCGCGACGGAGAGGTGGCGGCCGTCCGGGGCGCGCAGGGTCAGGACGCCGCCGCCCCAGTCGGTCAGGGCGAGGACCGTGCCGTCGCCGTGCGGGTCGGCGGTCAGCGGCGGCAGGTCCGTACGTCCGGAGAGCAGCGCCGGGTCGAGCGCCCCCTCGGCGGTGCCGGGTGCCGCCGCGCCGGCCGGGGCCTCGGGCACCCGCAGCGCCCCGGCGGCGCAGCGCAGCCGGACGATGTCGGCGCCCTCGGCGTGGCTGACGCGCTCGGCGCCGCACCGCTCGCGCAGGCCGTCCAGGGGCGTGGAGCGGCGGATGAGGGTGCCGCTGTACCAGTCGAGCTTGCACGCGTCGGCGAGCGGTCCCACCACCGCGACGCGCTGACCGGCGGCCGGGTCGAGCGGCAGGAGGCCGTCGTTGGTGAGCAGCACCACGGCCTGCTCGGCCGCCTCCTGGGCCAGCGCCCGGTGCCCGGCGGTGTCGAGGGCGGTCTCGGGGGTGTGGTGCGCGTACGGGTCGAGCTCCGGGTCGAACTCGCCGAGCCGGAAGCGGACGTGGAGCTGGCGGCGTACGGCGGTGTCGACGGCGGCCTGGTCGATCAGGCCCGCCTCCCGCGCGCGGCGCAGGCGGGCGACGGTGGGCGAGCTGTCGGTGCCGTGGTCGGTGAAGCTGTCCACGCCGGCGCGCAGGGAGGCGGCGAGGGCCTCCTCGTGGGTGTCGAAGTAGTGCTCGGAGTCGACCAGGTTGCTGGGCGCGCCCGCGTCGGAGCAGACCAGGAGCTCCTGGTCGGTCCAGGTGCGCAGGTGCTCGGCGAGGTAGGGCGAGACGTGGTTGGGGCGGCCGTTGACCAGGTTGTACGCGGGCATGACCCCGGCCACGGCGCCCGCCTCGACGGCGGGGCGGAAGGCGCGCAGGTCGTACTCGCGCAGCACGCGGGGGCGTACGGAGGAGGAGGTGGTGGAGCGGTCGGTCTCGTTGTTGTGCGCGAGCCAGTGCTTGAGGACGGGCGCGGTGCGCCAGTACGTGGGGTGGTCGCCGCGCAGGCCTCGGGTGTAGGCGGTGGCGAGGGCGGAGGTGAGGGCCGGGTCCTCGGAGTAGCCCTCCTCGCCGCGGCCCCACAGGGGGTGGCGCAGCAGGTTGACGGTCGGCGCCCAGACGTTGAGGCCGACGCGGTCGTCGCGGGCGCGCAGCGCGCGGGCCTCGGTGGAGACGGCCTCGCCGACGCGGCGGACGAGGTCGTCGTTCCAGGTGGCGCCGAGGCCGACGGCCTGCGGGAAGACGGTGGCGGGGCCCATCCAGGCGACGCCGTGCAGGGCTTCCTGGCCGGTGCGGAAGGCGGCGATGCCGAGGCGGTCGACGGCGGGCGCGAACTGGTGGAGCCCCGCGATCCGTTCACCGGGCGTGAGGCGCCGGAGCAGGTCGTCGACGCGTTCGCCGAACGGCAGCCGGGGGTCGCGGAAGGGCGGGGGCGGGGGCGGTGCGGCGGCTCGCTCGGGGGTCGGCGCGGCGGCCGGCTCGACGGTCACGTCAGGTTCCCCTTGTCCAGCTGGTCCAGGAGTTCTTCGAAGCGCTTCGATGCTGATGCGATGCACGGACAGGTGTCAAGGGACCAGGAAGCGACGGGAGTTCATGGGGCGTCAATCATCGAACCGACTCTTGTGTGTGGCCCTGGCGGTCACCTAACCTCGCACCACATCGAAGCGCTTCAACTCCCCGCTCACGCGCCCTGAAGGGTTGACGCCATGACGCCGAACTCCCCCTCCGCCTCCCCGAGTCGGAGAACCTTCCTGGCCTCGACGGCGGTCGCCGCGGTCGCGGTGGCCGGCGGAGCGCCGCTGCTCACCGCCTGCGGCGGCGGGCGGAACGAGAAGAAGGACGGCGCGACCTCCGGCAAGGACGCGGAGAAGCTCCTGCCGGCCTTCGCCGCGCGGACCGTCGTGGCGCCGGACATCCCGTCGAAGAACGGCTCCGCGGCCGGTTTCACCACCGGCATCGCCACGGAGGGGCTGAAGGCCTCGGTGGCGGCGAAGGCGGGCAAGGGTGGCACCGTACGGATCATGGCGCCGCTGTGGGGCTCCCCGCCGAAGAGCGGCAACCCGTACTACCGGGCGATGGACGAGGCCATCGGCGTCCGCACGGTGTGGCAGAACCAGGACGGCAACACGTACGACGAGAAGCTCGGCGCCGTCCTGGCCTCCAGCGACATCCCGGACGTGGTGGTCGTGCCCGCCTGGAACCTCACCGGGAGGATCCCGAGCGCGGTCAACGCCAAGTTCGCCGACCTCGGCCCGTACCTCTCCGGCGAGAAGGTGAAGGCGTACCCGAATCTGGCGGCCGTGCCCACGGACGCCTGGCAGCGGTCGATCTTCGGCGGCGCGCTGCGCGGCATCCCGATGCCCGCCTCGTCCGTCGTCAACATCGCGCCCTTCTACCGGCGGGACGTCTTCGAGGAGCGGGGCTACCGGCCGCCGAAGAACGCCGCCGAGTTCCTGGCCTGGGCGAAGGAGGCCACCAGCGCGAGGGCGAAGGTGTGGGCGTGCGACGACCTGAAGTGGACGGCCTTCACCATGTTCGGCGTGCTCCCCGGCAGCGACAGGGCCCTGTGGTGGGACCGGCAGGGCATCTCTCTGGTGAACCGCGTGGAGACCGAGGAGTACCTGGAGGCGCTGGAGTGGACGCGCTCGCTGTACGCGGCGGGCGTGGTGCACCCGGACGCGAAGGCGGCCCAGGGCGACGGGGGCAACCGGTTCACCTCGGGCCAGGTGCTCGTGTACAACCAGGACCTCTCCCACTGGTACAGCAAGAGCGCCGAACAGGCGGTGCAGAACCCGGACTTCCGGATGGGTGCCTTCGACATCCCCGGCCACGACGGCTCGGCGCCCCGGCTCTACGCCACCCAGCCGGCGAACATCTGGGCCTTCGTCAGCGCCAAGGCGCCGAAGTCCGTGGTCGAGGACGTGCTGGCGGTGGCCGACTTCTGCGCGGCACCGTACGGCACGAAGGAGCGCATGCTCACGGACTACGGCGTCGAGGGCGTGCACTACACGATCCACAAGGGGGTCCCGGTGAAGACCGACGCCGGCCACCTCCAGGTCACGGGCGCCTTCGACTACCTGGGCGACCCGGCCCCCTACCTCGCCCACCCGGACCGCGCCGACATCACCCGGCTCCAGGTGGAGTGGCAGCAGCGGATGGGGGCCTTCACCAAGAAGACCGCCTTCTACGGGCTGACCGTCACCGAGCCGAACCGCTGGGCCAACCTGGCCGACGACTTCGAGCAGCTGGAGGACGACGTCGTACGCGGCCGCAAGAAGATCGGCGACGTGCGGCAGGCGGTGTCGGAGTGGAAGCGGGCGGGCGGCGACGAGCTGCGCGACTGGTACCGCAAGCTGCTCGACGAGACCGGCCCGGCGGCATGAGGAAGCCCGCCGGCGGCCGCACGCGTGCCCCCGGGAGGCGCGGCCTGCGGTCGCGGTGGCGGCGGGACCGGACGCTCGTCCTGATGACCCTCCCGGCGCTGCTGCTCGTCCTGGTCTTCCACTACGTACCGGTCTTCGGCAACGTGGTGGCGTTCCAGGACTACGACCCGTACCTCAGCGAGAACGGCTTCGTCGCCATCCTGGAGAGTCCGTGGACCGGGTTGGACCAGTTCGAGCGGATCTTCACCGACCCGGCGTTCTGGCGGGCGGTCGAGAACACGCTGGTGCTGTTCCTCCTCCAGCTGGTGCTGTTCTTCCCCGTGCCGATCGCCCTGGCCCTGCTCATCAACAGCGTCGTCCGGCCGCGCGTCCGCGCCGTCGCCCAGGCGATCCTGTACCTGCCGCACTTCTTCTCCTGGGTGCTGGTCATCGCCGTCTTCCAGCAGATCTTCGGCGGCGCCGGCATCATCGCGCAGACCCTGCGGCTCCACGGCGTCGAGGGCTTCGACCTGATGACCGACCCCGGCGCCTTCGCGTTGCTGGTGACGGCGGAGGGCGTCTGGAAGGACGCCGGCTGGGGCGTCATCGTCTTCCTCGCCGCGCTCTCCTCCGTCAGCGACGAGCTGTACGAGGCGGCGGCGATGGACGGCGCGGGCCGCCGGCGCCGCCTGTGGCACGTCACGCTCCCGGCGCTGCGCCCGGTGATCGCGCTGCTGCTGGTGCTGCGGGTGGGCGACGCGCTGACCGTCGGCTTCGAGCAGCTGCTGCTGCAGCGGGACGCGGTGGGGCCGGACGCCGCCGAGGTGCTCGACACCTACGTGTGGTGGAACGGCATCCGCAACCAGGACTTCGGTTATGCGGCGGCCGCCGGACTCGTCAAGGGCGTCGTCGGGGTGGGGCTGGTCCTCACGGCGAACAAGGTGGCCCACCTCATGGGCGAGCAGGGGGTGTACCGGAAATGAGCTCCGACGCGGGCGCGCGGAACCGGCGGCGGGCCGCGCCGCCCCGCCCGGTATGGGAGGAACCGCCGGGCAGGGCCGGTGTGGCGGCCAAGGGAATCGTCCTGGCGGGAGCGTGCCTGGCGGTCCTCTTCCCGCTGTGGATCGTGATCGTCACGAGCCTGTCCACGCCGGAGACCATCAGCAGGGCGGGCGGCCTGGTGGTCGTCCCGAGGGACGTCACCTTCGTGGCGTACGAGGAGCTGCTCGGCGGCGGTCAGGTGCAGCGGGCGGCGCTGGTCAGCCTCGGGGTCACGGCGGTCGGCACGCTGTTCAGCATGACGGTGTCGGTGCTGTGCGCGTACGGCCTGTCGCGTCCCGGGTCACTGGGGCACCGCTGGGCGCTGATGACGCTGCTCGCGACGATGTTCTTCGGCGCGGGCCTGATCCCGACCTACCTGCTGGTGCAGGCGCTGGGGCTGACCGACACCTATCTGGCGCTGATCCTGCCGAGTGCGGTGAGCGTCTTCAACGTCCTGGTCCTGCGGGCGTTCTTCATGGGCATCTCGCAGGAGCTGGTCGACAGCGCCCGTATCGACGGGGCGGGGGACTTCCGGATCCTGTGGCGGATCGTCCTGCCGCTGTCCCGCGCCGTGCTGGCGGTGATCGCGCTGTTCTACGCGGTCGGCTACTGGAGCGCCTGGTTCAACGCCTCCCTCTACCTGACCGACCAGGACATGATGCCGCTGCAGAACGTCATGATCCAGATCGTGCAGAAGCAGGAGCCGCCGACCGGGCTCGGGCAGCTGATCAGGACGAACCAGCTCTCCCCGCTCTCCGTGCAGATGGCGGTCATGGTGCTGGCGCTGGTGCCGGTCGCGGTCGTCTCGCCGTTCGTCCAGAAGCACTTCAAGAAGGGGATGCTCACCGGCGCCGTCAAGGGCTGAGCCGCGTGCGCACCCGGAGGGAGACCGTGTCCGATGCCCCGTCTCGACGACGCCACCCGTGGCCGGCTGCTCTTCGGCGGCGATTACAACCCCGAGCAGTGGCCCGAGGAGACCTGGGCCGACGACGTCCGCCTGATGCGGGCCGCCGGGGTGAACTCCGTGACGGTCGGCGTCTTCTCCTGGGCCCGGCTCGAACCCCGCCCGGGGGCGCGGCACTTCGGCTGGCTGGACCGGGTGATGGACCTGATGCACGCGCACTCCGTCGGGGTGGTGCTCGCCACGCCGACCGCGTCGCCGCCGCCCTGGATGGGGGCGCGCCACCCGGAGACGCTGCCGCGCGACGAGGACGGCCGCACGGTGTGGTGGGGCTCGCGCCAGCAGTTCTGCCCCAGCTCGCCGGTCTACCGCCGGTACGCCGCCGCGATCACCGAGGACCTCGCCCGGCGGTACGGCACGCACCCGGCGCTGACGATGTGGCACGTCAACAACGAGTACGGCACGCACTGCTGGTGCGACGGGACGGCCCGCCACTTCCGCCGCTGGCTGCGCGCCCGCCACGGCACCCTCGACGCGCTCAACGAGGCGTGGGGCACCGCCTTCTGGAGCCAGCGCTACGACTCCTGGGAGGAGATCATCCCGCCGCGCCGCGCCCCGTACCTGCGCAATCCCGCCCAGGAGCTGGACTTCAAGCGGTTCACGTCCGACGCGCTGCTGGAGTGTTTCACCGCCGAGCGGGACATCGTCGCCCGCCACACGCCGCACATCCCGGTGACCACCAACTTCATGCCCTTCTGGTCCGGGCTGGACGGCTGGACGTGGGCCGGGCGGGAGGACGCGGTGTCGGTGGACGTCTACCCCGACCCGAAGGACCCGTACGGCGGGCAGTACAACGCCATGATCGGCGACCTGACCCGTTCGCAGGCGGGCGGCGGGCCCTGGATGGTGATGGAGCAGGCGGCCGGGCCGGTCAACTGGCGGGCCGTCAACCAGCCCAAGCCACGCGGCCTGAACCGGCTGCTGTCGCTGCAGTCCGTCGCCCACGGCGCCGACGCGGTCTGCTACTTCCAGTGGCGCCAGTCCCGTCAGGGCGCCGAGAAGTTCCACTCCGGGATGGTGTCCCACGCCGGTGAGCGGGGCCGCGCCTTCCAGGAGGTGCGGCGGATCGGGGCCGAACTGTCCCGGCTGGGCGAGGTGACGGGGAGCCCCACGGAACCGGGCGTCGCGGTCCTGCACGACTGGAACTCCTGGTGGGCGGGGCAGCAGGGCGGCCGCCCCTCGTCGGAGGTCGACTACGCCGAGGTCGTCCGCGCCTGGCACCGGGCCCTGTGGGAGGCGCACCTGCCGGTCTCCTTCGCCCACCCCGAGCACGGCCTCACCGGTTTCCCCGTGGTCGTCGTCCCGCACCTGTACCTGCTGACGGACGCGGCGGTCGACAATTTGGTGGCGTACGCGCGCGACGGCGGCACCCTCGTCTCCGGCTTCCTCACCGGGGTCGCGGACGAGGACGACCGCGTACGGGAAGGGGGCATGGACGCGCGGTTGCGGGCGCTCTTCGGCATCGGGACGGTGCACGAGTGGTGGCCGCTGGACCGGGGCGAGACCGTGGCGTGCGACGGCTTCGACGGCACGCTGTGGTCCGAGGAGCTGACGGCGGACGGCGGTGAGGTGGTCAGCGCCTACCGGGGCGGCGAGCTCGACGGCCTCCCGGCGGTGCTGCGCCGCGGCACCGCCTGGTACGTCTCCACGCTGCCCGCTCCCCCGGCGCTGCGCGACCTCCTCGCGGCCGTGGCCGCCGGGGCGGGCGTACGGCCCGTGCTGGAGGGGCTGCCGGCGGGCGTGGAGGCCGTACGGCGCGGAGAGCTGCTCTTCGTGCTCAACCACGGGCGCGAGCCGGTGACGGTGACCGTGCCGGGGGCGTTCCGCGAGGTGCTGACGGGCGCGGCGGTGAGCGGCTCGCTCGGTCTGGAGCGTTACGGCGTGGCGGTGCTGCGGGCGGCGGGCGCGTGACGGGCGACGGGCGCGAGAGGGGCGGCGGGCGCGAGAGGGGCGGCGGGCCGGTGCACGGTACGTGGGAGCCCGCGCCCGCGCACCGCTGGGAGGACGCCTTCCTGAGCGGCAACGGCCGCCACGGGGTGCTGGTGTTCGGCGACCCCGACGACGAGCGGGTCGTCGTCACGCACCACACCCTGGTGCGGCCGGTGCCCCCGGCCGACACGCTGCCGCCCCGGCTGGCGCACCGGCTGCCGGGCCTCCAGGACCGGTTGCTGAGCGGCGAGCCGGACGCGGCGGAGCGCTTCACCGACGGGCGTGCGCTGCGCTGGGTGGGGGCGTTCCACCCGGGGCTCCAGGTACGCGTCCGGCGCGAGGACCCGGCGGCCGGGCCCGGGGGCTTCCGGCGGGAGGTGGACTTCGCCACCGGTGTGGCCGCCTCCGTGCGCGCGGGCCGCGCGAGCCGGGTCTTCGTCTCGCGCGCCGACGACGTGATCGTGCAGTACGTGACCGGGGCGCCGCTCACCGCCGCCGTCGCCCTCGACCCCCGGCTCCCCGGCGCTCCGGAGGGCCTCGCCATCGGCCGGGGCACCGCGCTGCACCCGCGCGGCGCGCTGCTGACGCTGCGGGCCCGCTACCCGGGGGCGGACGGCGAGGCGGACGGCGAGGCGGCCTTCACGGGCGTGACCCTGGCGCTCGCGGCGGGCGGGCGCACCGCGATCGGCCGGGACGGGCTGCGGGTGTCGGACGCCGGGGCGCTGCTGCTGCTCACACGGGTGCGCCGCCACCGCGGCGAGACTCCGGTCGAGGACGAGGCGGCGTCCCTGCGCGCGCTCGTCCCCCAGGGCGCCTCGCCTGCGGAGGCGTACGCGTGGCTGCTGGCCCGCCACGAGGTGCTGCACCGGGCCGCGTACGAGCGCGTCACGCTCGACCTCGGCGGCGGCGCCGCCGACCGCGCCCTGCCCGGCGGCGAGCTCCTGGCCCTGCCCGGCAGTCCCGCGCTGGTGGAGCGGCTGTTCGCGGCGGGCCGTTACCACCTGCTGTCGGCGAGCGGGATGCTGCCGCCGCGTCTGACGGGCCTGTGGACCGGTGACTGGAACACCGCCTGGTCCGGGGCGTTCACCACGGACGCCAACCTGGGCCTCCAGACGGCGTCCGCCGCTGCCGCCGCCCTGCCGGAGGTGAGCGAGGCACTTGCGGCGCTGGTGTACGGGCAGTGGGCGGACTGGCGGGACAACGCGCGCGCGATCTTCGGGGCGCGGGGGGTGGTCGCCCCGGCCCATACGGACGGCGTGTCGGGGCACGCGTACCACTTCCAGCGGTCCTACCCGCTGCACCTGTGGACGGCGGGCGCCGACTGGCTGCTGCACCCGCTCGTCGAGCACGCGGAGACGGAGAGCGGCGCACCGGACCCGCGCCTCGCCCCGGCGCTGGCCGAAGTCGCCCTGTTCTACGAGGACTTCCTGACGCGCACCGGGCCGGACGGGCGGCTCGTGATCGTGCCGTCGTACTCCCCCGAGAACCGGCCCGTGGGCGGCGGTTGGGGCGCGCTCAACGCGACGATGGACCTCGCGGCGGCCCGCCACGCCCTGACCACGGCCGCGGCCCACTCCCCCGCCGAAGCCGAGGCGGTACGGCTGCGCGCGCTCGCGGACCGGCTGCCGGACTACCGGGTCAACGCGGACGGTGCTCTGGCCGAATGGGCCTGGCCCGGGCTGGAGGACCGCTACGACCACCGCCACCTGAGCCACCTGTACCCCGTCTGGCCGCTCGGCGCGATCAACCCGTACGACACGCCCGAGCTCGCCCGCGCCGCCGGCCGCGCGCTGGAGCTGCGCGGCGCGGAGAACGGCTCCGCACACGGGCACCTCCACCACGGCCTGGTCGCGGCGCGGCTGGGGGACGGCGAGCGGGCGGCGGGCGCGCTCGGCCGGGTCCTGCACGGCGACTTCTTCCACGCCTCGCTGATGAGCGCGCACTACCCGGGGCGCGAGGTGTACAACGCCGACGCCGCGCACGCCCTGCCCGCCCTGCTGATCGAGCTGCTCGTCCAGTCCACGCCCGGCCGGCTCGTGCTGCTGCCCGCGCTCCCGGCGGCGTACCCGCGGGGCGCGCTGCGCGGGGTGCGGACCCGCTTCGGCGCCGAGGTGGACCTCGTCTGGGACGACGGCGTGGCCACGGCCACGGTGCTGCCGTCGCGCACGGTGCGGGTCGAGCTGCGGACGCCCGACGGCTCACCGGCGCGGCTGGCGCTGACGGCCGGCGAGGAGCGCGTCGTGTCGTTCAGCGTGCGCTAGCCCGGCCCGTGCTCGCGCGGACGGTCAGCTCGGGGGCGAGCAGCACGACCTCGTCCGTGCCGCGGCCCTCCAGTTTGGCGACGACCTGCTCGACGGCGTACCGGCCCATGTCCTGCGCCGGTACGGCGACGGAGGTGAGCGGTACGGAGGCGTGGGCGGCGACCTGGTCGGGGCAGATCGCCATCACGGAGACGTCCTCGGGCACGGCGCGGCCCTGCTGGCGCAGCAGGGCGAGGAGCGGGTCGGTGGCGGCCTCGTTCTGGACGACGAAGGCGGTGGTGCCGGGCCGTTCGTCGTGGACGCGGGCGAGGGTGGCGGCGACGGCGGCGTAACTGCCCTCGCAGGGGCGGTGCAGGAGGCGCAGGCCGAGCGCGTCGCTGCGGCGGCGCAGCCCGGTGAGGGTGCGTTCGGCGAAGCCGGTGTGGCGCTCGTACACGGCCGGGGCCTCGCCGATGACGGCGATCTCGCGGTGGCCGAGGGAGGCGAGGTGGTCCGCGCACAGGGCGCCGGCGGCCTCGAAGTCGAGGTCGACGCAGCTCAGTCCGGTGGTGTCGGCGGGCAGGCCGATGAGGACGCCGGGGCGTGCGGCCTCGCGCAGCAGCGGCAGCCGGTCGTCGTCGAGCTCCACGTCCATGAGGATCATCGCGTCGGCGAGGGCGCTGCCCTCGATGCGGCGGACGGCGGCGGGGCCTTCCTCGCCGGTGAGGAGCAGGACGTCGTAACCGTGGGCCCGGGCGGTGGTGGCGACGGCGATGGCGATCTCCATCATGACCGGGACGTACATGTCGGTGCGGAGCGGGATCATCAGCGCGATGATGTTGGACCGGCTGCTGGCGAGCGCGCGGGCGCCGGCGTTGGGGTGGTAGCCGAGTTGGGCGATGCTGCGCTCGACGCGGGCGCGGGTGGAGGCGGAGATGGACCGCTTGCCGCTGAGGACGTAGCTCACGGTGGAGGCGGAGACTCCGGCGTGCTGAGCGACGTCGGCGAGGGTGACCATGCGGCTCTCCCGGAGGTGAAGCGCTTCGACTCGTTGGGCTCCGACCTTAGGGCGGCTACGGAGAGCTGTCCAGGGGCTGTTCGGCAGCCTGCATCGAAGCGCTTCGACGCACGGCGGCGAAAAGGCCGGGGAGCACGGCGGTGCCCCCCGGCCAGGGTAGTGAACTCCCCGTCCCCTATCCGGTCTTGATCCTCAGGAAGGTGACCGAGTGGGCCGGGAAGGTGTGGGTGAACTGCCGGCCGATGCCGCGCAGGGTGGACTCGCGCGGCTGGATGGGCCGTGTGTCGGCGGTGTTGACGGCGTCCGGCGCGCCCTGGAGCGTGGTCAGCCGGGCCGTCGGGGCGACCTTGTCGGTGCCGAGGTCGACGCGGGTCCGGGCGGGCGCAGCCTGCGCGTTGACCACCTTGACGACGAGGTCGCCCTTGTCCCGCGTCACCACCTGGCGGAAGGGTTCGGCGGTCTTGTCGTCGGTGAAGGAGCCCCACTTCTTCCCGTCCAGGTAGAGGGTGACCTGGCGGCCCCGCACCTGGACGTGGAGGTCGTACGTCCGGCCGGTCTCAATGGTGGTGGCGTCCTCCAGCAGCGTCTGCTTGCCGCCGTCCACGGACTCCTCCACGGCGGAGCGGGTGTTGCCCCAGCCGCCGAGGTTCCACCAGTAGTGGTTGCCGGTGTCGCGGACGCCGAAAGCGATGAGGAAGCCCTCCTTGCCGGACTTCTTGGTGGCCTTCACCCGCAGGTCGTAGTCGTGCCAGCCGGGGTCGCCCGCCGTCACCAGGGTGTTCTCGGCGGCCGCGTCGGACTGTACGAACGCGCCGTCCATCACGGCCCAGTCGCCGCGCCCGGCGGTGCGGGTCCACCGGGCGTCCCCGGCGGAGAAGTCGTCCTTCAGCAGCGTGGCGCCGTCCGCGCCGGTGACCTCGACGTCGTCGTACGCGGCGCTCGTCGCCCACGTCGACAGGCCGACGGCGCCGGTGATCGGCCCGGAGACGGCGGGCGTGGCGGAGGCGCGGCTCGGGACGACCCGGTCGCCGGTGTTGTTCATGAAGAGCTTCTGCACCTCGTAGCTGGTCGAGCCCCAGGAGCGGTGGTTGTCGAACCAGATCATGTCCGGCCGCCACTGGTTCTGCTGCACGTCGGCGAGGAGCGGGGCGTAGGAGGCGAGTTTGACGATGTCGGCGTTGCGCTCCAGGCCGGTCATGTAGGCGGCTTCGGCGAGGGCGTTGGAGAAGCGGTTGTCGAGGGACGCGTACTCGCCGAGGAAGACCTTGGGGCCCCGGCGGTCGTAGGAGTCGTAGCGGTCGTTGTTCTCCAGGAACCACTGGGGGCTGTTGTAGTAGTGCTCGTCGACCATCGCGACGCCGGCCTCGCGGTTGAGCTGCCAGTGGCGGTCGAAGACGCCTCCGGCGTCGTCGGGGCCGGAGTTGGAGATGACGGTGATGCCCGGGTGCTTCGCCTCGATGGCCTTGCGGAACTCGGTGAACCGGGCGAAGAAGGCGTCGGGGAGGTTCTCCTCGTTGCCGACCGCCAGGTGGGTCAGGCCGAAGGGCCTGGGGTGGCCCATCGCGGCGCGCTTGCGGCCCCATGCGCTGGTGACCGGGCCGTTGGCGAACTCGATCAGGTCGAGGGTGTCCTGGATGTGCCGCCTGAGGAGGGCCGGGTCGTCGGTGGCCTGGTTCTGGCCGCAGCCGGTGACGAGGGCGGGGACGACCGGCAGCGGCATGGCGCCGAGGTCCTCGGCGAACTGGAAGTACTCGTAGTAGCCGAGCCCGTAACTCTGGTGGTAGCCCCAGAAGTTGGCGTTGACGGCGCGCTGCTCTACGGGTCCGATGGTGTCCTTCCACTGGTAGGACCGCTTGCGCTCCCAGTGCGGGGCCTCGTACGCCTGGTGGCTGCCGGTGTTGACGAGGCAGCCGCCCGGGAAGCGCAGGAAGCCGGGCTTGAGGGCGGCGATCTTCTCGGCGAGGTCCTTGCGCAGGCCGTTCGGGCGGCCCTTGTAGGTGTCGCGGGGGAAGAGCGAGACCATGTCGAGGCGTACGGTGCCGGTGCCGGCGGCCGTGACGGCGAGGCGCCCGCCGGTGGTGGTCACCTTGGGGACGAGCGTGCCGGTGTACTTCGCCCAGCGGTCTCCGCGCACGGTGAGGTTCAGGGGCGCGGACAGGACGGTGCCGTCGGCGGCGCGCAGTTCGGCGGCGAGGCGGGTGCCGGAGGGGCGGTCGGTGCGGGCCCAGACGGAGAAGTCGTAGCGGCGGCCCTCGGTGAGGGCCATGCCGGCGCCGTAGCCGCTGTTGACGATGCCGAGGCGGCCGGTGGCGGTGTTCGCCGGGGCGAGGTCGAGGCGCAGGTGGTGGCGGTTGCGCTCGTTCAGCCGGTGGGCGTCGTCGGCGACCCGGAGCTCGCCGTCGGCGCCGCCGGCGGCGGTGCGCTGCCAGGCGGTCAGCGGGGTGTAGGCGGGGTTGTCGGCGGGGCCGTACTCGAAGGAGCGGTTCTGTACGAGTTCGGCGTACAGCCCGCCGTCGGCGGCGTTGTTGATGTCCTCGTAGAAGACGCCGTACATCGTGCGGTCGATCGCCGGGCCCGCGCGGTCGGGGTCGACCGTGAGCGAGTAGTCGGCCGGCTCGGCCGCCGCGGGGTTCCGGGCCCGGGCGTCGTCGGCGTGGGTGGCGGGCGCGGTCAGCACCGTGCCGGCGAGGAGGGCCGGGAGGAGAGCCGCCAGCGCGAGGCGGTGCCTCGGCCGTGTGCGTGCCATGGGTGTGCTCCTGGAAGCGTTGATTGTTCGAGATATCGGACATTGACCAGGACTTCGAACAGACCTTAGGCAGGGGGCGTGAACGCGTCAACGGGCTGGACACGAACGCCCGGCTCCGACGCCTTGGCGTTCCCGCGTGACGCACTCGACAATGAGGGTGATGACGGACAACCGGGCACACAGCGGCGAGATCGGCACGCCGGAGCGCCTCGCCATGAACCGCACCGGCAGCTTCGACTGGGATCTCGACGCCGGGACGATCGACGTCGACGAGGCGGGTCTGCTGGTGTTCGGCGTGGCCCCGGGCACGTTCGACTCCCGGCCCGCCTCCCTGGTGCGGCGGCTGGAGCCGGAGGAGCGGTCGCGGCTGGAGGCCGTGATCCGGGAGGCGCTGAGCAGCGGCCGTCCTTCGTACGCCGCCCACTTCCAGATCCCGCTGGACGACGGGTCACCGCAGTGGACGCACGTCCAGGCACGCATTCTGCGGGGCGCCGACGGCCGGGCCCACCGGATCGTGGGGATCGTCCGGGACACGACGTTCGAGGTCACCCACTCGGCGTTCGTCGTGGAGCTGGAGAGGCGCCGGGAGCGCCAGACGAACATGGTCGAGCGCACCACACAGGCGCTGTCCCGCGCGGTGACCGTGGACGACGTCACCGCCGCGCTGACCGGCCCCGGCGGTCTCGCACGGCTCGGCGCCGACGGGTTCGCGCTGGGCCTGGTCGAGAACGGCTCGCTCAACATCATCGCGCTGAGCGGCGAGTCGCTGGACGCGCTGGAGGAGCTGCGGGTGCAGCGGCTGGAGCGCGGCCTGCCGCTGGCCGAGACGGTGCTCACCGGGCGCCCGCTGTTCTCCAGCTGCTTCCAGAACCTGATCCGCGGCTACCCCGCCCTCGCCCCGTACGCCGGACAGCTCCGCTTCCGGGCCGCGGCCTACCTGCCGCTGGTGGCGCAGGCCCGCACGCTCGGCGGGATGGCGCTGTTCTACCGCAGCCGCACCGCCTTCAGCGCGGACGAGCGCAACCTCACCCTAGGGCTGGCGGCGATCGTGGCGCAGTCGCTCCAGCGCGCGATCCTCTTCGACGAGGAGCGGGAGGTCGCCACCAGCCTCCAGGCCGCGATGCTGCCGCGCCGCATCCCCGCCGTGGAGGGCGGCGAGATCGCCGTGCGCTACCACTCGGCGTGGAGCGGCCGCCAGGTCGGCGGGGACTGGTACGACGTGATCCCGCTGCCCCGGAGCAGGGTCGGGGTCGTCGTCGGCGACGTCCAGGGCCACGACACGCACGCGGCCGCGATCATGGGCCAGCTGCGCATCGCCCTGCGCGCGTACGCCGGTGAGGGGCATGCTCCCTCCACGGTGCTGGCGCGGGCCTCCCGGTTCCTCGCCGAGCTGGACACCGAGCGGTTCGCCACCTGCGCCTACGCGCAGGCCGACCTGGGCACGGGCACGGTCCGGGTGGTGCGGGCCGGCCACCTGGGGCCGCTGATCCGGCACACCGACGGACGGGTCGGGGCGCCGAAGGTGCCGGGAGGGCTGCCGCTCGGGGTGGCGTCCGTCTTCGGGGACGAGGAGTTCCCGGAGACGCGGCTCGACCTGGTGCCCGGCGAGACGCTGGTGATGTGCACCGACGGCCTGGTCGAGCAGCCGGGCGTGGACATCGGCGAGGGCCTGGCCGCGCTGGAACGGGCGGTGAGCAGCGGCCCGCCGGGCGCGGAGGCGCTGGCCGACCACCTCTCGGAGCGGTTCTGGGAGCGGTGGGGCGCCGGCGACGACGTGGCGCTGCTGGTGCTGCGGCGCAGCCCGGACCCCGGCACGACCCGGGCGCCGCGCATCCACCAGTACATCCACCAGGCGGACCCGCAGGGCCTGTCGGAGGCGCGGGCGGTGGTGCGGCGGGCGCTGCGCGACTGGGGGATGCGGGAGTTCGCGGACGACGCGGAGCTCGTCACCGGCGAGCTGCTGGGCAATGTGCTGCTGCACACGGAGGGTGGCGCGGTGCTGACCCTGGAGGTGCTGCCGGAGCCGGTGCGGCGGGTGCGGCTGTCGGTGCAGGACCGCTCCAGCGCGTGGCCTCGGCGGCGTTCGCCGGGCGAGGCGGCGACGGGCGGGCGCGGGCTGCTGCTCCTGGACGCGCTGGCGCTGCGCTGGGGCGTGGAGCCGCGCGGTGAGGGCAAGGCCGTGTGGTGCGAGATCGGCCCGTCGGCCCGGCGCCCGGGAGCCGCGTGATGGACCCCGTCGAGGCGCTGGACCGGATCGCGTTCCTGCTGGAGCGGTCGCAGGCACCGACGTACCGGGTGCGGGCCTTCCGTACGGCGTCGGCGGCGCTGTCCGCCCTGAGCGACGGCGAGGTGGCCGAACGCGCGGCGGCCGGGACGCTGGAGCGGGTCAAGGGCGTCGGGCCGAAGACCGCGCAGGTGGTGCGCGAGGCGCTGACCGGCGAGGTCCCGGCGTACCTGAAGCGGCTGGAGGAGGAGGCGGGTGAGGCGGCCACGCTCGGGACGGAACTGCGGGCGGCGCTGCGCGGCGACTGCCACCTGCACTCGGACTGGTCCGACGGCGGCAGCCCGATCGAGGCGATGGGCCGGGCCGCGGCGGCGCTCGGCCACGAGTGGGCGGTGCTCACCGACCACTCGCCCCGGCTGACGGTGGCCCGGGGCCTGTCGGCCGAACGGTTGCGGGAGCAACTGGACGTGGTGGCGGAGCTGAACGAGCGGTGGGCCCCCTTCCGGCTGCTGACCGGCATCGAGTGCGACATCCTGCTGGACGGCACCCTCGACCAGGAGCCGGAACTCCTCGACCGGCTCGACGTGGTGGTGGCCTCCGTCCACTCCAAGCTGCGGATGGAGGGGCCCGCCATGACGCGGCGCATGGTCAGGGCCGTACGCAACCCGCTGGTGGACGTGCTGGGCCACTGCACCGGCCGGCTCGTCGGCGGCAAGCGGCCGGAGTCGGACTTCGACGCGGACGCGGTCTTCGCGGCGTGCGCCGAGTCGGGCACGGCGGTGGAGATCAACAGCCGCCCCGAGCGCCTGGA
This sequence comes from Streptomyces sp. NPDC030862, assembly GCF_055571835.1. Lineage (NCBI taxonomy): Bacteria > Bacillati > Actinomycetota > Actinomycetes > Kitasatosporales > Streptomycetaceae > Streptomyces > Streptomyces sp. NPDC030862. The sequence goes on along the minus strand of NZ_JBVIEN010000013.1, from coordinate 148,344 downwards.
CCCGCCCCGGCGGCTGCTGCGCGAGGCGGTGGCGGCCGGGGTGTTCTTCGCCGTCGACACCGACGCCCACGCCCCCGGCCAGCTGGACTGGCAGATCATCGGCTGCGCCCGCGCCGAGGAGTGCGGCGTACCGGCCGACCGCGTGATCAACACCTGGTCGGCCGACGACCTGCTCACCTGGACCCGCACCCGTCGGGCACCGCAGGGGGCGGGCTGAACCGCCCTCTCCCCCGTGTGGAAGGCTGCGCGGCATGGATGAGACGGACGCGGACGATTTCAAGAGGCGGGTCGAGGACGCGTGGGAGTGGTGGGGCGCCGCCATCGAGGAATCGCAGGAGGGCCGCTGGGTGCGCGACGCCGTCGAACGCCAGGTCCTGGCGGACATCACGGCCGCGACCAATCCCCTGCACGACGGACGGCTCCCTCCCTTCCCCGAGGACAGCTGGCACGTGCGGATCGGGCGGGTCGCCAACTGGGCCGGCGCGCTCCGGCTGGCCGCCCGGGCGGGCGGCTGGGAGCTCCAGCCGATCGCCGGACGCACCCCGCCCCAGCCGGCGGGCATGGCGGAGCTGTTGTCCGGCATCTACGCGGTCGGCCGGCAGGGCGAGGTGTGGATGAAGCAACTCGTGAGCGGCGGCGGGCCGCCCGCGGAAGCCGACATCGCGGCGGCCGAGTGCTTCCTGCACGGACCGGGGTCCATGGACGACCTGCAGCTGTTCTTCTACGACTGAAAGCCCCGAAAACAGGTTCGAGTGACCGCTCTGTCTGCTGTTAGGCTCCTTGATCACTGGATGTGCATGGGGAGAAGAAGCAGCCGGGAACCGGGGGACTTCACACACCAAGGCGGCACGCGAACCGCGCGGGTCGTCGCCTCGCCATGCCGTGACCACCGGTATGGAGAGATTTTCCGATGGGGAGAAGCAGGCTCGTCAGCGTGGCCGTGGCGTCCACGCTGACTCTGGGGATCGTCGGCACGGGGGCCGCCGTGACCGTCGTGGCGGCGGCACCGGCCGGCGCCGCGACGCCGAGCGCGTGGGGCGGACCCGCGGCGCTGACGGAGGCGGGCGTGCACCACTCCGTGCACGACGTGCGGATCACCACGAACGGCACCGCCGTCGCGGTGTGGAGCCGGGACGCGGGCCACGGCGACCAGGAGCTCTGGGCCGCCACCCGCCCGGCGCAGGCCACCGCGTGGAGCGCCCCGGTCCTCGTGGCCGCCACGAAGGGCGAGGTGTACTCCGCCGAACTGACCGCCGGCACCGACGGTTCGGCGACGGTCGCCTGGCACCACTGGGGTGGTTCCGGCTACACCCTGAGCTCGTCCACCCTGCTCGCCGGGGCGGCGTCGTGGACGCCCGCCGCGCAGGTGTCGACCGCGGCGCATCCGGCCGGGTACACCCTCGCGAGCGGCCCCGGCGGACGCCTCGTGGCGGTGTGGGGCAGCTTCGGCGACCCCGCGCAGGGCGACGCGACCAGGGGGCTGTACGTCTCCGAGCGCCCGGCGCCCGGCGCGGCCTGGTCCGCGCCCGTCAAGCTGTCGGACGCCCTCGTCCTCACGTCGGCCGCGACGGTCCGGCCCGACGGCACCGTCACGGTCGCCTGGAAGGACGACTTCGCCGACGACCGCCTCCGCGTGCGGATCGCCTCCCTGGCCCCGGGCGCGACCGCGTGGGAGACGCCCCGGGGCGTCGAGGGGACCGATTCCGCGCTCGTCGGCGACCTGACCCTGCAGTCGTCCGCGTCGGGAGCCACCCTCCTGAGCTGGTCGGAAGGCCGCGACACGCACCGCTTCGCCTACCGCCCCGCGGCGGGCGCGCCGTGGGGCGCCGCGGAGACGGCCCCCTCCGACGGGCGCCCGTACGCTTCCGGCACGCCTCAGCTCGGCCCGGACGGCGCGGTGACGGCCCTGTGGAAGGACTTCTCCGCGCTGCGTACGGCGACCCGTTCGGCGGCCGGTGCCTGGTCGGCGCCGCACACGCTGACGGAGTCGTACGTCGGCGGGATCTGGTCCCCGAGCGTCGGCGGCGACGGGACGGTCACCGCCCTGTGGACCGGCGGCGACGGAGAGCTGACGGTCGCCCAGCGCACGGGCGGCGCCTGGGGACGGCCGCTGATCCTGGGCCGGATCGACGCGGCCGCCGGTCGCGGCCACAGCGCGACCGGTGCCGACGGCCGGGCCGTCGTCCTGTGGAACCGCACGACCGGGACGACGGACAAGGGCGCGGAGATCCACCAGGTATGGGGCGCGGCCATGCTGCCGCCCGCCACGCGGCCCCCCGCTGCCGCCAGGCACCGCGACCACGTCGGCGCAGACGGCCTTCCCGACCTCTACGCCCAGAGCACCACGGGAGCGCTCACCGTCTACCGGGGCACCACCGCCGGTACCGTCTCCACCCGCGTCAGCGGCGGGACCTGGCCCGCCGACACGACCTTCGTCCCCTTCGGGGACCTGGACGCCGACGGCGCCAACGACACCCTGGTGCGCACCGCCGCGGGCGACCTCCTCCAGTACAGCCCGCCGCGGGGCCAGGCCGTCACGCCGGAACTGCCGCACACGCGGATCGGGACCGGCTTCACCGATGTCGACGCCCTGACGTACTCCGGTGACTTCAACGGCGACACCCTCCCCGACCTGGTCGCCCGTCAGACCGCCACCGGCGACCTCCTCCTCTACACCGGTACCGCGCACGGCACCCTCTCCGCGGGCGTCCGCATCGGCACCAAGTGGAAGGGGCTCACCATCGTCGGCGCGGGTGACCTCGACAACGACAAGAACGCCGACCTCCTCGCGCGGACGGCCACGGGCGACCTCTACCGCTACAACGGCACCGGCAAGGGCACCATCGGCGACGGCGCCAAGATCGGGTCCCGCTGGGGCGCCCTCGTCGACTTCGTCGGCATCGGCGACCTCAGCGGGGACGGGAACGCCGACATCCTGGGGCGCCACACCACCGGTGACCTCTACCGCTACAACGGCACCGGGAAGGGCACCATCGGCGACGGCACCAAGATCGGCACCGGCTGGAAGTCCTTCGCCGGCATCCGCTAGGCCCCGGAGCCGGCCCGGAGCCGGCCGGGAGCCGGACGGGAGCCGGACGGGCCGACCGGTCCGAACGAGCCGTACAGACCGGGTGGTTGGGCGGCCGGGCGCGTCACAGCGTCCGGCCGTCCGCCGATCGGTGCCGCGGCGTACCGGAACTGGCTGGTTTTGTAGCGGAGTTGCGCGTGCTTGCGGAAACCCCGACCAGCCCGCGTCCATGATCGGACACAATGGCGGCATGCCCGAATACGCAGAACTCGATCTCGCCGGTGCCGCACTGCGGGTGGAGCTGTCCGACACCGGAACACCGCCGCCCGGCGGCGGCCCGGCCCCGGAACCGGGTGACGGGCCGGACCTGCCCGGTGGGTTCGGCACCGCCACGCCCGTGGCCCGCGGCGGGGGCCGCACGGCCGCGCTCGCGGTCGACGCCCTGCGCACGGCGCTGCGTCCGCTGGGCCCGCTCCTCGAAGAGGTGCACACGGCGGTGGTGAGCGCGCCGAACCCGCCCCAAGAGCTGACGGTGGAGTTCGGCGTCCAGATCGGGCAGGACCTCAAGCTGGGCATCGTCGGCGCCAACGGGAACGCGACGATGACGGTGTCGGCGACCTGGCAGCACGGTGCCGGACTGCCCGCCGGAGCCGAGCACCCGCAACACCCTCAGCACCCGCAGGACCGGCACGGATGACGTGGTTCCGCCGGCCGGCCGCCGCCGGCACCCGCGTCTCCCTGCTGTACGAGGGCAGCGCCAAGGCCGCGGGCGCCGCCGCGCTCCTCTCCCCCCGCCGCGTCCTGACCTGCGCCCATGTCGTCAACGACGCGCTCGGCAAGGACCTGTACGCCGCCGAGCGACCGGCCTCCGCCGGGCCGCTCACCGTCGCCTTCCGCGGCTCCGGCGCGACGGGCCACCGCACGGCGACCGTATCCGTGTGGGTGCCCCCGCAGCGGCGGCCCTCGGCGCTGGAGTGGGAGGGCGACCTCGCCGTCCTGGACCTCGACGAGCCGGCGCCGTCCTGGCTGCGGCCCGTGGTGTGGCGGGACATGGAGGAGGGCCAGGAGCTGCGGGCCTGGCACGGCGGCGGTGAGGCCATCACCTTCGCGGACATCGTCGTCCGCCTGAAGGAGGGCCGGTACGGCTACCTCGACGGGCGGCTGTCGGGCGCGGCCATCGGGCCCGGCTACAGCGGCGGTCCGCTGTGGACGCAGGACGCCTCCTCGGTCGCCGGACTCGTGGTGGCGCACCTCATGCCCGACGAGACCCAGCCGTTACGGGCCCAGCAGGCCGTACGGCGCAGCTGGGCGGTGCCGTGGCAGGCGGTGCGCGAGGAGCTGGCCCGCGCCGGGGCGGCCGACGTCCTCGACGAGTGCGCCGTCGCGGGCCGCGCCGACCGGGGCCCGTGGTCTGCCGGACCGGACGTGGCGCGTGCGGCGGCGGGGCTCGCTCCCGTGCTGCGGGCGCTGCTGGACGATCCCGGGCGGCGCGCGGACCACGCCCGGACGCTGGCGGCCGCGCTGGGCCGCCCGGTGCCGCCGCCCGAGGAGCGCGCGGCGCCCACGGTGGAGGAGCTGGCGGAGTTCCTGGCCACCGAGGAGCGGGCCCTGGCGACGCTCACCGAGTCGCTCGCGCCCGCGGTCCGCGGCCCGGCCGACCGTGAGGCGCTCGACAGCCTGCTCGCGCTGGGGCGGCTGGAGGAGAACGTCCGGCTGCTGTCCGTCGGGGAACACCGCAGCCTGCTGGAGGACCTGCGCCGGGTCACCGCCGCCGACGCCACGCTGGTGCCGCGCGCCGCCCGGGAGGCCCTGCGCTACATGGTGCTGCCGGGGCCGCTGGCGGCCTCGGGCCGCCTCACGGAGGCCGACCTCGACGCCGTGGTGCTGAGCCTGGAGGGGTACCCGGACGGCCCGGCGCCCGACGGGGGCGCGCCACCGGTGCCGGCGCTGCTGAGGCTCGCCGCGTTCGTGGCGTCGGCGGCGCCGGACCGGGAGCCCGGCGACTCCCTGCACGGCTGGTGCGACCGGGTCGCGCAGCGGCTCGGCATCAGCCCGGTCGCCCTGGCGGAGCGCCGCGCCGACGCGGCGGGCTGGGCCGCGCACCGCTCGTCGCCGGTCAGCCGGATCGTGCTCCGGCTGACCCCCGAGGGCTCGGCTGCGGAACACCCGGGCGGCGCGGGCCGCTACCGGTGCCGGGTGGGCCTGGTGCGCCAGGACGGTACGGCGGCGACCGTCGCGGCGCCGGAGGGCGCGTGCGCCCCGGAGGAGATCGGCCGCCTGGTGCGCGAGGCGGCGGAGGGCGGCCAGGGCGACGACCCGTACCCCGTCACGCGGGTGGACGTCGTCGTGGGGCGCGACGGGCTGCAACTACCGGTCGACGGCTGGGACACGGGCAGCGCGCTCGGTGACCTCTTCCCCGACCTCGGGGGCCTGCGGCTGGCGCTCGGCGCCAAGTACCAGGTGGCGCTGCGCTGCCCGGAGATGAGCCGCCGCTCCCCGCGCCGCGACGCCGAGATGCGCCGCCGCTGGGCGGCCGGGCACCCCGGGGTGCTGGTCGTCGACGAGACCTCGGCGACGCTGCAGCAGCTGTACCAGCGGCTGGAGACGAGCCACAAGGACGTCGCCGGGGTGGTGCTGCACGGGCCGCGCGAGGAGCGGGACCGGCTGCTGGACCTGTGCCTGGCGCTGGGCGTGCCGGTGGTGCTCTGGGACCGCGAGGCGGACGGCCACGCGGACACGGCCCGGCTCGACGCGCTCGCGCCCGCCGGGCCGCTGCACCAGCTGCCGGAGCGGGTGCGGGAGTTCCGGGAAGAGGTCTTCGGCTCCTCGGTCGCCTCGGCGGCGCGGCCCGCGCTGGTCTGGGAGGACGACGGGCTGCCGGTGCCGGACTCCCTCGAACTGCTCGACCCCTCGTGACACGGAACGGAAGCGAACGGCTGATGACGGTGAACGGTCCCGGCACGGGACGCGAAGACGGTGACGGCGGCGGCGCCGAGGCGTGGCGGCTGTTCCGGGGCGACGGGCGGCCCCGTACGCCCGTGTTCCCCGAAGCGCCCCCGTGGCGGCGGTTCAGGGGCTCGGCGGACGGCGGGCCGCGCCGCCCGCGCCCGTACCTGATCGGCCCGGCCGAGGCGGATGTGGTCAACGCCGCCCTGCTGCTGCGGCGGCCCCTGCTCGTCACGGGGCAGCCCGGCACCGGCAAGTCCTCGCTGGCGCACGCCCTCTCCCACGAGCTGTCGCTCGGGCGCGTGCTGCACTGGCCGGTCAACAGCCGTACGACGCTGCAGGACGCGCTCTACCGGTACGACGCGATCGGCCGGCTGCGCGAGACGAACCTGCGGCGCGACCGCGACCTCGACGGGGACGGCGCGCCGGACGAGGACCCCGGCATCGGCTCGTACGTGCGCCTCGGCCCGCTCGGCACGGCGCTCGTGCCGGCGGAACGGCCGCGGGTCCTGCTCGTCGACGAGCTGGACAAGGGCGACGTCGACCTGCCCAACGACCTGCTGAACGTCTTCGAGGAGGGCGAGTTCGAGATCTCCGAGCTGGCCCGGCTGCCCGAGGAACAGGCCCGGGTACGGGTGATGACGGCCGATCCGCACTCCTGGACCGAGGTCGTACGGGGCCGGGTGTGCTGCGCGGAGTTCCCCGTCGTCGTCATCACCAGCAACGGCGAGCGGGACTTCCCGCCCGCCTTCCTGCGCCGCTGCGTACGGCTGGACCTGCCGGAGCCGGACGAGGAGCGGCTGCGCGCGATCGTCCGGGCGCACCTGGACGCGGCGGGCGCCGGGGACGGCGGCGGCGCCTCCGGGCTGGACGGCGTCGACGACCTGATGCGCGCCTTCCTCGCCCGCCGGGCGCGCGGCGAACTCGCCACCGACCAGCTGCTCAACGCGGTCTTCCTGCGCCGGGGCGGTGTGGACCTCGACGCCGACGGGCTGCTGGACGCCGTGCTCCACCGGCTCGGCGGGACGGTGTGACCGGTGCTGGAGCGGGTGCGGGACGTCCTGGCGGACTGCGGGGCGGAGCTGTCGGCCGAGGAGCTGCTGGACGCGCTGTGGCTGGCGGCGCGGCTGCCGTCCGCGGGCCCGCTCCCCGGCGCGGCCGGGCCGGCCTCCACCGCTGAGCCCCCGCCCGGCCCGGAGCCCCGGGACCCGGGCCCGGACCGGCCCGGCCCGTCGGGCGAGCCGCCGGAGGCTCCCGGGCCGTCGGAGCCGTCCGATGCGCCGCCGGGCGGGTCCGGGGCCCTGCACGCCGCGCCCGTTCCGGCGGCGCGGCGGGAGCGCTCCGCCGCCGAGGTCCCGGCGATGCCGGTACGCGCTCCGGGCGAGAAGGCGCTGGGCGGTGCCGAGTTGCGGCTGGGCCGGGCGCTGCGGCCGCTGCGGCACCGGCGCCCGGACGCGCTGCGGTGGGAGCTGGACGTGCCGGCCACGGTCGCGGTGATGGCCGAGACGGGGCTGCCGGACGCGGTGGTCCGGCCGGCCGTGACGCGCTGGCTCGACCTGGTGATGCTCGTCGACGACGGCGTGTCCATGCTGCTGTGGCAGCGGCTGGCGGCCGAGGTACGGGTGCTGATGGAGCGCAGCGGGGCGTTCCGGGACATCCGCGTCTTCGGGCTGGACAGCCGGAGCCCGGGCGGCCCGCGGCTGCGCCACCGCCCCTTCGGCGACGGGCCCGCCACGCTGTCGCTGTCCACCGTCGGCGACCCGTCCGGGAACACGCTGCTGCTCGTGGTGAGCGACGGCGTGGGCGCGGCGTGGCGCGACGGCCGGATGCACACCGCGCTGGAGCGGGCGGCGGCGACCGGCCCGGCCGCGGTGCTGCAGGTGCTGCCGCCGCGGCTGTGGGGCGGCTCGGGCATCCGCGCCGAGCGGTGGAAGGTCACCACGCGCCGCCGGGGCGCGGCGGGCGGCTCCTGGCAGGTCGCGGACCCGGTGCTGCCGCCCGAACTGGCTCCGTTCGACGGGATCCCGGTGCCGGTGCTGGAGGCGACGCCCGCGTCGGTCGGCGCCTGGGCGGCGCTGATCGGATCCCCCGGGGGCAGTGCCGTCCTGCCGCTGCTCGCCCGGCCCGGGACGGACGCCGGGGCTACGCCGCCAGGGGGCGACGGCACGCCCGTACGCGCGGGCGGGGAGGGTACTCCCGAGGCGGTGCTGCGGTTCCGGGAGGCGGCGTCCCCGGAGGCGTACCGGCTGGCCGCGCACCTGGCGGCGGTGGCGCCGCTGCCGGTGCCGGTGATGCGGCTGGTGCAGGGCGCCATGTCCCCGGCGGTGGACACGAGCCACCTGGCGGAGGTCTTCCTCGGCGGGCTCATGCACCGGGACGAGCCGGGGGCGCACGGCCTGCCGCACCACCGTGAGTTCGACTTCCGCGAGGACACGCGCCGGATCCTGCTCGGCACCGTTCCACCCGCCGAACTGGTGCGGACCACCAGGGCGGTCACGGCCCGGCTGGCCCGACTGGCCGGGGCCTCCCCCGACTTCCCCGCCTGGCTGCCGCACCCGGAGGGGCCCGAGCGGGTGGCCGTGGACGGGCCGCGTCCCTTCGGCTGGGTGGACGAGCGGGTGATGCGCCGGCTCGGTGTCGCGGCGCCCGCCCCGGCGGCCGGGACGGTGGCCGTCCCCGCGCCGCCGGCCCCGCCGGCCGCCGGTCCCGAGGGGCCGTGGGACCGGCCGGACGTACCGCTGCGCCTGACCGGATCCGACTGGGCGCCCGTACGCCCCGGTGACCCCCGTTTCACCGGGGCCCACGAGCTGCCGTACACGGTCTTCGCCGAGCACCGGCGGGGGTGGACGGGGCTCGGGCTGTTCCTCGCCCTCGACGGCGACGGCACCCCCGTGGTCATCCGGCGCATCGACGATCCCACGCTGCGCGGTACCGACCTGGTCGCCCGGGAGGTCGTCGCGCTGAACCGGATGGCCGGCGTCCACGCGCCCCGGCTGCTCGCCCACGACGTCGGTGCGGTCCGGCCCTGGGTGGCCGTCGAGTGCGCCCGGGACGACGAGGAGGAGCCCGGGCCGGCGCCCGGCCTGCGGCGGTTCGTGAGCCGCTACGGGCCCCTGCACGAGGACGGCCTGCTGGCCATCGCCCGCCAGTTCGCGAACGGCCTGGTCCGGGCACATCGCAAGGGCCTGGTCCATGGCTCGCTGGTACCGGGGAACGTGCTGATCGCCGGCCGGGAGGTGCGGATCACCGGCTGGCTGACCGCCACCGTGGCGGACCGGCCGAGCAGGCACCGGAAGGTCTTCGCACGGGAACAGCCCTACCAGGCACCCGAGTTGGCGGACCAGGCGGTGGCGCCGACCCCGGCCTCCGATGTGTACGCGATGGGCGCCATCCTGCTCGCGGCCGCCTCCGGTGAATGGGCGGACGTCCGGCGCGAGGGCGGGCGGGAGGCGGAGCCGATCGCCGGCGCGCGGCTCGCCGAGGCCCTGCTCGACTGCGTCGATCCCGCGCCCGAGCGGCGCCCGACCGCCGAGGAGGTCCTGCACACCCTGAACGACATCGCCCACAGCAGGGGCTCGCAGCGGCGCCGGCTGCGCGTCGTGCTCGGCCGGGGCGCGGCGGGCCGGCCGGTACGCGTGGACCTGGCCGGCCCCGAGTCAGGCGGCAGCGGCCCGCACATGCTCTGCCAGGGCGCCTTGGACGTGGGCCGCCGGGAGTTCCTCGACACCGTGCTGCGCCAGCTGACCGGGCGCAACCCGGCCGACGGCCTGCGCCTGCTGCTCGCCGACTTCACCGGCCGCAGCGGCCTCGAGCGGTACGCGGGCCGGGCGATGAGCGGCGCCGCCCTGGGGCTGTCCGGCGTGCCGTCCCGGGCGCTGGACCTGCGGGAGCGGCTCGTCGCCGAACTGGGTTTGCGGGAGGGCGCGCTGGCGTCGGCGGAGTGCCCGGACATCGCGGCGTACGAGGCGCGGCGGAGCGCCGAGCCGGGGATGCCCGCCCTGCCGCGGCTGGTGGTCGCGGTCGACGAGGTGACGGAGATCCTGCCCCGGCAGCCGGAGCTGAGCAGCGTGCTGCTGCGGGTGGCGCGGACGGGCGGGCGGCTCGGGATCCACCTGCTGCTCGCCACGCGCAACGAGGTGCACCCGTGGTTCGCCCGGTCGTTCCTGGAGTACATCCCCACGCGCGTCACGCTGCGCACGCGCCGGGTGGGGCTGCCCGCTCCCCATGACGTACCGGACGGCGGGCGCCTCGCGCACGCCTCGTGGCCCGAGGAGGTGTGGTTCGAGCCGGCGCCGGGGGACGGGCGGGCGGCTCCGGGGACTCCGGAGGGGTGACGCGGGTGACGCCCTATCACGGGGGGTGTAACGAGACGAGGGGCTCTCTCTGCGTTCCGCCAAGGCCCTGGCAGCGACCTTGCGGTACCCACGCGATGCCCGGCAGGGCACGCTGCCCGTGCCCTGCGCTGCCCGGTTCCGGCATGAGGCGCGGGTAACGCCCCCCGTAATAGCGGCTGTCGCGGACCGGTGACGCCCTGTTGCGGGCGGCCCGGCCGACCTCGCTCAGGATGCCGTACGTCCGCGGATATTTCTTCTGACGGTTCTTCGGTGAAAAAGCGATCACGGCCCGGGACGGCGGCCGCCTTCGCGGCACGTCCGCCGACGCTCGTCGGAGAGGGCCCACTGGTAGGCGAGGGCGGCGAGCGTCGGCACGCCCCAGCGGTCCCGGAGGTGTCCGAGCTCCTTGCTGAGGGTGCGCAGGCCGATGCCCAGGCGGCGGGCGGTGATGCGCTGGTCGATGCCGGCGGCCGTGTCGTTCAGGATCTCGCGTTGGCGCGGGGTGAGCCCCCCGCCCGTACCCCCGCCTTCGGCGTCCGCTCCCCCGGGGTCGCCGTGCCAGACGTCGGCACGGCGCCAGGCGTCGGTGAAGCCCTCCGCGAGGAAGGCGACCAGAGCCCGGTCACCGACGTGCCAGGCCGCGTGGCTGGGGCTGCAGTTGTCGACGTGGTCGGGGATGAAGGCCTGGCGGCGGTCGACGACGACGCACTGCTGGAAAGGGGCGGCGAGGGTGCGGAACCGCGCCCCCTTCGCGGTCATGGCGGTCACCCACCCGCGGGTCGCCGGATCGTCGCGCTCGCTGTCGTGGTACAGCGTGTGCACGCGCACACCGCGGGCGAGCGCGACGGACTCGCGGGCCATGGTGCTCTCGACGAGCTCGGGGCTGTGCGGGCCGCAGGGCCGGGCGATCAGCAGTTCGCTCTCGGCGCGGCTGATGGCCTGCGCGATGCGGGCGTCCATCTGCTCCGGTTCCGCGAGGAACTCGCTGCTGGAGCCGGAGCGCCACTGGGCGCGCTCGAAGTGGACGCCGAGCTCGTCGGCGAGACCGGGTATCTCGGCCATCCGGGCCGCCCGCAGGGCCAGGGCGTGCAGCTCGTCGTCGAGGAGCCTGCGGCCCGCCTCCTGCGGGTCCAGGGCGATCGGCGCCCGCGCGCCCTCCGGGTCGACGGCGACCAGGCGCCAGTCGGTCAACTCCCGCAGCGCGTCGGCGTCCGCCTCCTCCACCCGCTCGCCGCGGGTGACGCGGGCGTACAGCTCCCTGGCGGCGGCCGACAGCACCGTCGCCGCGGCCGAAACCGCGCCCCCGTCCCCGGCCCCGCTCGTGCCCCCGCTCCCTCGCCCGCCCGCGCCCCTGGCCCCGTGTCCATGCCCGTGTCCGTGCCCGTGTCCGTGCCCGGTTCTGTCTCCCACCCGTGTCCCCCTGCCCCCGTCGAGGGCCCCTGTGGTGGCCCGCTGCGGCTGCGTGTGTGCGCCGTGCGCAGGTACGCACTCCCCAGGCGCTTGATCGTCGGCGTTCGACGGGTCAGCGTACCCGTGCGCCCCTCCCCGCTCCCGCCGCGCGGGCGCGGGCCTTCGCCGAGCCGCAGAACCACCGTATGCCCATGAACGGACGCACCCCATGCACCAGCCCGTACGCCGTGCCCTCGCCGGGCCGACCCCGTTTCCGGCCACCGCCCGCGCCCGGGACGCGGTGACCGGACCGCCCCACTTCGTACAGGCTGATCAGGAACCTCGGGAACCTTGGGGGAAGAACCGCATGGACAAGGTGGCACTGCGCTGCCTGCTGCGCGAGCGCCGCGCGATGATCAAACCGGAGAGCCACGGGCTGTCCCGCCCGACCCGGCAGGGACGGCGTGCCCCGGGCCTGTCCCAGGCGCAGATCGACCAGCTCCTGCACCGCGCGCCGGACACGTACGGGCGGCTGGAGTCGGGCCGCTACGCCAACCCGCCGGTGGGCCTGCTGCACGACGTGGCGCGGCTGTTCAACATGACCGAGCAGGAGTGGGTCGCGCTGTGGCGGTACGCCCTCGGCCAGGACCCGCCGCATCCGCTCAACTCCCGCTCCGGCGAGGAGATCCCGGGCGTGTGGCAGACGGTGCTGGACGGCTTCTCCCACATGGCGTACATCAGCGACCGGTCGTGGAACATGGTCGCCCACAACGCCCTCATGGCAGCGCTCTTCCCCCGGCGCGAGGTCCCCGCCAACACCATGCGGTGGATGGCGGTCGAGCCGGAGGCCCGGACCGTGCTGGCGGACTGGGAGAAGGCGTGGGCGCCGATGGTGCTGCCGCAGCTGCGGGTGGCGCTCGCCGCGGACCCGGGCAACCGGACGCTGCGCGGCATCGTGCGCGATGTGCTGGCCGACCCGGTGGCCGCGCCGATCTACGAGTCGGCGAGCAGCCGCATCCGGCTGGACGGCGACGAGCGGCCCCTGCGCCACGCCGAGCTCGGCCACGGATGGGTGACCCTGTGCGCCGCGCAGCCGCTGGCCGCCCCGGGCGCCCGCCTGATCATCCTGCACTTCCAGCCCGGTGAGCGCCGCGTCGCCCCGGTGCCGGCGCTGCGGGCGCCCGCCGACGGGGCGGCTAGGGCCCGTCTTTCGGATCAGGCCGGATAAGGGAGCGGGGTCTGGTGCCGTACATCGCAAGGCGGAGGAGGGAGCCACTGCGGAGCATTGGCGACCGACGACAACGCGGCGAGGTGCGGTGCCAGGGCACGCGAGCCCGGCAAGATCCGGAAGACGGGCCCTGGCCCCGCAGGGGTGACGCGGCGATAGCCGGCGGCGCGGCGCGGGTACCCGTCCCTTCGCGTGCGGCGCGCATTCCCGCGTACGCCGTCAGGGCGAGGAAGGGTGGGCGACGGTGCAGCAATCCGCCGAGTGGACGCGTTCCGCGAGCCGTTTCACGGACCGGATCACCGCCGACGGGCGGGACGGCCGGCGCGTCGAGGCCGGCCGCTACCGGCTGGTCGTCAGCCGCGCCTGCCCCTGGGCGAGCCGCGCCCTGGTGGCCCGGCGGCTCCTGGGACTGGAGGGCGCCCTGTCGCTGGGGGTGACGGATCCGGTCCAGGACGAGCGGAGCTGGCGGTTCACCCTGGACCCGGACGGCCGCGACCCGGTGCTCGGGATCCGCTTCCTGAGCGAGGCGTACCGGGCGCGCGAGAAGGGGTACGACGGCCCGGTCAGCGTCCCGGCGATCGTCGACACGCACAGCGGCGCGCTGGTGACCAACGACTACCAGCGCATCACGCTGGACCTGGCGACCGAGTGGCGCGCCCTGCACCGCCCCGGCGCGCCCGACCTGTACCCGGAGGCGCTGCGGGACGAGATCGACGAGCGGATGGACGGCATCTACCGGGACGTCAACAACGGCGTGTACGAGGCGGGTTTCGCCAAGCGCCAGGAGAAGTACGACGCGGCGTACGCCCGGCTGTTCGCCCGGCTCGACCAGGTGTCGGAGCACCTGGCCGGGCAGCGGTACCTGGTGGGCGACACCATCACGGAGGCGGACATCCGGCTGTTCACCACGCTGGTGCGGTTCGACGCGGTGTACCACGGCCACTTCAAGTGCAACCGCAACAAGCTGACCGAGGACCGGGTGCTGTGGGCGTACGCGCGGGACCTGTTCCAGACGCCGGGGTTCGGCGACACGGTCGACTTCGACCACATCAAGCGGCACTACTACCAGGTCCACCAGGACATCAACCCGACGCGGATCGTCCCGCGCGGGCCGGACCTGCGCGGCTGGCGCGCCCCGCACCACCGCGAGGAGCTGGGCGGCCGGCCCTTCGGCGACGGCACGCCGCCGGGGCCGCCGCCCGGGGACGAGGTCGTCCAGCCGCTGTAAGGACCGTCAGGCTGCCTGCCAGACGGTGGTGGCGTTGCAGAACTCCTTGATGCCGTGGCCGGACAGCTCGCGGCCGTACCCGGAGCGCTTGACGCCGCCGAACGGCAGCGCCGGGTGCGAGGCGGTCATGCCGTTGACGTACACGCCGCCCGCCTCCAGGTCGCGGACGAAGCGCCGCAGCTCCTCCTCGTCGCGGGTCCAGACGTTGGAGCTGAGCCCGAAGTACGTGTCGTTGGCGAGGCGCACCGCCTCGTCGAGGCCGGCGGCGCGGTAGAGGGTGGCGACGGGGCCGAAGGTCTCCTCCTGGTGGATGCGCATCTCCGGGGTGATGTCGGTGAGCACGGTCGGGGCGTAGAACCAGCCCCGGTCGGCCAGGCCCTCGGGGCGCCCGCCGCCGCACAGGACGGTGGCTCCGGCGCGTACGGCGTCGTCGACGAGCTCCGCCAGGCCGTCGCGGCCGGCTTCGCTGGCGAGCGGGCCGACGTCGGTGGACTCGTCCATCGGGTCGCCGACGCGGAGCGCCGCCATGCCGGCCGTGAAGCGCTCGGCGAAGGCGTCGTAGACGTCCGTGTGGACGATGAACCGCTTGGCGGCGATGCAGGACTGGCCGTTGTTCTGGGCGCGGGCGGTGACGGCGACGGTGGCGGCCTTCTCGACGTCGGCGGAGGGCATCACGATGTACGGGTCGCTGCCGCCGAGCTCCAGGACGGTCTTCTTGATCTCGTCGCCCGCGATGGAGGCCACGGAGCGGCCGGCCGGTTCGCTGCCGGTGAGGGTGGCGGCGGCGACGCGCGGGTCGCGCAGGACGCGTTCGACGGCGCGCGAGCCGATCAGCAGGGTCTGGAAGCAGCCCTCCGGGTAGCCGGCGCGGCGGAAGAGGTCCTCCAGGTAGAGGGCGGTCTGCGGCACGTTGGAGGCGTGCTTCAGGAGGCCGGTGTTGCCGGCCATGAGGGCGGGCGCGGCGAACCGTACGACCTGCCAGAGCGGGAAGTTCCACGGCATGACGGCCAGTACGGGCCCCAGCGGCCGGTAGTGGACGCGGGCGGTGGCGGCGCCCGCGTCCCGGACGTCCGCCTCGGGCGGGTGCTCGTCGGCGAGGAGGCGCTCGGCGTGGTCGGCGTACCAGCGCATGGCCTTGACGCACTTGGCGGCCTCGGCGCGGGCGGCGCCGATGGGCTTGCCCATCTCGGTGGTGAGGGTGCGGGCGATGTCCGCCTGGTCCTCCTCCAGGAGGTCGGCGGCGCGCCGGAGCAGGCGGGCGCGGTCGGCGAAGGAGGTGGTGCGGTAGTCGCGGAAGGCCGTCTCGGCGGCGGCCACGCGCCGGTCGATGCCGGCGTCGTCGAGTGCGTCGAAGGTCTTCAGCGTCTCGCCGGTGGCGGGGTTCACCGTCGCGATGGCCATGGGTCTCTTCCTCTTCCTCGCGGTCGCGGTCGCTTTCCTCGCGGGCGCTGACCCGACCCTCCCGCGCGGCGGGATACGCCGCAACGCGAGCGGGAGGGGGCCGGGGTGCCAGGGGTCAGGGGTCAGGTCACGCGTGCGTTCTCCAGGTCGTGCAGCAACTGGCGGGTCTCGGCGGCGAGGCCGCCGACCGAGGTGGCTGTCTCGTCGTCGCGTCCGGCCTGCCCGGCGAGCCGGGCCTTGAGCCGTCGGTGGGCCTCCCAGGCGCGGTCCAGCGCCTGCCGGCGCTCCCGCGCGGCGTCGGTCCGTCCCTCGTCCTCATCCGCCCGGGTGAGGGCGGCGCAGTCGGCCTCACAGGCGTCCGCCAGGGCGTCCAGCAGCGGCGGTACGTCGGCGAGGACGCGGTCCGGCGGCGGGGCGAACCGCGGCTGCTCGCCCGCCGCCTCGGCGAGCAGCGCGGTGAGGGAGGTCAGGTGGTCGACGACCCGCTCCCACGCGGCGTCCCACTCGGTGGAGGGCAGTGCGGGGCCGGGCAGCCGGCGGATGCGGTGGGCGGGGTTGAGGCGGTAGCTCTCGCGGGTCCAGGTGCGGGCGTCGCGCAGCGCGGCGAGACGGCCGGTGAGCCTGCGGGCGCGGCGGTGCCACTCGTCGGCCTGGCTCCGGTCGTGGCCGGACCGCATCTCGTCGGCCATGGCGCGCAGCAGTCCGGCGCTGTCTCCCGGCAGCCGGCACAGCGCGTGATGGGCGTCGCGCAGGTGCACCGGCGGCAGGACCAGCGCGTTCACGGCGATGCCGATGGCCGCGCCGAGGAGCGTCTCCAGCAGCCGGTGCAGGATGTCCGTCCCGCTCCAGGAGCCGTAGACGAGCACGAAGAGCGCGGTGGTGGAGGCGTACAGGCCCTGGTCGCCGAAGCGGCCGTAGTTGCCGAGCAGCACGGTCACGGGCAGGGCGAGTGCCATCGCCGCCATGGTGTTCCCGGTGAGGCCGATCGCGGCGGCGGCCAGGACCGTGCCGGCGGCGATGAGGACCACCTGCTGGAGTCCGGTGCGCAGGGAGCGGTAGACGGTGGACTGGACGAGGGCGACGGCGGTCCAGGGAGCCATCAGGGCGAGCGGGGCCTGCCACCACCAGCCGGCCACCGCCCAGGCGAGGATGGCGGCCCCGGCGGCCTTGAGGGACTGGACGGCCTTGTCCCGCTCCGGTCCGGGGCCGGTCAGCGCCCGCCGCACGGAGCGCCCGACGGTGGTCGCCTCCCAGCCGACGCGCCTCCCTGCCCGCCGCCATGCCCGCCGCTCTGTTCGTCGCCCTGTTCGTCGTTCTGTTCGTCGCTCTGTTCGTCGTGTTGTCGGATGGCGGTTCTTCGCGGCCGGGCGTATCACGGCAGGGGTGTGCCCCCGGTGGCGTTGACGATCTCCGCGGTGATGTAGCTCGCGTTCGGCGAGGCGAGGAAGACGTACGCCGGCGCCATCTCGACGGGCTGGGCCGCGCGTCCGAGGGGTGACTGCTTCCCGAACTCGGTGGTGTCCGGCATGGTCGCGGGGATCAGCGGCGTCCAGACGGGGCCGGGGGCCACGGCGTTGACGCGGATGCCGCGCGGGGCGAGCATCTGGGCGAGCCCCTGCGTGAAATTGACGATGGCGCCCTTGGTCATGGCGTAGTCGAGCAGGGGCGGGCTCGGCTGGTAGGCCTGCACGGAGGTGGTGTTGATGACGCAGCCGCCCTTGGGGATGTGCGGGAGCGCCATCTTGGTGAGCCAGAACATGCCGTAGAGGTTGGTCTTCATCACCCGGTCGAACTGCTCCGTCGTGATGGCCTCGATCCCGTCGGGCTGGGCCATCTGGAAGGCGGCGTTGTTCACCAGGATGTCGATGCGGCCGAACTCGGCGGCGGCGCGGTCGATCAGGTCGCGGCACTGGCCCTCGTCCCTGATGTCGCACTCCACGGCGACGGCCTTGCGCCCGGCCGCCTCGATCAGGCGCGTGGTCTCGCGGGCCTCGTCGAGTTCCTCGGGCAGGTGGGTGAAGAGGACGTCGGCGCCTTCGCGCGCGTACGCCAGGCAGACGGCCCGGCCGATGCCGGAGTCGCCGCCGGTGACGACGGCGGCCCGGTCCGCCAGCTGGCCGCTGCCGCGGTACGAGTCCTCGCCGTGGTCCGGCCGCGGCGTCATCGCCTCGGTGTACCCGGGGTGGGGCTGCTCCTGGTCGGGGAAGTCGGGCCGGGGGTGGCGGGTGACGGGGTCGTCGGGGCGCCGGCGGTCATCGGTCATGTCGGTCCTTACTCCTGAACGTCGCGGTGGCGCGGGGTACGCGCGGTGTTCGCGTTCCCAGGAGCGGCGGACCGAATCACGCCGGACGGGTTATTCGGGGGGCGTGCGCGATCCGGCGCTCGGCGGCGGTGATGGGGAGCTCGTTGATGCTCGCGTAGCGCTTGCGCATCAGTCCCTGCCCGTCGAACTCCCAGTTCTCGTTGCCGTACGCGCGGAACCACCGGCCGTCGGCGTCGTGGTACTCGTACTCGAAGCGGACGGCGATCCGGTCGTCGGTGTAGGCCCACAGCTCCTTGCGGAGCCGGTAGCCGAGCTCGCGCCGCCACTTGTCGGTCAGGAAGGCGACGATCTCCTCGCGGCCGTGGAGGAACCGGTCGCGGTTGCGCCACTCGGAGTCCGGCGTGTAGGCGAGGGCCACCTTCTCGGGGTCGCGCGTGTTCCAGGCGTCCTCGGCGAGCTGCACCTTCAGGCGGGCGGACTCCTCGGTGAACGGCGGCAGGGGCGGGCGCACGGTGGTCTCCTCTCGCGTGAGAACGAGCGTTCTCACCTCGTTGGATACCCTACGAGAACGATGGTTCTCACACAAGGGGCCCAGGACGCCCCGGGGAGTGGAGCGATGGACGAAGAAGCCGCCCGCGAGCGCATCCTCGACGCGGCCGAGGAGCTCTTCTACGGCCGGGGCGTCCAGGCGGTCGGGATGGACGCCGTCCGCTCGGCGTCCGGCGTGACCCTGCGACGGCTGTACCAGCTCTTCCCCTCGAAGGCCACGCTCGTGGAGGCGTACCTGCTGCGGCGCGACGCCCGCTGGCGGGACGCGCTCGCGGCGTACGTGGAGGGCGCGGACGGTTCGCCCGCCGCGCGGGTGCTCGCGGTCTTCGACTGGCTCGGGCGGTGGTTCGAGGAACCGGGCTTCCGGGGCTGCGCGTTCGTCAACGCCTTCGGTGAGCTGGGCTCCTCACCCGAGGTCGCCCGGGCGGCGCGCGCCCACAAGGAGGCGTTCCGGCGGCAGGTCGACGACCTGGTGGCGGAGGCGGGGGCCGCCCCGGCGGCCGGCGCGCAGATCGCGCTCCTCGCCGAGGGCGCGATCACCACGGCCGCCCTCACGGGCTCGCCCGAGCCCGCTCGCGAGGCGCGCGAGGCGGCGCGGCTGCTGCTGACGGCCCACCGATCTGCGCATACCGGGGCAGACCGATAGAATTCCCCTATGGGAGAGCGGCCGTTCGCGCCCACCGCACCCGAGCTGGTCCTCGACATCGACGGGGACAGCACCGTCCTCACCCCGGACCGGGTCTACCGCGTCGGGCGCGACCCCACCAGCGACATCGTGCTCACCGATGCCCGGATCTCGTGGCACCACGCGGACCTGCGCGCCGACGGCGGCCACTGGACCGTGCACGACGACGGCAGCACCAACGGCACCTTCAC
The DNA here is from genome assembly GCF_055571835.1 of Streptomyces sp. NPDC030862. Lineage (NCBI taxonomy): Bacteria > Bacillati > Actinomycetota > Actinomycetes > Kitasatosporales > Streptomycetaceae > Streptomyces > Streptomyces sp. NPDC030862. The sequence continues at coordinate 129,102 of NZ_JBVIEN010000013.1, read as the reverse complement.
CGAGGGCGGGCGCGTACGGGCCTGGGAGGTGGGGCCCGGCAGCGTCATCCGGTTCGGGCACCCCACCGAAGGGCCGTGCGCCGTGCTGTCACCGCACGGACGGGCCACGCAGGGCGCGGCGGCACACGGGGAGCCGACGGCCCCGCCCCCGCCCCGGCCGTCCTCCGTGTCGATGCCCGCCGCGACCGGCACCTTCCGGCAGCCCACCTCCGTCCGCCCGCTGCCCACCGCCCGCACCCTGCGCATCGGGCGCGCCGCCGACAACGACCTGGTGGTCGACGACCTGACGGTCTCGCGCCGCCACGCCGAGCTGGAGGCGCACCCGGACGGCACGTACTGGATCCACGACACCGGCAGCCACAACGGCACGTTCCTCAACGGGCGGCGGGTGACCCGTGCCCGGGTGGAACCCGACGACATCGTCGGCATCGGACACGCGGCGTTCTGCCTGATCGGCGACCGGCTCGTGGAGTTCACCGACACCGGTGAGGTCTCGCTCGACGTGCAGGACCTGTCCGTCACGGTCGACCACGGCCGCAAGACGCTCCTCGACGGGGTGAGCTTCCCCGTCGGCGAGAAGGCCCTGCTCGCCGTCGTCGGGCCGAGCGGTGCCGGCAAGTCCACGCTCCTCAACGCGCTGACCGGACAGCGGCCCGCCGAGCACGGGACCGTCCTGTACGACGGGCGGGACCTGTACCGCGACTACGCCGAGCTGCGCCAGCGCATCGGGCTCGTACCGCAGGACGACATCCTGCACCTCCAGCTGACCGTGCGCCGCGCCCTGTCGTACGCCGCCGAGCTGCGCTTCCCGGAGGACACGGTGAGGCGCGAGCGGCGGGCGCGCGTGGAGGAGGTCATCCGCGAGCTGGGCCTGGAGGAGCGGGCGGGGCAACCGATCCACAGCCTCTCCGGCGGCCAGCGCAAGCGGGTCAGCGTCGCGCTGGAACTGCTGACGAAGCCGTCGCTGCTCTTCCTCGACGAGCCGACCTCCGGCCTCGACCCGGGCATGGACCGGTCGGTGATGCACATGCTGCGCGGGCTCGCCGACGACGGCCGCACGGTCATCGTCGTCACCCACAGCGTGCTGAGCCTCGACGTGTGCGACCGGCTGCTGGTCCTCGCGCCCGGCGGGCGGATCGCCTACTACGGGCCGCCCGGGGACGCGCTCGGCTTCTTCGGGTTCGCGCAGTGGCCCGAGGCGTTCGAGGCGTTCGAGAACGACCGCGACCGCGACTGGGCGGCCCAGTACCGCGGCTCCTTCTACCACCAGCGGTACATCGAGGGGGCCATGCGGCCGCCGCCGCAGCCGTCGGACGCGGACGTGGCCCCCGAAGCGGCGGCGCCCGCGCCGCTGCCGCCGCCGAAGGCGCAGAGCTGGGGCGCCCAGCTGCGTACGCTCGTACGGCGGTACGCGGCCGCGCTCGGCGCGGACCGGACCTTCCTCGCCATCATGATCGCGCTGCCGTTCGTGATGGGCGCGATGGCCCGGGCCCTGTCGGAGGGCCGCCTCGGGCCCGAGTCCACGATGAACGTCCTGCTCATCCTCTGCGTCGGCGGGGTCCTGACGGGCGCAGCCAACGCGGTGCGGGAGCTGGTCAAGGAACGCACCATCTACCGCCGGGAGAGAGCCGTCGGCCTCTCCAGATCGGCGTACCTGATGTCCAAGGTGGTGGTGCTCGGCACGATCACGGTCGTCCAGGCGGTGGTGCTCACCCTGGTGGCGCTCGTCGGCGTCCCGCTGAACGCACCGCGCGGCGAGGGCGTGCTGATGCCGCCGCTCGTGGAGATCGTGGTCGCCGTGGCGCTGCTGGCCTTCACCGCGATGATGCTCGGCCTGTTCGTGTCCGCGCTGGTGCGCAAGGAGGAGGTCACCATGCCGCTGCTGGTGCTCCTCGCGATCGTCCAGGTGGTCTTCTGCGGCGGGCTGCTGACGATCAGCGGCTCGCTCGTCGTCGAGCAGCTGGCGTGGCTGGTGCCGTCACGGTGGGCGTTCGGGGCGATGGGGTCGACCATCGGCATCGGGCGGATCGTGCCGGGCGAGAAGACGGCGGACCCGCTGTTCGAGCACTCCCTGGGCGCGTGGCTGCTGGACGTGGGGATGCTGGTGGTGCTGAGCCTCGTCCTCGGGGTCCTGGTCGCCCGGCTGCTGCGCCGGCACGAGCCCGTGATCATGCGAAAGTAGGCGGTTCATGGTCGCCCACCCCACGAGCCCGGACTTCCGGCCGACGCACGTCGTCCCGCGCGGGGGCCTGCCCGCCTGGGAGGCGCCCGACCCGGCGCGGCCGACGGAGCCGCTGGACCCGTTCCTGCCGGTGCAGCTGGTCGACCGGGTCGGCGACTGGGGGCGGATCCTGTGCTCCAACGGCTGGACCGCCTGGGTGGACGGCCGCCTGCTGGTCGCCGTACCGGCCGATCCGCCGGCCGCCGGGCAGCCGACGAGCCGGGCGGCCGATCCGCGGCCCCTGCTCGGCCGGGTCGAGGAGTCGCTGGGCCGCTACCGGCGGGCGGCGGAGGAGCTCGTGTCGGGCCGGACGGACGGCGAGGACTTCCGCCGCCGCACGCGCGGCCTGCGGGCCGGCGTGGTCGTCGACGGGGAGGCGCTCTGGCTGTACGACGCCGAGCACGAGCGCTGGGTGTACTGCGACGGGCGCAGGATGAGCACCTACGCGGCGTCGTCGGGCCCCTCGGCGAGCGCGGCCCCCGCGTCCGGGGCCACCGGCGGCCCCGGCGCGGCCGGTACGACGGGCACGGCCGGTACGGCCGATACGACCGGTGCCTCGGCGGGTGCTGCGGGTGCCGCGGACGCCACCCGCGCGGTGCAGGCGCCGAGCCCCGGCGGTGACCGGGACGGCGACCCGGAGGCCACGCGTGTCGTCGCCGCGCCGGAGGTGCCGGAAGCGCCGGAGGTGCCGGCGGAGCCGGCCGGACCCCCGGCGCGCGAGGCGGCCGTCGCGCACGAGCCGACGCGGGTCGTGGAGTGGCCCGGCGACGGTGACGGCGGCGGCACCGGCGCCGGGCGTGAGCGCTGATGGGCGGCGGCACCGCGAACGGCGGTACCGGGAGCACCGAGCTGCCGGCCGGGCGGCCCTCCGGGCTGACCGGCACGCGGATCGCGGACTACCGGGTGGAGCGGGAGATCGGCCGGGGCGGCATGGCCGTGGTGTACCTCGCCCGCGACCTGCGGCTGGACCGCCCGGTGGCGCTCAAGCTGCTGGCGCCGGAGCTGGCGCGCAACGACACCTTCCGCAAGCGGTTCGTCCACGAGTCGCGGGCGGCCGCGGCGATCGACCACCCGCACATCGTGCCGGTGTTCGAGGCCGGCGAGACCGACGGCGTGCTGTACATCGCCATGCGGTACGTCGCCGGGCACGACCTGCGCGCGCTGCTCGACCGCGAGGGGCCCCTGCCGCCCGAGAAGGCCGCGCGGATCGCGGTACAGCTGGCGTCGGCGCTGGACGCGGCGCACGCGCACGACCTGGTGCACCGGGACGTCAAACCGGGCAACGTCCTGGTCGCGGAGGGCACGGACAGCGACCACCCCGAGCACGTGTACCTCACCGACTTCGGGCTCACGAAGAAGTCGCTGTCGCTGACCGGGTTCACGACGGTCGGCCAGTTCGTGGGGACGCTCGACTACGTGGCGCCGGAGCAGATCTCGGGGCGCCCGGTGGACGGGCGGTGCGACCTCTACAGCCTGGGGTGCGTCGTCTTCGAGACGCTGGCGGGCGCGCCGCCGTTCCGGCGGGACGACGACATGGCGCTGCTGTGGGCCCATCAGTACGACCCGCCGCCCGCGCTGACGAGCGAGCGGCCGGGGCTGCCGTCCGCCGTGGACGGGGTGATGGCGAAGGCGCTCGCGAAGACGCCGGAGGAGCGGTACGACACGTGCCTGCGATTCGTGGCGGAGCTGCGGGAGGCGCTCGTGGTGGACGACCGCCGACGCCCGCCCGAGCCCGGGCCGCCGCCGCCCGCCCCGCCGGAGACCGGCCGGCCGCCGGAGCCGCCGCGCTGGGCGCTACCGGTCTTCCGGGGCCTGTAGCGGCGCCGCGGGCGTGACCTGGACCTCGCCCCGGCGGCGTACCCGCGAGGCGAGGAGTCCGCCGAGGAGGCCCGCGACCAGGCCCCAGGCCAGGGCGAGGCCGACCATCGTCCACAGGTGGGGCTGCAGCGCGACCTGGCCGCTGAAGGCGTCGACGTCCCCGATGATGATCATCGACAGGCCGTACCGCGCGGAGACCCGGGTGACGGGGATGATCACCAGCATGGTGAGCGCGAAGGCGGCGCCCAGATGCACGGCGTGCTGCCACAGCCGCGTGCGGGCCGGTGAGCGGACCGCCATGACGAAGGCGGCGGCCAGCAGCAGGACGGCGGCGACCGGGATGAGCCACCAGGCGCGCGGATCCTGTTCGGCGAGGGAGCCCACGTCCACGGTGGCGTCCGGCGCGCCGCGCATCACCGCGTCGAGGACCTGCGGCATCGGCAGCCCGAAGGGCCCTTCCGCCCGGCCGTCCCAGGCGCCGCCGATGCCGACGCCGAGGGCGAGCCAGACGACGTTCGGCAGACCGAGGAGGATGACCGCGAAGGTGTCGGCGGGGTGCCCCCGGGTGGCCGCCACGACGAGCCCGACGACCAGCCCGATCACGGCGTACGCGAGGACCAGCAGCAGCATCGCGAAGGCGGCGGGACGGACGGCCTCCTGGTGGCGCAGGAGCCGGGCGGGCAGCGCGGCCGTACGCGAGACGAGCAGGGCGGCGAGGAGCACCCCGAGCACCCACAGCAGGCCGAAGCCCAGCGTGGGCCCGAGGTCGGCGCGGAAGCCGAGCGTGGGGGTGGCGCCGAGGAAGTCGAGGATGTCGCCCGCCGTGTCCCCCGGGTCGAGGGTGAAGCTGTGGCGCGCCAGGGCGGTGAGCGCGGCGAGCGCCGCCAGCCAGAGGACGGCCGTCCTGGCGATGCGGGCGAGCAGGTCACCGGTGCCGGTGACGGCGTGGTGGCGCAGCGGCCGCAGGAAGACGGCGCCGGTGGCGAGCGCTCCGGCGAGGGTCACCGAGAGCGGCATCGCGGTCAGTTCGGCGTCCGTCCCGGCGAAGGCCCCGGCGTCTCCGGCGAGTCCGACGGAGCCGCCCGCCGCCATGACGACGACGGCGGCCACGACGCTGGGGAACGCGCCCTCGGGCAGTCCGGCGGCGCCCGCGGCCCAGAGGCCGAGCGCGGCCGTGACGGCCATGGCGGCGACCCCCGCGACCACCGCGAGCAGGGCGTGGCCCCAGTCGCGGGCGGCGCGCCCCGCGCCGGTGTGCGGGGTGCCCCCGGGGGCCTGGCGGACCTGACGGGCCTGACGACTCACGGTGTCACGTTAAGCGGGCGGCGGGGCCCTCGCCCGCGGGACGGGGCCGTTCGGCGCTGCGCCGCCGTCTCGGCTTGCGAGGCCCGCCCGTACGGAACACACAATGAGCCGGAACGGAAGAAAGGGAAAAAACCGTGACTTCCCAGCCGCCTCCCGATCGCCCCACCGGCCCTCCGTCGGGCCCGCCGTCCGGTCCGCCCTCCGGGCCCCTGTCCGGTCCGGCGTCCCAGCCGCCGGGGGACGGCGGTGGTGGCGGCGGCGCCGACGGCCCGTGGTGGCGGTCCGCCCCCAAGGTCGCGGTCCTCGCGGGCGTGGTCGTGCTGGCCGTGGTGCTCGCCGTGGTCCTGCCCCGCCTCGGCGGGGACGGGGACGGGGACGGCGGCGGTACGGCAGGAGGGGGCACGGGCACCATCTCCCTCCAGAACGCCTCGGCGGCCGGCCCCGACCCGTTCACCGACTCGACGGAGGTCGAGGACGACGAACCGACCGCGCCCCCGACCACGCCGCCCGCGCCGTCGACCCCGCCGCCGCGGGAGAACAAGCCCACGGTGTACGAGGGTTCGTGGGACGGGCTCTACGGCGGCACCAAGAACGTGGCCAGTTGCGACGTGGAGCGCCAGATCGCCTTCCTCGGCGAGACGCCCGACAAGAACGCGGCCTTCGCCTCCGCGCTGCACCTGGCGCCGCCCGCGGTCCCGGCGTACCTGCGCGGGCTGACCCCGATGCGGCTGACGAAGGACACCTGGGTCACCAACCACACCTTCCGTGACGGCAAGGCCGCCCCCTACCAGGCGATCCTCCAGGCCGGAACGGCCGTCATGGTCGACGCGCACGGCGTGCCGAGGGTCCGCTGCGCCTGCGGCAACCCCCTCCAGGAGCCGGTGCGCCGGGGCACGTACCGCCCGGTCGGCGACCCGTGGCCGGGGTACGACGCGTCGAAGACGGCGGTCGTCAAGCCGTCGCGCTCGGTGGTGAAGGAGTTCGTCATCGTCGACGTCAAGAAGGGCGGCTACATCGAGCGGCCGCCGGGCGAGGAGGGCCACCGCAAGGACGACGAGACCACGACGCCCTCCCCCGGCCACACTTCGCCGTCGCCCGCCTCGCCCAGGACTCCGGAGCCCAAGTCGCCGGGGCCCAAGTCGCCGGGACCCTCGACACCGTCGCCTCCGACGTCGGAGCCCGCGCCCGACACCTCGACCCCGAGCCCGCAGGACCCGGACACCGACACGTCGTCCGCGGAGGTATCGCCCGAGGTGCCGCCGGAGCCGGTGGACCCCCCGCCTCCGGCAGCCTGACCCCTCGCCGTCCCATGGCCGAGACCGCAGCCGAGGAACGGGAAGGCCGCCCGGAACGTCCTGAGCACGGCGCCCACGGCAGGCCCCCGACCCGGGCCGACCGGTGGGCGTCGGTCCGGAGGTCGCCCTTCCTGCCCGCCTCCGTCCTGGTGCTGATCCTGGCCGCCGCCGCGGCGCTCTTCGCCGGCTCGTACACGTACACCATGGCGAACCCGACACCGCGTCAGATTCCGATCGCGCTCGTGGGACCGGTCGACGCGCCGCACGGCCGCCGGTTCCTCGCGGGCATGGACGAGGCCCTCAACGCCTCGCTGGAGGTGCGCCGGTACGCCGATGAGGCCGGGGCCCGGCGGGCCATGGAGGAGCAGGAGGTCTTCGCCGTCCTGACGGTGCGGCAGCGCGGCGTGGAGCTGGACGTGGCCGGGGCGGCGGGCGCGACCGTGGCGCAGGTCCTGGCCGAGGCCGGTCCGGCGGCCGGCCGGGCGACGGGCGTGCCGGTCCGGGTGCGGGACGTCACACCGCTGCAGCCGGGCGACCCGCGCGGGCTGGCCCTGTTCTACATCTCGCTCGCCGCCGTGATCATCGGCTTCGTCGGGGCCATCCAGCTGAGCGTCCACGCCCGCGCGCTCGACCCGGGCGAACGGATCGCCTTCACCGCGGCCTACGCGCTGCTGGGCGGTTTCGCCATCGCGGCGACCGCCGACTGGCTGCTGGGCGCGCTGGACCTGCCGTTCGCGGAGTCATGGCTGATCCTCGCCCTGACGATGTTCACCTCGGGCATGGTCTTCACGATGTTCAACACCCTGATGGGGCGGTGGGCGATGCTGCCCACCTGGGGCCTGATGGTCCTGCTGGGCAACCCCTCGTCCGGCGGCGCCGTGTCCTGGCCGCTGCTGCCGTCGGTGCTGGGCCACATCGGGCGCTGGCTGCCGCCGGGCGCCTCGGTGAACGCGCAGCACACGGCGGTGTACTTCGGCGACCACCAGCACCTGTTCCCCTTCGCGGTGCTGGCCGGCTGGGCGCTGCTGTCCTGCGGCGTCTTCTGGGTCTGGCGCCACCGCCACCCGGGCGGCCGCGACCGGGTCCCGGCGCACGCGGCGGCCTGAGCCCGGCAAGACCGGCAGCCCGGCAAAACCAGCAGCCGGGCGGGCGGGCGGCCCGGCTGCCGGGCAAGATCGGCAAGACACTCCCCCGGGGCGGCTGGGATACTGGGAGTCCCTCTCCAGGGGGGACGGGAGCCGCCATGGGACCCAGGGTGATCTACGTCCACGGCAACGGCAACAAGGTCCGCGCCGAGCTGCTGAAGGCGCAGTGGGACCGGGCGCTCTTCGGCCGCGACATGGGCGAGGTGTCCCGCATGGCCTACTGGGCGCCCCTGCGGTACGACACGCCGTTGCCCGACTCCGAGCCCGATCCGCTGGACGGGGCGCCCGAGGCCTTCCAGGAGCTGCCGGGGCCGGCGGCCGTCGAGGCGCCGGAGGAGTTCGTGGCGCGCACGCTCGGGGAGTCGTGGTTCGAGTCGGGCGGGGCCGCCCCGGAGGGGCCGTGGACGGGCGAGGCCGGGGACCCGCTGGGCCGCTGGCTGCGCGACATGACGTACCTGGCGGACACGCTGGCCGAGACCCCTTCGGCCCAGGGGCCCGGACCGGAAACCGGCCCGGAACCCGGCCCGGAACCCGGCCTGGAGGCGCTGCCGCTGCCGGCTCCGGCCCGCAAGGCGGTCTTCCGGATCCTGGTCAAGCACACCTTCAAGGACGTGCACGCCTACTTCTTCGGCGGCGCGGGCCCCGCCATCCGCGACGTGCTGCGCGCCGAGCTCGACGCGGTCGGCGACGCGCCGCTCCTCGTCGTCGGCCACAGCCTCGGCTCCATCGTCGCGTACGAGGTGCTGGCCGAGACGCGGCGGGAGACCGAGCTCTTCGTGACCGTCGGCTCCCCGCTGGCCGTCAAGGAGGTGCAGGACCACCTGGCCGCGCCGCCCGCCGTGCCCGCCGGCGTACGGGCCTGGCGCAACGCGTCCGACCTGCGGGACCTGGTGGCCCTGGACCACACGCTGCGCCCCGAGTACGCGCCGCAGGAACTGATCACGGACCTGTTGGTGGTGAACGACAGCCCCAACCACCACGGGATCCCCGTACCTGGCGGACGCGCAGGTCAGAGGCGCGTGCCAGGAGGTCCTCGACCGCCTTGCGGGCCCGTGAACCGGGTGTGAATATGACAAAAGAGGGGGGCGAGAAGGGGGGCGTCAGCCCTGGTAGGTGGCCCATGCCCCTGGCCGAAACGGAATGGGACCTCGTGACCCTGTGGGTGCGCGAGTACCTCCTGGACACCACCGATCCGCACACCGGGCTGCTCCAGGCCGGCTTCCCGCCGGACTTCGTCGCCGCGCTGCCGCTGACCGCCGTCAGCGGCGAGAACGCCCTCGCGCTGGTCCGCTCCTCCCGCCGGGACATCGACCGCCAGCTGCAGCTGGTCGAGGCCGTCGCGGCGACCGACCGGCTGGCCGTACGACCGGAGGTCGCCAAGGCGCACGAGTTCCTGGAGCGGCTGCGGGAGGACCGGAACGTCCACGCCTCCCAGGACAGCTTCCGCACCCTGGTCCTCAAGAACGGCACCGAGGCGTTCATCGACCGCCAGAACCTGCGGGAGACGCTGCGCCGTTTCGTCCACGACCCGGAGAAGTCGGTGCTCGTGGTGGACGGCGACCCGGACAGCGGCCGCTCGTACACGTACAAACTCATCCGGCACGTCGGGCAGCACAGCGGCTTCCGCCCCGCCCGCGTCACCCTCTCCCCCGCCGCCACCGCGGCCCGGGTGCTGCGGCGGCTGGCCGAGTTCGTCGGCGAGCCGCACGCCGCCGGGCCCTCGCCGCCGGACCCGGCCGGGCGGGACGACCCGCTGGCTTCGCTCGAGGACGCCGTCCACTGGGTGGTGCGCCGGGCCAGCACCGCGGAGGACACCTTCTGGCTGGTCCTCGACGAGTGCGACAAGCTCGACGCCACCTCCGACGTGTGGGATCTCATCGGCCAGCTGGCCCTCGCCATCTACGAGCACGCCGGCGTACGGGGCGAGCAGGCGCCCCGGCTGGTCCTCCTCGGTTACGGGCCGGCGATGCGCCAACTGCCGTACGACGTGCGCGGCAGCGTCTGCCGGGACACCGCGAGGGTCGCGGACGGCGCCGACCTGCGCGCCTTCTTCGACCAGTACTTCCACGAGGCCCCGCCCGCGTCCGTCGCCGCCCTCGCCCCGGGTGACTCCAGGGAGTCGGCGGTCGCCTCGCTCGTGGACGTGGCCGTCGAGGAGGTGCTGCACGCCGCCGGGAAGGGCGACGGCGACAGCTACATGCGCAGGCTCTGTACGGCGGCGGAGGAAGCCATCCATGTCTACCGGACCCTCTGAAGCCGGCGGGCCCGGCCGGTCCGGCCCCGAGGCGCTTCGGGAGCTGTTCACCGCCCGGCTGCGCCGGGAGCTGCGGACGGGCGACGAGCCGCCGCCCGCCGTCTCGGCCCCCCACCGGGCGTACCGCGAGGCGGCCTGCCTGCTCGGCTCCTTCGACCCCCAGCGGCTGCGACTGCCGGACGAAGGCGGGGCCGGCGGCGACGCGATCCTGGAGCTGCTCGACGACTGCACCGGCGACGGCGGGGCGGGCTCCGGCCGGTGGTCCCTCAAGCGCCGGGTCCGGGAGGAGACGCTCGCCTCCCTGGCCGGGCCCGGAGCCGCACGGCGCCTGCTGGAGTGCAACGCCCACCAGTTCGCGGACGAGCCCGGGCCCGAGCGGTCCGCCCTGGCGTATCTGTCCGGCCGCCCGCCCGACCTGCGCGGGCGCTCCGCCGACGAGCTGACCGACGTCCTCCAGGCGGTGCTGTGGCTCTCCCGGGTGCCGGGCGTCACCGGACTGCCCGAGGCGGACCGGGTCCGGCGCGCCCTGGACCGGGCCCGGCTGCTGGATCCGCTGAGGCGTCTCGTACGCGCGCCCTTCCAGGGCCGTGCCGCCGAGCTGAGGGAGCTGCGCGCCTACACCGCGCTGCCGGGCGACGGCCCCGGTTCCCTCCCCGTCGGGCCGCTCGTCATCCACGGGCCGGGCGGCATGGGGAAGTCCACGCTGCTCGCGAAGTTCCTGCTGGACGGCGTCGAGGGCGCCGAGCGGGGGACGGCCGGCTTTCCGTTCGCGTACGTCGACTTCGAGCGGCCCACGCTGTCGGTGCACGAGCCGGCCACGGTCATCGCCGAGGTCGCCCGGCAACTGGCCGCCCAGTACCCGGAGTACCACGCCGAGCTCGACGCGCTGACGGGCGACTGCCAGGAGGCGGCCCGCGGCGAGCGCGAGGACCTGGAGCGGGTGGCCCGGCTGCACCGGCTGTCCACCACCCGGGCCGTGCTGGGGCGTACGTCGTCGCAGGAGTTCCAGCTCCTGTCCATCGAGCGGGAGACCGCTCTCGTCCGCGCGGTCGCCGAGGTGCTCGTGCGGGCGGCGGCCGGCGCGGGGCAGGCGGACGCGCCGTTCGTGGTCGTCCTGGACTCCTTCGAGGAGGCGCAGTACCGCGGGTCACCGGCCGTCGGCAGGCTGTGGGCGGCCTTCACGGCGTTCCACTCCGTGCATCCGCGGTTGCGCGTGCTGATCTCCGGGCGGGCGCCCGTCGGCCACCCGGCGCAGACCGTGGCGTCCCGGGACCTGGAGCTCGCCGAGCTCGACCGGGAGGCGGCGGTCGGGCTCCTGGAGTCGTGCGGGGTGGACGATCCGGAGGTGGCGCGGATGCTCGCGGACCGGGTGGGCGGCCATCCGCTGAGCCTGCGGCTCGCCGCCCGCGCCGCCCTGCTCGCCGGTGTCGCCGGTCACGGCACGGGCGACCTGATCGGCAGCCTGCCGGAGCCGCGCCGGGACTTCTTCCAGCGGGTGGACCGGATGCTGGTCCAGGGGATCCTGTACGACCGCATCCTCCACCACATCGCGGACGACGAGGTCCGGCGCCTCGCGCACCCGGGACTGGTGCTGCGCGTGATCACGCCCGAGATCATCAAGGAGGTGCTCGCCGGCCCCTGCGGCCTGCGCGTGGAGACCATGGGCGACGCCCGGCGGCTCTTCGACGAGCTGGCCCGGCTGGACCTGGTCGAACCGGCCGGCCCCTCGGCGGTACGCCACCGCCCCGACGTCCGCTGCATCATGCTGCGGCTCCTGGCCCAGGACCGTACCGAGACCACCCGGGAGGTCGAACGGCGCGCGGTGGAGTTCTACGCGGCCCGGTCCGGCCCCGAGGCGCGGGCCGAGGAGATCTACCACCGGCTGCGGCTCGGCGACAACCCCCGGTCGGTGGAGGAGCGGTGGCTGCCCGGCGTGGAGCGGTTCCTGGCGGGCGCGGAGCGCGACCTGAGCCCGCGGGCGGCCGCCCTGCTGGCCGCGAAGTCCGGCCGGGCGGCCCCGGAGCCGGTGATGGCGGGCGCCGAACAGGAGGACTGGGAGCGGCTGGCGGCCCGCGAAGTCGAGGACCTGCTCGCCCAGGGCCTCGCCGGGGACGCGGCCGCCCGGCTCGCCGAGCGCCGCCCGTGGAGGCCCTGCAGCGCGCTCCACGCGCTCCACGCCGAGACGCTCGACCGGCTGGGCCGCCGCGCGGAGGCCCGCACGGCCCTGGCGGAGGCGATCGAGGCGGCGGGGGCCACCGGGGCGGGCGGAACACGCCGGGCGCGGGTGTGCGGCGAGCGGCAGTTGGAGCTGCTGTTGCTGGCGGCGCGGCTCGCCGAGGACGACGGCGACCTGGAGGCCGCCGACCGGGACCTGTGCCGGGCGGAGGACATCGCGGTGCGCCTCGGGCACGAGCTGGAGGCGATCGGCGCCCTGCTGGCACGTACGCGCCTGACCGGCGGGGGCGGGGCGCCGCGGGACGGGGACGCTGACGACCGGCTGGCGCGGCGGCTGCGCCGGCTGCCGGAGGCGGTGCTGGCCGGTCAGCCCGAGCTCGTACGGGCGGCCGCGTCGCAGGTCCACGCGCGCGACCCGCGGGCGCTGGGCCATGCGCTGGAGGCGGTGGGACTGCCCGCCGACGACGCCGTACCGGACGTACTCGGCGAGGCGATCCGCCGGGCGGTGGCGCACCGGCCCGGGCTCCTGGGCACCGTGATGGACCTGCTGGTGGACGCGGCGGGACCGGCGCGGCGGCCGGACGCGCCGCCGCCGTCCAGCGTCACCGGGATCCTGCGCCTGGCGCGCGACCACGGCACGCTGGACGCGCTCGCGCGGCGGCTGCTCGACGTGCCGGACGACAGCGGCGAGATCGCCGCGGGGGTGGCGGCGGCGATGGGCCTGGACGCCCCGGGCGACGGCGAACCCGCGGCCCCCGCCGCCCGCACGCCCCCCACCACCCGTACGACCCCTGCGGCCTCCACCACCCGTACGACAGGACCGCCATGACCCCGAGCCCGTATCTCCCGCCCGACCGGATCCTCGAAGTGCGCGACGCCGCCCTGGAGTCGGGGCTCGCCGACCCGTCGGTGCGGCCGCTGCTCCTCGACGGCGTCATGCCCCGCTACCGCGGCACCCTGCCGCTGCTGCCGGCTCCCGGGCGGCAACTGCACTCGGACCTCAACGAGATGAACCGGGTGGAGCGGCTGGTGGACGGCTCCGTACCGCTGGAGATCTGGCTGCGGAACGCCGTCGCGCAGACCACCGAGGCGGCGCCGCTCGCCGTCTTCCAGCGCGCCCTGGACGACGTGGCGCGGGCAGCGGCGGGCGAGCCGGACGTCCTGGCCGGGCGGGACCTCCCCGAGGTGAAGGAGCAGATCGTCCACCGGGACGACACGGTGCCCATCGGTTTCCTGCGGGGCGGCGACCGGGCGGGGGCGGCGGTCGCGCGCGTCAGGGTCCCGCCGTTCGAAGGGGGCGCGCCGCTCCAGCCGAACGGCTTCCCGCACTCCGGTACGGGCTGGCTCATCACGCCGGACCTGCTGGTCACCAACCACCACGTGGTCAACGCCCGCACCGGCGGCGGCGCCGGTCCCGCGCGGGCCGCGCCCGAGGACCTGCTCCTGCAGGCACGGCACACCCGCGCGCGGTTCGGTTACGACACGGAGGAGGACGGCGAGGCGGAGGAGGTGGCCGTCGCCGAGCTGGTCGCCGCCGACCCGGACCTGGACTACGCGGTGCTGCGCCTGGCCGAGGCCCCCGACCGCCCCGTGCTGCGGCTCGCCCGGCGCCCGCTGACGGTCGTGCCCGGCGACTCCGTGGCCGTCAACATCATCCAGCACCCGGGCGGCCTGCCCAAGCGCGTGGCGCTGCGCAACAACGTCGTGTACGAGGCCGACGAGCGCGATCTGCGCTACTTCACGGACACTCGCGGCGGGTCCTCCGGCTCGCCCGTCCTCACCGACGACTGGCGGGTGGTGGCGCTACACCGGGGCTCGAAGCGGGTGGAGAACGTGAACTTCCAGGGCAGAGCGACGGCGTTCGTGAACGTCGGGACCCAGCTGGCCGCCGTGCTGAGCCACCTGGCGGCAGCCGGTCCCGCCGTCCACGCCGAGATCGAAGCGGCTCAAGACGGGTGAGGAGAGACGGATGCGAGAACGGAACAGGTCCCCGGTGGCCACGGAACCCGAACGGATCTTCACCGACCTGGCCGAGGTCGCCGCGCGCGTACGGGAAGGGCTGGCGCGCGAGGTGCCGGAGTCGGAGCGGGAGCTCGCACCGGAGGAGCGGCCCGCCGGGCACATCGCGGACTTCGCCGGGCAGGAGCGGGCCAGGGTGCTGTCGGCGGGGGCCGACGGTCTGGAGAAGCTCTCCGAGGGGCGCGGGGACGACATCACCGACGACGAGTCCTTCGGGATGGAGGCGATCGTCCTGCTGGAGGGCAGGCCCGCCCTCCTCGTCCAGGACTGCGACTTCCCGTCCCAGCCGGGCGACTGGGCGGTGCTCGACGGCCACCGGCCCGCGATCCGCGACTCGATCGCGCGCGTGGGGCGGGTGGAGGTCACGGGCCACCTGAGCCTGGACTGGGTCGGCACCGGCTTCCTCGTCGGCACGGACGTGATCATGACCAACCGCCATGTCGCCGTGGAGTTCGCGCGGGCCGACGGCGACGGCTGGAGCTTCCAGCAGGGCATGGCGGCCCGGCTGGACACGGCGGAGGAGTACGGCGCGCCGCCCGGCGCCGAGGGCCCGTCGTACGCGGTCGAGGAGGTGCTGGGCATCCACCCGGAGGCGGACATGGCGCTGCTGCGGATCGCCCCCGGCGACGGCGGCGCCGGTGAGGGGCTGCCGACACCGCTGGCCGTGGCGGCGGACGCGCCGGCCGACCTGCCGGGGCATCCGGTGTACTGCGTGGGCTATCCGGCCTGGGACGGCCGGCGCAACGAACCGGAGTCGATGCGCCGGATCTTCATGGACGTCTACAACGTCAAGCGCCTCCAGCCGGGGACGGCCACGGAGCTCGCGCCGGAGCAGAACGTCATGAAGCACGACTGCTCGACGCTCGGCGGCAACAGCGGCTCGCCCGTCTTCGACCTCACCGACCACCGCGTCCTCGGCCTCCACTTCGGCGGCCGGTACGGCTTCGGCAACTACGCGGTGCCGCTGTGGCAGATGGTGGAGGACCCGCTGCTGGAGGGGGCCGGGGTCAACTTCGTATGACGGTACGGCCCCGGGTACGGCCGGGCGGCGCCTTGCGACGGTGCCGCCCGGCCGCACCCGTCGGCTCAGTCCTTGCCGAGCAGCTTGTTCATCTCGGCGATCTCGGCGGACTGCGCGGCGACGATGTCGCCGGCCATCTTCTTGGCGGGCGCGTAGGAGCCCTTGGCCTGCTCCGTCTTCGCCATCTCCACCGCACCCTCGTGGTGCTTGATCATCATCTCCATGAACGCGGTGTCGAAGGCCTTGCCGGAGGACTTCGCCAGCCGGTCCATCTCCTCCTCGGTCATCATGCCGGCCGTGCCGCCGTGGCCGCCGTCGTGGCCGCCGTGGTCCATCCCGGCGCCCTCGCCGGGCACCTGCTCGCCCCAGGAGGTGAGCCAGCCGGACAGCGTCCGGATCTCCGGGTCCTGCGCCTTCTTGATCTTCTCGGCGAGGGCCTTGACCTCCGGGGCGGCGGCCCGGTCGGCGGCCATCCCGGACATCTGCACGGCCTGCCGGTGGTGCGGGATCATGCCCTGCGCGAAGGCCACGTCGGCGGCGTTGTGCGCGCCCTGCGCGGGCGAGGCCGGGGCGGTGGACTTGGTGGCGTGGCCGGTGTGGCCGGACGGGGTGTCGCCGTCGTCGCCGCCGCAGGCGGCGAGGACGAGCGCGGCGGTGACGACGGCGGCGGCGGAAGCGGCCGCCCGGCGGGCACGGGAGGGGCGTGTGGTCGTGAACATGGGGTGGTGCACTCCTTGCGCGTGAACGTGGGTACGGCTCGGGGCACGGCGTCGGCCCGTCAGGGCCGCGCCGCGCGGGCGCCGCTATATGCGCAGGAGTTGCAGCTGTGCCAGGTCCGGCGGGGCCCGGTCCGTGGCCGCGCCGGCGGCCGGGCGGGCCGGCGGCGTGAGGGCCGTCTCCGGCTCGACGCCGCTGGGGGCGAGGGGCACGGGGGCGGGCGCGGTGGAGACGCCGCCGGCGGCGCACGTGGCGTCGGCGTGGTCGAGGTGACCGGCCCCGCCGCGTCCGGCCCCGGCCTCGTCCAGGTGCTCGCAGGCGTCGCCCGCGACGTGGACGGTGTACGCGACGGCGTGTGCTCCGTGCCCGCCGTGCGGCGCGTGGGCCTGCGGCGCCGCCGTACCGGCGGCCAGCCCGTGCATCGCGAACACCCCGGCGAGCACGGCGAGGATGAGCAGCATCCGCCGGTACGCCGTGGGGCGTACGGGTCGGCGGTGCTGCGCGGGGATCACGTCCGCCATCGTAGGCGGCCGTGCGGCGCCCCGGGCGCCGGGGTCGTCACCGTGTGCGGGCGACGTAGTAGACGTTCATCGGATCGCCCTCGACCGACCGGACCTCCACCTCGCTGAAGCCCGCCTCGCGCAGCATGCGGCGGGCGGTCTGCTCGCCCCACACCGTGCCGAGGCCGGCCCCGCCGGTGCCGAGGGAGGTGGTCATGCAGTAGAAGAGGCTGAAGCCGAAGAGGGCGGGGCCGAAGGGGTGGCCGATGTTCTCCTCCAGCCTGCTGGAGGCGGCGATGTCGCCCATCAGGAACGTGCCGCCCGCGCGCAGCGCCCCGGCGATCGCCGCCAGGGCGGGGGCGGGTTCGGCCAGGTCGTGGATGACGTCGAAGGCGGTGACGAGGTCGTACGTGCCGGGGAGGTCCGCGGCGTCGCCGACGGTGAGGCGGACGTTGTCCAGGCCGAGGCGGCCGGCCTCCGCGCGTCCCGCGGCGATGCCCTCCTCCGAGCGGTCCAGGCCGTGGACGCGGCTGCGCGGGAAGGCGCGGGCCAGGATCACGGGCACGTGGCCCTGCCCCGTGCCGACGTCGAGGACGTCGATGCCGTCCCGGAGCCGGTCGAGGACGCCGGGGGCGAGCGGCAGGATCGTGTCCACCAGCGCCCGGTCGTACACGCGGGCGCTCTCCTCGGCCTGGAGGGCCTGGAAGCGCGGGTAGGCGGAGTACGGTACGCCGCCGCCCTCGCGGAAGCAGCGGACGACCTGCTGCTCGACCTCGCCGAGCAGCGCGATGTACTGCATCATGCCGGCCAGGTTGTCGGGACCCGCCGCCGTGGTGAGGCAGGCGGCGTGCTCGGGCGGCAGGCGGTAGGTCCCGCCGTCGGGGTCGTACGTGACGAAGCCGCCCACGACCATGCCGCCCAGCCATTCGCGTACGTACCGCTCGTGCAGCCCGGCCGCGTCGGCGATGGCCCGGCTGGTGGCCGGCGGCAGGGTGCTCATGATGTCGAAGAGCCCGGTCTGGTGGCCGACGCTGGTGAGCAGGGCCAGGCACGCGTCGTTGAGGACGCCGGCCACCCGGGCCGCGAACTCCCCCGCTCCCGCCGGACTCGACGCTTCCGCGGAACCCGACGTCTCCACCGGACTCGATGCGCCGGGCTCTGATTCCATGCGCGTCACGCCTCTCCTCGGGCAAGGCAAGGCAAGGCCCCCGGCGCGACGACGGCCGCCCCGGGGGACCCGGCCCAGCAGCCCCCTGTGGCGGGGGCGCTTGGGAGTTAACGGCTCCACCCTGCCAGGCCGGGCGGGCCGCGGGACCGGACGCGCGGCCGGACGCGCGGCGGCGTCACCCGTCCGGCCCGGGGGCCTGTCGGCATCCGTTCGGGTGTCCCGGCGCGGCGGAGCCGCCCGCGTCCGGCCGGGCCGGTTATGCCTGCGGCAAGGTCACCGCCCGAGAGAGGATCCCCTGTCACCCATGAACACCCCCCACACCGTACGGCGGCTGCGCGTCGGCAGGCGCGCCGCCGTCGCCGTCGCCGCCCTGGCCGCCGCCTCCGTGGCCGCCTCCCCGGCGGGCGCCGGTTCCGCCGCGGCCGTCAAGAACTGCTTCGACCGCGCGACGCAGCCGTACACCTCCCAGGTGGACGGTCATCTCCACTTCCGGCCCTTCGGCGGCAAGGCCATCCCGTTCGACGAGGTCACCGCGTACCTGCGGAAGAGCGGGGTGCGCTACGCCAATGTGTTCGGCATCGGCCAGAAGCTGCCCGTCGGATCGAGCTGCACGTACTACCTGGACTGTCCGGGCACTCCGGTGCTGCCCAGCATCAAGAACGACGTCGTCAACGGTGAGAGCTACCTGGAGTCGAAGCCCGAGAACCCGCGTCTGACGCTTTCGATGAGCTCCTTCGACGTGACGAACCCGGAGGGGATCCCCGCGGGTCTGGCCCTGTACGACGAGGAGTTCCCGGGACTGTTCCGCTGGAGCGGCGAGCTCAATGTGGTGAAGGCGGCGCTGTTCCACAACCACCACGAGCCCGCGACGCCCGAGGACATCGACGCGTGGGCGGAGTTCATGGCCGTCATGGAGAAACGGGGCGTCCCCGTCACCCTCCACGCGGACCTCGGGAACGACCGCGAGCCCACGAAGTACCTGCACCTCCTGGAGCGGGTGCTGGACCGCTATCCGCGCAACAAGATCGTGTGGGCGCACATGGGTCTGTCGAAGGAGCTGTCCACGATGGACCCGCGGTGGCACATCACGATCCTGAAGCGGCTCCTGGGCGAACACCGGAACCTGACGCTGGACCTCAGCTGGCGGGTGCTGGACGACCAGTACTTCAGCAAGCCGGGGGTGCGCAGGCTGTACGCCCGGTTCCTGGACGCGTATCCGACCCGGGCCATCCCGGGGACGGACTTCGTGGCGTCCGCGGACAAGGACTACGCGGTCTACAAGGAGGAGCTGGAGGTGACGAGCCGGATCAACAAGGAGCTCGGTGACGCGGCGTTCCGCGGGATCGCGCTCGGCCAGAACTACTTCCGGCTGCTCGGCCTGGAGGACCGGGCGCCGGAGGTCTGCCGCTCCTGACCCGAAGGGCCCGGGCCGTGGTCGGCGAGGCCGTGATCGGCGAGCCGTCCGACCGTCAGGCCGCGCGCCCGGCACGCGGCGACGAGCGCGGGCAGGGCGCCGAGGGCGGCCCGCCACGACCCGGGCGCGCTCGTCACGTCGGAGTCGTGGAGCAGGACCGTGCCCCCGCCGCGCAGGGTCCTCGTCACCTCGGCGAGGACGCCGGCGGGGGTGGCGTCGGCGGTCCAGTCGCGGCCCCACGCCGACCACAGCACCGGGCGCAGCCCGGCGGCGCGCGCCGCGGCCCACCGCCCGCCGGTGAGGACGCCGTACGGGGGCCGGTACCACAGGGGCCGCTGACCGGCGGCCTCGGTGACGAGCTCCGTGGTGCGCGCCAGGTCCCGCGCGTCGCGCAGCGGCCGGGGCCACCAGGGGCGGTCGTGGCGCCAGCCGTGGACGGCCAGTTCATGGCCCTCGGCGGCGATCCGCCGCCCGAGGTCCGGGTGGCGTGCCAGCCGCTCCCCCAGGACGAAGAAGGTGGCGCGGACGCCGAGTTCGTCCAGGGCGTGCAGGAAGCGGGGCGTACTGGCGGGGTCGGGGCCGTCGTCGAAGGTGAGCGCGACGCGCGCCGGGTCGCCGCGTCCGTCGAGCCCCGGCCACAGCAGCGCGCGGGGCGTGGGCAGCCAGGTCGCGGCGGGCCCGATGTGCCAGGCGGCGGCGGTCAGGGCCGTCCAGGCGGCCGTGCGGGGGCTCACCACTTCGACCGCCCGTTGGCCTCCTGGTCCTCCGCGACGAGCGGGGAGCGGGCCAGGTGGACGCAACCGGCGGTGAGGATGGCGAGGGCCAGCACCTCGAAGCCGACGCGCCAGCCGAGGTGCACCTTCTCCGCGAAGAGGGTCACCCCGAGGACCACGCTCAGCAGCGCGTCACCGAGGGTCATCGCGGGCTGGGACGCCACCAGGGTGCCCGCCCGCAGGGTCACCTGCAGGAGCAGGAAGCTGGCGAGCCCCACCCCCATGGCGGCGTACGGCTGCCAGGTGGTGAGGACCGCGCCGAGCCCGTCCGGCAGCCGCCCCAGGGCGTCCTTGAGCAGCGCGGCGGTGCAGGAGAAGCCGGTCGCGGTGGCCGTGCCGAGGGCGGCGGCGCGCGGCGCGGACGGCAGCCGTACCGACACGCCGATCATCACGGCCACGAAGGCGCCGACCGCGAGGGCGGTCCACAGCCAGTCGGCCGGGGGGACGGTGTCCCGGCCGCCGGAGGGGTCGGCGAGGGCGAGGAAGGCGGCGAGGCCGACGGCCATGGCGGCGAAGGCCCAGCGGGTGGCGGTGTCGGGGCTGCGGCGGAAGACCACGCTGCCGAGGACGAGCGTGAACATCAGCTCGGTGCTCATGACGGGCTGCACGATGGACAGCGGTCCGGTGGCCAGGGCCAGTGCCTGCAGGACGCCGGAGACGGCGAGGAGCCCGGCGCCCCAGACCCAGACCCGCCGGTGCACGAGGCCCGCCATCCACCCGCCCCTGCCCCGGGCCCGGGACGGGCCGGGGCCGACGTCGGCCGCGGCACGCCGCTGGAGCACCGAGGCGCCGGCGTTGCCGAGCGCCGCGAGCAGCGCCAGGAGGATCGACAGGGCGAGCACGGGATCAGCCGAACCGCTTCGCCATGGCGCGGAAGAAGCCCGGCACGGCGCCCTGCATCCGGGCGGGCATCGCCAGCCATCCGGGGATGTAGAGGTCGTGGTCGGTGCCGCGCGTGAGGGCCCGCCACACGAGGTCCGCCACCCGTTCGGGGGGCACCGGTCGCGGGTGGTCGCGGTGGTAGGGGACGCCGCGGCGGTCGAAGAACGGGGTGTCGACCGCCCCGGGCAGCACGACCGTCACCCGTACGCGCGTGCCGGCGAGTTCGTAGCGCAGGCTCTCGGCGAGGGCGAGCAGGCCGCCTTTCGTGGTCGCGTACACGGCCTCGTTGGCGACGCCGACGCGGCCGGCCATGGACCCGATCACGACGATGCGGCCCGCTCCTCGCTCCACCATCCCCGGCAGCACCAGGCGCACCAGGTGCACCACGCCGGTGAGGTTGACGGTCAGGAGCCGGTCGATGGCGTCGCCCGGCATGTCGACGAACGGGCCCGCCCAGCCGACCCCGGCGGCGGCGACCAGCGCGTCGACGCGGCCCTCCCGCTTCAGGGCCTCGGCCGCGAGCCGTTCCACGCCCGCCCGGTCGCCCAGGTCGACCGGGAGCGGTGTGCCGCCGGTGCGGCGGGCCACCGCGTCCAGCCGTTCCTCGTCCCGTCCGCCGAGCAGCAGCCGCCAGCCCCGGTCGGCCGCGGCGATACGGTCGGCCACGGCCTCGCCGATCCCGGAGGAGGCTCCCGTGACGAGCGCGACCGGCCCTGCGGGTACCTGCCCTGCGGGTGTCGGGGGCATCTGGATCCTCCGGAGTGTGGGGAACGTGCCCTTCCAGCGTCCCTGTTTCCGGCCGGTTCGTCTCCCGGGAGCGGGCGCGCCCGCCACGATGCGGCGCAGATCCACCCGAACAGGCCGATTCGGCGCCTTCCCGGGCCGCGCCGCGCGCCCGGACGGACGAGCATGGAAGCGGCCGGCAACGAGGCCGGCGCCGAGGTCTGGAGGCGCCCATGGGGCGGCGGTGCATGGTGCTCAGCGCGAGCATGGGCGCGGGCCACGACACGGTGGCCGCCGAACTGGCGCGCCGGCTCCGGTCGGCGGGCCACGAGGTCCTCGTACGCGATGTGCTGACGCTCTTGCCGCCGGGCGCCGGGCCGGGGGTGCGGTCGTTCTACCGGTTCACGGTGCGCCACGCGCCCTGGCTGTACGAGGCGATCTATGCGGCCTTCCTGGCGCCGGGTCCTCCGGAGGGTGCCGCGGCACCGGCGCGCGGGCGGCTCGACGTGGCGCCGATGGCCGCGCTGGCCGAGCGGCGGCTGGGCGCGCTGGTGCGCGACTGGCGGCCGGACGTGGTCGTGTCCACGTTCCACCTGGCGGGTCAGGTGACCGGGCGGATGCGGCGGCGCGGCACGCTGCGGGTGCCGTGCGCGGTGTTCGTCACCGATTTCGCGCTGCACCGGGCGTGGCTGGAGCCGGGCAACGACCTGTTCCTGTGCGTCTCGGAGACCGCCGCGCGGACCGCCCGCGCGCTCACCGGGTGCCCGGCCGCCGCGCCGGGGCCGGTGGTGCCGCCGGGGTTCGACCGCCCGCCCCGGTCGGAGGCGTGGGCGGCGCGGCTCGCGCGGGCGGGCGGCGGGCGGCCGCCGGTGCTGCTGTCGGCCGGGGCCTGGGGCGTCGGGAAGGGGCTCCTGGCGACCGCCGGGGCGCTGGCCGGGCACGGCTTCCTGCCGGTACTGCTGTGCGGGCGCGACGAACGGCTCCGGCGGCGCGCGGCGCGCGTGCCGGGGGCGCTGGCGCTGGGGTGGGTGGACGACATGCCGGGGCTGATGTCGGCCGTACGGCTGCTGGTGGACAACGCCGCGGGCCAGACCGCCGTCCAGGCGCTGGCCGCCCGTGTGCCCGTGGTCGGCTACCGGCCCATCCCGGGCCACGGTGCCGTCGGCGTACGGCGGATGGCGGCCGAGGGCCTGACCGTGTACGCGTCCGGCCTCGCGGAGCTACTCGATCTGACGGCCCGCCTGGTGCGCCCGGGGCCGGAGCGGGAGCGGCGCGTGGAGCGCGGCGCCGCGGTGTTCCGGGACGATGCGGCGCGGCTGGTGGCGGGGCTCGGCGATCCGCCGACGGGGGATCCGTCAGCGCAGCCCGAGGCAGGGCAGCCATGCGCGTGAGGCGCCCTGAGCGGCGGTGAGCAGGGCGCTCAGCGCCCCGGCCGGGCCGAGCAGCAGGCCCGGCGGCCAGTCGTCGTACGTGTCGGGAAGCCGCTCCACCAGGTGGTGGACGAGCCGTTCCTTGAGCGCGGCCGCGGCGGGCACGCGCGCATGGCGGTCGAAGGCGTCGGCGACGGCCAGGACGCCCGCCGCTCCGTGGCACAGGCCGAGCAGGTCGCCGGGGGTGTCGCCGAAGAGGTGGAACTCCGTGTCGTAGCGCTCGGCCAGGGTGGTGACGGCCGCGGCGGCCCCGTCGGCGGCTTCCTTGTCGCCGAGCGCGTCGGCCGCGTCCCACAGTGCCCAGGCGACACCGGGATTGCCGTAGCACCAGGCCTGGCGGCGGTTCGGGACGGCGGGCAGCGGGCCACCGTCCAGCCCGGCACCGGGCCAGCTGCGGATGGCGCGCTCGTCGTCGTACGCCTGGCGCGCCAGCCAGCGGGTGGCCCGGGTGAGCGCGCCGGTGAGCTCCGGGTCGGGCCCGAGGCGGCGGAGGGCGGCGGTGAGGGCGGTGGCGAGTCCGGCGACGCCGTGGCCCATGCCGGTGTTGACGCGGCCCTGCATCCACGCGAGGTGGGGGTGGCCCTCGTACTGCCCGGCCCGCAGGCGGGGCAGCTCGTCGCCGTCGCACAGGCGCACCAGGTGAGCGGCGAGCGGCCGCATGTGACCGGGTGCCGGGTCGGCGCCCGCGCACAGGGCGAGCAGGGTGCCGGAGGGGCCTGAGATCAGGTCGTAGTCGGGAAAGGCGACGCCCTCCGTCCGGTACGCCGGGGGGCGGGTGGCCAGGTGGTCGCGCAGCCGGTCGGCGGCCCGGTGCAGCGCCGGGTGGAGCGTGGCCCCGAGACGCAGGCCGACGAGCGTGCCGGCCAGGCCGCCGTCGTACAGCGCGGGGTGGGACGGGCCGCGCCCGGCGGACTTGGCCCAGACGGCCACGGCTGCGGCGGCTGTGGCAGCGTCGGTGCCGGGCAACAGGTGCGCCAGTACGGGGATGCCGGGGTCGGCGGGGTGTCCGGCCTCGTCGGGAGCGGTGATCCACTTCTCCAGGTACCGGGTGGCGAGGTCGAGGACGGTCTCGTGGGTGGTGTGCGCCATCGGGCTCCTCCCGGGCGGGCGGCGGGGTGGCGTGGGCGGAGCCGCCCGGACGGGCCGGGCGGCTCCTGTGACGTGTGGTCAGGCGCAGATGACCACGGTGGCGCAGACGACGATCGTGCACACACCGCTGCAGCCCGCGGACATCGGCGACGCCGACGGCAGATCACTGTCGGTGATGCGCTCGTCGAGGTCGTCGATGAGCAGGTCGAGGTCGGCCAGTTCGATGTTGGGCATGGGACGTTCCCTTCTCTTTCACTGGGTGGTGTCCACCCCGGCGGGCCGCCTGGCGGGCGGGCCGGGGAGGTCTTGTGCGTCGCCGCGCAGCAGCGCGTCGGCGGCGGCCACGGCGAGCCGTTCGGCGCCCTGGTCGCAGGGCAGCCTCAGCAGCGCCTGCGCGGCGACGGCCGCACCGCCGTGCAGGGGGTCGCGCAGCAGCAGCTCTCCCGGCGCGGGGAGCATCTCCTCGACGAGGAGCTCGTCGCCCGCCTGTTGGGCGCAGAGCCGCTCCACGAGGTGGAGGGCGGTGAGCGAGTCGAAGTCCACGGGCACCGGTTTCGCGCCGGGGCCGGTACGGACGAACGCGTGGCGGGGCAGCGCGGTGTCGCGGCGCAGCAGGGCGAGGGTGCGGACCTTGGCGAGCAGGCTGTCGCCGGGGTGCCACAGGTGGGCGCGGCGCAGCCGCCAGGTGGCCGGGGAGAGGACGAGCTCGCCGCCCGCCGTCAGCCGGGGCAGCCCGCGCCGGTCCGGCAGCGCCGCGTCCAGGCCGTCCAGGCGGACGAGCCAGGAGGCGGCCGGGTGGCTCGCGGCGAGCAGGATGCGGACGAGGACGTCGTAGGGCGGGACCGGGGAGCGGGTGGCGTGGTGGACGGGGACGATGCGCTGCCCGTCGGCCTCGGCGATGATCCGGCGGCCGCTGCGGCGCACGGTGATCCGGTCCAGCGGCAGGTAGCGCGCGTGCGCCCCGAGCGGCCCGTAGTACGGCGTGGGGTCGGGGTCGCCGGTCCACCACGTGGTCGCCACGGGGCGGCGGACGGCGTTGGCGGCCCGCTCGGCGAGCGGGGGTACGAGGAGCTCGACGAACCGGACGCCGGTGCGGCGTTCGACGGCGGCGAGGAAGTCGCGGTAGGCGTCGGCGTTGCCGTACCCGCCGTGCAGGGTGCGCAGTCCGTCGGCGAAGCGGGCGTCGAGCACCCCGGCGGCCGAGGCGGTCTCCAGGACGGCCACGGGGCCGGGGCCCGTGTGCGGGGGCAGCGGGCGCAGCAGGCAGTCGACGGGCCAGGGCGGCACGGCGTCGCGGCCCCGCGGGGCGCCCAGGGCGTCGAGCAGCGCGTCGTCCACGTCGACGCGTTCGGCGCCGGAGCGGGCGGCGGCGTCCAGGTGCTCCAGGAGCCGGGCGTAGCCGGACCCGGGGTCGCGGGCGGGGGCCCAACCGCCGTACCGCCGCAGGACGGGCGGCGGGCCGTCGGCCGCGGAGAGCCGGTCGGCGAGGATCTCGCTGACGGGGCGCGGCCGTTCGGTGAGGGCGGCGATCTCGGGGCGGGCCTGGGGCGGGACCTCCGGGTGGCCTTCGGCCTCGCGCAGGGCGGCGATCCGGGCCGCGATCCGCAGGCCCCGCAACACGCGCTCGGCCGCCGGTACGGGCACGGTGGCGCCGGGCCCGAGGGCGCGGTACGCGTCGAGGAACCAGCCGCCGGCGTCCGTGGCCGCGGGCGTGTCGGGGTGCGGCAGCGTGCCGGTCACGGTGACGGCGTCGGCCCGGACCCAGGGGCTGTACCGGTGCCGGGGGGCCGTACAGACCTGGAGGACGCCCATGGAGAGCAGGTGCTGGAGGAACCCCCGCAGCACGCCCGGGTCTGCGGCCGGCGCACCGCCGGGCGGCGCGGCGGCGCCCAGGACCGTCTTCTCCAGCTCGCCCAGCGGGCACGGGCCGTCGGCGAGGAGGATCAGCACCACCTCCAGGACGCGGGTGCGGCGCAGGACGACCTGGCGGAGCCGGCCGGGCTCGCGCGGGTCGACGACGTAGCAGCGCAGCCGTCCGGCGGGGTCCTCCGGTGCGGTGGCCGGCTCGGTGAAGTGCAGGGGCGCGGGCACGAGCAGGGTGCCGGGGTCGGCGGCGCGCAGGTCCAGGGGCGCGATCCGGGTCCGCACGAGGTGGATGTTCTCCATGGCGGTGGCCGCGAGCGCGCCGAGCGCGGCGGTGCCGGGGGCGAGGAGGGAGCTGCCGTCCGGTGCGGCCGTTACGGGCAGCGCGGCGATCTGGCCCGCCCAGCCGCGGGGCGTGGTCTTCGCCGCGGCCCGGCCGAGGACGCGCCAGATGTACGCGGTGCGCTTGCGCAGTTGCCTGCCGGTCCAGGACTGCCCCTCGGCGAGGCGCCGTTCGACGTCCTCGGTGAGGCCGGGGGCGGCGGCCGCCAGGAAGGCGCGCAGGACGGGGTTGGAGCGGGCGGTGTCCCAGGCCTGGACGGCGATGCGTTCCTGTTCGGCGGCGACCGCCTGTTCCAGTGCCGTGAGTCCGGCGGCCGCGGTGCCGGTCGCGTGCAGCAGGGCCCGGGCCTCGGCCGCCAGGTGGGCGGGGACGGCCGGCGAGCGCTCCAGGAGGCGGCAGTCCGCCGCGCCGGGTGCCGCGCCGGAGTGCAGCCGCCGCCGCAGGGCCAGGACGGCGCCGCGGTCGGCGCCCGTCAGCCCGGGATGCGGCACCACGTCGGTGCCGAGCCGGTCGGCGAGCAGGCGGGCGCGTTCGGCGCGCCGGTCGTCGGCGTCGGCCTGGCGGACGACCCGTTCGAACAGCTCGGGGCTCGCGGCCGCGGTCCAGGCGTCGCAGGGCATGCCCGCGACGCGCAGCAGCGCCGTGGCGCCGAGGGCCCGGTCGCGTACGCCCCCCGGGTCCGGCGCGCCTGCCGCGCCCCGTACGCGCGGCGCGCCGGGCGCTTCCTCTCGTACGCCCGGGGCCCGCGGGGCCTGCGGGGCGTCCGGGGCCTGCGGCGCGTTCGCAGCCTGCGACGCGTCCGGGGGCCGCGCCGCGGCGTGCCGTGCACCGGCCGCGTCCCGTGCCGCGGCCACCTCAGGCCGTCCCCTCGTCGGCGTCGGCGAGTGCCTCGGTGAGCAGGCACTGCCGGGCCACGGAGAACCGGCCGCGGTTCCAGTGGAAGATCACGTGGTGGGCGGCCGCCCGGCGCGGGCCGACCGTCGCCTCCCCCGACTCGAAGTAACCGGCGCGCCAGTGCTCCGCCGCCCGGCGCGCCGCCTCCCGGTGGGAGCGCAGGACGTCGCGCCACGCCTTGGGGAGGGCGTCGAGCTGCGCGTCGGGCGTCTCGTTCCAGTACGCGCGGATGCCGTCGGCGGCGCGCTGCCGGCCCTCGCCGCGCAGCCCGTCGGGGAGGCGGCGCCCGGTCTCCTCCCGGACGACCTGCCAGACGCCGCGGTGCTCCCAGCCGACGATGCCGAGGGCGTCCAGCACCGTGCGCAGGAGGATGAGGGACACGCGCCAGTCGGGCGGGGCGGCCTCGCCGGGCGCGGCCGTGTGGAGGTCCAGCCAGGCGCGGGAGTCGGCGGTGAACAGCCCGTGCAGGTACGGCATGGAGTGCGGGCCGCCGAAGAGGTACGTCTCCGGCTCGTACACGCCCGCGTACGGCCGCGACCAGGCGCCGTCGCGCCGCTCGAAGTGGCGGGCCAGCGCGGCGCGCAACTCGCCCGCCCGGGACGCCTCGGAGGCGCGGAACCGGACGCGGAGGCCCGGTGGTTTGTGCATGAAGAAGAAGTCGCGTGCCAGGCCGGTGGCGAGGAGCTCGTCGGCGGCCTCGACGACGCGCCCGTACAGCAGCGGCCAGGCGGACGGCTCGGGCGCCACGCTGACCTGCACCCAGCCGGTCTCCGGCAGGTCCTCGCGCAGTGCCCGCAGCCCGGCTGTCAGGAACGCGCGGCGGGCCGCCGTGTAGGCGGGGCCGTCGGGGACGAGCGGCACGGTGCCCAGCGGCTGGGTGCGTGCGTCGTCCAGGCAGTCGGCCAGCAGACGCTCGACCTCCAGCATGCGGCCCTCCTCGCTGGTGGGGGATTCCTCCTCAGTGATGTCCGGGCCGCTTTGTGCCGAAAGCACGAAAAGAATTGATCATATTATCGATGGAGGTACGCGGGCGCATTTCCGCATTCCGGGACCACCGGCTCGCACCCCAGGCGACCACTGACGGTGTCGTTTGTCCGGGAACTTCTCGGACACCCGTCCTTCACCCGCTATCCGTACGAGGGAGGGAGGCGGCGGTCATGCCGGGACGAGAGGTCATGCCGTCGACACTGAAACGCTCACCGGAGAGCGCGCAGCGCACCTGGGCGGAGGCCCATGACTCGGCCGTCGAGCAGTACGGCGAGGGCGAGCGCGCGCACCGGGTGGCGTTCAGCGCGCTGAAGCACACGCACGAGAAGGTGGGCGACCACTGGGAGCGCAAGGAGGGCGGCCGCAAGGGGCCTTCGGACTCCCTGGCGGCGCGCCCGCGCGGGCAGGGCGGGCGCAGCGGCGAGGGCGTCGACGAGCACGCCTCCAAGGAGCACCTGTACGAGCTGGCGAAGAAGCTCGGCGTCGAGGGCCGCTCGCGCATGTCGAAGCCGGAGCTGCTGGACGCCATCCGCAAGGCGAACAGGGCCGAGACGCGGAAGGCGCGCGGCTGAGAGCCCGGCCCGTCGGAGCGAGCCCTGAGCCCCGCTTTTCCCGCGGGCGCTGAGCCCGGTCCAGCGAGGCGGGTGCTGAGCCCGGTCCCGCGAGGCGGGTGCTGCCTGGGGCCCTGCTCACGGCGCTGTTCACGGCCCTCACGGAAGCGGGAGCGGCGGGAGCCCCGGGCCGCGCGGGTCCGGGGCTCCGGGGCGGCCGGCTCGGCGGCTCACATCGCGATGTGCGCCGGGATGTGCGTCACCTCCTCGATCTCGTGTCCGGCCTTCTTCATGAGATTCCTGCACAGTTCGTTGAGGGCGCGTGCCGCCGCGATCTCCTCGCCGACCCGGTGCTGGTCCATGTCGTCCGGGTGCCGCTTGGCCCTGCCGTGGCCGCGCATCTCCGTGCCGTCCGGGAGCCTGACGAGGCACGACGCCTTGGTCTTGCCGGTGTCCTCGTCCTCGGAGAACTCGATGTCGACGTGCCATCCGACGATCGTCTGCATCACACTCACCTCCTGGGTCACTCTCCAGCGTGCACCCGCGCGCGGGGCCTCGCCCATTCGGGGGAGCGACCCCTACCCGCGTCCTACGCGCTGACCGCCGACCACCCGTAACCGCCGACGTCCTCGTACCCCTCGGCCTCCGGCAGCCCCGCGCCCACCCTGCCGATGTCCCGGTACGCCGTCCGCAGCAGCTGCCGCGCCAGATCGCTCATCGCCCGGCTCGCCGCCAATTCGTCGCCGATCTCGGGAACGTCGGGGTCGTCGGGGTTGCGCCGGGCCGTCCCGTGTCCCGTGAGCGTCGCCGCCCCCGTGTCCACGGTCGCCCGCGCCCGCGTGGTGCCGTCGTCCTCGGCGAGTTCCAGGCGGACCCGCCACTCCAGTGTTCGTGCCATGGCAACCTCCTGGTTTCAGGATCCCTCTCCGGGCTCCGGGCCGCGTGCCTGCGGCGTGCCTCCCGGGAGAACGCGGGCCGACAAGGCAGAAATGTTCCAGCGGAAACCAGCGAAACCTAGCGGAAACCAGCGAAATCCAGCGGAACAGCGGACCCTTCCATTGCCGGCGGCCGGAGACCCAGATGCGTGTCATGCTTGTCCACCCGAGTGCCCTGATGTACTCCGAGATCTTCCTGCGACTGGAGCCATTGGGGCTGGAGCGAGTGGCGGCTGCGGCCCGCGACGCCGGCCATGAGGTGCGCGTGGTGGATCTCCAGGTCCTTTCCCGCGCGCTGCTCGACCGCGAGATGGCCTCCTTCGCGCCGGAGGCGCTGGGGATCTCGCTGAATTACCTGGCCAACATTCCCGAGGCCATCGAGATCGCCCGGAAGGCGAAGGCCGCCTCCCCCGGATGTTTCGTCTTCCTCGGCGGGCACAGCGTCTCGTTCATCGCCGAGCACGTCCTGGAGCAGGCCGACGGCGCGGTGGACGCGATCGTACGCGGCGAGGGCGAGCCGGCCGTCGCGCCGCTGCTCGCGGCCGCCCGGGACGGCGGGCTGCGGACGGTCCCGGGCGTGGTGTGCGCGGACGGCCGCGGACCCGCTCCGCAGCTGCTGGACAGCCTGGACCGGCCGCGCCCGGCCCGCGACCTGATGCGCAAGCGCCACCGCTACTTCATCGGCGAGCTCGATCCGTGCGCCTCGATCGAGTTCACCCGCGGCTGCCCGTGGGACTGCTCGTTCTGCTCCGCGTGGACGTTCTACGGGCGGAGCTACCGCAAGGCGACCCCGGAGGGGGCGGCCGAGGAAATGGCGTCGATCCGGGAACCGAATGTGTTCATCGTCGACGACGTGGCGTTCATCCGGCCGGAACACGGTGACGGAATCGCCGCCGAGCTGGAGCGCCGGAAAATCCGCAAGCGCTATTACCTCGAAACCCGCAGTGACGTCCTGCTGCGCAACCGGGAGGTATTCGAACGCTGGACCCGGCTCGGGCTGCGCTACATGTTCCTGGGCATGGAGGCGATCGACGCCGAGGGGCTGGACCTCTACCGGAAGCGAGTAAGCCCGGACGACAATTTCCGGGCGCTGGAAGTGGCCCGCGAGATGGGGATCATGGTGGCGATCAACCTGATCGTCGACCCCGCCTGGGACAAGGAACGGTTCCGCGTCGTCCGGGAATTCGCCCTGGCGGTGCCGGAGATCGTCCACCTGACGGTGATGACGCCGTACCCCGGCACGGAGATCTGGCACACCGAGGCCCGCCAGCTGACGACGCGCGACTACCGGCTCTTCGACATCCAGCACGCCGTCGTGCCGACGAAGCTGCCCCTGGAGGAGTTCTACCGGGAGCTCGTCCGCACCCAGGCGGTCATCAACCGCAAGCACCTGGGGCTGAGCAACGCCATCGGGGCCATGGGCGTGCTCGGCCGCAACCTGGCGCGCGGCCAGACCAACTTCGCCCGCATGCTGTGGAAGTTCGGCCGGGTCTACAACGCCGGCCGCCAGCTCGCCGACCACCAGCGCCCCGTGGAGTTCGAGCTGCCGCTCCCCCAGCGCCGGACGGCGCCGCCGGGGCGCCAGGAGCTGTTCATCCACACCCGGGCGCAGGCGCACCCGGCCCGCCGCCCGGACCCGGACCCGGAGCCGGACGGGGTCTGACCCCGGGGCGGCGCTACCCCGTGGGGTACGCCCCCAGCAGCCACAGCGTGCCGTGCTCGATGGTGAACTGCACCTCGCACGGCCCCCGGTGGTGCGCGGCCAGCCGGTGCAGGCAGGCGGTCAGCCGGGCGTACGCCTCCGGGTCGAGCTCCGCGAGCTCGCGCAGCGGCAGGGCGGGGCGGGCGCCCGAGACGACGTCCCTGCCCTGGGCGTTCGGCAGGTAGCGGCCTTCCCTCTCGGCACGCGGGTCCCGCCCCAGGGCCGCGAGGCCACTGCCGGAGTCGGGGCCGAGGTTGCCGAACACCATGGTCTGGACGGTGACGGCGGTGACGGCGGCGGGACTGTCCGGGTGGGACGCGAAGGCGGCGAGGACGGCCCGGCGGAGCTGTTCGGCGGGCTCCTGGGGGAACTCCTCCCCCGTGGTCTCGGCGATGACGTCCTTGAAGCTCTCCACGGTCCGGATGAGGTCGGAGGTGTCCAGCCGGCTGTCGTCGGGCACCTGGTGCTGCCGCTCGATCCCGTGGAGGACACGCTCGAAACGGGCGGGGTCCACGCCCATCACCGTCGTACCGAACATCTGGACGAGGCGGCGGTAGGAGTCCCAGGCGAAGCGCTCGCGGTCGGGGGTCTTGCCGAGGCCCAGGACGGCGTAGTCGTTCAGCCCGAGGTCGAGGACGGTCTCCATCAGCCCCGGCGCGGGGCGCTCGGCGCTCGCCCGGACCGAGAGCAGCAGCGGGTCGTCGACCCGTCCGAGCCTCTTCCCGGCGGTCCGCTCCAGGGCGGCGAGGTGTTCGCCGATCTCCCGGTCCAGGCCGGGCGGCGGCTCACCGGTGGCGCGGAAGACGCGGCACGCCTCCGTGGTGACGGTGAAGCCGGGCGGGACGGGCAGGCCCATCCGGGTCAGCTCGGCGAGCTCGGCGCCCTTCTCCCCGAGCAGCCCGACCGCGCCGGGCACCCCGGCCGGGGCCTCGGTGAAGTCGTACACGTACCTGGTCGTCATCCGCCACCTCCCCCGCTCAGCGGTGCGGTACGACGGCGACGGGGGCCGCGGCGTCGTGCAGCACCGCGTGGAGCGCGGGGCCGAGGTGCGCACGCCACCGCAGGCGGCGCCTGCGCAGGCCCAGCACGACCAGCCGGGCGCCCCGGGACGCCTCGGCGAGGGTCCGGCTCGGCCGTCCGGGGCCGTGTTCCCGCGCGACCGGTACGCCCGGGTACCTGCCGGTCCACGCCGCGAGGACGTCGTCGAGCACCTGCTCCCGCTCGGCCAGCCGCGCGACGTCGGTGACGAGCCGCAGCCCGCAGCCGTACCGGGCGGCGCAGTCGAAGGCGAAGGCGGCGACGTCGTCGCGCGGCCGGTCCAGGTCCAGACCGAGCACGACGTCACCGGCCGGGTCGCCCGCCCACCGGGCCGGCCGCCCCTGGGTGCGCACCAGGACGACCGGGCGGCGTACGCGTACGAGGACGGCCTGCGAGACCGACCCGGCGACGAAGCCGGTCACGGTCCCGAGGCTCCGCGAGCCGAGCACCAGCAGCTCCGCGTCCTCGCTCGCGTCGCACAGCCGGTCGACGGGGCTGCCGCGGTACGGGGAGGTCTCCACCGCCACCTCCGGATGGCGGCGGTGGACGTGCCCGGCCACGGCGTGCAGCAGCCGCTCGGCACCGCGGCGTTCGCTCCCGCGGTCCGCCACCGGCGTCACGGCGTCGGCGTCGGGGCTCCACACGTGCACGAGCCGCAGGGGGCGCCCCCGGGTGAGCGCCTCACCGGCGGCCCAGTCGGCCGCCACCATGCTCTCGCGCGTTTCGTCGACACCGACGGTGACGGTGCGCGCCATCTCGACTCCTCCGACGTCCGGTCGTCGTCCCCGTTCCTGTCCCCCGTACCTCCACTGTGCTGCATGAACACGGCGCGGCGGCGGCTGACGGGGGCCGGACGTGCACGGCGGGTCGCGTCGGGCACGGTGGCGGCGGCGGCTCAGTGGCCCCGCCTGATCCACTCCTCCAGGTGGGGCGCCTCGGCGCCGATCGTGGTCGGGTCGCCGTGGCCGGTGCGCACGACGGTGTCGGGCGGCAGGGTGAGCAGCCGGCCGCGGATCGACTCGATGATCGTCGGGAAGTGGGAGAAGGACCGGCCCGTGGCGCCGGGTCCGCCCGCGAACAGCGTGTCGCCGGTGAAGACGGTGCCCAGGCCGGGCGCGTACAGACAGACGGCGCCGGGGGCGTGCCCCGGTGTGTGCAGGACGGTCAGGTCCGTGCCCGCGACGGTCAGGACCTGGCCGTCGCGCAGTTCGCCGTCCGGCTCGAGGTCGGGGTGGGTCCGCTTCCACAGCGGCAGGTCGTCGGGGTGGAGCAGGACCGGCGCGCCGGTGGCGGCGGCGAGCGCGGGGGCGGCGCCGATGTGGTCGTCGTGGGCGTGCGTGCACACGACGGCCCGCAGGGTGCGGCCGTCGAGGGCGGTCAGGATGGCGTCGGCGTCGTGGGCGGCGTCGATGACGATCGCCTCCGAGCCGTCACCCACGATCCACACGTTGTTGTCGACGTCCCACGTACCGCCGTCGAGGGAGAACGTACCGGAGGTGACCAGCCGGTCGACACGCGCGGCCGTCACAGGACCACCACCGAGCGCAGCACGTCACCCTCGTGCATCCGGGCGAAGGCCTTCTCGACGTCGCCCAGGCCGATGGTCTCGGTGACGAACGCGCCGAGGTCGATACGGCCCTGCTGGTGCAGGTCGATGAGCATGGGGAAGTCCCGCGAGGGCAGGCAGTCGCCGTACCAGGACGACTTGAGCGCGCCGCCGCGCCCGAAGACGTCGAGCAGCGGCAGCTCCAGCTTCATCTCGGGGGTGGGCACCCCGACGAGGACGACCGTGCCGGCCAGGTCGCGGGCGTAGAACGCCTGGCGGTACGTCTCCGGGCGGCCGACCGCCTCGATGACGACGTCCGCGCCGAAGCCGCCGGTCAGCTCGCGGATCGCCTCGACCGGGTCGGCGGAGCGGGAGTTGACGGTGTGCGTGGCGCCCATCGACCTCGCGGTCTCCAGCTTGCGGTCGTCGATGTCGACGGCGATGATCTTTGCCGCGCCGGCCAGCCGTGCGCCGACGATCGCCGCGTCACCGACGCCGCCGCAGCCGATGACGGCGACCGAGTCACCCCGCGAGACCTGGCCGGTATTGATCGCCGCGCCGATGCCGGCCATCACGCCGCAGCCCAGCAGCCCGGCGACGGAGGGGGCGACGGCCGGGTCGACCTTGGTGCACTGGCCGGCCGCCACCAGCGTCTTCTCGGCGAAGGCTCCGATACCGAGCGCCGGTGCCAGCTCTCTGCCGTCGGCCAGGGTCATCTTCTGCCGGGCGTTGTGCGTGTCGAAGCAGTACCAGGGGCGGCCGCGCAGGCACGCCCGGCACTTCCCGCACACCGCACGCCAGTTGAGGATCACGAAGTCACCGGCGGCCACCTCGGTCACGCCGTCGCCCACGGACTCCACGACGCCCGCCGCCTCGTGGCCGAGGAGGAAGGGGAAGTCGTCGTTGATCCCGCCCTGTTTGTAGTGCAGGTCGGTGTGGCAGACCCCGCACGCCTGGATCCTGACGACCGCTTCGCCGGGGCCGGGGTCGGGGATGGTGATGGTCTCGACCCGCACGGGCTCGTTCCGCCCGGGGGCGACGACTCCCTGTACCTGCTGCGCCATGTGACTGTCCTGTCCGCTGGGGTGAATGGACGTGTTCTCGGTACCAGTTTCGGTACGGGGTCGTTCGGGAGGGTGGCGGAACAGATCATTTCGGCCAGCGCGCCGTCGGCGCGGCGCGGCGCGGGCGGGCCGGGGGCCTCATCGGCCACCGCGCCAGCGGGCGTCCCTGCTCTCGTCGTTCAGGACCTCGGCGATGCCGGGGTGGCGTACGGCGTCGAGTTCCTCGTCGGCGAGCAGGCCGGCGATGAGGGCGGGGCTGCCGAAGACCTCGGTGGCGCTCAGGTCCCAGTCGGTGAGGACGTACCAGGAGCGGTCCAGGGGCCACCATTGCGCGGGGAAGTGCGTCGCCGCGCATCCCTCGGGTGAGCATCCCGTGTCGTAGAACGCCACCGCCTCGCCGAGGCTGCCGCGCCGTACGGTGACCGGGCGGCCGGCGTCGTGGATCGCCGCCTGGGCCCAGTAGCACTCGGTGGCCGGGCCGTCGGGGCTGTGGCGAGCCAGGAGCTCGACCAGACGGGCCAGGCACTCCCGGTCGATCTCTCCCGCGGAGGGCCGGTCCACCTCTTCGGGCAGGCCGAGCCCCTCGAAGACCCTCCAGGACGGGGTGTACTCCCAGTCCTCCAGCCGCTTGCCGACTCGTGCGAGCAGGTCGTTCCACCGGAGCCGTACGTCTCCTTCGTGGAGGGTGTGGAGCACCCAGCAGCGGTCGGCGAAGCCCTCCTGGGGCTCGTACCCCAGGAGGGCCTCGTCCTGCTCCAGCAGCGCCCGCATCCCGTCCAGCGGATCATCGTCCGGTACGAGCTTCACCTTGTCCCCTTGCCTCCGGTCAACCGCTCGAGGCTAGACCATCGGGGCAGGGGGCGTGGGTCAGTGCGGGGCGTGGGTCAGTGCGGGGCGGGCCGTCCGGCGGTCTGGTCCCCGGGGTTGATGGAGGCCTTCGACTGGACCATCTGGACCGTGTCCACCATCTGCTCCAGCATCCGCTGCCCGAACTCGCCGTCGACGCCGAGCCGCACCCGGTCGATCAGCCCGTGGTTGAGGGCCTCGGCGTGGGCGGTTCCGCCCATCGACATCGCCGCCGCCGTGAAGGCGAGGGTGGCCATCGCGCGCTTCCGCTTCATCGTTTCTCGCATGCCCCGCGAACGATCCACGGCGGCGGCCGGTCACTTGGCGTGTCGCCCGTTCGGCTGCGAACGCTTCGCGGCCCGGCCCGGCCCGCCCAGGCAGGAGCAGGACCCGGACCGGTTCTGCGGTCGTTGTCGGACCCCTCCGCTACGGTGCGGCCCATGTCGAACTTCATACTGGTCGCAGGCGCATGGCTCGGATCCTGGGCGTGGGACGACGTGGTGCCCACGCTGCGGGAGGCGGGGCACGGTGTCCACCCGCTCACGCTGTCCGGCCTCGCCGACAAGCAGGCCGTGCCGGCCGGGCGGCAGACGCACGTCCGGGACATCGTCGAGGAGGTCGAGCGCCTCGATCTGCGTGATGTCGTACTGGTCGGACACAGCTACTCGGGCATCCCGGTCGGTCAGGCCGCCGGCCGGATCGGGGATCGGCTGGCCCGCGTGGTCTTCGTCGACGCCGACGTTCCGGTCGATGGCGAGTCGTTCGTCTCCACCTGGTGGGAGGGCCCGGCGAAGCTGGAGGCCGCCCTCGCCCGGAACGGCGGCTTCTGGGCGCCGCTGACCGAGGCCGACTGCGACGGTCAGGGCCTCACCGACGCGCAGACCGCCCGGCTCGTGGGCGGTGCGACGCCGCACCCGGGTGGCTCTCTGGCCGACCCGGCCGTACTGGCCCGGCCGCTCGTCGAGCTTCCGGCGACGTACGTCAAGTGCCTACTCGACGGTCCCGAGCCGAACGACGACGTGACGGCGGCGCTGCGGGCCGGCGAACAGTGGCGGCTGGTCGAGATGGACACCGGCCACTGGCCGATGTTCTCCCGACCGGGCGAACTGGCGCGGATCCTCCTCGAAGCGGCCGGACAGTGACCGGGGTGCCCGACTGACGTCCATTCGACGTTGACAGTGCGCTCTCGCCCCTTCCCGCACGTATCTTGCGCTACGCCATCTCGATGACATGAAGCGGTCCGCTTCTGTCAAGGTCGTCAATTTTCGCAAGTGGAGCCGTATGCAACCGGACTTGGCCCTAATCTCATAGCTGCTGTCACCTATGCGACTGGGGTGCCTGATTCCCCTCAGGCGTCCTTGCCTGAGGCGCTTCGGACCCGACCGGGCCCGGGGCTTTACTCCAGGAGGTCTGCATGTGGCAGCGCGTGGGGAAGTGGTTCACGCGGCATCGCAGTGAACTCGTGCTCATCGTCGTGGCGGGCTTCGTCGCGGCCGTTGCGGGCGAGGTGGTGCACGCCGCGATGTGAACCACCCCTGGCGTCTCAACCGCCAGGGGTGGGGACCGGGCTCCGCTTCCCAGGGCCCTGCTCGGCGCCGCTGAGCAGGGCCGCCTGCGCGGGTAGGGCACATGCCCTGATGGTGAACAGGGACAGGCTCCCAGGATGTTGAGAACTGTTTGAGAAGGTTCTCATCTCTTGGCGGGTAGCTCCGAGCGTAGTTGATGTGCGAGGCGCGCGGGGGGGTTTCATTGCATTGCAATGCAATGCTGAAACGAGATGCGTTGCTTGATTTCATCGGCGAAACAAATGAGTTTGGACCGTCACATGCCAGGCCACCCCGCGGCGGTCGCACCGGCCGGGGCGACGGTATGCACCGGGCGCGTCGTCGGGGAACGGTGCCCTTTCCCCCGGCCAGCCAGCCGGTGAGGGAGGCGCTCTAGGACTACGACGTGGCCGCTGCCGGGAGTACGGCACCGGCGGCGGGTGCGGGGGCGGTCGGGGCCGTGGTGAGGGTGAGGACCATGGTGAGGCCGCCGCCGGGGGTGTCCTCGGCGGTGAGGGTGCCGTCCATGGCCTCGACGAAACCGCGGGCGACGGCGAGGCCCAGGCCCACGCCCGCGCCGCGGGGTGCGTCGCCGTAGCGCTGGAAGGGCTCGAAGATGCGGTCCTTCACGTCGTCGGGGACGCCGGGGCCCCGGTCGATGACGCGGACTTCGACGCGGTTGCCCAGCGTGCTGGCGGAGACGACGACGGACGCGGTATCGGGGCTGTACTTGACGGCGTTCTCGACGACGTTGGCGACGGCCCGCTCCAGCAGGCCCTTGTCCACCGCGACCATCGGAAGGGTTTCGGGGACGTCGAGCTCGACGCTGCCGTCGGGGACGCCGCGAAGCGCCATGGGGACGACCTCGTCCAGGTCGACGGGGCGGATGAGCGGGGTGACGGTGCCGGTCTGGAGGCGCGACATGTCCAGGAGGTTGCCGACGAGGTGGTCGAGGCGGTCCGCGCCGTCCTCGATGCCCGCGAGAAGCTCCGCCCGGTCCTCCTCCGACCACTCGACGTCGTCGGCGCGCAGCGAGGTGACGGCGGCCTTGATAGCGGCCAGGGGCGTCCGCAGGTCGTGGCTGACGGCGGCGAGCAGGGAGGTGCGGATCTTGTTGCCCTCGGCGAGTTTGCGGGCCTCCTCGGCCTCCCCGACGAGGCGTTGACGGTCGAGTACGACAGCGGCCTGGGCCGCGAAGGCGCCCAGGACGCGGCGGTCCTCGGCGGGCAGGACGCGCCCGGAGAGGGCGAGGGACACGTGGTCGCCGACGGGCATGTCCACGTCGGCGTCCTCGGGGCGGGTCACCGGGGCGGGGCCGACGCTGCCGGCGCGGGTCCAGGGTTCGACGTCGCTCGCGCGCTCCAGCAGGGCCACCGACTCCATGGAGAAGGTCTCGCGGACCCGCTCCAACAGGGCGTCCAGCGCCGTCTCTCCCCGGAGCACGCTCCCCGCGAGGAACGACAGCACCTCGGACTCGGCGCGCAGCCGCGCGGCCTGATGGGTGCGGCGGGCCGCCACGTCGACCACCGAGGCCACGGACACGGCGACCCCGAAGAAGACGGCGATCGCGACGATGTTCTTCGGGTCGGAGACGGTGAGCGTCTGGACGGGCGGCGCGAAGAACCAGTTCAGCAGCAGTGAGCCCACCGCGGCCGAGGCGAGCGCCGGCCACAGGCCGCCGAGCAGCGCGGAGGCCACGGTCAGCGACAGGCACAGCAGCATGTTGTTGGCGAGGCCGAGGTCCGCGTCGGCGTGGGTGAGCGGGAGCGTGAGCAGCACCGGCCCGAGGACACCGGCGAGCCAGCCCAGGATCACGCGGGTGCGCCCGAGCCGCGCCCGGCTCGCGGACGGGAGCCGGCGGCGGCCCTTGGCGGCCTCGTCGTGGGTGACGATGTGGACGTCGAGGTCGGGACCGGAGTCGCGGGCGACCGTCCCGCTCACGCCGGGGCCCAGGACGTTCTGCCAGGCGCGGCGCCGGCTGACACCCAGGACGATCTGGGTGGCGTTGACCCCGCGCGCGAACTCCAGCAGCGAGGAGGGCACGTCGTCGCCTATGACGTGGTGGAACGTACCGCCGAGGTCCTCGACGAGGGTGCGCTGGACCGCGAGCTCCTTCGGGGAGGCGGAGGTCAGCCCGTCGCTGCGGGCGATGTATACGGCGAGGACCTCCCCGCCGGCGCCCTTCTCGGCGAGGCGGGCGGCCCGGCGGATGAGCGTACGGCCCTCGGGGCCGCCGGTGAGCCCGACGACGATGCGCTCGCGCGAGCCCCAGATCTTCGAGACGTGGTGCTCGGCCCGGTACTCCTGGAGGTACTCGTCGACGCGGTCGGCGGTCCACAGCAGGGCGAGCTCGCGCAGCGCGGTGAGGTTGCCGGGGCGGAAGTAGTGGGACAGGGCCGCGTCGACCTTGTCGGGCTGGTAGATGTTGCCGTGGGCCATGCGGCGGCGCAGGGCCTGTGGCGACATGTCGACGAGCTCGATCTGGTCGGCGCGGCGGACGACCTCGTCGGGGACGGTCTCCTGCTGCCGGACGCCGGTGATGGACTCCACGACGTCGCCCAGCGATTCCAGGTGCTGGATGTTCACCGTGGACACGACGTTGATGCCCGCGGCGAGCAGCTCCTCGACGTCCTGCCACCGCTTGGCGTTGCGTGAGCCCGGCACGTTGGTGTGCGCCAGCTCGTCCACGAGCGCGACGGCCGGGCGGCGTTCCAGGACGGCGTCGACGTCCATCTCGGTGAAGACGGTGCCGCGGTACGTCAGTTCCCTGCGCGGCACCTGCTCGAGGCCGTGCAGCATCACTTCGGTACGCGGCCGGCCGTGGTGCTCCACGAAGGCGACCACGCAGTCGGTGCCCCGCTCCCTCCGGCGGTGCCCCTCGGAGAGCATGGCGTACGTCTTGCCGACGCCCGGCGCCGCGCCGAGGTAGATCCGTAGTGTTCCGCGTCCCATGATCCCGACTTTACGAGTCGCTGCCGACATCCGATATGTCGCGCGTTTCCGCCTCGAAGCGGTATCCCATGCCCGGTTCGGTGATGAAGTGGCGGGGATGGGAGGGGTCCGCTTCGAGCTTGCGGCGCAACTGCGCCATGTAGACGCGCAGATAGTTGGTCTCCGTGCCGTACGAGGGGCCCCAGACCTCCTGGAGGAGCTGCTTCTGGCCGACGAGCCGGCCCGCGTTGCGTACGAGGACCTCCAGCAGGTGCCACTCGGTGGGGGTGAGCCGGACGTCGCGGCCGTCGCGGTTCACCTTCTTCGCCGCCAGGTCGATGGTGAACCCCTCGGTCCGGACCACCACCACGTCCCCGTGGGCGCTGACCGGCTCCGCCCGGCGGATGGCGGCGCGCAGCCGGGCCAGCAGCTCGTCCATGCCGAACGGCTTGGTCACGTAGTCGTCGGCCCCCGCGTCCAGGGCCTCGACCTTCTCCTCGGAGGTGTGGCGCGCGGACAGCACCAGGATCGGTACGCGCGTCCAGCCGCGCAGCCCCCTGATGACGTCCACGCCGTCCATGTCGGGCAGGCCCAGATCGAGGACGACCACGTCGGGGTGGCGCGCGACGGCCAGGTCGAGGGCGGTCGCGCCGTCGGGCGCGGCGTCGACCTCGTACCTGCGCGCCTTCAGGTTGATCACGAGGGCGCGTACGATCTGCGGCTCGTCGTCGACCACGAGCACCCGCGTCATAGGGGGCCTGCTTTCTGTAGGGGCGTTGCGTACCCGACGGTAGTTCGTCCTGTCGGCGTGCTCGACGGAAGGGCCCGGATAGGGAGCCTCAGTCCTCGCCGATCGGTTTCTGCAGTTCCCTGAGCGCGATGTTCAGCTCGAGGACGTTGACCCGGGGCTCCCCCATGAAACCCAGGATCCGTCCGTCCGTGTGGTCGTCGACCAGCTTGCCGACCTCTTCGGCGGAGAGGCCGTTCCGCTCCGCGACGCGGTGCACCTGGAGCCTCGCGTAGGCGGGTGAGATGTGCGGGTCGAGCCCGGAGGCGGAGGAGGTGACGGCGTCGGGCGGCACGTCGGCGGGCCGGACCGGGTGGCCGGGGGTGGAGTTGTCCTCGATGACGGCGGCCTTGGCCTCCTCGACCCACCGGAGGAGCTCGGCGCTGTCGCCTGAGCGGTTGGTCGCACCGGAGACGGTCAGCGCGTACCGGGTGTTGACGGTGTTGGTGCCGAGGCCGTGGGAGGGGCGCGGCTGGAACCACCTCAGGTCCGGCTCCGGGGTCTTCTCGCCCTTCCTCGGGGGCAGGTCGTAGCGCTGGCCGATGAGTGCGGAGCCGACGACCCTGCCGTCACCGTCGGTGATCTCGGAGCCGTTGGCCCGGTGGTGGAACAGGCCCTGGGCGACGCCGGTGACGGCGAGCGGGTAGAGCACGCCGCAGAGGGCGGTCAGGACGAGCAGGGCGCGCAGCCCCGCGCCGAGCAGTCGGGCGGTGGAGCGGACGGAGTTGGTCATGGCGGTCAGCCGATTCCGGGGAGGAGGGTGAGCAGCAGGTCGATGAGCTTGATGCCGAGGAACGGGGTGACGAGGCCACCGAGGCCGTAGACCGCGAGGTTGCGGCGGAGCAGCTTGTCGGCGGTGGCCGGGCGGTAGCGCACGCCCTTCAGGGCCAGGGGGACGAGCGCGACGATGACGAGCGCGTTGAAGATGACGGCCGAGAGGATCGCCGACTGCGCCGACGCCAGGCCCATGATGTCGAGCTTGTCGAGGCTCGGGTACGCGGCCGTGAACATAGCCGGGATGACGGCGAAGTACTTCGCCACGTCGTTGGCGATCGAGAACGTCGTCAACGCACCGCGCGTGATGAGGAGTTGCTTGCCGATCTCGACGATCTCGATGAGCTTGGTCGGGTTGGAGTCGAGGTCCACCATGTTCCCGGCCTCCTTGGCGGCCGAGGTGCCGGTGTTCATCGCCACGCCGACGTCCGCCTGCGCGAGGGCGGGGGCGTCGTTCGTGCCGTCGCCGGTCATCGCGACGAGCTTGCCGCCCGCCTGCTCGCGCTTGATGAGGGCCATCTTGTCCTCGGGCGTGGCCTCGGCGAGGAAGTCGTCGACGCCGGCCTCGTCCGCGATGGCCCTGGCCGTCAGCGGGTTGTCGCCGGTGATCATGACGGTCCTGATGCCCATGCGGCGCAGTTCCTCGAAGCGTTCGCGCATGCCCTCCTTCACGACGTCCTTGAGGTGGATGACTCCCAGGACGCGCGCGCCCTCGCCGTCCTCCACGGCCACGAGCAGCGGTGTACCGCCGGCCTCGGAGATCCGGTCCGTGAGCATCTGTGCGTCTTCGGCGACCCGGCCGCCCCGCTCCTGCACCCAGGCCACGACCGAACCGGCGGCACCTTTACGTACCTTGCGCTCCTCGGCGTCGTCGGTGAGGTCCACGCCCGACATGCGGGTCTGGGCCGTGAAGGCCACCCACTCGGCGTGGGCGAGCTCGCCCCGGTGGCGTTCGCGCAGCCCGTACCTCTCCTTGGCCAGGACGACGACCGAGCGGCCCTCGGGCGTCTCGTCGGCGAGCGACGACAGCTGGGCTGCGTCCGCCAGCTCCGCCTCGGTGGTGCCCTCGACCGGGAGGAACTCCGCCGCCTGCCGGTTGCCGAGGGTGATGGTGCCGGTCTTGTCCAGCAGCAGGGTGGAGACGTCACCGGCGGCCTCGACCGCCCTGCCGGACATGGCGAGCACGTTGCGCTGGACGAGCCGGTCCATGCCCGCGATGCCGATCGCCGACAGCAGCGCGCCGATCGTCGTGGGGATCAGGCAGACGAGGAGCGCGGTGAGCACGATGAGGGACGTCTGCGCGTCGGCCCCCGCGTAGACCGCGAACGGCTTCAGCGTCACGACCGCGAGCAGGAAGACGATCGTGAGCGAGGCGAGCAGGATGTTCAGCGCGATCTCGTTGGGCGTCTTCTGGCGGGCGGCGCCCTCCACCAGGTTGATCATGCGGTCGATGAAGGTCTCACCGGGCCGCGCGGTGATCCTGACGACGATCCGGTCGGACAGCACCTTCGTACCGCCCGTGACGGCCGAGCGGTCGCCGCCGGACTCGCGGATGACCGGCGCGGACTCGCCGGTGATGGCGGACTCGTCCACCGAGGCCACGCCCTCCACCACGTCCCCGTCGCCGGGGATGGTGTCGCCGGCTTCGCAGACGACCAGGTCACCGACGCCCAGCGCGGTGCCGAGCACGCGCTCCTCGGCCCCGTCCACGAGTCGGCGGGCCACGGTGTCGGTCCTCGCCCTGCGCAGGGTGTCGGCCTGGGCCTTGCCGCGGCCCTCGGCGACGGCCTCCGCGAGGTTGGCGAAGATCGTGGTGAGCCACAGCCAGGCGGTGATCGCCCAGCCGAACCAGTCGCCGGGGTCCGCGCACGCCAGGGCGGTGGTGACCACGGAGCCGACCAGGACCACGAACATCACCGGCGACTTGATCATCACGCGGGGGTCGAGCTTGCGGATCGCGTCGGGGAAGGACGTGATCAGCTGCCTGGGGTCGAACAACCCTGCTCCGGCGCGACCGGCGCGACCGCTGCCGGGTCCGTGGCCGGGCCCGTCGCCGGGCTCGTGCCCCGTCGGTGTGTCCTGGTGCGGTGCCCTGGTGGCGGTGGCGGCCGTGGACATCGAGTCCTCTTGTTCCCTTACGTCGGTGGTCATGCCGCCAGCCCTTCGGCGAGCGGCCCCAGCGCCAGCGCCGGGACGTAGGTCAGCCCGGCGATGATCGCGATGGTGGCGACGAGCAGCCCCGTGAACAGCGGTTTCTCGGTACGCAGGGTGCCCGCGGTCTTCGGCACGGCGGCCTGTTCGGCGAGCGAGCCCGCCA
Organism: Streptomyces sp. NPDC030862; assembly: GCF_055571835.1. Taxonomy (NCBI): domain Bacteria; kingdom Bacillati; phylum Actinomycetota; class Actinomycetes; order Kitasatosporales; family Streptomycetaceae; genus Streptomyces; species Streptomyces sp. NPDC030862. The sequence continues at coordinate 85,031 of NZ_JBVIEN010000013.1, read as the reverse complement.
GCGCCAGGACGAACACCATCGGGACGAACCGGCCGAGCAGCATCGCCAGCCCGATGGTGGTGTTGAACCAGGTCGTGTCGGCGTTGAGGCCCGCGAAGGCGGAGCCGTTGTTGTTGGCGCCGGAGGTGTAGGCGTACAAGACCTCGGAGAAGCCGTGCGCACCGGAGTTGGCCATCGAGTCCGCCGTGCCGTCCAGTGCCATCGCGGCGGCGGTGAAGCAGAGCACCAGCGCCGGGGTGACGAGGATGAAGCAGGCGGCGAGCGTGATCTCCCGGGTGGAGATCTTCTTGCCCAGGTACTCGGGCGTGCGGCCGACCATCAGGCCGGCGATGAACACCGCGAGGATCGCCATGATCAGCATGCCGTACAGGCCGGAGCCGACACCGCCGGGCGCGATCTCGCCGAGCTGCATGCCCAGCAGGGTGATACCGCCGCCGAAGCCGGTGAAGGAGGAGTGGAAGGAGTCCACCGCGCCCGTCGAGGTCAGCGTGGTCGACACCGCGAAGATCGACGAGGCGCCGATGCCGAAGCGGACCTCCTTGCCCTCCATCGCCCCGCCCGCGGCCTCGAACGCCGGGCCGTGGCCCGCGAACTCGGTGGCCCACATCAGCAGGACGAAGCCGAGCCAGATGGTCGCCATCGCGGCGAGGATCGCGTACCCCTGTCTCAGCGAGCCGACCATCCGGCCGAAGGTCCGCGTCAGCGAGAACGGGATGAGGAGGACGAGGAAGATCTCGAAGAGGTTGGTGAAGGGGTTCGGGTTCTCGAAGGGGTGGGCGGAGTTGGCGTTGAAGTAGCCGCCGCCGTTGGTGCCCAGCTCCTTGATGACCTCCTGCGAGGCGACCGCGCCGCCGTTCCACTGCCGCGTACCGCCCGTGAACTGCCCGACCTCATGGATGCCGGCGAAGTTCTGGATGACGCCGCAGGCGACGAGGACGAGCGCGCCGACGATGGAGAGCGGCAGCAGGATCCGCACGACGCCCCGGACCACGTCGGCCCAAAAGTTGCCGAGTTCGCCGCCGGGCCGGGTACGGGCGAAGCCCCGTACGAGCGCCACCGCGACCGCCATGCCGACGGCGGCGGAGACGAAGTTCTGCACCGCCAGGCCACCGGTCGTCAGGAGGTGCCCCATGGCCTGTTCGCCGGCGTACGACTGCCAGTTGGTGTTCGAGACGAACGAGGCGGCGGTGTTGAACGCCTGGTCCGGATCGATGGACACGAAGCCGAGGGAGCCGGGCAGCGAGCCCTGGAGACGCTGGAGCAGGTAGAGGAAGAGGACACCCACGGCGGAGAAGGCCAGGACGCCCCGCAGGTACGCGGGCCAGCGCATCTCGGTGTCGGGGTCGGCGCCGATGGCCTTGTAGACCCACGTCTCGACCCGCAGATGGCGGTGGGAGGAGTAGGTGCGGGCCATGTGGTCGCCGAGGGGGCGGTACGCGAGGGCGAGCGCGCCGGCCAGTGCGAGCAGCTGGAGCACAGCCGCGAGGAGAGGACTCATCGGCGTACTCAGAACCTGTCCGGCTTGAGGAGGGCGAGGACGAGGTAGCCCAGCAGGGCGGCGGCCACGATGAGACCGACGATGTTCTCGGCAGTCACAGCTTCGCCACCCCCTTGGCGATGAACGCCACCAGCGCGAAGACCGCGACCGTGGCGACGACGAAGGCCACGTCGGCCATCGTGAGCTCCCGAAGAGGTTCGGATGAAAATCGGACCTCTAGAGGAAAACGCCTTTTTGGCGTGGTGTGACTGTTGTTGACGCCTCATTGACGGCCGCGAGGCCGGCCTTGACGATCTTCTGACGCCGAGCGAGCGACCCCGGTGCGGGCCGGAAGGCGCAGCCAGGGCCTCTCCCGCCAGGTGCGTAGAGCCGGGCCGTGGCGCCCGCTGCCCTCCCGTAGGAGCTTGCTCCCTTACGGTCGTATATGCACATTAAGTGACTATCTCCGGACGGTCTCGGGAAGCGCCAAGGTGATCCATCCCGCCGCCCTCCCGGCACCGACTGGACGCCGGCGCCCGACAACCGGAGATCACGCATGATCATGAACCGCCTCGCTCACCCACCGTTGGTGGACGGATGGTCCCGCCCGGCATGCCGCAGGCTTGTCACGACCGGGCTCGCCACGGCAGCACTGCTCACGCTGGGGCTCCCCGCGGCCACTGCGGAGCAGGCCAAGGCGACCTGCTTCGGCCGGCCGGCGACCATCACCGGCTCGGGATCGATCAACGGGACACCGGGAGACGACGTCATCGTCGGCTCCTCGGGTGCGGACACCATCGACGGCAGGGGTGGCCACGACCGCATCTGCGCACGCGCCGGCGACGACGTGGTCATCGGGGGCGTCGGCAACGACAAGCTCGACGCCGGCGCCGGCGACGACCAGGTCCGTGGCGACCGCTTCAGCGAAGCCGGGGACGTGGTCGGCGGAGGGGACGACCTGTTGGTTCTGGGGCAGGGCGACGACATCGCCAGTGGCGACAGCGCCACCCTCGACGGCGACGCTTCCGGGGGTGGCCGCGACCGGATCGACTGCGGGCCCGGCAGCGACCGCGTGACGGGAGACAGCATCGCGTTCACCGGCAACGCCACCGGTGCCGGTGACGACGTCATCCATGGAGGCCCGGGACTCGACGCGATGGTCGGCGACAGCAACGCCGACCTGGACGCGAGCGGGACCGGCGGCGACGATCTGTTGGACTTCGGCGCGGACGGTGGCGTCCTCGCCATCGGCGACCACGCCTCCGGCCCGGCCGATACGGCGAGCGGTGCCGGCGACGACCGCATCATCGGTGGCGCAGCGGGCGAGCTCCTCATCGGCGACAGTGCCTCCGACCGTGTGACGGAGGCCGGCGACGACGTGATCCGGGGCCGTGGCGGGGACGACACGATCTTCGGCGACAACGTCAACTTCGACACCGACAGGACGGTGGGGACGGTAGGCGGCAAGGACCTCCTCAAGGGCGGGTCCGGGAACGACACACTCCGGGCGGGCCCGGCGAACGACCGGCTCGACGGAGGCCGGAACACCGACCTCTGCGACGGCGAAGCGGGCAACGACATCGCCGTACGGTGCGAGACCGTCGTCCGTGTCCCGTAAGGCGGTTGCTTCACCCGACCCGCACGCGTGAGCCATCAGTACGCCGGAGCGCTTGGCCCGGTCGTCTCACCTGGCCAAGCACCGGCGTCAGGCTGCCCCGCGGCGCCTGAGGGCATAGAAGGCGATGCCGCCGAGCAGGAGGACCCCGGCGCCGACGCCGACCGCCGGCACGAGCATGTCCACAGCGGAGTCGTCGTCCTCGGGGGCAGCCGTCGCGCCGCCGGTCCCGCCCTGTACGCCCTTCCCGTTCGCACCGGACGGCGAGGGCCCCTGGGCGGCGTCGTCACCGAAGTAGAACACCGGGCTGTTCCCGGAGCGCGGGGTGCCGGAGATGTCCACGGTCAGCGACATCGGTACGATCATGCCCTTCGCCTCGGGGTGCGGCTCGGCGACCTGCGCCTGGATGTAGTACGTGCCGGGCACGTCGTAGCCGTTGGGGTCGGAGCTCTTCGCGTCGTCCTGCTCGGTGATCTCCCAGGGCCCGCAGACCCGCTCGACGTGCCCGGTCCTGCCCGAGAGGAGTTCGGTCAAGTCGTGGGCCTCGTTGCACCGCGTCGGCTTGCGCTGGGCGTTGTAGATGGTGACGCTCCACCCGCTGGTGCCGGAGTTGGGGAAGTCGTCCGGGAGGGCCACGCCGGCCTTGACCGTCAGTTTCTGGCCCGCCTTCAGGTCCACCCGCCAGAAGGGGGCTTCACCCACGGCGATGGACTGCCGGTGGGTACCCGGTCCGATCGGCGTGGCGCTGTTGAAGGAGAAGCCGCCTTCGGCGTCGGCCCCGGTGCGGGGCTCCGGAGTCCGCGCGCCGGCCCCCTGGGTCGTCTTGTCGGCGATGCCGACGAGGAGTTCGACGGGCATCGGCTTGTCGCCGGAATCGGTCACCTTGTTCTCGACCATGATGCAGCCGATGTCGTCCGGCGCGGCCTTCTCGTTGTCTGCTCCGGGCTTGCTGCGGCCTCCGGTGGTGATGATGTTCGCCCACCCCATGGACTGGTCGAACTCCCGGAGCCAGTCGCGGGGTTCGCCGTCGCCCGGAGGGCCCGCCGCGACGACGATGATGGAACCGCGCGAGTACCCCTCCTCGGCCACGGCGGTGGCGCTCACCTGGAGCAGCTGGTCCGGCCGCTTCTTGACCTTGTAGTAGAGGTCGCGCCCCCCGGTGAACTTGTCCAGGTACTGGCCGGGCGTGACCAGCGGAGCATTCTGGCAGCCGTCGAGGGAACCCTCGACCGGCTTTCCGGTGGCGTGGTAGGTCCGCCACGCCTTGCGGAACAGGGTGCCCAGATTGTCGGTCAGCGAGTCGGCGTCCTCGGCGTCCGCGTACGACCCGTCGGTCACGTCCGCGATGCACTTCAGCTGCGCACGTGCCGAGGAGGGCGTCCGGAACCCGACCACGTCCACGGCGAGGTCGATGCCCTGCGCCTTGAGCTCGCGGGCCACCTCGCACGGAGGCGGCGGCGTACAGGTGTCGTCACCGTCCGAGACCAGCACGATCCGGCGCTTGCCGCTCGCGCCGAGGTCCTTGGCGGCTTCGCGGAGCGAGACACCGATCGGTGTGAACCCGACCGCCTTGAAGCCCTCGACCCGCTTCTTGGCGTCGTCACGCGCCGCCCGGTCCATCGGAGCGACCGGCAGGACCTGCTGCGTGTCGGCGCAGCCTTGTTTCTTGTCCTGCCCGGGATACGTGGCGCCGTAGACGCGCAGTCCCAGCGGGGCCTGTTCGGGGGCTGTCTCGATGATCCGGGTGACCGCCTGCTTGGCGGCGGCCAGACGGGTCTGCCCGCCGGCGTCGTTCTCGTTCATCGACCCGGACAGGTCGAGAACCAGGTTGATCCGGGGAGGCTCCGGAGCCTCGGGCGCTGCGGGGAAGGCGCTTGCCGTCGCCGCCGGCGACAGGAGCGCGCCGAGCAACAGCACGGAAACAGCGGCGAGCACGCGTCGTCGGCGTGGTCTCGGATACATGAAGGTGGTCTCCACAAGGTGTGTCTGTCGGCCCCTCGGCACGTGCCGGTCAGGGAACGGGCCCTGCGGGGTCCAGGCGGTCCGAACCGCTGTGCCGGGCCATGCGCCTCACGGCGTCGCGGGCAGCGGGCGGCTCCGGAGGTGAGTCTCGCATTGAGTGATCATTATTTCCAGGGTCTGTGAGTGCAGATAATGGGGCCGCCCTGGGTGCTGCCCGGGCACAGCCCGAGTGGAAGGTGCCGGATGAAGCTGTCGGCCAGTGACCGGGGCCGTCTCAAGGGGATCCTTCAGGCGCGCCGAGCCGCGATCGACCCTGTGACGATGGGGTTCCCCAAGCGCGGGCCCGGTCCCGGTCGGCGCGCCGCCGGTCTGAGTCAGGAGCAGATGGACGTGCTGCTCACGCGCACCCCGGGCACGTACAACCGGTTCGAGAACGGTCAGCTCAACTGCCCCGGTGCCGATCTCCTCACCGCGGTCGCCAGGACGTTGCGACTGGACGAACAGGAGTGGGTGTTCCTGTGGCTGATCACCCGCAAGGAGAGCCCGCCTCATGCCCTGCACGGCAGCTCGGGGACGTCCATAGCAGGAGCGTGGCAGCGGGTCACCAACCACGTCCACGGCGCGTTGGCGTACGTCAGCGACGCCGAATGGAACATCGTCGCCCACAACGAGGACTTCCGGCGCCTCTTCCCTCGCGGACAAGCCCCCGCCAACATCATGCGCTGGCTTCTCCTGGACCTCGAGGCGCGCACCGACGTCATGATGCACTGGGAGACCCACTGGGCGCCGGCCATGATGCCGCACCTGAAGCACAGCGTGGAGCTCCGCCCGGACAATCCGGCACTTGGTCGTCTCGCGTACGACGTCCTCAACGACCCGGTGGCCGGACCGCTCTACCGAGAACATGCCGTGGCCCCCATCCCCGATTTCGACGGCTCCGAGCTTCCCGTCCGCCACGCCATTCACGGACCCGGCCGACTCACGACCTGCCTCGCCGAACCCGTCACAGCCCCCGGAGCCCGGCTCAATCTCAGCTTCTACACACCCGGGAGCCCCTGTTCTCCCGAGGCTGCCACGAAGGGGCCGAGTGGCTCGGCACCGCTCACCGCTCATACCGACAGCTGACACGCCATCAGTAAAGTCGGTATCGAGCCGCCACCGGCCCGCCGACGTCATCACGCTGGGAGACACCGTTGAAGATGCTCATCAATGTGCCCGAGACCGTCGTCCCCGACGCGCTGCGCGGGATCGCGGCCGCGCATCCCGAGCTGACCGTGGACGTGGAGAGCCGGATCGTCGTGCGGCGTGACGCCCCGGTCGAGGGGAAGGTGGCGTTGGTGTCGGGGGGCGGGTCCGGGCACGAGCCGTTGCACGCCGGGTTCGTCGGGGCGGGGATGCTGGCGGCGGCAGCGGCGGGGGAAGTGTTCACGAGTCCCGTGCCTGATCAGGTGGTGCGGGCCGCGGCGGCCGTGGACAGCGGACGCGGTGTGCTCTTCGTCGTGCAGAACTACACCGGCGACGTGCTGAACTTCGAGATGGCGGCCGAGCTCGCCGAGGACGAGGGCATCCAGGTCGCCAAGGTGCTCGTGGACGACGACGTGGCCGTGGCCGACAGTACGTACACGGCCGGGCGGCGCGGGACCGGGGCCACCCTGTTCGTGGAGAAGATCGCCGGTGCGGCCGCCGAGGAGGGTGCGCCACTGGAGCGCGTGGAGGCCATCGCGCGCCGGGTGAACGCCGCGTCACGCAGCTTCGGGGTGGCGTTGAGCGCGTGCAGTACGCCCGCGAAGGGCGGGCCGACGTTCGACCTGCCGCCGGGCGAGCTGGAGCTGGGCGTCGGCATCCACGGCGAGCCGGGGCGCGAGCGTCGGGCCATGATGACGTCGCGGGAGATCGCCGACTTCGCCGTCGACGCCGTCCTGGAGGACCTGCGGCCCGGCGGACCGGTGCTGCTGCTGGTCAACGGCATGGGTGCGACGCCGTTGCTGGAGCTGTACGGGTTCAACGCCGAGGTGCACCGGGTGCTGCGCGAGCGCGGTGTGCCGGTGGCCCGTACCCTCGTCGGGAACTATGTGACGTCGCTGGACATGGCGGGCTGCTCGGTCACGCTGTGCGAGGCCGACGAGGAGTTGCTGCGACTGTGGGACGCGCCGGTGCGGACGGCCGCCCTGCGCTGGGGGATGTGAGGACGTGATGCCCGTGACGCTCGACGTGGAGTTCTTCCGGCGCTGGATGGCGGCCGCTGCCGCGGCCGTGGAGCGCGAGGCGGACCGGCTCACCGAGCTGGACGCGGCCATCGGCGACGCCGACCACGGGGCCAACCTGCGGCGCGGGTTCGCGGCGGTGGCCGAGGTGCTGGACAAGGAGCCGCCCGCGGCTCCCGGCGCGGTGCTCATGCTCGCCGGGCGGCAGCTGATCTCGACCGTGGGCGGCGCGTCGGGGCCGCTGTACGGCACGCTGCTGCGGCGCGCCGGCAAGGCCCTGGGCGACACCGCCGAGGTGACGCCCGGTCTGCTGGCCGAGGCGCTGCGCGCGGGCGTGGCCGCGGTGGCGCAGCTCGGCGGGGCGAAGACCGGTGACAAGACGATGCTCGACGCGCTGGAGCCGGCCGTCGAGGCGCTGGCCACCGCAGCGGACGGCACGGCGGACGAGGCCTTCGGCGCGGCCGCGCGGGCCGCCGAGGAGGGTGCCCTCGGGACCGTACCGATGCAGGCGCGCAAGGGCCGGGCCAGCTATCTCGGGGAGCGCAGTGTCGGACACCAGGACCCGGGCGCGGCGTCCTCCGCCCTGCTGATCGCGGCGCTGGCGGAAGCGGAGGCCTCCCGATGAGCGCCGGGCCCGTGGGCATCGTGCTGGTCTCGCACAGCGCGGCGGTCGCGTCGTCCGTCGCCGAGCTGGCCAAGGGCCTCGCGGGCGGCGGCGGGACCGCGCCCGTGGTCCCCGCGGGCGGCACCCCGGACGGCGGTCTCGGCACCAGCGCCGAGCTGATCGCCGAGGCGGCGGCGTCGGTCGACGCCGGGGCGGGCGTCGCCGTCCTCGTCGACCTCGGCAGCGCCGTACTGACGGTGAAGGCGCTGCTCGCGGAGGGCGACGAGCTCCCCGAGGGCACGCGGCTGGTCGACGCGCCCTTCGTGGAGGGCGCGGTGGCGGCCGTCGTCACCGCCTCGGCGGGCGGCGACCTGGAGGCCGTGGTGGCGGCCGCGTCGGAGGCGTACGGCTATCGCAAGGAGTGACCGATGGCGGGACGGGTTGTGATGTACCTGGTCAACGCACTAGTGTCGCAGGGCCTTGGTGTACGGGAAACCGGTGCGGTACCGGTGCGGCCCTCGCCACTGTGATCGGGAAGTCCGGCTCCACTCCCGGGGAAACCACCCCGGGAAGCCACTGGAACACCGCGGGAGACCGTGGTGTCCGGGAAGGCGGAGCCGCGGCGTTGCATGACCCGTCAGCCAGGAGACCGGCCAGGGCGCGTTGTCCATCCACGAGGTGCTGGAGAGGGTCTCCCACATCATGCATATCGCCGAGGGGTACCTGCCCCCTGTGCACGCGGTCGCCTGGACCGTCGCCGCCGCTCCCTTCGTCGCCCACGGCGTCCGCGCCCTGACCCGCGAGGTCAAGGCCCACCCCGAATCGACTCTCCTGCTCGGCGCGTCCGGCGCCTTCACCTTCGTCCTGTCCGCCCTGAAACTGCCGTCCGTGACGGGCAGTTGCTCCCACCCCACGGGGACGGGGCTGGGCGCGATCCTGTTCCGGCCGCCGATCATGGCGGTGCTCGGCACCATCACGCTCCTCTTCCAGGCGCTGCTGCTGGCGCACGGCGGACTCACCACGCTCGGCGCCAACGCCTTCTCGATGGCGGTCGTCGGGCCGTGGGCGGGCTTCGGGACGTACTGGCTGCTGCGCCGCTCCGGCGTGCCGCTGATGGTGAGCGTGTTCTTCGGGGCGTTCGTCGCCGACCTGTCCACGTACTGCGTCACCAGCGTCCAGCTCGCGCTGGCCTTCCCCGACCCGGCGAGCGGCTTCGCCGGGGCGCTGGCGAAGTTCGGCTCCATCTTCGCGGTCACGCAGCTGCCGCTGGCCGTGAGCGAGGGCCTGCTGACCGTCCTGGTGATGCGGCTGCTGACGCAGTCCAGCAAGGGCGACCTGGCCCGGCTCGGCGTGCTGCCGGCGCGTTCCGTGAAGAAGGAGGCCGTGGCCCGATGAGCCGTAACGCGAAGATCAACACGCTGCTGCTGCTCGTCGTCGTGGCGCTCGCCGTGCTCCCGCTCGCGCTGGGCATGGGCGACCACAAGGAGGAGCCGTTCGCGGGCGCGGACGCGCAGGCCGAGACGGCCATCACCGAGCTGAAGCCGGATTACGAGCCGTGGTTCAGCCCGCTGTACGAGCCGCCGTCGGGGGAGATCGAGTCGGCGCTGTTCGCGCTCCAGGCGGCCATCGGGGCGGGCGTGCTGGCGTACTACTTCGGGCTGCGGCGCGGCCGCAGGCAGGGTGAGGCGCAGGCGCTGGACCGGACCGCCGGTACCGCCGACACCGCTCGCACGGCCGAAGTCGCCGAGACGACGGTCGAGTAACCGCCGGTGCTGCCGATCGACGCGGCGGCGCACAGCAGCCGCTGGCGCCGCCGTCACCCGTGCGAGAAGGCCGTGCTCGGCTTCGGTCTGACGGTCCTCGCGATCTGTCTGCCGCCGTGGCCGGGGGCCGTGCTGGTGGCCGCCGCCACCCTCGCCGTGCTGCTGGGTCCGGCCGGTGTCGGGCGCCGGCAGCTGTGGCGCGCGTTCCGCGTCCCGCTGGGCTTCTGCGTCACGGGGGCGGTTCCGCTGCTGTTCCAGGTCGGCGGGGCCGAGGGGTGGGTGGCGCTCGCGCCGGACGGGCCGGTGCACGCCGGGCGGTTGCTGCTGCGGACGTCGGCGGCGTCGCTCGGGGTGCTGCTGTTCGCGTTCACCACGCCGGTCTCGGACGTGCTGCCCCGGCTCGTGCGGGCGGGGGTGCCCGCGCCGGTCGTGGATGTGGCCCTGGTGATGTACCGGATCAGTTTCCTGCTGCTGGACGCCGTGCGGCGGATCCGGGAGGCGCAGGCGGCGCGGCTCGGGCTGACCAGCCGGGCGGCCGCCTGGCGGTCGCTGGCGGGCCTCGGCGCGACGGCGTTCGTCCGCGCCTTCGACCGGGCGGCGCGCCTCCAGACCGGGCTGGCCGGGCGCGGTTACGACGGCACGCTGCGCGTGCTGGTGCCGGAGGCGGCGGTCTCCCGCCGGTTCCTGGCCGCGACGGGCGCCCTGCTCGCGGGGCTCGTCGCCCTCACCCTCGTACTCGAAAGGTTCCTGCCGTGACCATGCATCGTGACGCCGTCGTGGAACTGGTCGGTGCGGGATTCGCCTACGACGACGGGCCCGCCGTGCTGTCGGGCATCGACTTCGCCGTACCGGAGCGGCGCGCGATCGCGCTGCTCGGCCGCAACGGCAGCGGCAAGACGACGATGCTGCGGCTGCTGAGCGGTGGCCTGCGGTGCGTGAGCGGGCGGCTGCGGCTGGCGGGCGAGGACGTGTCGTACGACAGGGCGGGGCTGACCCGGCTGCGGACGACCGTGCAGCTGGTGGTGCAGGACCCCGACGACCAGCTGTTCGCGGCGTCGGTGGGGCAGGACGTGTCCTTCGGTCCGATGAACCTGGGGCTTTCGGAGCCGGAGGTGCGGGAGCGGGTGCGCGAGGCCCTGGAGGCGCTGGACATCACGGCGCTGGAGGACCGGCCGACGCATCTGCTGTCGCACGGGCAGCGCAAGCGGGCGGCGATCGCGGGCGCGGTCGCCATGCGGCCCCGGGTGCTGATCCTCGACGAGCCGACGGCGGGCCTCGACCCGCACGGCCAGGAGCGGCTGCTGGAGGTGCTGGACCGGCTGCGGGAGTCCGGTACGACGGTCGTGATGGCCACGCACGACGTGGACCTGGCGCTGCGCTGGGCGGACGACGCGGCGGTGCTCACCCCGGACGGCCTGCGCACCGGCCCGGTGGCCGAGCTCCTCGCGGACGCCGCCCTGCTGGACGCGGCCCGGCTGCGCCGCCCGTGGGGCATGGCGGTGGCCCGGGTGCTGCGGGACCGGGGCCTGCTGGGCGCGGCCGAGCAGGGTCCGCGCACGCCGGAGGAGCTGGAGGAGTGGGCGGCGGCGGTACGGGGCGCCTAGGCCCAGCGGTACGGCGGCACGGCGGTGTGGCGGGGCTCAGGTGGGCGGGGCTCAGGTGGGCGGGCCCGGCACGGGTGCCGGGGCGTCGGCGGGGACTCCCCTGCCTTCCGCCGCGGAGGGCTCGAAACCGGCCAGCATCTGCTCCAGCGCCTGCTGGTCCGGGCCGATGAACGGGTCGGCGCCCGGCGCGCCGCTGATCGTGTCGATCATCAGGGGGGTGAGCCCGGTGGCCGGTGGCAGGTGCGTGCTGAGCACCACCTCCGGGTCCATCTCCCGCACCGGCCGGATCGTCGCGAGGTACTTGTCGACGTCCACGTTGTGCACCCACGGGCTGTCGGCGGTGGCCCACAGCAGCTGCCCGGCGCGCAGGTCTTCAGGAGCGACCGCGTCGGCGGTGCCGCCGTCGGCGAGGTCCGCGCTGGGCATCGGCGCGCCGAAGCAGTCGGAGGTGAAGCAGGTGCGCGAGCGGTCGTCGTAGAAGCCCACCGTCACGGGGCTGTCGTAGAGCGGTGGCCGGAACGCCGCGAGCGTGCGGTCGCCGACGTCCAGGGACTGCCCGGGGTTCAGCAGGAAGACCCGGTCGAGGGGCAGCGGGCGCTCGGTGGACATGATGCCCGCGCCGACGAAGGTGGTGACGACCCGCGCCCGCGGGGCGGCCTCCAGCAGGGCGAACAGCCCGCCGGTGTGGTCCCGGTCGGGGTGCGTCAGCCAGATCCACCGCACGTCGGCGGGGTCGACGGCCGAACCGAGCAGTTCCAGGAAATCGCGGTCGGGCAGGCCGAGGCCGGTGTCCACGACGACCGGCTCCGCAGCGTGCAGCACGAACGCGTTGACCGGCAGAAAGCCGATCGCGGGTACTTCGAGGCAGTCCGCGAGGACGGTGACGTCGCGGCCGGCTTTCAGATGGGTCATGGCGGAGCTCCGATGCTCCTGGGGTATGGGGCGTCCTATGGGGTTTCTCCCTTCCATGGTGATACCGCCGGGGTGCGCGGCGCAGCTCACGCCGGTCACGCCCCCTGCCCGAGGCCCGTGGCGTAGGCGGCGGCGAACTCCGCAGCGCCCAGCGCCGCCCGGACGCGTGCCGTGACGCGGTCGACGTCGGCGCGCTCGGCGTCCGGCAGCGGTGCCCCGGCCCGCTCCCGGAGGCGGGCCGCCGCGCCGAGGAGGCGGGCGGCGCGGGACGGGCGGCCGGTGAGGGCGTGGGCGCCGGCCAGGCCCTCGAAGGCGAGGGCCAGGGCCCGGGGGTCGCCGGCGGAGCGGGCGGCGGCGAGGCCCTCGCGGTGCAGGTCCAGGGCCGCCGGCCCGTCGCCGCGCTGCTCGGCGACGAAGCCGAGCTCGGCCAGCAGCAGGGCGGGGCCGGGGCCGAAGGCGACCCCGCGGTGCCAGTCGAGGGTCTTGCGCAGATACGTTTCGGCGCGGTCGAGGCGGCCTTCGCGCCGCGCGCCGAGGGCCAGTCCCATCTCGGCGTGGACCTCCCCCGCGGTGTAGCCCTCCTCGGCCGCCAGGCGCTGCGCCCGCTCGTGGAGCCGCTCCGCGTCCCGGAAGTCCCCGGTCAGGAGGGCGAGCCTGCCGAGCCCGGTGAGCCGGTCGGCGGCGGCCGTCCGGAAGCCGAGCTCCTCGGCGAGGCGCAGCCCCTCCCGGTGGAGCCGCGCGGCCCGCTCGTACGCGCCGGTGATCTCCGCCAGGGCCGCCATCGGGTACGTGGTCGACAGCAGGCCCCAGCGGTCGCCGAGTTCCCCGAAGAGCGCCAGGCTCTCCTCCCCGTGGGCGCGTACGGCGTCGAGGTCGCCGCGCAGCAGCGCCTGCCAGGCCCGGGTGCCGGTGGCCGCGGCGACGCCCCACCGGTCGCCGTCGGCGCGGAAGCCGGCCAGGGCGCGCTCGACCAGGTCCTCGCTGCGCGCCAGGTCGCCGCCGCTGTGCAGCAGCGCGTGGCCGAGGAACCAGCGGCTCCGGTCGTCGGCTCCGTCGTCAGGTTCCGGGGCGTGGCCTCCGGCGAGCACCGTGAAGCCGGCGTGCCGGGCGGCGGCCTGCCGGCGGAGGCCGGCGGGGGCCCCGTCGGCCAGGGCCAGGCACTCGGCGAGGGAGCGCACGGCCTCGCCCAGCCGGCCGCGCAGGAACCAGTACCACGTCAGGGCGAGGGCGAGCCGCAGCGCGTCGGACGCCTCCCGTCGGCGTACGGCGTGGTCGAGGGCGGCGCGCAGATTGGCCGTCTCCCGGTCGAGGCGCTCCAGCCACCGCTGCTGGCCGGGGCCGTGGAGCCCGGGGGCGGCCCGCTCGGCGAGCGCGGTGTAGTACGCGTGGTGGCGCAGGCTCACGGCCTCGGTCTCACCCGCCTCGGCCAGGCGCTCGCGGGCGTACGCCGCGACCGACTCAGCGAGGCGGTAGCGGGGAGCCGGGCCGTCCGACCCGCCGACGCCCGACCCGCCAACATCCGACACGCTGACGAGGGAGCGGTCGACCAGCCGGACGAGCGGGTCGAGCGCGTCGCGGTCGTGGCCGCACACCGCCTCCGCGGCCTCCAGGGTGCAGCCGTCGGCGTGGACGGCGAGCCGGCGCAGGACGGCGCGCTCGTCGTCGCCGAGCAGCTCCCAGCTCCAGTCGATGACCGCCCGCAGGGTCCGCTGGCGGGGCGGTACGCCGCGCCGGCCGCCGGCCAGCAGGCGGAACCGGTCGTCGAGGCGCGCGGCCAGCTCGTGCACGCCGAGGGCGCGCACCCGGGTGGCGGCCAGTTCCAGGGCGAGGGGGATCCGGTCGAGGCGGCGGCAGAGGGTCGCGACCGCCTCGGCGTTGTCGGGGCCCACGGCGAAGCCGGGCACGGCGGCCGCGGCCCGGGCGGCGAACAGCCGCTCCGCGTCGGCCTGTTCCAGTGGCGGAACGGTCCACACGGCCTCGCCGGGCACCCCGAGCGGCTCCCTGCTGGTGGCCAGGACGCGCAGCCCGGGGGCGGTCGCGAGCAGGCGGTGGGTCAGGTCGGCGACGGCGTCGACGACGTGTTCGCAGTTGTCCAGCACGAGGAGCATCCGCCGCGAGCGCAGCGCGTCCTCCAGCCCGAGCCCGCCGTCCTCGCGGACCCCGAGTGCGGCGCTCAGCTGCTCGCCGACGTCGCCGGATGCGGCGAGGCCGACGAACCGGACGTCGTCGGCAGGTCCGTCCGGCCGCCCGGGGGCGGTGAGCGTCGCGGCCGTCTCCTCGGCCAGCCGGGTCTTGCCGACACCGCCGGGTCCCGTGAGCGTCACCAGGCGGTGGGTGGTGAGCAGCCCGCGTACGGCGGCGAGGGCGGCGGCCCGGCCGACGAGGTCGGTGAGCTGCCCGGACGCGGCGGGCGGGACGGCCTGCGGGAGCGCCGCGACCACGGTTCCCGGGCCCGGGACGGGCAGGTCCGGAGTTCCCTGGCCCGGGACAGGCAGGTCCGGAGTTCCCTGGCCTGGCGGCGACAGCTCCGGGTCCTGGCGGAGGATCGCCGTGTGCAGGGCGGCCAGCTCCGGGCCCGGGTCCACGCCCAGTTCGTCCGCGAGCCGCTCCCGCAGGTCGGCGTACGCGGCCAGCGCCTCGGCCTGCCGTCCCGCCCGGTACAGGGCGCGCAGGTGGGCGGCGCGCAGGCGTTCGCGCAAGGGGTGCCGGACGGTCAGTTCACCGAGCTCGCCCACGAGCGCGTGGTGCTCCCCGAGCTCCAGGCGGGTCTCGGCCAGCGCTTCGAGGGCGGTGAGCCGCTCCTCCTCCAGCCGGTGCGCGGCGTTCCGTACGGCGTCGGCGTCGGCGCCCTCGCCCGCCTCGGCGCCGCCGTCGGTGAGGCCCGCGTACGCCTCCCCCGTCCAGAGCGCGAGGGCCTCCGTGAGCAGGCGCGCCCGCGCCGCCGGGTCTCCGGTGCCGTACGCGGACGTGACGAGGGCGGCGAACCGGCCGGCGTCCGTGTCGTCGGCGCCCGCCCTCAGGAGGTAGCCGGGCGGGCGGGATTCCACCAGCGCCTCGGCGCCCGGCTCGGCCGTCCCGAGGGCGCGGCGCAGGCGGGACACCTTGGTCTGCAGGGCGCCGGCCGGGTTGCGGGGCGGGCGGTCGCCCCACAGGTGGTCCACCAGCCGGTCCGTGGAGACGGGCCGGCCCGCGTGGACGAGGAGGTGGGCGAGGAGCGCGCGGATCTTCGCCTCGGGGATGTCGACCGGTCGTCCGTCGCTCGTCAGGACGGTGAGCGGGCCCAGTAAGGAGAAGTACACGGGTGACACCGTAACGACAGTGATCCGCCAGGACTCCGACAGGGCCGGTCGGCACCTTGTTCCCACCGAACCACCCGCCCTTTCAAGGAGACTGCGATGACGACGGACAACCCCACCTCCACGTACACGTACACGTACACGTACGAGAGCGACGAGCCGGCCGCGGTGGCCGTGATCGGCCTCGGGCAGATGGGCACGCGGCTCGCCCAGGCGTTCCTCGCCGCCGGGTACCGCACGACGGTGTGGAACCGCACCGCCGCCAAGGCCGACGCCCTGGTGGTCCAGGGGGCCGTCCGGGCGGCGACTGCCGCCGAGGCCGTCGAGGCGGCCGACCTGGTGGTGGTGTGCCTGCCCGACTACGGCACGGTCGGCGACGTGCTCCGGCCGGCGAGCGCGGCGGGGGCTGCGGGCGCGGGCCTGCGCGGCAAGGTCCTGGTGAACCTGACGTCCGGCACGCCGGAGGAGGCGCGCGAGATGGCCGGCCTGGCGTCGGGGCTCGGCGCCGCGTATCTGGACGGCGCGGCCATGAGCGGGACGCGGCTGGTGGGGCGGCCGGAGGCGCTGTTCGTCCTCAGCGGGTCCGCGGACGCCTTCGCCGCGCACCGCGAGGTGCTCGGCGCGCTGGGTGACTCCGTGCACCTGAGGGCGGACCCGGCGCTGGCCGCGGTGTACGACACGGCACTGTTCGGGCTGGCCTGGGGCGCGCTGGCGGGCTTCCACCACGCCGTCGCCCTGGCGGGCGCGGCGGGCGTGGAGCCGACGGAGTTCGCGGCGGTGGCGGCGGGTCACATGCCTTTCGTGACGTCCCTGATGACGGAGCACGCCCGCCAGCTCGCGGACGGCCGCTTCCCCGACGACGACGGCACCGTGGACGTGCACGCGGCGGCGATGGAGCACCTGGTCCTCGCGAGCCGCGCCGAGGGGGTCGGCGCGGAGCTGCCGGAGCTGGTGAAGTCGCTGCTGGAGCGCGCCTCGGCCGACGGGTACGGCTCGGCCGGCATCGCGAGCGTCGCCCGCGTCCTGCGGGAGGGCGCCCGCCATGCGTGAACGGGAACGGGAGCGCGAGCGCGTGACGGTCCTGGGGCTCGGCCTCATGGGTACGGCGATCACCGAGGCGTTCCTCGCCGCCGGGTACCGCACGACGGTGTGGAACCGCACCGCCGCCAAGGCCGACGCCCTGGTGGCGCAGGGAGCCGTACGGGCGGCGACCGCGGCGGAGGCGATCGAGGCGGGCGACCTGGTCGTCGTGCCGCTCCTCGACGCCGCCGCCGTACGGGAGACCCTCGCGACCGCGGCCGCGGTGCTGTCCGGCCGCACGGTGGTGAGCCTGGCGAACGGCTCGCCGGAGGAGGCGCGGGAGGTCGCGGCGTGGGTGGCGGCGCAGGGCGCGCGGCACCTGGACGGCACGATGATGGCGCTGCCGCAGTCGGTCGCCACGCCGGACGCCTTCTTCCTCTACAGCGGCGTCGAGGAGGCGTTCGTCCGGCACCGTGCCGCGCTGGAGGTGATGGCCACCGCGCACTACCTCGGGGCGGACGCGGGGCTGGCGGAGATCCACTCGCTGGCGCTCCTCGGCACGGGGTACGCCGCGCTCACCGGCTTCCTGCACGCGGCCGCGCTGCTCGACGCCGTGGGGGGCCTGGCGCCGGAGGCCTTCGCCCCGCTGGCGGCGGGGTGGCTGCGCGGGATGGCGGACTTCCTGCCGGAGGTCGCGGAAGAGGCCGCCTCGGGCTCATACGCGAACGGCGTCTCCACCGTCGACCTGAACCGGGTCGCGGTCGGTCATCTCGTGCGGCTCGGCCGGACGCACGGCGTCGACTCCGCGGTGCACGAGCCGCTCAAGGCACTGCTGGAGGGGCGGGCGGCCGAGGGGAAGGGGACGGAGAGCTTCTCCTCCGTCTTCGAGCTCCTCAAGGCGGGGGCGCGCCGCACGTAGCGCACGTCACGCCGGGACCCTTATGCAACTTGTTGCACAAGGCGTCCGGCGTCGTCTACAACTGGTGCGACGACACCCCGCCGAGGAGGCCCCCATGACCCCGACCCAGAGCCGGAGCCAGAGCCCGAGCCCGTACCCGCATCTGCTCAGCCCGCTGGACCTCGGGTTCACCACCCTGCCCAACCGCGTGCTCATGGGGTCGATGCACGTCGGTCTGGAGGAGGCCGAGAACGGTTTCGCGCGCATGGCGGCCTTCTACGCCGAGCGCGCCCGGGGTGGCGTGGGCCTGATCGTGACCGGCGGCATCGCGCCGAACGACGCGGGGCGGCCGTACGAGGGCGGGGCCAAGCTCACCACCGAGGAGGAGGCGGCGAAGCACCGGGTCGTGACGGACGCGGTGCACGCGGCCGGCGGGCGCATCGCGATGCAGATCCTGCACTTCGGCCGGTACGCCTACCACCGCGACCTCGTCGCGCCCAGCGCGATCCAGGCGCCGATCAGCCCCTTCGTACCGAACGAGCTGACCGACGCCGAGGTCGAGCAGACGATCGAGGACTACGTGCGCGCCGCCGAGCTGGCGAAGTCGGCGGGGTACGACGGCGTCGAGATCATGGGCTCCGAGGGCTATCTGATCAACGAGTTCATCGCGGCCGCCACCAACCACCGCACCGACCGGTGGGGCGGCTCGTACGAGAACCGGACGCGCTTCCCGCTGGAGATCGTCCGCCGGACGCGCGAGCGGCTCGGCGAGGAGTTCATCCTCATCTACCGGCTCTCCATGCTGGACCTGGTGCCGGGCGGCTCGACCCTGGAGGAGGTCGTGGCGCTCGCCAAGGAGATCGAGGCGGCCGGCGCGACGCTGATCAACACGGGGATCGGCTGGCACGAGGCCCGCATCCCGACCATCGCCACCTCCGTGCCGCGCGGCGCGTACACCTGGGTGACGCAGCGGCTGATGGGCGCGGTCTCCGTACCGCTGATCACCAGCAACCGCGTCAACACCCCCGAGGTCGCCGAGCGCATCCTGGCGGAGGGGCGCGCGGACATGGTGTCGATGGCCCGGCCCTTCCTCGCCGACCCCGACTTCGTCGCCAAGGCGGCGCAGGGCCGGCCGGAGGCCATCAACACGTGCATCGGCTGCAACCAGGCCTGCCTGGACCACACCTTCAGCGGGAAGATCACCTCCTGCCTGGTCAACCCGCGCGCCTGCCACGAGACCGAGCTGGTCCTCTCCCCCACCCGGCTGCGCAAGCGCGTCGCGGTGGTCGGCGCCGGCCCGGCGGGGCTCGCCTGCGCCGTGAGCGCCGCCGAACGCGGCCACGAGGTCACGCTGTTCGACGCCGCGGAGGAGATCGGCGGACAGCTCAACATCGCCAAGCGGGTACCGGGCAAGGAGGAGTTCGACGAGACGCTCCGCTACTTCCGTACGCGGCTGGCCGAGAGCGGCGTGGACGTACGCCTGGGCACGTACGCCACCGCCGGGGCGCTCACCGGCTACGACGAGGTCGTCGTCGCGACCGGGGTGACCCCGCGCACGCCCGCCATCGAGGGCGTCGACCACGGAAGCGTGGTCAGCTACCTGGACGTGCTGCGCGACGGCGCGCCGGTCGGCGAGCGCGTGGCGGTCATCGGCGCGGGGGGCATCGGCTTCGACGTGGCGGAGTTCCTGACGGACGGCGGCGAGGGCGCGAGCCGGGACCCGGAGACGTACTTCCGGCAGTGGGGCGTCGACACGTCGTACGCGGAGCGCGGCGGACTGCGCGCCCCCGAGCGCCCGAAGCCGCCGCGCACCGTGCACCTGCTGCAGCGCAAGACGTCCAAGGTCGGCGCGGGGCTGGGCAAGACGACGGGCTGGATCCACCGCACGGAGCTCAAGCACCGGGGCGTCACCATGATCGCGGGCGCCGTGTACGAGCGGATCGACGACGAGGGCCTGCACATCACCGTGGACGGCGAGGCCCGGACCGTACCCGTCGACACGGTCGTGCTCTGCACGGGGCAGGAGCCGCGGCGCGACCTGTACGAGGAGCTCGTGGCGGCCGGGGTGTCCGCGCACCTGATCGGCGGCGCGGACGTGGCCGCCGAGCTGGACGCCAAGCGCGCGATCGACCAGGGGACGCGGCTGGCGGCGGCTCTGTGACCGTGCGTCCCGTGGGTCGCGTGCGTCCCGTGGGTCGCGTGGGTCGTATGCGTCCCTAGGATGCGGTCATGTCACTCCCGCACGCGATCCTCACCGCCCTGCTCGAGAAGCCGTCCTCGGGTCTGGAGCTGACCCGCCGGTTCGACCGGTCGATCGGCTACTTCTGGTCGGCCACGCATCAGCAGATCTATCGCGAGCTGGGAAAACTGGAGCAGGCGGGGCACATCCGGGCCCTGCCCGCGCAGGCTCCGGCCCGTGGGCAGAAGAAGGAGTACGAGGTTCTGCCCGCGGGCCGTGAGGCCCTGAGCGAGTGGGTGCGCAGGACCGAGGACCCCAAGCCCATCCGGGACGCCTTGCTGCTGCGGCTGCGCGCGGCGGCGGTGGTGGGGACGGAGGGCTTCGCGGACGAGCTGCGCCGCCATCTGGCGTTGCACCGGGCGCAGTTGGAGGAGTACCTCGGGATGGAGGAGCGGCAGTTCCCGCCGGAGCGGCGCGCCACCGAGGCCGACCGGCTGCGTCATCTGGTCCTGCGCGGGGGCATCGAGCTGGAGCGGTTCTGGACGGCGTGGCTGACGGAGGCGCTGGCGGAGTTCGACCGCGGCGCCTAGGGCGGCGCGTGTCCGCCCTAGGCGAGGGCGGCGACCAGCAGGGCGAAGGCGGCGATGATGACGGCGACGCGGACGTAGTGGTAGCGGTCCCAGCGGTTCGCCTGCTCCTTCCAGTCCTCGGGCCGGTTCTCGGGGGTCCACGTCTTGCTCCGGTTGTTGATCGGGACGAGCAGCAGGACCGACATGATCACGCTGACGATCAGCAACGCGCCGGCGGTGACGACGAGTCCGGTGCCAGGGTGGTGCCATCCGGCGGCGGCCCAGACCGCGACCAGGACGAGCGACGTGATGTACCAGACCGGCATGACGGCGCCGAGCATCCGGCCTCCGTGGGCGCGGCCGAGTTGGCCGCTGTCACCGGGGAGTGCGTCGAGGATCCGGTTGATGACGAAGGCGACGGAGAACTCCACCCCCACCATCACGCCGACGACCACGGTGGTGAACACCTCGAGTGCGTTGAGCATGATGATCCTCCTGGGATCTAGCACTGCTAGCTGATGAAGCAACGCTAGACCTACTGCCGCTCGATTGTCTAGCGGTGCTAGGGTCGAAGCATGTCGGTACAGGAACGCAAGCAGCGCGAGCGGGCCGAGCGCGAACGCCTCATCGTGGCGACGGCCCGCGACATCGCCGAGCAGCTGGGCTGGGACGCGGTCACCACCCGCCGGCTCGCCGAGCGCATCGAGTACAGCCAGCCCGTCCTCTACAGCCACTTCCGCGGCAAACGGGAGATCATCGGCGCCGTCGCCCTGGAAGGCGCGGCCGAGTTGGCCGCGGCGGTGCGCGCCGCCACCTCCCGCGCGAACGGCCCGCGCGAGCGGGTCACCGCCCTCGCGCGCGCCTACCTCGAATTCGCCGCACGCAACCCGGCGGTCTACGACGCCATGTTCCAGCTCGACGGCGGCCTGGCGTTCGCGGTCGAGGACACCCCGCAACCCCTCAAGGACGCCTTCGCCGCCCTGCTGGAAAGCCTTGGCGAGGTCGCCGGGGAGGGCGTCCACCCGGGACAGTTCACCGAGGTGTTCTGGGCGGCCCTGCACGGACTGGCCACCCTGACCCGAGCGGGGCGGCTGCCGCCGGAGCACACCGAGTCGCGGGTGAAGCTGCTGGTGGACCGGCTCGCCGTGGTCTGACGCGCCACGCCATGACCCGGCACACCTCGGCGATCAACGGCGGACAATGGCCGGGACATGACCGAAATTGTTAACGGTAATCATTTTCAGGTAGCGTGACCCCACCGTACCGACGATGGAGGTCTCGCAGTCATGGCCGTACCCAAGCGGAAGATGTCCCGCTCCAACACCCGCCACCGCCGCGCCCAGTGGAAGGCGTCCACGCCCCAGCTGGTGCCCGTGACGGTCGACGGCTCCGTCTACCAGGTGCCGCAGCGCCTGGTGAAGGCGTACGAGCGCGGCCTGATCCAGCCGGAGGGCTGAGCGCGATGACGACGGCCACGGCGATCCGCGGCAACCGCGACTCGCACGACTCCCGCGACCCGCGTCTGCCCGTCACGGTCCTCTCGGGCTTCCTCGGCGCGGGCAAGACGACGCTGCTCAACCACGTCCTGGGCAACCGGGAGGGCCTGCGGGTCGCCGTGATCGTCAACGACATGAGCGAGGTCAACATCGACGCCGCCCTGGTGCGCGGCGGCGAGGCGGCCCTCTCCCGCACCGAGGAGCGGCTGGTCGAGATGACCAACGGGTGCATCTGCTGCACCCTGCGCGACGACCTCCTGGAGGAGGTCGACCGGCTGGCCCGCGAGGGCCGCTTCGACTACCTCCTCATCGAGTCCAGCGGCATCTCGGAGCCGATGCCCGTCGCCGCGACGTTCGCCTTCCCGCGCGACGACGGCGCCACGCTGGGCGACCTGGCCCGCCTCGACACCATGGTCACGGTCGTCGACGCGGCCAACTTCCTGCCCGAACTGGCCGGCGGCGACGGGCTCGCCGAACGGGGCCTCGACCAGTACGAGGACGACGAGCGCACGGTCAGCGACCTGCTGATGGACCAGATCGAGTTCGCGGACGTCATCGTCCTCAACAAGCTGGACCTCGTCGCGGAGGCGGACGCGGCCCGGCTGGCGGCCGCGCTCACCCGGCTCAACCCGGCCGCCCGCATCCTGACCGCCGAGCGCGGCCGGGTGGCCCCCCAGGACATCCTCGGCACCGGCTTGTTCGACCTGGAGCGTGCCCAGCAGGCGCCCGGCTGGGTCATGGAGCTCAACGGCGACCACATCCCCGAGACCGAGGAGTACGGCATCTCCTCCACGGTCTTCCGGGCGGACCGGGCCTTCCACCCCGAGCGGCTGTGGCGGTTCGTCACCGAGAGCATGGACAGCGGGGCGTACGGACAGATCCTGCGCTCCAAGGGCTTCTTCCGGCTCGCCGGTCGCGACCACGTGACCGGGCTGTGGTCCCAGGCCGGCGCCGTCGCCCGCTTCGAGCCGTCCGGCGCCCGCGAGGACGACGACGAGGGAGGCGGCCAGGGCTGCCAGGAACTGGTCTTCATCGGGACCGGACTGCGCGCCGACGCGCTGCACACCACCCTGGAGACCTGCCTGGTGGCGGAGCGCGAGAGCGGGCCGTGGGACGACCCGTTCCCGGCGTGGGACGTCCACGGGCCGGACGACGCCTGCGACCTGGACGGGAGCCCGGAGCACGCGCATCCGCGCTTGGGCGGCTAGGGGCTTTCCGGGCCCGCGAGCGCGGGGAAGTCCGTCGCCCCCTGCGTGAAGGCGTGCTCGTACGCCTCCGGGGTCAGGCCCGCGCGGACGGAGTCGGTGATGCGGTCGACGTCGCCGCGCTCCGCCTTGGGCAGCGGCGTGCCGACCGCGGCGCGGGCGGCGGCCGCGGCGCCGAGCAGGCGGGCGGCACGCTCGAGGTCGCCGGCCAGGGCCTCCGCTCCGGCGAGGCCCTCGAAGGCGAGGGCGAGGGCGCGGGGGTCGCCGGTGCGGCGCGCGTGGTCGAGGCCTTCCCGGTGGAGCTCCCGGGCGGTGGCGGCGTCACCGCGCTGTTCGGCGATGAACCCGAGCTCGGCGAGGATGAACGCCACTCCGTGGTCCCCTTCCCACCGGCGGCACCAGTCGAGCCAGGCGTGGAAGTGGGCCGCGGCGTCGTCGAGCCTGCCCTGGCGCCGCGCCACGATCCCGAGCCCCACTTCGGCGAACTCCTCGCCGCGCTGGTAGGCGTGTGCGGCGGCCAGTCGCCTGGCGCGTTCGTGGAGGTCCCGGGCGCGGTCGAGGTCGCCGGTGAGCACGGCGGTGCGGCCGAGCCGGGCCAGCATCCTGGACGCGTCGTTCCACAGGTCGAGTGCGCTCGCGAGCCGATGGCCCTCCTCGCGCAGCCGTTCCGCCGCGCCGTAGTCGCCCGCCATCTCGGCCAGGTCCCCGAGGGTGTACGCGGCGTGGAGCCGGCCCCATCCGTCGCCGAGCTCCTCGAAGGCCGCCCGCGCCCGCCGGGCGTCCGCCCGCGCCTCGTCCAGCCTGCCCTGGTGGGCGAGGACTTCGGCACGTACCGCCAGCGCTGCGGCGGCACCCCAGCGGTCGCCCAGCTCCTCGAACCCGGCATGCGCCCGTTCGGCGAGGTGGCGGGTGACCGCCGCATCACCGAACCCGGTCCTGCTCAAGGCGAGGAACCACCGCGCGCGGGCCCGGCCCGCCGGGTCGTCGACGGTGTCGTACGCCGCCATCGCGGCCTGGGTGTCGGTATCGGTGTCGTACCGCGTGTCGAGCAGGAGCAGGGACATCCCCGCGCGCCATGCCCGGGCGGCCGCCTTCCGTTCGGGGGCGCCGTCGCCCGACAGCGCGAGGTCGAAGGAGCGCCGGGCCTCGGCGAACCGGCCGCGCAGGAACCAGTACCACGCCATCGCGTTGACCAGCCGCAGGGCCGCGTCCCCGAGACCGTGGCGCACCGTGTGGGCGAGGGCGGCCCGGACGTTGGCGGTCTCGGCCTCCAGCCGTCGCAGCCACCGGTGCTGGTCGTGGCCCCGGAGGTGGGCGTCGGCGTGCACGGCGAAGTCGGTGTAGTGGGCGAGGTGGCGGTCGCGCGTGCCCCGGAACTCCTCGTCCCCCGCCTCGGCCAGCCGCTCCGCGCAGTAGGCGGCGACCGATTCCAGCAGCCGGTAACGGCCGTCGTGCTGGCCGACCAGCGACCGGTCGACCAGCCGGCCCAGCAGGTCGAGGACGTCGGAGCGGCGCACCCGGCCGTCGGCGCACACCGCTTCGGCGGCCTCCAGCGTGCAGCCGTCGGCGCAGACCGCCAGACGGCGCAGCACGATCCGCTCCCGCTCGCCGAGCAGGCCCCAGCTCCAGTCGAGGGTGGCGCGCAGGGTCCGCTGCCGCGTCGGGGTGGAGCGCAGGGTGGCGGTGAGCACCCGGAAGCGGTCGTCGAGCCGGGCGGCGAGCTCGGCCACGGGCATGAGACGCACCCGGGCGGCGGCCATCTCCAGCGCGAGCGGGATGCCGTCCAGGCGGCGGCAGAGGGTGGCGACGGCCCGCGCGTTGCCCGCGTCGAGCCGGAAGCCGGGATCGGCGGCGGTGGCGCGCGAGACGAAGAGCCGTACCGCGCTGGAACGCAGCAACCGGTCCGGGTCGGGGCCCTCGGGCCCGTCGGCGTCCGGCGCGTCCAGGTCGACGCCGTACGCGTCGGCGCCGGGAAGGTCCAGGGGCGGTACGGGCCACAGGCGTTCGCCGACGACCGCCAGAGGCTCCTGGCTCGTGGCCAGGATCCGCAGGGCGGGCGCGGCGCGCAGCAGTCGTGCGGTCAGCTCGGCGACCGGCTCGACGACGTGCTCGCAGTTGTCCAGTACCAGCAGCGTGTCGCGGCCCCTGAGGGCATCGGCGAGCCGGCCGGCCGGGGGCCGCGCCGGCACGCGCGGGTCGTCCCGCAGACCGAGCACCACGGCGACGGCCTCGTGCACCTCCGCGGCGGTGCGTGCCGTGGCGAGCTCCACCAGCCAGGCGCCGTCCGGCAGTTCGCGGGCGTGGTGCGCGGCCGCCTCCAGGGCGAGCCGTGTCTTGCCGACCCCGCCCGCGCCGGTGAGCGTCACCAGCCGCTCGCGCGTCAGCAGCGCCTGGATCCGCCGTACGTCGTCGGTGCGGCCTATCAGGTCGGTCAGGGGTGCGGGCAGGTTGCCGCGCGGTCCTCCCTCGTGCGGTCCTTCTCCGTGGGGCCCTTCCCCGTACGGTGCCGCCTCGCGCGGTCCCGCCTCGCGCGATCCTGTCCCGTGACGCGGTCCTGCCCTGTACGGCCCTTCCCCGTGGGCCGCCGTCGCGGGGGCCGTGGGCGTGAGGCCGGCGTCCTGCCGCAGGATCGCCTCGTGCAGGGCGGCCAGCCGGCGGCCGGGATCGAGGCCGAGGTCGTCGCGCAGCCGGTCTCGCAGTTCGGCCAGGCTCGCCAGCGCTTCGTCCTGGCGGCCCGCGAGGTAGAGGGCGCGGACGTGGGCGGCCCGCAGCCGCTCGCGCAGCGGGTGCGCGGCGACGAGTTCGCCCAGCTCGCCGGCGAGCAGCGCGTGCTCGCCCAGTTCGAGCCGCGCCTCGGCGAGTTCCTCGAGCCCGGCCAGCCGCTGCTCCTCCAGCCGCCGGGCTTCGGCGCGTACGAACGCGGCGTCGGCGTGGTCGGCGTACGCCTCCTCACCCCGCCAGAGCTCCGCGGCCTCGCGAAGCAGCCGGGCCCTGGCACGGGGGTCGTCGGGGGAGGCCTGCGCGCGGCGCAGCAGCGCCTCGAAGCGTCCGGCGTCGACCGCGGTGTCGTCGGCCCGCAGCAGGTAGCCCGGCGACCGGGACTCGATGAGGTCGCGGCCGCCCGGCTCGGCCTCCTCCAGGGTGCGGCGCAGCAGCGAGACCTTGGAGCGCAGGGTGCGGACGTCGTTCGCCGGGGGCGCGTCGCCCCACAGGGCGTCGATGAGCCGGTCCACCGAGACGGCCCGGCCCCGGTGCACCAGGAGCGCGGTCAGGAGGGCACGGACCTTCGTCTCGTGGACCCGTACGGGCTGACCGTCCGACGTCCACACTTCCAGGGGGCCCAGCACTCCGAAACGCACCCGGTCACGTTACCCGTAACCCCGCCGGAACGTTTCCGGAGACGGACCGGAACCCCGCTCGCGCACAGTCGTGTCATGACGAACACACCGAACACAAAGTCCGTTGTCACCACCGTTTCTGACGCTGCGTCGAACGCTGCCCCGGGTGGCGAGGCCGTCACCGTGATCGGCCTGGGCCTGATGGGCAGGGCCCTCGCCGGCGCCTTCCTCGACGCGGGCCATCCGACCACCGTGTGGAACCGCTCCGCGGGCAAGGCGGACGAACTGGTCGCCCGCGGGGCCACGTTCGCGTCCTCCGTGGCCGAGGCCCTCCGGGCGAGCTCCCTGGTCGTCGTCTGCCTCAGCGACGCCGACGCGGTACGCGACGCGCTCGGCCCGCACCGGGCCGACCTCGCCGGGCGTACCCTCGTCAACCTGACCTCCGGGACATCCGACGAGGCCCGCGCGTTGGCGGAGTTGACCGGCGACTACGTGGACGGCGCGATCATGGCCATCCCCGAGGTGATCGGCACCCCGGACGCCTTTCTGTTGTTCAGCGGAGCACCGGACGCCTTCGCACAGCACCGCGAGACCCTCGGCCGGCTCGGCAAGGCGACCTTCTTCGGCGAGGACCCCGGGCTCGCCTCCCTGTACGACGTGGCGCTGCTCGGCGTCATGTGGGGCACGCTCAACGCCTTCCTGCACGGGGCGGCGCTGCTCGGCGCGGCCAAGGTCGACGCGAGCGCGTTCGCGCCCTTCGCCAACCAGTGGGTGGGCAGCGTGACCGGCTTCATCAGCGCCTACGCCGACCAGATCGACCGCGGCGCCTACCCGGCCGAGGACGCCGCGCTGGAGACCCATCTGGCCACCATGAAGCACCTGGTGCGGGAGAGCGCGGCCGTCGGCGTCGACACCGACTGGCCGGCCCGCATCCAGGCCCTCACCGAACGTGCCATCGGCGCGGGCCACGCCGGTGCGAGCTATGCCGCACTCGTCGAGGTCTTCCGGGGCCGGGCGTAACCGACCGGCAGGCCGGTCCGCCGGCCTGTCGGCATGTCGGCCTGCCGACCCCTGGTGCCCGGCCGGGGCATCCGGCCGGGCTCCTTCGGAGGCTCAGGGCACCGGGACGAACTCCGGCTGGTCCAGCAGGCGCAGCCAGCTTCCGTCCGGCTGGCGCCTGACCACCTGCGCGCGAGCACCGGCACCGTCCCTCGGCGGGGTCGACGTGAGGGCGATGTCGTCGCTGACCAGCGTCGGGAGGGGCGCTTCCGGCTCGAACCGCGGCCTGCCCGCGAGCACCTGCTCCCACAGGGCGCGGATCGCCTCCCGGCCGACGGTCTGCCGGCCGGGGGGAAACGCCACCACGGCGTTCTCCTCGTAGAGCGCGGCGACTCCGGCCGCGTCACCGGCGTTGGACCGCTCGACGAACAAGCGGGTGATGTCCTCGGGGCGCATGGCCTTCTCGTACTCCGGCATGAATTCCTCCTGGGATCGGATCCGGTGTCGGTCTGTCAGCGGTTCCGATCCTCGTCACCCTCGTATCAGAAGTCCAACAGATGGTTTTTGTGGAAACTAGAATCCACGGTCATGGAACTGAGGCAGCTGGAGTACTTCGTCGCCGTCGCCGAGGAGCGGAACTTCACCCGGGCCGCGGAGCGGGTCCGCATCAGCCAGTCCGGGGTGAGTGCGCAGATCCGGCAGCTGGAACGGGAGCTCGGGGCCGCGCTGTTCGACCGCTCCGCACGGATCGTCACCCTCACCGTCGCGGGCAAGGCGGCCCTCGAACCGGCCCGCGCCGCTCTCGCCGCCGCCCGGGCGGTCGGGCAGGCGGTGGGCGAGGTGGCGGACCTCGTCCGGGGGCGCGTGACCGTCGGGATGGTCAGCGGCTGCACCGTCACGCCGCTGTTCGACGCCCTCGCCTCGTTCCGCGGAGCGCATCCCGGGGTGGAGCTCTCCCTGCTGGAGGACCGCTCCGACCGGCTCGCGGAGGCGGTGCGCGCGGGCGCCCTCGACCTGGCCCTCATCGGGGCCGCGGCGGCCGTTCCCGAGGGGCTGGAGGCGTTGACCCTCATCGACGAGCGGCTCTGCGTCGCGGTCCCGGCCGGGCATCCGCTGGCGCAGCGCCGACGGGTCACGCTGCGCGACGCGTGCTCCCACCCGCTGGTGTGCATGCCACCCGGCACCGGCCTGCGCACGGTCTTCGACGACGCCTGCGCGGCGCAGGGCATCCGGCCGCCGATCGCCCTGGAGGCCAGCGCCCCGGACGCCATCGCCGACCTCGCCGCCCGCGGGCTCGGCGTCGCCGTCCTCAGCGATTCGATGGCCCGGCACTACGGCGACCGCCTCACCGCCCGTCCCCTCGACGACATCACGACACCCGCACTCCTGGCCCTCGTCTGGCGGAGCGCGCACAACCCGGCGGTACGCGAGCTGCTGCGCCACTGCCGACAGGCCTTCACCGGGCCCGCTCACCGAGGCCGTCCCGGTCCGGCCGCAGGAAGTCGGTGAGTGCGGAGGCCAGTTCCTCGGGCGCCTCCTCGGCGACGTGGTGTCCCGAGTCGATGCCGTGGCCCCGGACGTCGGTGGCCCACCGGCGCCAGATGGCGCGGGGATCTCCGTACAGGTCCTCCAGGTCGTCCCGGAGCGACCACAGGACGAGCGTCGGGCAGGCGATGCGCGCACCGGCGGCGCGGTCGGCTTCCTCATGCCGCCGGTCGACGGTCAGACCGGCGCGGTAGTCCTCGAGCATCGCCCGTACCACCTCGGGATCGGAGGTGGCGCGCCGCCATTCGTCGTAGTTCTCCCGGCCCATCACCTCGGGGTCGCCGTGGTACCAGGCGACGGGGTCGACGGTGATGACGCGCTCGGGGATGTCCGGCTGCGCGAAGAAGAACCAGTGCCACCACTGGGTGGCGAACTCGGCGGTGATCCGTGACAGATGCTCCGTCAGCGGCAGGCAGTCCGCGAAGACCACCCGGGAGACGGCCTCCGGGTGGTCGAGCGTGAGGCGCAGGGCCACGGCCCCTCCGCGGTCGTGCCCGGCGAGCGCGAACCTGCGATGTCCGAGGTGCCGCATCACGGCCACCACGTCCCCGGCGACCGCGCGCTTGGAATAACCGGCGTGATCGGCCGTGAAGCGCGGCCCCCGGGAGCGCCCGTACCCCCTCAGGTCCGGGCACACCACCGTGTGACCGGCGCGTACGAGCAGCGGGGCGACCCGGTGCCACGTCGCCGACGTACGGGGATGACCGTGCAGCAGCACCACGGGCGGACCGCTCCCGCCGAAGCGGACGAAGACGGAAGCCTCGCCGGTGTCGATCCGCGCTGTCTCGAAGCCCTCGAACATCCCGGCCTCCCTGGGGCTCGGCTCATCCACCACGTCTCACCGTCGCGTTCAGCCGCAGACGCGTCCGGCGCCGCGGTCGGGCCTCCGGCCATCAGTGTCACGACTCCACCGGGTGCCGCTTCTACCCCCGGTCCCCGCCCGTACTCCTCGCGCACCGGAGCGCCGCCCGTGAGCTGGGCCGCTACCCGTCCAACAGCAAAGCCGGCGGCCCCGGCCGACGTTGCGGCCGGGGCCCGGGGTTACTCAATCGGACTTGTCGGCCTGCTCGGGCAGGCAGAACAGCAGGGCCCACAGCAGGGCGATGAGGCTGCCGACCCACCACAGCACGGTGATGAACGCGCCGCGGTTGAGTTCGGCGTCGGATGAGCCGCCGGTGGTGGCGAAGAACACCAGGGCGGTCAGCGCGGTGCCGAGGGCGATGCCCAGGTGCATGACGGTGTTGAACAGGCCCGAGGCGGCGCCGGCGTCCTCGTGCGGGACCCGGGCCAGCGACATGTCGGCGAGCGGGCCACCGACCATGCCGAGACCGAATCCGATCAGTACCACCGGAGCGGTCATCGCCATGAGGCTCAGGTCCGCCTGGCCTGCTTCGATCTGGAGCCCGTAGGCGGCCATCGCGGCAAGCGTGATGAGAGCTCCGGCCTGCGGCAGCCGGCGGGCGAAGCGCCCGCCGCTCCTCGCCACGACCGTCGCACCGCCCAGCTCTCCGACGGAGAGGAGCACGAAGGCCAGAGCCGCGTGGAAGGGGCTCATGCCCAGTCCGCGCTGGAGGTAGAGCGTCCAGGTCATGAAGAACAGCCCGCACAAGAGGCCGTGCATCAGCTGCGCGGCCATGCCGCCCGAGAACTGCCGTCCCCGGAAGAGGGACAGAGGCACGAGCGGAGCGCTGCCCTGCTTGCGCTTCTGGTGACGCAGGAACACAGCGACGACGAGGAGGCCCGCGGCGAGCAGGACGAAGCACCACAGCGGCCAGTGATGCAGGTGCCCCTCGGTGAGCGGGAAGACGATCAGGACGACGGCCAGCGCGGACAGCAGCATGCCGGTCAGGTCGAGCCGGACGGCCTTCTGCACGGTCGACTCGGGGATGAACCTGCGCCCCAGGAGGATCACGGCGAGGCCGACGGGCACGTTGACCAGGAAGATCGGCCGCCAGGACAGGCCGAGCAG
The DNA here is from genome assembly GCF_055571835.1 of Streptomyces sp. NPDC030862. NCBI lineage: Bacteria > Bacillati > Actinomycetota > Actinomycetes > Kitasatosporales > Streptomycetaceae > Streptomyces > Streptomyces sp. NPDC030862. Next base: position 54,376 of record NZ_JBVIEN010000013.1, on the reverse strand, counting down.
GTCCGCCTCGGTCAGCAGACCGCCCATCACCGGGCCCAGGACGTTGGCGAGCGACATGACGGCCCCGTACAGACCGAACACCTTGCTGCGGTTCCGGCCCTCGAAGGTGACATGGAGGGTGGCCAGGATCTGCGGGATCATCAGGGCCACTCCCACGCCCTGGAGCCCGCGGGCGCCGACCAGCATGCCCGGCCCGGCAGCAAGGCCGCACAGCAGTGAGGCCGTGGTGAACACGACGGTGCCGATGAGCAGCATCCTGCGCCGGCCGTAGAGGTCGCCGAGGCGTCCGCCGGTGATCAGCCCGACGGCGACGGGCAGTGAGTAGCCGGTGGTCAGCCACTGCACCGCGTCCGGTCCGGCACCGGTCGACTCCTGAATCGCGGGCAGGGCGGTCAGGACGACCGACTGGTCGATCATGTCCATCAGCTCGGCGCCCAGGAGCACCACGAGGGCGATCCAGGCCGCAAGGCCCATCTTCGACAGGCCGGGGGTGGGCTGGGTTGGGGACTGGGTGGTGTGCTTCGGCTCGTTGTCGAGCGCGGAGGAAGACACGACGGGAAACTCCTGATCCAAAGGAATCGGGGAGCCCTGCCGACGGCCGCACCGGGGCCGGAGAACACGAAACCCGGGGCAGACGGCAGAGCTGCACCCGGGACAGAAAACTGCGGGGAAGATGACGCAACTCAGGCCAGCGCGACGTCCGCCCCCAGACACGTGCGACACAACAGCACGCGGGAACGCGGACGACTACATGGCCCGGTTAATAAGTCGTCACCTCAAGATCGACACAGAAGGAACAGGACATCCGGTCGCTGCCACCGATACCTCGGCACAGGAACACGTCCACGGTACGACATCCCAGGCCCCCGACGCACACCAGGCGGTGGGCCTCCGCTCTCAGAAAGGGTCCTTTGCCCGAGCAAGATCAAAGCCGGCGCCCGGTGATCGCGACCTGGCGGTCAGGTCAGCAGTGTCGCGGAACTCGGCCCTGAGGCTCTGCTCGTCGATGACGGGCACGGTCGGCACCGCCTGGTCAACGACCGTCCGGAGCGACCCGTTCCGCCAAGGCGTCCTGGCCATCGCCCGCGCCACCACCCAGGCGGAACTCACCTGGCTCCGCACCACCCTCACCGGCCTGGAGAGCGCCTGGGCCGTTGCTTGTGGATCACGTTGCCGACCGGATGAAGACGGCGGCAACGTGCAGTCACTGAGGCTTCCTCATCCCCCCTTCCGCCCGCTCAGCCGCTGATGCCTGCGCCCGGCCCAGCCGACGGCGACCCATGCGGCGAAGAGGACAGCCGCGGCGACGAAGCCGGCGGCGGTGTCGGTGAAGACGAGCATGAGCAGGACCACGACCAGCGTGATCGTCCCGAGCGTGGAGGTGGTGAAGGCGTCGGCGCGCAGGAGGACGCGCAGGAGGCGGGAGGGTGCGGTGTCGGTCATGCTTCCGCATTCTGCCGGGCAGCGGCGGTACGGGGTCCGGCTCATGCGGAGAGCCCCTTCCGCCACGCCGACTCGCGCAGCAGCCGCAGGCCGTTGAGGCCGACGAGGACCGTGGAGCCCTCGTGGCCGGCGACGCCGAGCGGCAGCGGGAGGTGGCCGGCCAGGTCCCAGATCACCAGGGCGCCGATGCAGACGCCCGCGATGACGAGGTTCTGCACGACCAGGGTGCGGGCGCGGCGGGAGAGGGCCACGACCGCCGGGACCGTGGCCAGTTCGTCGCGTACGACGACGGCGTCGGCGGTCTCCAGGGCGAGGCCGGAGCCGGCGCGGCCCATCGCGATGCCGCTGTGCGCGGCCGCGAGGGCGGGGGCGTCGTTGACGCCGTCGCCGACGACGAGGGTGCGCTGCCCGGCGCGTTCCCAGGCGTGGACGGCCGCCACCTTGTCCTCGGGCAGCAGCCCGGCTCGTACGTCGCTGATCCCGGCTTCGGCGGCGACGCGGCGGGCGGCGGCCTCGTTGTCGCCGGTCAGCAGGGCGGGGGCGGTGCCGCTGAGCCGGGCGAGGGCGGCGACGGCGGCGGGGGCCCCGTCGCGGAGGCGGTCTGCGACGCCGAGGACGGCGACGGGGAGGGAGTCGACGGTGACCACGACGGCGGTGCGGCCCTCGGCCTCGACCTCGCGCACGGTGTCGGACGGGGCGTCGGGGCGCCCGACCGTGACCTCCCGGCCGTCGACGAGGGCCCGCACGCCCACACCCGGGGTGGAGGTGAAACCGGTGGCCTCGGGGACCGGCAGGCCGCGCTCGCGCGCGGCGGCGACGACCGCGCGGGCCAGGGGGTGTTCGCTCGGGAGCTCGGCCGCGGCGGCGAGGGACAGGGCCTCGGCCTCGGTGAGGGCGGTGCCGCCGACGGCGTCGGTGCCGGTGTCGGTGAGCAGCCGGATGCCGGTGACGCGGGGCGCGCCCTCGGTGAGGGTGCCGGTCTTGTCGAGGGCCACGCGGTCGGCCTGGCCGAGGCGCTCCATCACCACGGCCGACTTGACGAGGACGCCGTGGCGCCCGGCGTTGGCGATGGCGGACAGCAGCGGCGGCATGGTGGCGAGGACCACCGCGCACGGCGAGGCCACGATCATGAACGTCATGGCGCGCAGCAGTGTCCCGGTGAAGTCCGCGCCGAAGGCGAGGGGCACGGCGAACAGCGCGAGGGTCGCGATGACCACGCCCACCGAGTAGCGCTGTTCGATCTTCTCGATGAACAGCTGGGTGGGGGCCTTCGTCGCGCTGGCCTCCTCGACCATGGCGACGATCCGGGCGATGACCGATGCGGAGGCGTCCTTGTCGACGCGGACGCGCAGCGCACCGGTGCCGTTGAGGGTGCCCGCGAAGACCTCGTCGCCGGGGGCCTTGGCGGCGGGCAGCGGTTCGCCGGTGATGGTCGCCTGGTCGACGTCGCTCGCGCCGTCGAGGACCGTGCCGTCGGCGGGCAGCCGCTCCCCCGGCCGTACGAGGACGAGGTCGCCGACCCGCAGGTCGGCCACGTCGACCGGCTCCTCACCGGTGTCCGTGAGCCGTACGGCCTTGGCGGGGGCGAGGTCGAGCAGGCCGCGCACCGAGTCGGCGGTGCGCCGGGTCGCGAGGGCCTCCAGTGCTCCGGAGACGGCGAAGATGACGATGAGGAGGCCGCCGTCGAGGAACTGGCCGATCGCGGCGGCTCCGATGGCCGCCACGACCATGAGCAGGTCGACGTCGAGGGACTTCTCGCGCAGTGCCTGGAGCCCGGCCCAGCCCGGCTCCCAGCCGCCGGCGGCGTAGCAGAGGGCGTAGAGCGGCCCCCAGGCCCACGCCGGCGCGCCGGCCAGGTCGAGCGGGAACGCCGCCAGGAAGGCGACGGCGGACAGGGCCGCCCAGCGGACCTCGGGCAGGGCGAAGAGCCGGGTCCGGCGGGCGGGGGGCGCGGTGGCGGCGGACGGGGCCGCGGACCGGGAAGCGGACCGGGCGGTGTCGAGCACCGGGGAAGCCATCGGGGGCACACCTCTCCAGGGGAAGGGGACGGCGCGAACGTGCTCACCATACCCGAACACATGAAGAGGTCTTCATCTGTACGAGTGGACACGCGGTTACGATGACCTGCATGGGACACGGAGTGCATGGCGAGACGACCCCCGCAGCCCGCCTCGACGCGGAGTCCGCGGCCACCATCGCCGCCACGCTCCAGGCCCTCGCCACGCCGTCCCGGCTGATGATCCTCACGCGGCTCCGCCAGGGCCCCTGCGGGGTGACCGAGCTCGCCGAGTCGGTCGCCATGGAGCAGTCCGCCGTCTCGCACCAGCTGCGCCTGCTGCGGGCGCTGGGGCTGGTCACCGGCGTCCGCCAGGGCCGCCGGATCGAGTACAGCCTCTACGACAACCACGTGGCCCAGCTCCTGGACGAGGCCGTGTACCACATCGAGCACCTTCGGCTCGGCGCGCGTGATCTGCCCCAATCCGCCGTGGATACTGGGCAGTCCTAGGCGGACGACCCGAAGGGGCGGGCATGACCGACCAGTTGGAGACGGCACACGGCGTGCGGCACGCGGTGGTCATCGGCGGGAGCCTCGCCGGACTACTCGCGGCCCGGGTACTCGCGGACCACGCGGAGCGCGTGACCGTCATCGAGCGGGACCGCTTCCCCGAGGGGCCGCAGCCGCGCGCGGGCGTGCCGCAGGGCCGGCACATCCACGTCCTGCTGGAGAGCGGCCAGCGGGCCCTGGACACGCTGCTGCCCGGAGTGGTGGACGAGCTGCGCGCCCAGGGGGCGCCCCGGGTCGGCATGCCCGACGACCTCGTGCAGTGGCAGGGCGGGCGCTGGTACCGCCGCACGCCCGCGACGGCGTACCTGCTCACCGGCTCCCGCCCGCACCTGGAGCACGTGGTGCGCCGCCGGGTGCTGGCCGACCCCAGGATCCGGGCCGTCGAGGGCACGGAGGCCGTCGGGCTGATCGGCGACGCCGCGCGCGTGCGGGGCGTACTGCTGCGCGAGCGCGGCGCGGGGGCGGGCGCAGGCACCAGCACCGGCGCGGGAAGCACCGCGGACAGCGACGGGAACAAGGGTGCGAGCGAGGGTGCCGGGCGGGACACACGACCGCTCGCGGCGGACCTGGTCGTGGACGCGTCCGGGCGCGGCTCGCGTGCGGCCGCGTGGCTGTCGGCGCTCGGCGCCGAGCCGCCGCACGAGGAGACGCTGGACACGGGCCTCGCGTACGCGACCCGGCTGTACCGCGCCGGCTCGGCGGGCGACGGCACGGACGGACTGGGCCAGTACATCGTCCCCCACCCGCAGCAGACGCGCGGCGCCGTGGTGCTGCCGCTCGAGGACGGCCGCCATCTGGTGACGCTGTCCGGGCTGCGCGGCGACGAACCACCCACGGACGGCGAGGGGTTCGTGGCGTACGCGGCCCGCTTGCCGCACCCCCTGGTGAGCGAGTGGCTGGCCAAGGCCGAGCCCGACGGGCCGGTCCACGGTTTCCGCCGCACGGCGAACGTGCGGCGGCGCTACGACCGTCCGGGCCGCCGCCCGGCCGGGTTCCTCGCCACCGGCGACGCGCTGTGCACCTTCAACCCGATCTACGGGCAGGGCATGTCCGTCGCCGCGCTCTCCGCGGTGGCGCTGCGCGACGCGCTCGACGACCCGCGGCGTACGCCGACGACTCGGCGGGTGCAGCGGGCTCTGTTCGACGCCTCCCGTCAGGCGTGGGACGTCTCGGCGGGCGCGGACCGGAACATGCCGGGTGCCCGGGGCGACGCGGCGCGGGCGCGGGCCGCCGACCGGGCCGTCGCCTGGTACCTCCAGCGGGTCCAGGCGCGGGCGGTGGGCGACCCGGAGGTGGGCGCGGCCTTCCGCTCGGTCCTGTCGCTGGTGGAGCCGCCGACCGCGCTGTTCGCGCCGCGGATCGCGCGGGCGGTGCTGCTCGGGCCGGTCCGCGAGGCGCCCACCGAACCGCAGATGTGGCGGGAGTCCACAGAGGGCTGACCAGGCGTCAGGGGCGCATGACGACCTTCACCGCGCCGTCGTCCTTGTGCTGGAACATCCGGTACGCGTGCGGGGCGTCGGCGAGCGGGAGGTGATGGGTGGCGAAGCCGTCCACGCCGAGCGGGTCCTCGTCGGTGAGCAGGGGCAGGATGTCGTCCACCCAGCGGCGGACGTTGGCCTGGCCCATGCGCAGTTGGATCTGCTTGTCGAACAGCGTCATCATCGGCAGCGGGTCGGCGGCGCCGCCGTAGACACCGCTGAGGGAGATCGTGCCGCCACGCCGTACGAGGTCGATGGCGAGGTAGAGGGCGGCGAGCCGGTCCGCCCCGGCCTTCTGGTGGAGCCTGGCCGCCCAGGACTTGGGCAGCAGCCCGGCGGCCTGCTGCTGGGTGCGGGCCAGGGGGCTGCCGTGGGCCTCGGTGCCGACGGCGTCGATGACGGCGTCGGGGCCGCGGCCCCGGGTGTGGGCCTTGACCGCGTCCACCAGCTCGTCCTGGCTGTCGTGGCCGGTCAGGTCGAACACCTCGACGCCGCGCGCCTTCGCGCGCTGGAGGCGGTCCCACACCAGGTCGACGCCGATGACCTGGGCGGCGCCCTGGTGGAGGGCGATGCGGCAGCACATGTCGCCGATGGGACCGAGGCCGAGGACGGCGACGGAACCGCCCGGCGGGATGTCGGCGTACCGGACCGCCTGCCAGGCGGTCGGCAGGACGTCGGAGAGGTACAGGTAGCGGTCGTCGGGCGGGCCCTCGGGGACCTTGATGGGGCCGAACTGCGCCTGCGGCACCCGGAGGTACTCGGCCTGGCCGCCGGGCACGGAGCCGTACAGCCGCGAGTAGCCGAACAGGGCGGCGCCCATGCCCTCCTCCCGCACCTGGGTGGTCTCGCACTGGGTCGGCAGCCCCGAGCCGCACATCCAGCAGTGGCCGCAGGCGATCTGGAAGGGGACGACCACCCGGTCGCCGGGCTTGAGGCCGGGCACCTCGGCGCCGACCTCCTCGACGATGCCCATCGGCTCGTGCCCGAGGATGTCACCGGGGGTCATGAACGGCGTGAGCACCTCGTACAGGTGCAGGTCCGAGCCGCACAGTCCGGTGGAGGTCACCTTGATGACCGCGTCCGTCGGCCGTTCGATCCTCGGATCGGGCACCGTCTCCACCCGGACGTCGCGCTTGCCCTGCCATGTCACGGCCCTCATCGTGCATGTCCCTTCACCGGCTCCTGCGGGGTGCGGCCCGGGTACCCGGGCGCGTCGCCGGTGAATCCGTTTTCGGCCAGAGTGCGAGGGAAAGACCGGACCCCCCTTCCGGGAAGGTTTAGACCAATGATAAGGATTCCTCACCCAAACAGCACGCTCGGCTACGCTGAGCGAAGGAAATTGAGGGTTGAACATGGCTGAGCCTCAGGCCCCCGCGCTCCCGCTCTACCTCCAGGTCGCCGCCGCGCTGCGCGACGAGCTCGTACACCGGCGGATAGCGCCGGGCTCCCGGCTGCCGTCCGAGCGCTCCCTGGTGCAGCGCTTCCAGGTCAACCGGCAGACCGTACGCAGCGCCCTGCGGCTGCTGCGCGACGAACGCCTCGTCGTCACCGAACGGCGCGGCACCTTCGCCGCCACCGGTGGCGGCCAGCAGGCGCCCAAGCCGGTCCTCGCGCCCGGGCTGCTGCAGTTCCCGTGCGGGCCCGGCGCCCCGGACGCACTCGCCGAGGTGGACCTCGCCTGGGAGCCCGCGCCGCCGGACCTCGCCGAGCGGCTGGGGCTGCTGCCCGGTGAGCCGACGCTGGTCCACCGCCACCGGCTGCTGGGGACGGGGCCGGCCGGTGGCCTCCGCGGCTCCGGCGGGGGCTCCGCGCCCGTGCGGCAGCGGGCCGTGACCCGGTTCTCCCGGTACGCGCTGGCCGAGGTGCCCGAACTGGCCCGCTACCGGCGCCCGCAGGCCCGGCCCGGCCGGCCGGACCTGCGGCTGCTGTACCACTGGATGCACCGGGCCGGACTGCGGCTGACGCGGCGCGAGTCCATCGGCGTCGACCACGGCCCGGGCGCCTCCGCGTGCCTGGCAGTGCACCGCGAGGTGAGCGACCAGCACGGGCACGTGCTGGAGGTGACGGACATCCGCTTCGCGCCGGAGTCCGCCTCCTGGACGTACGAGTTCACCAGCTGAGCCACGCGCCACGGGCACGGAGGGCGTCAGACGATGCCCTCGGCGATCTCCGCCTGTTCGCGGGCGTTGCCGTACGGCGCGGGCGTGCCGTACGAGCGGCGGGCGACGTACCACCACACGCTCGCCAGGATCAGCACCACGGCGAGCGCGATCACGGCGTAGTTCATCGAGTCGATGGTCACCGGTGCCTTCTGGGGCAGGCAGAAGAGCACGGTGACGACGGCGACCCAGACGACGGCCGTCCAGCCGATGGGCTTGGACCAGCGGCCCAGCGACCAGGGCCCGGGCTGGAAGCGGTCCCCCGCGCGCAGCCGCAGGTAGATCGGGATGGCGTAGGCGGGGGTGATGCCGATGACGTTGATGGCGGTGACGGCGCCGTAGGCGGTCGCCGAGTACAGCGAGGGGACGGCGAGCACGGCCGCGACCGCGACCGAGAGCCACACCGCGTTGGCCGGGGTCTGGGTGCGGCTGCTGACCTTGCGCCAGAGAGCGGAGCCCGGCAGGGCGTTGTCCCGGCTGAAGGCGAACACCATGCGGCTGGCGGCGGCGACCTCGGCGTTGCCGCAGAAGAGCTGCGCCACGATGACCACCAGGAGCAGGGCCGTGGCGCCGGCGGTGCCCAGCGCGTCGATGAGGATCTGCGCGGGCGGTACGCCGGTCGCGCTGTTCTGCGTGCCCGCGTAGTCCTGGATGGCGAAGGTCAGCCCGGCGAGCAGGGCGAAACCGGCGATCCAGGAGACCCAGATGGCCCGGACGATGCCCTTGGCGGCGGAGACGGACGCGTTGGAGGTCTCCTCGGAGAGGTGGGCCGAGGCGTCGTAGCCGGAGAACGTGTACTGGGCGAGGAGCAGTCCGATGGCCGCCACGTAGAAGGGGTTGGCCCAGCCGGTGTCGTTGACGAACTCGGTGAAGACGAACTCGGCCGACTGGTGGCGGTCGGGCACGAGCGCGAGCGCGCCGACGATGACGGCGACGCCGGTCAGGTGCCACCAGACGCTGATGGAGTTGAGGACGCTGACGAGGCGGACGCCGAAGAGGTTCAGCACGGCGTGCAGCAGCAGGATGCAGAGGAAGATCGCGAAGGTGGAGCCGGGGGTGGGCACGAAACCGAACTGGAGGTTCAGGAACGCGCCGGTGAAGAGGGCGGCGCCGTAGTCGATGCCGGCTATCGCGCCGAGGAGCCCGAGCAGGTTGAGCCAGCCGGTGTACCAGCCCCAGCGGCGGCCGCCGAGCCGGTCGGCCATGTAGTACAGCGCGCCCGAGGTGGGGTACGCGCTGGTGACCTCGGCGAGCGCCATGCCGACGCACAGCACGAACAGGCCGACGCCCGCCCAGCCCCAGAGCATCACGGCCGGGCCGCCGGTGCCGAGGCCGAAGCCGTACAGGGTCATGCAGCCGGAGAGGATGGAGATGACGGAGAAGCTGATGGCGAAATTGCCGAAGCTGCCCATGCGGCGGGCCAGGACCGGCTGGTAGCCGAGCTCTCTGAGCCGCTGCTCGTCGTCCAGGGGCGGGGCCTGCCGCTCCGGGCGGGCCCACAGGGTGCGGGACATGGCGGTACCTCCGAGTGGTGGTGGCAGGGGGGCGTCAGGGTGGCGGTAGGGGCGGGGCCGGGTCCCTCGCGGGTTCAGCGGCCCCGGAAAGCGGGCCCGGAAAGCGGCCGCCCGGAGGGCGGTTCCGGGAGGCGGTTCCGGGAGCCGCTTCAGCCGTCGCGGGCCGCGCCGAGGCAGCGGGTGCGGGCGCGCCGGAACACCTCCTCGGCGAGCGCCCGGTCACCCGGGTCGTCCGTGCGGTACGCCCACGGCTGCGGCGTGTAGTACGGACCGAGCGCCTCGAAGACGGGGGCGGCCTCGGTGAACCGGAGCGCCCCCCACAGGGCGTGCGCCAGGTGGTTGAGGTCGAGCAGCGACGCGGTGGCGGGCACGGCGTGGTCGAACCAGGCGAGCAGGGCGCGCAGCGCGTCGCGGGTGGCGTCCTCGGCGACCCAGTGCAGGTCGAGCGCCTTCTCCTGGCCGCGCTCGCGGCGGTAGCGCTCGACCCGTACGTACAGCGGCAGGACGTGCAGGGCCGAGCCGGGCGGGGCGGAACCGGCCGCCCACTGGACGAAGTTCACGGCCTCGGACAGCGACCCGGACGTGGGCTCGGGGCGCCGGGCGTAGAGGAACTGGAGCATCCGGTGGTACGCCTCGCGGTTGTGCGGGTCCCGCTTGTCGGCCTCCGCGAGCAGGCCCCACGGGCCGGGCGGCAGCATCGGGCCGGGCGGGCGCAGGCGGTGCTCCTCCATGCGCTGGCCCTCGTCCAGGACGGCGAGCGCCAGCAGGCACACCCAGGGCACGGGGTCCGCCGGGGAGACCCGGGCGGCGGTGTGGCAGGCCTGCCAGGCGAGCTGCCAGAGTTCCTGGGTGCGCGGGTGCCGCTCGCGGTGGGCGCGTACGGCGCGCTCGGCCGCGACCCGGGCGTGCATCACGGTGGCGGCGACGCTGTACGGGTCCTCCGCCCGCCAGGCCTGTACGACGTCGGAGCCTGCGGCGACGGCCGCGAGCACCTGGGTGCGCTGGGTCCACAGCGACCAGTCGGTGGTGTCGGCGAGGAGCTGGGCCATGGAGAGCCAGCGCCCGGTCCGGAGGTCCTGTACCACCGCGCGCAAGGCGGTGTCGTGTCCCGCGGGGTGGTACACCGGCCGGAAGTCGTGGCCGGGCATCACCTCGTCCCCGAGGGCGGACAGGCCGGACGAGCGGCCGGTGGGGCTGTGCTGGTCATGGATCCTCTGAGCGGGGGGTGGCAGATGGAACACGGAACGGACGGGCGAACTGGCGGCCGATTACGCGGCGTTGATCGGCGATCACTATAGAGTGTGCTGGACGATTGCGATCCACTTTTGACAAAGGTCGTAACCATTCGGCCACACAAGGAACTTGGCGAGAAGTCACCGAGCAGTCAGCCAGAAGTCGGAGGAGCCCGATGTCTGTTACCGGCCCCGCGAGGGCGCACGTGACGACCGGAGAGGAGGGGCGATGACGGGCCCCGTACTCGCCGTCGACCAGGGCACGTCGGGCACCAAGGCGCTGGTGGTCTGCCCCGAGCGGGGCGTGATCGGCTCCGGCACGGCCCCGGTGCGGCCCCGGCGGCTGCCGGGCGGACGGGCCGAGGTCGATCCGCACGAGCTGCTCGCCTCGGTCGTCACCGCCGGGCGCGCGGCGCTGGCCGACGCCGGCGAGCCGGTCGCGGCGGTGGGTCTTGCCAACCAGGGCGAGACCGTCCTGGCCTGGGACCCGAGGACGGGCGAGCCGCTCACCGACGCGATCGTCTGGCACGACAAGCGGGCGCGGGACGTCTGTGCGGAGCTCGCGCCGCACGGCGACGCGCTGCGCGCGGCGACCGGGCTGCCGCTCGACCCGTACTTCGCCGCGCCGAAGATGGCCTGGATACGCCGCCGGCTCACGCGCGAGGGCGTGGTGACCACCAGCGACGCCTGGCTGACGCACCGGCTCACGGGCGGTGGCGCGTTCGTCACCGACGCGGCCACGGCCGGCCGCACCCAGCTCCTCGACCTGGACACCGTCGACTGGTCGCCGTACGCGCTGGAGGTCTACGGGCTGGCCGACGAGCGGCTGCCCGCCATCGTGGACGCGGCGGGGCCGGTGGGCACCACATCGCTCTTCGGTGGTTCCGGCGGCCGTCCAGGCGGCCGTTCCGGCGGCGGTTCCGGCGGCGCGGAGGTGCCGGTGACCGGCCTGCTCGTCGACCAGCAGGCGGCGCTCCTCGCCCAGGGCGCGACGGCCCCCGGCGCGGCGAAGTGCACGTACGGCACCGGGGCGTTCCTGCTCGCGCAGACCGGCGACCGGCCCCGGCGCGGCGGCTCGGGCCTGGTCAGCTGCGTGGCGTGGCGGCTGCGCGGGCGGACCTCCTACTGCCTGGACGGGCAGGTGTACGCGGCGGCCTCGGCGGTGCGCTGGCTCACCGACCTCGGGGTCATCGGCGGCGCGGCCGACCTCGACCCGGTGGGCTCCTCCGTGCCGGACGCGGGCGGCGTCACCTTCGTACCGGCGCTCGCGGGGCTCGCGGCGCCGTGGTGGCGGGACGACGCGCGCGGGTCGGTGACGGGACTCGGTCTGGACACGACGGCCGGACACCTGGTGCGGGCGCTCTGCGAGGGCATCGCGGCGCAGGTGGTGGAGCTGGCGGCCGCGACGGGCGCCGAGCTGGGGGCGCCGCTGGACGTGCTGCGGGTCGACGGTGGGCTGACCCGGTCGGCTCTGCTCATGCAGACGCAGGCGGACCTGCTGCAACGCCCCGTCGAGGTCTCGGCGTTGCCCGACGCCACCGCGCTCGGCGCCGCCGTGCTGGCGCGGCTGGGCCTCGACCCCTCGCTCTCCGTGGAGCGGGCGCTGCCGGAGTGGAAGCCGTCCGCCGTCTACGAGCCGCGCATCCCGGCGAGTGAGGCCGCCGAGCGGATGGGCGCCTTCCGGGCTGCGGTGGCGGCGCTCGTGGACGGCCCCCGGTGACCGGCACCGGGAGCGTGACCCGGGGTGGGCCGGTGCCGTCGGAGCCGTACGACGTGATCGTCGTCGGCGCGGGGGTGGTGGGCTGCGCGGTCGCCCGCGAGCTGGCCCGCTTTCCGCTGCGTACGGCGGTCGTGGAGGCCGCCGACGATGTCGGTGAGGGCACGTCGAAGGCGAACACCGCCATCCTGCACACCGGTTTCGACGCCGTACCGGGGTCGCTGGAGGCGCGGCTCGTCCGGGACGGGCACCGGCGGCTCGCCGCGTACGCCGCCGAGACCGGCATCCCGGTGGAGCGGCTGGGCGCGCTGCTCGTCGCCTGGGACGAGGAGCAGCGCGCCGCGCTGCCCGCGCTCGCGGCGAAGGCGGAGCGGAACGGCTACCACCGGGCGCGGATCGTCGACGCCGCCGAGCTGTACGCCCGCGAGCCGCGTCTGGGCCCCGGCGCGCTCGGCGCGCTCCACGTGCCGGACGAGAGCGTCATCTGCCCGTGGACGACGACGCTGGCGTACGCCACCCAGGCCGTACGCGCCGGGGTCGATCTGCATCTGGGGTGCAGGGTGGAGGCGGTCCGCCCGGCCCGCGCGGGCCACGTGTGGCACGAGGTGGTGACCGGGCGGGGCGTGCTGCGGGGCCGCCACCTGGTCAACGCCGCCGGGCTGTACGCCGACGAGCTGGACCGGCACCTGGGGCACCGCGACTTCACCGTACGGCCGCGGCGCGGGCAGCTCATCGTCTTCGACGCGTTCGCACGCGGGCTGGTCCAGCACATCCTGCTGCCGGTGCCCACCGCGCTCGGCAAGGGCGTGCTGGTCTCCCCCACCGTGCACGGCAAGGTACTGCTCGGGCCGACCGCCGAGGACCTGGAGGACAAGGGCGCGACGGGCACGACGGCCGAGGGGCTGGCGTCCCTGCGCGAGCACGGCCGCCGGATCCTGCCGGAGCTGCTGGACGAGGAGGTCACGGCGGTCTACGCGGGGCTGCGCGCCGCCACCGAGGAGGACGACTATCGGATCGCGTGCCACGCCGAGCAGCGGTACGTGACGGTCGGCGGTATCCGCTCGACCGGGCTGACCGCGTCCCTGGCGATCGGCGCGCATGTGGTGGAGCTGCTGAGGCAGGCGGGGCTGGAGACCGGGGCCGCGCGCGAGCTGCCGAAGGTGCGGATGCCGAACGTGGGCGAGGCGTTCCCCCGGCCGTACCTCGACGCCCAACTGATCGCGGCGGACCCGGCGTACGGGACGATCGTCTGCCCCTGCGAGCGCGTGACGCGCGGCGAGATCCGCGACGCGCTGGCCGCTGTGATCCCGCCCGCCTCGCTGGACGGGCTGCGGCGCCGGACGCGGGCGCGGGCCGGGCGGTGCCAGGGCTCCGTCTGCGGGGCGGCGGTGCGCGCGCTGTTCGAGGAGGCCCGGCCATGACCCGTCGTACGCGCACGGTCGACGTGCTCGTGGTCGGGGCGGGACCGGCGGGGCGCGCCGCGGCCGCCCGGCTGGCCGCCGCGGGCGCGGGCACGGTCGAGGTGCTGGAGCGCGGGGCTCGTGCCGACCTGCGGGGCCGGCCGGGGGGCGCGGTGCTGCGCACGGGCGTCACCGCCACCGGGTGGGCGGGCCCGCGCACCCTCGACACGACGGGTCCGGGCGGCTTGGAGCGGATCACCGCGCGGGCGGTGGTGCTCGCGACCGGCGCCCGGGAACGGCCGCGCGCCGCGCGTCTGGTGCCGGGGACCCGGCCGGCCGGGGTGCTGACGGCGGGTGAGGTGCTGCGGACGGTGTCCGGGTGCGGTGCGGGCCGGCGCGCGCTGGTCGTCGGGGCCGAGGAGCCGGTGACCCGTCACGTGGTACGGGCCCTGCGGCGGGCGGGTGTGGCGGTCGCCGCACTGGTCACGGAGGAGCCGCGGGGCATGCCGGCGGCCTTCGGTCCGGGGAACGGGTGCGTCCCGGTGCTCGGCGAGACGACGGTGACCGAACTGCTCGGCCGTGGGCGCCTGTCGGGCGTGCGGCTGCGCCACCGCGACGGGCGGACGGCGACCCTGGCGTGCGACACCGTGGTCTTCGCCGGCGATTGGATCCCGGAGCACGAACTCGCGCGGTACGGCGGCCTCGTGCTCGACCCGGGCACACGGGGCCCCGCGGTGGACGGCGCGTTCCGTACGTCGGAGGCCGGCGTGTTCGCGGTGGGCGACCTGCTGCACGCCGTGGAGGGCGCCGGGAGGGCGGCCGCGGAGGGCCGGGCGGTGGCGGGGGCGGTCCTGGCCCACCTGGCCGGGCGTGCTCCCTGGCCGGGTCGGCCGGTTCCCGTCGTGGTGGACGCGCCGCTGCGCTGGGTGGTGCCGAACCGGATCGACGGGCCGGTGGCCGGCGGTCTTCTGCTGCGTACGCGCGAGCGCCTGGTGCTCCCGGTGGTGACGGTCCATCAGGATGGTGCGGTGCTGCACCGGCAGCGGGTGTGGTGCCCGGCCGCGCCGTCGCGCTCGGTGATGCTGGCGGGCGGCTGGACGGGCCGGGTCGATCCGGACGGCGGACCGGTCCGGGTCACGGTCGCAGTCCCGCGGCGTGGGCGGCGCGGCTGAGGACGTCGGTCAGCATGTCGGTCGTGAGGCGGCCGGTGAAGGTGTTGCGCTGGCTGACGTGGTAGCAGCCGAAGAGTTCCAGGTCCGGTCCGCCTCCGCCGGCGGGCAGGGTGAGGTGCGCGCCGTGCGCGAAGGCCGGGCGGGGGCGGGGCACCACCCAGCCGGCGGCGGCAAGCGCGGGCAGGACCGCCTGCCAGCCGAAGGCGCCGAGGACGACGAGCGCGCGGACGGTGGGGCGCAGCAGCCGCAGTTCGCCGGCGAGCCAGGGGCGGCAGGTGTCGCGCTCGCCGGGTGTCGGCTTGTTGGCGGGCGGGGCGCAGTGGACGGGGGCGGTGACGCGCACCCCGTACAGGCGCAACCCGTCGTCGCGGTGGGTCGCCTCGGCCTGGCTGGCGAGTCCGAGGCCGTGCAGCGCGGCGTAGAGGACGTCACCGGAGCGGTCGCCGGTGAACATGCGGCCGGTGCGGTTGCCGCCGTGGGCGGCGGGGGCGAGGCCGACGACGAGCAGCGCGGCGTCGTCGGGTCCGAAGCCGGGGACGGGGCGGGCCCAGTAGTCCCAGCCCGCGTAGGCGCGGCGGCCCTCGCGGGCGATCTGCTCGCGCCAGGCGACCAGGCGGGGGCAGGCGCGGCAGTGGGTGACGCGCTCGTCGAGCCCGGGGACGGAGGCGGCGCGGGCGGCCTCGTACGCGGGGAAGTCCGGCTGGTCGGGTGAGCTGGGCTCTGCTGGCATCGGTCCTCCGTTCACGCTGTAGGACCGACGGTAGCGTTTCGGTATGACGGTGAAGCGAAGCGCGGGTCTGCTGCTGTTCCGCACCTCCGGCGGGCGCCTGGAGGTGCTCATCGCCCATATGGGCGGGCCGCTGTGGGCCTCGCGCGATGCCGGGGCCTGGTCGGTGCCGAAGGGCGAGTACGCGGCGGACGAGTCGCCCGAGGCGGCGGCGCGCCGGGAGTTCGTGGAGGAGCTGGGGCTGCCGGTGCCGGACGGGGACGCGGTGCCGCTGGGCGAGGTGCGGCAGGCGGGCGGCAAGGTGGTCACGGTGTGGGCGGTGGAGGGCGACCTCGACCCGGAGGCGGTGGTGCCCGGCACGTTCACCATGGAGTGGCCGCGCGGCTCGGGCGTGACACGGGAGTTCCCGGAGGTGGACCGCGTCGCGTGGTGCACGCCCGAGGAGGCGTCGCCCCGGCTGGTGTCGGCGCAGCGGGTGTTCCTGGAGCGGCTGGAGCGGTACGTCCGCGCACGCTGATTGTCAGTGCCGTGCGGGAGAGTGGAACTCCCAACCGGTCGACGAGGAGCGAGAGATGACCACGACCACCTTCGGCATGCGCGAGCGCGCGGCGGCCCAGGCGTACCTACGACTCGTGGAGGCGGCGCAGGCGGTGCTCGGCGACCCGGAGCTCGCGCCGATGGCCGGGGTGTACCTGGCGTCGTCGCTGGCGGAGGCGGACGAGGCCCTCGCCCGCGCGGGCCTGCGGGGGAACGAGACCCGTCTGCTGCGTCTGGCCTCGGCGCTGCGCGCCCCCGCGCCGCCACCGGACCGGGACTGACCGGTCGTTCCACGAGACCGCCCCCGGCCTCCTGCCGTCGCCCGTTGGCGGGGCCTGCCCCGTCGACGGCGGGGGGGTAGCCTGCGGGCATGTCGGTCAACATCAATCTGCACTTCACCGTCTCTCAGCTCACGGACGCGGCACAGGCCGAGGCGGTCGCCGCATCGATCGGCGAGCTGCTGCGCGACGAGGGCATCGAGGACCAGATCAGCTACGGCACGGCCTGCGACGACGGTGTCCACTTCGTGTCGGGCGAGACGCGGTTCCCGCTCAGCATCACCCGCTTCGGCCGCTGGCAGCCGGAGTTCGAGAGCTCGTTCGCGTTCGCCGTGACCGAGGCCGCCCCGGCGGCGAAGGGCGTCATCGAGTGGGGTTACCCGGACGAGGAACGCTGAACGACCTGCGCGGGGCGGGGGCGGGGGTCAGGCGTCGAGCCAGCCGTAGGAGCGCGCCAGGTCGGTGACGCTGGCGCGGACGCGCTTGAGCTGGGCGGCGGTCAGGGTGCCGTCCGCGTCGATGAGCGCCTCGGTCAGCTCGGCCTGGAACTCCGCCGTGGTGAGCACGTCCAGCGTGTCGTCGTCCGGGTCGTCTCCCGGGGCGGGCGCGGGCGCGGGCACCGCGGGGCGGCGCGCGGGCTGGTCGACGAGGCGGATCTCCGACGCCTTGGGTCCCTTGTCGCCCATCTCCAGGTAGAACTCCACCTCGCGCCCCGCTCGGTACAGGTACTTGTCGTCCACCAGGTCGTTCGCGTGCATGAACACGTCTTCGCCCCCTTCCCTGGGGACGATGAACCCGTAACCGCGGACCTCGTCGAACCGCAGGATCTTGCCCACCATCAACACAGCCGTTACCTCCACGCCAACACCACTTCTGCGGCGTGAATCTACAGGCGTGGGCGGCCGTGGGGTACGGCCCGGGGAGAGAAGTCACCGACGTGCGTGGGAACGGGCCCGGCGATGCCGGGCCCGTGTGATCGGTGCTCGGGGTCAGCACTTCGGCCAGCAGGTCTTGTTCGAGCCTCTGGCGCCGAAGCGCTGCCAGTACCGCTGACGCGGCTGGTCCTGCTGGTGCTTCACCCAGCTGTGGACGGCCGTGGCTGCCGCGGTGGCGGCGGCCACTGCCGCGGCCACGGTGCGGGCTCGGGTGCGGGCCATGGGGAACTCCTCGTATCGCTCGTGGTGTGTGGTCCGACGCTCACGAGTCTGGTTCGCTCCCCGCCCCGGGCGCATGGGACTGGTGTCCCATCGTGGTCCCAGGCCGGGCCGGGAGTGCCGCGTGGACGACCGTGCCGTCCGCGGTGCTGCTGAGCGTGAAGCGGCCGCCGAGCTCCTCGGACCGCTCCGCCATGGAGCGCAGCCCCACCCCGGGGCCGCGCGGGTGGGCGGAGAAGCCGTCGCCGTTGTCGGCGACGCTGACGGCCACCGTGCCGTCGGCGACGGTCACCGTGGCGTGCGCGTGGTCGGCGCGGGAGTGGCGTACGGCGTTGTGGAGCGCTTCCGCGGTGATGCGGTACACGGCCACTTCGAGGGCGGCGGAGAGCCTGGGCAGCGGATCGGGGTCGACGGTCACCGAGATGGACAGCGTCCGGGTGCTGAGCTGCTCGGCGAGCTGCCGCAGCGCGCGGGACAGGTCGGCGCCGTCCAGGGCGGCCGGTGCGAGGCCGTCGGTGATGCGGCGCAGCTCCTCGATGGCGTGTCCGATGCCGTCGGAGACGGCGTTCAGGGGCTGCGCGGCCTCCGGCGCGGCGCTCCGGCGGACGGCGTCGACCTGGAGGCGCAGTCCGGACAGGGCGGGGCCGAGCCCGTCGTGAAGGTCGTGCCGCAGGCGGCGGCGCTCCTCCTCGCGGGCGAGGACGATGCGTTCCCGGCTGCTCTGGAGGTCCTGGTGGAGCCGCAGGGAGGCGAGGGCGGGGGCGGCGTGTTCGGCGAGCACCTGGACGGCCTCCCGGTCCTGCGGGTCGAGCGCCAGCTCGCCGGTGCGCGGCTCCACCGCGAGCCGTCCGATCTCCCCGCCCCGGTACAGGAGCGGGAAGCTCTCCGTGGCGCGCTCGCCGCCGCCGTCCGGCTCGCCGGACCTGGCCAGTTCCCGGGGCCCGTACTGGGTGTGCACGGTGACGGCCGCCGCGGGCAGGCCCAGCGTGTGCACGGCCATGCCGCACAGCAGCCGGGGCGCCTCCCCCGGGTCGGGTGCCCGGCTCAGGCGGTCGGCGAGGTCGCGGACCACCTGGTAGGGGTGGGCGCGTTCGCCGTAGTAGTAGTGGTCGACCACGCGGGAGGCCCACCGGGCCGTGGGCCGGAGCAGGACGCCGACGACCAGGGCGACGGCGCACGCGGGCAGCAGACGCGCCGGGTCCGCGGTGCCGGGCGCGAGGGTCCACAGCAGCAGGCCGCCGATGCCGTACGCCACGAACAGGACGAGGGTCAGCAGCATGGCCGTCAGGACGCGGCGCGCGGCCCGGTCCAGCACCCACGTGCGCCGGCGGGCGTGCAGGTAGCCGAGGGCCAGGGGCCACACCACGGCCGCCGGGTACTGCAGGGCGATCCGGACGCCTTCGGGAATATCGGCGTAGTTGTGCAGGTACAGGACGGTGACCCAGGCGGCGTACGGCACGACGACGAAGGTGCTGCGGCGGTACTCCGCCGAGCGCGCCATCCGCACCACCAGGATGACCAGGCACAAGCCGACGACGATCGGCGGAACCCAGTGGCGGGCGGGCTCCATGAAGGGGGCCGCCCAGTCGCGCACCCGCCCCCACACTCCGGTGGCGAGCGGGTTGCGCACCTCGTACCAGGAGTCCTCCCCCGCCCATTCGAAGAGCTGCTGTGCCAGGCTCCACACGGCCAGGGCGATCACGTACATCCGCCACCAGCCTCGCGGGGTGCGGCCGTCCGGGAGCCAGAGGGGCAGGGTGTAGATGACCACGCCGAACAGCGTGTAGTCGACGACGGCCGCCGCGACGGCGGCCGGGCCGGCCGCGGGACCGGCCAGTCCGATGGCGGCCGCGGTCGACAGGGTCGCGCCCACCGCGGCCGCGGCGCCGGCGCACAGCAGCAGCCAGCCGAAGACGCTGCCGGAGCCGCGGGCGATGAACGACATGCCGGACAGGGCCAGCCCGAGGCCCAGGAGCAGGCCGATGGCCGTGTAGTGGAGCTCGGTCGCCACAAAGGCCGGGTGGCCGAGGTGGCTGATGGTCAGGACGACCCACAGGATCCCCGACAGCGCCGTGGCCACGCAGACTCCGTACGCCGGGAGCAGCGGCGGGCCCGCGCCGGGGGGCTTCCTGGTCACGGGCGTTCGCGCGGGTCGCGCCCCGGGGGTCGTCGGTGCGCCGTCGGCCGCGGGTGCGCCGGGCGCCGGTGCTCTGGTCGTCCGTGGTCCTGGTCGGGGCATCGTGTGCTCCTCGCCATCGCCGGGTGGCCTTCCAGGGTCGGCCGCCCGGCGTCCCGGCCGCATGAGGCGCGGGTCCCGTCGCGGTCCCGTGTCGCGGCGGGACCGGCCGGTGGGTCGGCTGGTGAGTGGGCCGGTGGGTGGGGGCGACCGGGGATCAGGCGTCTTCGCCGAGGCCCGCGTCGCGGGCGCGGGCGACGGCCTCGGCGCGGGTGGCCACGTGGAGCTTCTCGAAGATGTGCGTGATGTGGTTGCGCACGGTCTTCTCGGAGAGGACCAGCTCCCGGGCGATGCGCCGGTTGTCGAACCCGCGCGCGATCAGGTCCAGCACCTCGCACTCGCGGGCCGTCAGGGCGGGGAACAGCTGCTCCGCGTCGCGCCGCCTGCTCCCGGAGACGAGGCCGGTCAGGCGTGCGGCGACGCCCGCGCCGAACACGGCGCCGCCCGCCGCGACGGTCCGGACCGCGTGCAGGACCTCCTCGGCGCCGGCGCCCTTGACCACGTACCCACGCGCCCCTGCCTGGAGGGCGGCCAGCAGGTCGCCCTCGTCGTCCGACATGGTGAGCGTGAGCACGGGCAGGCCGGGATGGAGCTCGGCGAGGGTGCGGATCGCCTGGATGCCGGAGCCGTCCGGCAGCCCGAGGTCCATGATGACGACCTCGGGCCGGCACCTCTCCACGGCGTCGGGCACCTCGGCGACGGTCTCCGCCTCCCCGACGACGGCCACCTCGCCGAGGCTCTCCAGGGCGGTCTTCAGGCCGCTGCGGAAGAGCGGGTGGTCTTCGACGATGAGGGTCCGCAGGACGTGCCGGTCCGCGGTTTCACGGTGTTCGCCAGCTTCACTCACATCTCGACCCTAAGTGATCTTTGTGACACCGGCATATTTTCCGGGCATCGCCCGACGTCCGGCGTCACGGCATGAGCAGGACCGGCTTGACCACCCGGCCGTCGAGCGCCGCCCCCGCCGCCGCCTCGATCGCGTCGAAGGGGTACGTCTCCACGATCGCGTCCACCGGGAGCCGCCCCGCGCGGTGCAGCTCGGCCAGGGCAGGGATGAAGACGCTCGGGACCACGTCGCCCTGGTTCACCCCGACGATCCGCGGCCCCCGATCCAGCAGGGACGGTACGTCGAAGGCCGCCTCGGTCCCGGCGGGCGGCGCCCCGACGACTCCGCACACCCCGCCCACGGCGAGGCCGTCCACCGCCTGCCGCAGCACCTTCGGCAGGCCGCTGGTCTCCAGCGCCCGGTCGGCGCCGCGCCCGCCGGTCAGGTCCCGTACGGCCTCGACGACGTCGGTGTCCCGGGGGTCGACGGTGTCGGTGGCGCCGAGGCGGCGGGCCAGGGCGAGCCGCCGCGGGTCGGGGTCCACGGCGATCACACGGGTGGCGGCCGTGAGGCGGGCGGCCATCACCGCCGCCAGGCCCACCGAGCCGGTACCGAAGACGGCGAGGCTCTGGCCCGCCTCCGGGCGCAGCACGTTGAGCACCGCGCCCGCCCCGGTCTGGACGCCGCAGCCGAGGGGTGCGAGCACCTCCGGGGGCAGGTCGGCGGGGACGGGCACCACGTTGCGGGCGCCCGTCACGGCGAGCGTGGCGAACGACGACTGGCCGAAGAAGTGCCCGTGGAGCGCGGCGCCCGCGTGCGCGCCGGTCCCGCGCACGGTCGCGCTGCCGTCCAGACGGCTGCCGCCGAAGAGGTTCAGCGTGGGCCAGTGCTCGCACCGTACGGGGCGGCCCGTACGGCAGGCCGGGCACGTACCGCAGGAGGCGAAGCTCATGACGACGGTGTCGCCGGGCGCGACCGCGGTGACGGCGGAGCCCACGGCCTCGACAGTGCCGGTGCCCTCGTGCCCGAGGACGGCCGGGACGGGGAAGGGCGTGTGACCGGCGCGGACGCTCAGGTCGGTGTGGCAGATGCCGGCGGCGCGGACGCGCACGAGGACCTCGTCGGGGCGTGGCGCGTCGACGCGCACCTCCTCGAAGGCGAAGGCATGGCCGCGGGCGCGGACCACGGCGGCGGTGGCGAGGGGCATGGGGGGTCTCCTTGCGAAGGGGTTCCACCGCTCAGGGCAGGACGCCGCCCTCGCGGGCGGTGCGCAGGGCCTGGGCGGCGATGGTCAGGGTGGGGTTGACGGCGGCGGAGGACGGGAAGAAGCCGCCGTCGACGACGAAGAGGTTGCGCACCTCGTGGCTGCGGCAGTACGGGTCGAGGACCGAGCGCGCCGCGTCGGTCCCGGCGACCGTGGTGCCGCAGTGGTGTCCGGCCTCCACGCCCATCGAGCGGCTGAAGACCAGCGGGTGGCCGGCGCGGCGCATCATGCGGGCGGCGCCGCGCACCAGGCGCCGGTGGGCGCGGGTGTTGGTGGGCTCCCAGCGAACGGTCACGCCGCCGTCGGGGGCGGGCAGGACGCGGTTGGCCGGGTCGGGCAGGTCCTCCGACATCAGCCACCAGTCGACGCTGCGGGACGCCAGCGCGCCGAGGAGCCGGCGCGGCAGGCGCGGGTGGGCGGCGGCGAGCGCCGCCGTGTGCACCTTGCCCATGAGCTGGATCGCGCCGAGCGGGTGCTCGGTGTGCGGTCCCGGCAGGTAGAAGTCGTGGACGGCGAGGGTCTTCTGGAACGTCACCGGGTTGCGGCGGCGCGGGTCGACGGCCACGAGCATGCTGTTGTTGTGCATCATCAGGTTGCGTCCGACGAGCCCGCTGCCGTTGGCCAGCCCGCGCGGGTGCGCCGCTCCCCCGGAACGCAGCAGCAGCGCCGCGGAGTTCACCGCTCCGCAGGAGACCACGACCGTCCCGGCCCGGATGCGTACCGTACGGCCGCCGCGCTCCGCGTCCACGGCCGTCACCACGCGGCCCGAGGGATGGGTGTGCAGCCGCAGCGCCCGCGTGTGGGTGAGCAGCCGCACCGACCCGGTCCGAAGGGCGGGGCGCAGCGCGCGGATTTCGGCGTCGCTCTTGGCCTCCACGCGGCAGGGGAAGGCGTCGCAGGTGCCGCAGCGCAGGCAGGCGCCGTCCGGCCGCAGGTCCACGCCGAGTTCGACGGGGTACGGGTTGAGGCCCTGCTCCCGCAGCCTGTCCGCCAGCTCGCCGATGAACGGTTCGTGCGCGACGGCCGGGTAGGGGTACGGCTCCGAGCGCGGCGGCCCGGTCGGGTCGGCGCCGTCCTGGCCGTGCACCCGGTAGAGGCGCTCGGCCTCGGCGTAGTACGGCTCCAGGTCGGCGTAGCCGAACGGCCAGGCGGGCGAGGTGCCGTCCAGGTGCTCGGTGGCCGTGAAGTCGCTCTCGCGCAGGCGGGGCAGGGCGGCGCCGTAGACCTTGGTCGTCCCGCCGACGTAGTAGCGGACGGCCGGGGAGAAGGACCGCCCGTCGGCGGTGCGCCAGGTGTCGGCGTTGTGGTAGCGGCCTTCCTCGAAGACGGCCTCGGGTGACCAGTTGGCGTCCTCGCGCGGCAGGAAGCCGCCGCGCTCGACGACCAGGACGCGGGCGCCGGTGGAGGCCAGCGCCCAGGCCGTGGTGGAGCCGCCGGCGCCCGAGCCGATGATCGCCACATCGGCCTCGTAGACGTCCTGTTCGCGGCGTACGACCGGCGGGGTGCCGGGGCCGAAGAGGTCGGTCGGGTCGGTCATGACAGGGTTCCTTCCGGCTGGAAGAGACGGACTGCGGTCGTGTCGTGGAAGGGCGGGCGGCCGGGCGCGTGGACGAGCTCCAGGTGCAGGCCGAAGGGCGTGCGCAGATAGACGAAGCGCGTGCCCGCGATGGGTCCCTCGCCGACGGTCTGCGGCTCGCCGAGCACCTCGACGCCGACGTGGGACGTGAGGTGGCGCAGCGACGCGTCGAGGTCGTCGGTCCACAGGGCGAGGTGGTGCCCGCCCCAGTCGCTGTTGTGGGGATACGCGCGGCGCTGGCCGGGCGCTTCGTACTGGAACAGCTCGACGTTGGTGACCGGCCCGAGGCGCAGCATGGCGATGTGCGCGACGGCGTCGGGGTGGACGCCGAGCTGCCGTGACATCCAGGAGCCGTCGGGGTCGGCTATCGGGCCGGTGCGGTAGGCGAGTTCGGCGCCGAGGACGCCGGTGAAGAAGCCGACCGCCTCGTCGAGGTCGGGCACGGTGTAGGCGATGTGGTGGACGGCGGTGGCGCCGGGCACGGCGAGGGCGGGGGGTGTCATGCGGAGGTCTCCTCACGTGTGGTGCTGGGGGTGCGGGGCGGCAGGGTGCGGGTGACGGCCGGCGGGGTGAGGGTCAGGCACAGCAGGTCGGCGCCGTACGGGCCGGCGGTGAGGCGTACGCCCTCCCCGTGGCGGGACAGGACGAGGGCGCGCTCGCCGAGCGGGAGCCGGTCGTCGGCGAGGACCGAGCCGGCCAGGACGTACCAGGCGGCTTCGGTGCCGTCCCGGCCGGCGAGGTCCAGGTGGGTGCCGGGGTCGAGGTGGACGTGGTCGAACGCCTCGCACTCGCTGTGCAGCATGCCGCGCCGGGCGAGGCAGCGGATGGTGGTGCGTTCGGTGCCGGGGCCGAGGAGGAGGGTGGCCCGGTGGCCGGAGTGGATGATCACGGCTTCTCCTCCCCCGCTCCCTCCACCGCGAGCACGGCGTGGAAGTACTCCAGGCCGTCGGCGTCCGCCGTCAGCCAGGCGGAGGTGCCGAGCGGCAGCGTCAGCGCGGTGCCCCGGGCCACCGACACGTGCCGGCCGGTGGTACGGGCGGTTCCGGTGCCGCCGGTGATGAACACGGTGTGCTCCTCGCCGTGGGCGTCGAGCGCGGCGCTGCCGCCGGCCGGCAGCCGGTTCAGCCGCACGGTGCGCAGGGGCCCGGTGAGGACGGTGGACGCGTCCAGGGGGCCGTGGCCGCGCAGGTCGCGGACGACGGCGCTGCGGGGGGTCTCGCGCATGGGGTGCTCCTTCTGTGCGTGTACGGGGGTGGGGACGGGGACGGGGACGGTGGTGGGGACGGGGACGGTGGTGGGGACGGGGACGGTGGTGGGAGCGGGGACTTCGACGACGAGCCAGGCCAGGGGCCGGCGTCCGGTGTTGCGCAGGGCGTGGCGGGTGCCGAGCCCGGTCAGGACGGTGTCGCCCGCCCTGACCGGGTGGGGCCGGCCGTCGAGGCTGATCTCGCCGCGCCCGGAGAGCAGGAAGTACAGCTCCTCGGTGCGGGAGTGCAGGTGCTCGCCGCTGACGCCGCCCGGCGGCAGCCAGGCCCACTCGACGGCCTCCCAGCCGCCGTGCAGCCCGGTGCGGCGGGCCAGGCAGGACCAGCGGGAGTGCCCGTCGGCGTCGTGGACGCCGTGGACGTCGGCGGGGGCGTGGACGTCGGCGATGACGACGGCTTCACGCATGGGAGCCCACCTCCTTGAGGTCGCCCGCCACCGCGGCCAGGTCGTCGGCGGCGCGGTCCAGTTCCCGGGCGGTGAGGTTGTTGACGAAGACGGAGCCGCCGATGCCGACGGGCAGCGGCAGGCGCTGTTTGCCGTCGCGGTGGCGGACGGTGTCGGCGAGCGCGTCCTTGAGCACGCCGGGCTCCATCAGGGGGTGGTGCACCGGGAGGCCGAGGGCGCGCATCACGCCGAGGACGCGGTCCCGCTGGACGGCGGTGACCAGGCCGCGGCGCCAGGCGATGACGGTGGTCAGCGCCATGTCGAGGTTGACGGCCTCGCCGTGCAGCAGCGCGGGCAGGGCGCGCATCTCGATCGTGGGGCTGAAGGAGTGCCCGTAGTCGACGACGCGCTCCAGCCGGTGCTCCCAGAGGTTGTCGTGGAGTTCTTCGAGCATGCCGTGGACCGCCCGGGCGAGGACCTCGTCCCCGGCCGCCCGCAGCGGGCCGGCGCCCTGGAAGCGCTCGGCGACCAGGCTCGCCCCGTGGCGGTCGAGGAGTTCGAACAGCTCGGCGTCCTTGATGAGCGCGATCTTGAGGATCTCGGCCATGCCGTTGCCGACGTGGCGCCGGTCGAGGGTGGCGAGGAGCGCCGGGTCCAGCAGGGTCTCGGTGGCCGGGTGGTAGGTGCCGAGCCGGTTCTTGCCGGTGTTGAAGTTGACGCCGGTCTTGGCGCCGACGCCGGCGTCCACCAGGCCGATGAGGGTGGTGGGCACGCGGACGTACGGCGTGGAGCGGCGGTACAGGCTGCAGGCGAGGCCGACGATGTCGAGCAGCACGCCACCGCCGATGGCGACGACCGGCTCCCGGCGGCGGTCCACGCCGAACCGGTCCATGGCCTCCACCACGGAGTACACCGACTCCATGGTCTTCAGCCGCTCGTGGGCCGGCAGGACGTGGATCTCGTACGCGTCGTGGCCCCGGGCGTCGCAGTAGGCGCGGATCGCGTCGCCGTAGAGCATGTCGACGCGTTCCTCGACGACCAGCAGCCGCCGGGAGGGGGCCGGCGCGCCGTCGGCGGCTCCGGCGGCCGCGAGCGCCGGGTTGTCCGGCGCGAACACGTCCGGCGCGAAGCGCACGCGGTAGGTGACCGGCTTGGCGGTGGCGACGGTCCAGCCGGGGGCGGGGCCGTCGGTGGTGAACAGGCCGTGGGTGTGGGTGTGGGTGCGCGGGAGGGGCACGGGGTTCTCCTCGGTGTCAGTGGAAGGTCAGTTCGCGTGCGCGAGGGGTGGTGGTGGGGGTGGGGGTGGCGGTCGGCGCGATCACGCCGAGCGCCTGGGTCACCAGGTCGTCGTCGACCTCGGTGAGCAGCCGGCCGCGCGCCACGTGGGGCTGTCCGAGCGCGTCGAGCAGCACCATGCGGGCCGGTCCGGAGTACGGGGCGGGCACGGGGCCCGCCGTGGGGCCGCGTCGCAGCGCGGTCGCCACGTCGGCGGCGGTGAGCGGGGCGGGCAGCTCGCGGGGGGCTCCCCAGCGGTCCATCAGCTCGTGGTGGGCCCGCTCGGCGGCCGGGCTGAGCAGCCCGGCGAGGACGGCGATCCGGGCGGCGACGAGCATGCCCAGGGCGAGGGCGTCACCGTGGGCGAGCCCGGTCCGCAGGGACAGCAGGGCGTCGGCGACGGTGTGGCCGTAGCGGAACGCCGTGGCCGGGCCCTGTTCGCGCGGGTCGTAGTACATGAGCGTGGCGCGGATCTCGGCGCTCAGGGCGACGGCGCGTGCCAGCGGCAGCGCGTCGTAGCCGGTCAGGTCCGGCCTGAGCAGGGCGCCGACCGAGTCGTAGAACGCCGGGCTGACCGCCAGGACGTTCCTGACGAGGGCGGCCAGGCCCGGGCGCAGCGCGCTCGGCGGCAGGCTGCTCAGCAGGTCCAGCTGGGCCCAGACCAGCGCGGGCGCCGTGCCCGGGGCGCCGGGGCGCTCCAGGGTGAAGGCGGTGTCGGTCATGGCCCGGGGGGTGGTGGGCAGGAGGATCAGCCGCGGTCCGCGCCCGGTGGGGTCGCCCCGGGCGGTGTCGGCGGCGCGGACGGCCAGGCGGGCCGCGGCGTCGAGGACGCCGGTGCCGCCGAGCGCGACGACCACGGAGCCGGGCGCGGGGCGCACGGCCCAGAACGCGTCGGGGCTGCCGGGGGTATCGGGGGTGTCCGGCGCCGTCAGCCGCCGCACGGGGGCGACCGGGCCGAGCAGGCGCTCCGCCCAGGCGGTGTGCGCCTCGGGCAGACCCGCACGCGAGACGAGCCAGAACGCGTCCGGTGCGAGTCCGGCGGCGCGCCGGGTGAGCTCGTCGCGGCCGGTGTCACCGCTCCGTACGAGGACGGGGTAGTGGACGTTGCCGGCGAGCATGGCGCGGTCGATGGACGCTGCGGAAGTGGTGCGCATCATGGGGGGCTCACTCATCACGTGGGGTTCGGAATGTCGCCCCTTCAAGCTCCGCCGCCCGGCGTCCCGGCGGCATGAGGCGCCGGCCCCCATGCGGCCCCTGTCCCGGCCCGGAGGTCCCGGGACAGGCCGCCCGTGACCCCCTGGGCCCCGGGCCCCGGGCTGCCGTCCCCACCGGCGGCCGTACCCGCGACCGGACCGGCGTCCGCGCCAACGACCGGACCGGCGTCCGCACAGGCGTACGCAAACGCCGCGACGTCCCGGCCGGGGTGGCATACGATCATGGTCGGCGGTCGCCTCACCCGGTACCGTCCGCCGCTCCCCGGTCATGGAGGTCAACCGTGCTCAGGACAACCGTCGGCAAGCGCGCCCCTCGTCCCCGTACCGCCCTCACCGCCTGTGCCACCGTGGCCGGCCTGGTGCTGGTCGCCGGGTGCGGCAACGGCGACGAGGGACCCGGTGAGGCCGCGGGCGGAGTGCCCGTCGTCGAGAAGGGCAAGCTCACCGTCTGCACCCATCTGCCGTACCCGCCCTTCCAGTTCGAGCGGAACGGCGAGATCGTCGGCTTCGACGTGGCGCTGGTCGACCTCGTGGCGAAGAACCTCAAGGTCGAACAGAAGATCCTCGACACGCCGTTCGAGAACTTCAAGACGGGCGCGTTCCTCAACTCCGGCAAGTGCGACCTCGCCGCCGCCGGCATGACGATCACCGACGAGCGCAAGAAGAACGTCGACTTCTCCGTCCCCTACTTCGACGCCACCCAGGCCCTCCTGGCGAGCAAGAAGAGCGGCGCCACCACCCTCGCGGACGTCAAGGCGAAGAAGCTGAAGCTGGGCGCGCAGGCGGAGACCACCGGCGAGAGCTACGCCACGAGCCAGGGCTTCGACCCGGTGGCGTTCGAGAGCTCCGACGCCGTCCTCAACGGGCTGCGCACCGGGCAGGTCGACGCGGTCGTCATCGACTACCCGGTCGTGCAGGGCTGGCTGAAGGAGAAGGCCACCGCAGACGCGTTCGCGCTCGGGCAGAACATCGAAACCGGTGAGCAGTACGGCTTCTCGGTGAAGAAGGGCAACGACAAGCTCCGCGCCGCGATCGACAAGGCGATCACCGACGCCAAGGCCGACGGCACGTACAAGAAGGTGTACGAGGAGTGGATCGGCCCGATGCCCAAGGGCGTGTCGTGACCTCACGGCTGACGCGGCGCCAGCGGCGGCGGATCTCGCAGGGGGTGCAGTACGCGGTCTTCGTCGCCGCCCTCGTCCTGCTCGGCGTCCTGGCGGACTGGGACCGCCTGCAGAACCAGTTCGCGCAGGCGGACCTGGCCACCCGGCTCTTCCCCGACATCATCACCACCGCGCTGCGCAACACGGTGGTGTACACCGTCTCCGGGTTCGTCTTCGGTCTCGTCCTGGGCCTGCTCATCGCCCTGATGCGGCTGTCGTCGGTGGCGCCGTACCGGTGGGCCGCGGGCGTCTACATCGAGACCTTCCGGGGCCTGCCCGCCCTGCTGATCTTCATCTTCGTGGGGGTCGCCGTACCGCTGGCGTTCCCCGGTACGGAGATCCCCGGCGGTACGTACGGCAACGTCGCCCTCGGCCTCGGGCTGGTGGCCGCGGCGTACATGGCGGAAACGATCCGGGCGGGCATCCAGGCCGTGCCGAAGGGCCAGATGGAGGCGGCACGCTCGCTGGGCTTCTCGCACGCCCGCGCCATGGTGTCGGTGATCCTCCCGCAGGCGTACCGGATCATCATTCCCCCGCTGACCAACCAGCTGGTGCTGCTGTTCAAGGACTCCTCACTGGTGCTGTTCCTCGGGGTGACGCTGCAGGAGCGGGAGCTGACCAAGTTCGGGCGGGACCTGGCCAGCCAGACCGCGAACTCCACGCCCATCCTCGTCGCCGGGCTGTGCTACCTGCTGGTGACGATTCCGCTGAGTTTCCTGGCCCGGCGGCTCGAAGCCCGTGCCGCCAGGGCGAAGTGAGGGGACGAGCCGATGCCAGAGAACGAGATCGAGATCCGGGGCCTGTACAAGTCCTTCGGTGCCAACGAGGTGCTGCGCGGCATCGACCTGGACGTGGCCGCCGGTGAGGTGGTGTGCGTCATCGGGCCGTCCGGCTCCGGCAAGTCGACGCTGCTGCGCTGCGTGAACCTGCTGGAGGAGCCGACCAGGGGCACGGTGTTCGTGGGCGGTACCGAGGTCACG
Organism: Streptomyces sp. NPDC030862; assembly: GCF_055571835.1. Lineage (NCBI taxonomy): Bacteria > Bacillati > Actinomycetota > Actinomycetes > Kitasatosporales > Streptomycetaceae > Streptomyces > Streptomyces sp. NPDC030862. Next base: position 24,815 of record NZ_JBVIEN010000013.1, on the reverse strand, counting down.
GACCTCGACGTCGACATCGACGCCGTACGCCGCCGGATCGGCATGGTGTTCCAGCAGTTCAACCTCTTCCCGCACGTGACGGTGACCGAGAACCTCACGCTGCCGCAGCGGCGGGTGCTCGGGCGAGGCAAGGAGCACGCGGCGAAGGTCGCACGCGAGAACCTGGCGCGCGTCGGCCTCGCCGACAAGGCGGACGCCTATCCGGCGCAGCTGTCCGGCGGGCAGCAGCAGCGGGTGGCGATCGCCCGGGCGCTGGCGATGGGCCCGGAGGTGATGCTCTTCGACGAGCCGACGTCGGCGCTCGACCCGGAGCTGGTGGGCGATGTGCTGTCGGTCATGCGGATGCTGGCGGCGGAGGGCATGACGATGATGGTCGTCACGCACGAGATGAGCTTCGCCCGGGAAGTCGCCGACCGGGTGGTCTTCATGGACGGCGGCGTGATCGTCGAGGAGGGCCCGGCCGCGCAGGTGGTCGGCGACCCGCGCCACGAGCGCACCCGCCACTTCCTCACCCGCATCCTGGACCCGGCCGCGGCCCCCGGCCCCGAGGAGAAGTCCTAGGCGGAGTCCGGGGAGTGGGTCCGCACAGCCCGGACCAGCAGCAGCGCCGACGCGACGGCGGCGAAGGCGCACCAGGTGGAGACGAACTCCAGGCGCCACAGCAGGAGGCACACCACCGCGCCCGCCGCCACGACCGCGCCGAGCAGCCGCAGGAGCCCGTCCCGCGCCAGCAGCAGCGCGCCGACCGTCGCCACGAGGTAGCCGGCGATCAGCAGCGGCGCGTACGGCAGGTCGAGGACGTACCCGACGGTGCGGCCGCGGATCTCGGCGGTGACGGGCCGGGTCGCGAGGCAGTACGCCAGGGCGGCGGCCGTCACGGCTCCGGCGGCGGCCGGGGCCGCGAGGCGCCGCCGGCCGCCCGGCGGCGCGGCGGCCAGCACGCCGAGCGGCACCCACACCGGCAGCAGCGGCAGCGCGATCACCGCCCAGGCGAGGGTCGCCGGGCCGCTGCCGCCGCCCGCCCGCCACACGGCGGCCTCCACGATCTGGTGGGCGCCGAGGAGCAACGGCAGCGCGGCGAGCGGCAGTTCGCGGGCCCGGCGCGCCCGCGCCGTACAGGCCACGCCGATCGCGGCGACGACCGTGCCCGCCGCCAGATCGGCCGTGGCGCTCCAGCACATGGTGGGTAGCGTACGGGGGCAAGCGATCAACGGCCCGGAGGAGAACCCATGGCAGGGCTTCAGGTGTCGCGCGCGACACCGGCGGACTGGTCGACCGTGCACGCGTGGGCCGTGGCGGAGGGGTGGAACCCCGGCCTGTCCGACGGGCCGTGCTTCTTCGCGCAGGACCCCGACGGGTTCTTCGTGGGCCGGCTCGACGGGGACCCGGACCCGGTGTCGGCCGTCTCGGTCGTCCGGTACGACGACCGGTACGCCTTCCTCGGCTTCTACCTGGTCCGCCCGGACCTGCGCGGGCGCGGCCACGGCGTGGCCACCTGGAAGGCGGCGCTCGCGCACGCCGGGGACCGCACGGTCGGCCTGGACGGGGTACCGGACCAGCAGCACAACTACCGGCGCTCGGGCTTCGGCCTGGCCTACCGCACGGCCCGATGGACGGGTACCGCGACCGGGGCTGCGGGCCGGACCGCACCGGGGGTGGTGCCCGTGGCGGAGGTCGATGCCGCCGCGCTCGCGGCGTACGACAGCGCCTGCCACCCGGCCGAGCGGCCGCGGTTCCTGGAGCGCTGGCTCACCGCGCCCGGGCACCGGGCGCTCGCGCGGGTCGTCGACGGGCGGCTGCGGGGGTACGGAGTGATCCGACCGGCACACGAAGAGGCCCGGATCGGGCCGCTGTTCGCGGACACGGCGGCCGACGCCGAGGCGCTGCTGGACGCGCTCACCGCCGCCTCCGGCGCGACGCGGATCGCCGTGGACGTGCCCGAGACGAACCCGGCCGCCGTCGCGCTGGCGCGGGGGCGGGGGCTGGCGCCGTCGTTCGAGACGGCCCGCATGTACACCGGGCCGGTGCGTCCGGTGGCGCGGGAGCGGATCTTCGGCGTCACCTCCCTGGAGCTGGGCTGAGGGTCGCCGTGGCGTGGCCTTCGACACCGGCGGTCGCCGCTCGTCTCGTACGGCGAGGACGGCACCATCCGGGTGTTTCCTTTCAATGATCCCCTCGGATGGGGGGTCGTTTCGCGCATTGCGGGTACCCGGACCCCCTCCTGCAGCCGAGGAGGGGAGGACGGAGCACCGTGACACATCATTCGCACGACGCCACCCGGCCCGAGGGGCCGGCGGAACCGGCCGGGCTGCGGCTGGCCGGGGGCAGAGCGGTGGAGGGCGACCCCGCCGCCGTGCCGTTGGACGTCGCCATGGGCGGCGGAGGGGCGGCCGGGGACGCCTGGCTGCCACGGGACAGGATGCAGGCCATCCTGGAGGCCACCAAACAGGTGGCGGGGCTGCTCAAGGGCGCCGGGCTCCGGTTCGCCCTGGCGGGCAGCGTCGCGGCGTACGCCCACGGCGTGCCGGGCAACCTGCAGCACGACACCGACTTCGCGATCCTGCGCGAGGACGCGGAGGAGGTGGCCCGGGTGCTGGAGGGCGCCGGGATCCCGGTGCGCAAGCCGCCGGAGGACTGGCTGATCAAGGCGACGGCCCACGGCGAGAACATCGACCTGATCTTCGAGCTGGCCCGGCACCCGGTGACGCCCGACCTGCTGGAGCGCGCGGACGTCCTGCCGGTCGACTCGGTGCGGATGCCGGTGCTCGCGCCGACGGACCTCGTGGGCAGCCTGCTGGCGGCCTTCTCCGAGCACCACTGCGACTTCGGGGCCGTCCTGCCGATCGCCCGGACCCTGCGGGAGAAGATCGACTGGGATCTGCTGCGGCGCGAGAGCCGGGGGTCCGCGATGCCCGAGGCGTTCCTGTTCCTGTTGGAGCGCCTGAACGTGATCGAACCGGTCACCGAACGACGGGAGGGACCGTCATGAGCGCGGCCGACACCGCCGACTACCGCATCGCCCACTTGCGGGACCGGCTGGCCAGCGAGGACATCGCCGAGCTCGGCGTACGCATCGAGCAGCGCGGGGTGGGTGTGATGTTGTACGGCACCGTCTCCAGCTCCGCCTGCCGCACCGAGATCCTGCGGATCGCCCAGGAGGAACTGGCCGGGCTCCCGCTGCGCGAGGACCTGGTGGTGGCCTCCTCGAACCCGCCCGACCACTCCGAGGAGCTGTCGTGATCCGAGTAGCAGCCGTCGGCGACATCCATCTGGCGCCGGACAGTGGCGGAACGCTGCGACCCGCCTTCGAGACGCTCAGCGAGTGCGCGGACCTCCTGCTGCTGGCGGGGGACCTGACGCGGCACGGGACCGTCGAGGAGGCGGAGGTGGTCGCCGGGGAGGTGCGCGGGCTCGGCGTGCCCGTCGTGGCGGTCCTGGGCAACCACGACTACCAGAGCGATCAGGAGACGGAGGTGACGGCGGCGCTGGACGCCGCCGGTGTGACGGTGCTGGAGGGCCAGGGCACCGTGCTCTCCATCGACGGGGTACGGGTCGGCGTCGCCGGGACCAAGGGGTTCTGCGGCGGTTTCGCCGGGCGCAGCGGCGGTGAGTTCGGCGAGCCGGAGATGAAGTCGTTCATCCGCTACACGCGGCGCTGCGCGGACGGCCTGCGGGGGTCGCTGGAGACCCTGGACGAGGCCGGTTGCGCGGTGCGGATCGCCCTGACGCACTACTCCCCCGTGCCGGACACGCTGGCGGGCGAGCCGCTGGAGATCTACCCGTTCCTGGGCAGCTACCTGCTCGCCGAGGCGGTGGACGAGGCGGGCGCGGACCTGGCCGTGCACGGTCACGCGCACATGGGTGTCGAACACGGCATGACCAGCGAGGGGATCCGGGTGCGCAACGTCGCCCAGCCGGTGATCGGCCGGGCCTTCGCCATCTACCACCTGCCGGTGCACACGGCGTCCGGGGACGGGGAGGGCACGCGGACGCGGGAGCGGGCGGGGGCGGTGCGGTAGTCGCGGCAGTGGCGCAGCGCTCGCGTTAGTCCTCCACGAAGCGGGGGTAACGGAGGATACTGCGACACATCGGACCAAACCGTAGAGATGGCATCAAAAGGAGCCGAGGATCGTGACGGACGTATCGAGCCGGGGTCCCGCGCCCGGCGACGACCGGAAGGTGCTCACCAACCGCCAGGGGCACCCGGTCTACGACAACCAGAACCAGCGCACCGTCGGCGCCCGCGGCCCGGCGACGCTGGAGAACTACCAGTTCCTGGAGAAGATCAGCCACTTCGACCGGGAACGCATCCCCGAGCGTGTCGTCCACGCCCGCGGCGTCACCGCGTACGGCTACTTCGAGGCGTACGGCGCCTGGGGCGACGAACCGATCAGCCGCTACACCCGCGCCAAGATCTTCCAGGAGCGCGGCAAGCGCACCGACCTGGCCGTCCGCTTCTCGACGGTGATCGGCGGCCGCGACTCCTCGGAGGCCGCTCGCGACCCGCGCGGGTTCGCCGTGAAGTTCTACACCGAGGACGGCAACTGGGACCTGGTCGGCAACAACCTGGGCGTGTTCTTCATCCGGGACGCCATCAAGTTCCCGGACGTGATCCACTCGCTCAAGCCCGACCCGGTCACCTTCCAGCAGCAGCCGCGCCGGATCTTCGACTTCATGTCGCAGACCCCGGAGTCCATGCACATGCTGGTGAACCTCTTCAGCCCGCGTGGCATCCCCGCCGACTACCGCCACATGCAGGGCTTCGGCGTCAACACGTACAAGTGGGTCAACCAGGAGGGCAACACCGTCCTGGTCAAGTACCACTGGATGCCCAAGCAGGGCGTGCGCAGCATGACCGAGGAGGACGCGGCCAACGTCCAGGCCGAGAACCTGGGGCACGCCACCAAGGACCTGTACGAGGCGGTCGGGCGCGGCGACTACCCCGAGTGGGAGCTGCTGGTCCAGATGATGGAGGACCACGACCACCCGGAGCTGGACTTCGACCCGCTGGACGACACCAAGACCTGGCCGGAGCAGGAATTCCCGCCGAAGCCGGTGGGCAAGATGGTGCTCAACCGGATGCCGGAGAACTTCTTCGCCGAGAACGAGCAGATCTCCTTCGGCACCGGCGTCCTCGTGGACGGGCTGGACTTCTCCGACGACAAGATGCTGGTCGGCCGGACCTTCTCGTACAGCGACACCCAGCGCTACCGGGTCGGCCCGAACTACCTCCAGCTTCCGGTCAACCAGGCCAAGAACGCCGACGTGCGCACCAACCAGCGCGACGGCTTCATGACCTACCGCCAGGACGGCCACGGCGAGAACCCGGACGTCAACTACGAGCCGTCGATCAGGGGCGGGCTGCGCGAGGGGCAGTACCCCACGCACGACGAGCAGGGCCCGGAGATCCGGGGCCGGCTCACCCGCAAGCGGATCCCGCGCACCAACGACTACCTGCAGGCCGGGCAGCGGTACCTGCTGATGGAGCAGTGGGAGCGCGACGACCTGGTGCGCAACTTCGTCAACGCCCTGAAGCAGTGCGACCGCCCCGTGCAGGAGCGGATGGTCTGGCACTTCCTGCTGGTCGAGAACGACCTCGGGCTCCGGGTCGGCGAGGGCCTGGGCATCAGCCCGCAGGACGTCGCCCACCTCGAACCGCTCGCGAGCCAGGACCTCACCGAGGAGGACCGCAAGCGGCTGGCGAACCTCGGGGAGAACGCACCCCGGGACGTCGAAGGCCTGACGATGACGCACTGCGTGCCGGACGAGCGGCATGTGGTGACGCGCTGACGCGCTGACGGCGCACGACGAGGGCCCGCCCGGCTGTTCGGGCGGGCCCTCGTCGTGCGCCGCGCTCAGGGCTCGGGACTCAGGGCTCGGGACTCAGGGGCGGCGCGGGGCTTCGGGCTCAGGGGAGCGCGGGGCTCAGGGGCGGCGCCAGGCGTCGCTCTCCAGGTGGGACCCGGCCTGCGGGCCCATCCGCAGCATCCCGCCGTCCACAACCCAGGACGCACCGGTGACGTACGAGGACTCCTCCCCCGCGAGGAACGCGATGACCGAGGCGACCTCGCGCGCGTCGCCCGGCCGGCCCAGCGGTACGCCCGGCCGGGACTTCCGGGTCACGTCCTCGTCCTCCTGGCCCGTCATGGGCGTGGCGATCTCGCCGGGAGCGACCGCGTTCACGGTGATGCCGTGCTCGGCCAGCTCCAGCGCCATCACCTGGGTGAGTAGCCCGAGGCCGCCCTTGGCGGCGCAGTAGGGCGCGGCGCCGACCCGCGGCTGGTGCTCGTGCACCGAGGTGACGTTGACGATCCGGCCGCCCCCGCCCTGGCCGATCATGCGGCGTGCGGCGATCTGGCCGCAGAGGAACGGCCCGATCAGGTCGACGTCGAGGACGCCGCGTACGGTCTCGTACGCCATGTCCAGGAAGGGCGTGGCCGTGCCGGTGCCGGCGTTGTTGACCAGGACGTCGATGCGGCCGAGCTCCTCGGCGAGCCGGTCGACCGCGTCCGCCGCGTCCGGCAGCTTGGTCAGGTCCATGTGGGTGACGGCGGCCCGGCGCCCGTGTGCCCGTACCTCCTCGGCGGTCCGCCGGGCGCCCTCCTCGTCGGTGTGCCAGGTGATGCCGATGTCCATGCCCTCGGCGGCGAGCCGGACGGCGGTGGCGCGGCCGATGCCCGAGTCGGACCCGGTCACGACGGCGACGGGGGTGTGGGCTCGGTCGCGGGCGGGTGAGTGCATCGCTCCTCCTCGACGGTGGTCACTCGACGGTGGTCAGGGCTTTGGCGGTACCACGTCACCCGGGCGGCAAACGCGGGCGTCCGGGCGGTTACCGGGACGCGTGTGTACTGAGTGACTGATGATCGGGCAGGGGAATGAAATGCCAGAAGTATCAGCTCCTGTGATCAAACTGGTGCGGCGGACGACCGAACCTGTCGCAGCTCAGACCATTCGCTCGACCGCCGCGGCCGTCATCTCGTTCGTCGTCGCACTGGCCGTCCTGCCCGACCAGCCCTCTCCCCTGACGGCGCCGCTCACGGCGCTGCTGGTCGTGCAGGTCACGCTCTACTCGACCCTGACCACCGGCATCCGGCGGGTGAACTCGGTCGTGGTCGGCGTCCTCATCGCCATCGGCTTCTCGGCGCTGGTCGGACTGACCTGGTGGAGCCTCGGCCTGACGATCTTCACCTCGCTGATCATCGGACGGCTGGTACGGGTGGACGAGTTCGTACCGGAGGTGGCCATCAGCGCCATGCTGGTCCTCGGCGTGTCGCAGATCGCCTCCATGGCCTGGCACCGGGTGCTGGAGACGCTGATCGGCGCCGGGGTCGGCCTGCTGTTCAACCTGCTGTTCGCGCCACCCGTGTGGGTGCAGAGCGCCGGGGCCTCCATCGACGGCCTGGCGCGCGGGATGGGCCGGATGTTCCGGACCATGGGCGACGAGATCGGCGCGGGGCACATCCCGTTCGCGCACGCGGCGGCCCGGCTGCACGAGGCGCGGCGGCTGGACCACGACATCGTGGAGGTCGACGCCTCGCTGCGGCAGGCGGAGGAGAGCCTCATGTACAACCCGCGGGTGCGGGAGGGGCTGCTGTCGCGGATCGTGCTGCGTACCGGCCTGGACACGCTGGAGATCTGCGCCGTGGTGCTGCGGGTGCTGACCCGCAGCCTGACCGACCTGGCGAAGTTCCGCACCGAGGAGTCGCTGTTCCCGCCGGACGTGGCCGACGGGCTCAAGGAGCTGTTCGGGCAGATGGCCGACGCCATCGAGAGCTTCGCCCGGCTGATCACCACGCAGGTGGCGGCCAACGCCGAGCGCGCCGAGGAGCGGCTGACCGAGGCGCTCGCCGCGAGCCGGGCCACCCGCGACCGGGTCGCCGACATGCTCCTGGAGGACGTACAGGAACACCCCCGGCAGTGGCAGCTGCACGGGGCGCTGCTCGCCGAGATCGACCGCATCCTCGACGAGCTGGACCTCGACAAGCGCAGTGAGCGCCTCATGGAGGAGCTGGACCGCCGCTCGGCCGAGCTGGGCGAGCGGCACCCGCGGTTCCTCGCCGTGGGCCGCCGGCTGCGCAGCCGCCGCGCGGAGCGCCGCCCCCGGGTGGAGGCGTAGACCGGGGGCCGGGGCGGAGGGCCTTCGGCGCGGCCGGTGTCAGAGGGGGGTGGCACGCTGGAGGGAGTGCCGCCGCCCCGTGGAGAACCGATGCACCGCCCGCCCCCGCCCCCGCCCCCGCCGCCCGATGGCCCGGACGCCCTCTTCGGCCTCCAGGAGCTGCTGGGCACCACCGAGGAGCCGGAGCCCCGGCCGGAACCGGGAGGTCACGAGCTCCTCGACGTGACCGAGATCCACGCCGAGCCGGCCGCCGCGCTGTCCCCGCGCGGACGCGCCATCATCGGACGGTTCCCCGGCGCGCGCCTCGTCGAGGTGGGCTCCCACTGGAACATCCCGCACCTGCACGGCAACGAGGGCAACGCGGACCGCTGGGTGCGCGTGAAGCGGCAGACGCTCGTGCTGGGCGTCCGCAAGTCGTTCGACGTCCGCCCGAACGGCCGCTCCGCCGACTGGATCGCCCCCGGCGCCTCCAACGGGTGCGCCATGGCCTGCGCGTACTGCTACGTGCCCCGGCGGAAGGGCTACGCCAACCCGATCACCCTCTTCACCAACGTGGAGGACATCATCGGGGCCCTGGACCGCCACATCGACGGGCTGGGGCCCAAGCCTGAGCCCAACCAGTGCGACCCCGACCGGTGGGTGTACGACATCGGCGAGAACGGCGACTGCTCGGTGGACGCGCTGATCGGCGACGGCACCGCCGCACTCGTCCACGCCTTCCGGCACCGGCCCACCGCCAAGGCGTCCTTCGCCACCAAGTACGTCAACCGCGAGCTCCTCGGCCTCGACCCGCGCGGCGCCACCCGTATCCGCTTCTCCGTCATGCCACCCGCCGACTCGCGGCTCCTGGACATCCGTACGAGCCCGGTGGCGGACCGGATCGCGGCGGCGGGCGATTTCCTCGCCGCCGGGTACGAGGTGCACTTCAACCTCTCCCCCGTCGTGGTCCGGCCCGGCTGGGAAGCCGACTGGGCCGACCTGCTGCGCCACATGGACGACGTCCTGCCTCCCGCCGTCAAGGCGCAGGCGGCGGCCGAGGTCATCATGCTCACGCACAACCGCGAGCTGCACGAGGTGAACCGGACCTGGCACCCGCGCGCCGAGGACGTCCTGTGGCAGCCCGCCCTGCAGCAGGCCAAGCGCTCCCAGAACGGCGCCCGCAACGTCCGCTACCGCAACGAGGTCAAGCGTGAGTCGGTCGCGCGCCTCACGGCGCTGATCGGCACCCACGCGCCCTGGCTGCGCGTGCGGTACGCGTTCTGACCCGACGCGTACGGCTCCGGGGGCATCGGGCGGCGGAGGCGTGGAACACGTCCGCCAGGCCGTGCGAGAGCGCCGGCCCGACCGACCGCCGTCCCGAGGAGGCCCCGACGTGTCCGACGCCCTCGAGCCCGTGTACGCCCGCGTCCGCCAGGAGGTCGCCGCGCGTGCCGACCGGTTGTGGGAGGTCGCCCTCGCGCTGCACCGCGACCCGGAGACCGCCTTCGAGGAGCACCGGGCGGCGCGGCTGCTCTCCGGTGAGCTGGAGGCCGCCGGGTTCGACGTGGAGCGGGGCGTCGCCGGCCTGCCGACGGCGTTCGCCGGCCGGACCGGTGGCGGCGGGCGGCCTCGCGTGGCGCTGCTGCTGGAGTACGACGCGCTGCCCGGCCTCGGCCACGCCTGCGGCCACAACCTGATCGCCGCGGCCGGTCTGGGCGCGGCGCTCGCCGCGGGGGCGGCGCTCGGCCGGGTCGAGGGCTCGCTGCTGGCCGTCGGCACGCCGGCCGAGGAGCACGGCGGCGGCAAGGTCGTCGAGGTGGAGGCCGGGCTCTTCGGCGAGGTCGACGCCGCGCTGATGGTGCATCCGGGCGTGTACGACTGGACATGGGCACCGCTGACGGCCAGCGCGCAGCTGCGGGTCGGCTTCCACGGCCGCGCCGCGCACCCCACGGGCAACCCGACGGAGGGCATCGACGCGCTCGGCGCCCTCATCCAGCTGTTCAACACCCTGCCGGTGCTGAGCAGGAGGCTGCCGCCCGGCTCCCACGTCCAGGGCATCGTCTCGGACGGCGGCCGCGCCACGAACATCGTCCCGGAGTACGCCGAGGGCCTCTTCGGGCTGCGCGGCGGCACCACGGCGGCCCGGGAGGAGCTGGAGGCGGAGCTGCGCTCCTGCGCGCAGGGCATCGCCCTCGCCACCCGTACGACGGTGGACGTGGAGCGGGTGGGCGAGGGATACGAGCACTTCCGCGACAACGACGTGCTGTCCGGCCGGTTCGCGGACCACATCGAGCGGTCGGGGCTGCGGCTCTCGGAGCCGGTGCCGGGCATCTACCTCGGCTCGTCCGACATCGGCAACGTCAGCAACCGGGTGCCCGCGATCCACCCGTGGGTCTCGATCATGGACCCGGAGGACGGCGCGGACCACACCCCGCGGTTCGCGGCCGCGGCCGCTTCCCCGCGCGCGCGGCGGGCCATGCTCGCGGCCGCCGAGGCGCTCGCCTGTACGGCGGCGGACGTCCTGCTGCGTGCGGAGGTGCGGGAGCGGGCGTGGGCCTGCCTGCGGGACAAGGCCGCGGCCGGGCTGTGACCCGGGCCCGCCGCCGGTGGTCCGGTTCGGCCGGGTGCCGTGGGCGTCGTTCAGTCAGTCCTCGATGGACACCCGGATGCTCTTGACCTCCGTGTCCGCCGCGTCCGGCACGACCATGCCCGCGTCGACGCCGCTGCGCAGGTAGCGCAGGACCTCGGCGTTGAGGCGTTCGCCGGGCAGGGCCGCCGGGATGCCGGGCGGGTACGGGGTGAGCATCTCGGCGGTGACCCGGCCGACCGCCTTCTCCCACGGAACCTGCTCGGTCCGGCCGAAGAACGCGTCCCGCGGCAGCAGCACCTGCTCCAGCCGCAGCTCGGCCGGGTCGGGCACCTCGATCTCGGGGGCGGGGCGCATCTCGTCGGCGTGGGCGGCCGCTTCCGCCAGGGCGGTGACGAGGGCGTCCGCGCTCGCCTCGTCGTCCGCGTGGGTGAGCTGAGCGCTGCTGCGGCGGTGGTCGGAGAGGTGCAGGTTGATGTGGTGCTTCTCGCGCAGCCGGTCGGCGACGCGGTAGCCGGTCGTACCGAGGGCGGTGATGTCGACGATGACCTGGAGCGGGTCCATGTCGGAGGCGCGGCCGGGCCCGCAGAAGTCGTCGCGGCCGTGCACGTGCAGGCCGTCGATGTCGGCGATCCGCGCCCGTACGGACTTGGCGAGGGCGAGCGCGTCGTCGTAGAGGGCGTGGCCGTGTTCGACCATCTGGCGGCGCCAGCCGTCGAGGGCCGCGTAGACGAGTACCGAGGGGCTGGTGGTGCCGAGGAGGTCCTCGCGGTTCTTGAGGACCTCGGGCTTGATGAGGTCGCCCTGAAGGTGGAAGACCGAGCTCTGTTCCAGCCCGGAGCCCATCTTGTGGACGGAGGTGACGCAGACGTCCGCCCCGGCGTCCATGGCCCAGGTCGGCAGGTCGGGGTGGAAGGGCAGATGGGCGCCCCACGCCTCGTCGACGATGAGGGGCACGCCGTGCTCGTGGCAGACGCGCGCGATGCCGGGCAGGTCGGAGCAGGTGCCGTACGGCGTCGGCGTCGTCACCAGCGCACCGCGCGCGTCGGGGTGCTCGGCGAACGCGGCACGGAAGGCCTCGGGGGACGGGGGGTGTGCCAGGTGGCGTTCGGCGTCCCACTGCGGGTCGACCCAGATGGGCACGATGCCGGCCAGGACCAGCCCGGAGACCACCGCCTTGTGCGCGTCGCGCCCCACGAGCAGCTTCTCGTGCGGGCCCGCGACCGACAGCATCGCCGCCTTCACGGACAGGGAGCTGCCGCAGGTGGAGAAGAAGGTGTGCTCCGCGCCCACCGCGTCGGCCATCAGCTCCTGGGCGTGCTCGACGATGCCCTTCGACGACATCCGGTCGTCGAGGCCGCTGGTGGCCAGGACGTCGGAGAGGAACACGGCGTCGCCGAGCACCGCGCGCACGCGGGGATCGGCCCCGCGCCCCTGTTTGTGCCCGGGCGGGGTGAAGGGGGTCTGGTTCTCGGCGTGGTACGCCCGCAGGGCGTCGAGTACGGGTGCCTTCGAGTGGTCCATGTAGTCGCGGGTGCCCGCGCGCCCGCCCAGGAAACGGGACCGCCCGGGGCGCGCGCCCGTGCTCAGGGCCGCGGGTTGGTGCGCTGCCAGCGCGGGCGGGCGTCCGGGCCGCGGCGGCCGGCGACGGAGGCGCAGCGCGGGCAGAGCCGCTGGACGCGGTCGGCGGCGCCGCCCGACTCCGGGAAGGTGTCGGTCCAGGTGAGGTGGGGGAAGCGGGCCAGTTCGGAGCGGCTGAGGGAGAGGCCGCAGACCGTCTGGTTGAGGCCCGGTTCCCAGGCGTGGACCTCGCCCGCGGGCAGTCGGCGGCGGCCGCCGTCCTCGTCGGTCCACTGGCCCGAGGCGGCGACCGCGTACCGCTTGGCGCGCGGGGCCATGGGCGGTCAGCCGGCGGCGTTGTCGACGCGCAGCCGGACCTGCTGCTCCAGCCGTTCCAGGCTGCGGTCGAGGGCGTCGGAGACGGCCTTGTCGCCCGGGTCGTGGCTCTCGTCGAAGAAGGACAGGTGCACGGTCACCTCGCTGGTGCCGGTGTCGATGCCGGCGACCTGGAGCCAGCCGGTGTAGCTGCCCTGTTCCCGGGTGCCCCATTCGAGCCGCATCTGGTCCCGCTCGGCGCGCAGCAGGGCGGCCGTGTCCTCGTCGGTGCGGTCCTCGTGGACGGTGACGGCGGGCAGGTCCTGGGCGTGCACGTGCAGCTCGGCCGGGAGCCAGGTGTCCATCTGGTCGATGTTGGCCGCCTGGTCGAAGACGTGCTCGGGCAGCGCGGGCATGGTGCGGGAGCGTTCGTACTCGGTCATCGCTGTCTACCGTCCTCGGCTCGGGGTCGGTCGTTCCCGGGACGGGTTCCCGGCGGGCGGCGGCTGAAGCGGGGCAGGGCCGAAGCGGGCAAAAGAGAGCCCCGGCTGGACGGGGGAACCAGCCGGGGCAGTCAAGGGGGCGGTTGTGAAGGCGTCTTCACAACCGACTGCATGAACGATAAACCATTCCTGCGGGAGGATGCCAATCGGCCTCCGGCAGGACTTCCGCCGTCCCGGTCCTCACAGCGCCGACTGCGGCGCCGTACGCCCCGGGGCGGCCGTCGCGGTGGCCGCCGCCTGCGCCGAGAGCGGCGTCGCGATGTCCTCCAGCGACCTGCGCTCCGCCGGGACGGCCAGGAAGAGGGCCACCAGACCGCCCAGGACCATCACGGTGGCGCCGATGGAGAAGGCCAGCACGGTGTCGGCCGGAACGCCGCTCTCCGTGAGGCCCGCGAAGATCAGCGGCCCCGAGATCCCGCCGGCGGCGGTGCCGATGGCGTAGAAGAAGGCGATGGCCATGGCGCGGGTCTCCATCGGGAAGATCTCGCTCACGGTGAGGTACGCCGAGCTCGCGCCCGCCGAGGCGAAGAAGAGGACCACGCACCAGCAGGCCGTCAGGGTCGTCGCCGTGAGCCTGCCGTCGCCGAAGAGCCAGGCGGTGGCGAAGAGCAGGACGCCCGAGAGCAGGTACGTACCGGCGATCATGGGGCGGCGTCCCCAGGTGTCGAAGAGGTGCCCGAGCAGCAGCGGCCCGAGGAAGTTCCCGGCGGCGATGACCGCGAAGAAGTAGCCGGTGGAGCCGCTCGGCACGTCGTAGAAGGTCACCAGGATGGCGCCGAAGCCGAAGGTGATGGCGTTGTAGAGGAACGCCTGCCCGATGAAGAGCGCCAGGCCCAGCACGGCCCGCCGGGGGTAGGCCCGGATCAGGGTGCGGGCGATCTGCACGAATCCGACGCTGTGCCGCTGCTTGATGGTGATCGCGCCGGCGGGCTCGGGCAGCGGCGCGCCCTTCTCGCGCTCGATCTCGCGTTCGACGTCGGAGACGAGCTGTTCGGCGCCCTCGGCGCTGCCGTGGATGAACATCCAGCGGGGTGATTCCGGGACGTGCCGGCGTACCAGCAGGATGACCAGGCCGAGCACGACGCCGAGGCCGAAGGAGACCCGCCAGCCGAGGTCCTTCGGGAAGATGGCGGTGTCCAGGAAGACGACGGACAGCAGGGCGCCGCCCATGGCGCCGAGCCAGAAGCTGCCGTTGATGATCAGGTCCACCCGGCCGCGGTACTTGCTGGGGATCAGCTCGTCGATCGCGGAGTTGATGGCCGCGTACTCGCCGCCGATGCCGAAGCCGGTGAGGAAGCGGAAGAGGAAGAACCACCAGGACGAGTACGACAGCGCGGTCAGCGCCGTCGCGGCCAGGTAGACGGCGAGGGTGATCAGGAAGAGCTTCTTGCGGCCGAAGCGGTCGGTCAGCCAGCCGAAGAACAGCGCGCCGGTGCAGGCGCCGGCGACGTACAGGGCGGCGGCGACACCGGTGACCTGGGCGCTGCTGATGGCGAGGCCGCTGCCCTCCTCGGAGAGGCGGCTGGCCATGCTGCCCACGATGGTGACCTCGAGGCCGTCGAGGATCCAGACGGTGCCCAGGCCGATCACGATCATCCAGTGCCACCGGGACCACGGCAGCCGGTCCAATCTGGCGGGGACCTGCGTGGTGACGGTCCCGTTCGTCGACTGACCGAGCTCGCTCATGGGTCACCTCCGGGGTGTCGTGGCGCGACGCGTGTACCCCATGATCAATCCAGCGAAACGGGCCTGCACGCCGGGCGAGCGGGTACCCCGGCGGTCATGGACACCGTGAGACCCCTGGCCGTGGTGACCGGCGCCTCCAGCGGCATCGGCCGTGAGCTGGCCCGCACGTTCGCCGCACACGGCTTCGACCTGGTGCTCTGCGCCGAGGACGCGGCGGTGGGCGCCGTCGCCGACGAGCTGCGTGGCCGCGGTGCCGACGTCACGGCGGTACGGGCGGACCTCGCCACCTACGACGGCGTCGAGCAACTGCACGCCGCGGTGCTCGCCACCCGCCGCCCGGTCGCCGCCGCGGCGCTGAACGCGGGCGTCGGCACGGGCGGGGCGTTCACCGACACCGCCCTGGCGGACCACGCCCGGGTGATCGACGTCAACATCAGCGGGACGGTGCACCTCGCGCACCGGCTGCTGCGCGCCATGGTCGACGAGGACGAGGGCCGGCTGCTGATCACCTCCTCGGTGGTCTCGATGGCGCCGGGGCCGTTCCAGTCCGTCTACAGCGCCTCCAAGTCGTTCCTCCAGTCCTTCGCGCAGGCGCTGCGCGAGGAGCTCAAGGACACGGGGGTGACCGTCACCTCGCTGATGCCGGGGGCCACGGAGACGCACTTCTTCCACCGCGCGGGCATGGACGACACCCGCCTGGGCCGCCTCCGGCACAAGGACGATCCGGCGCGGGTCGCCGAGGACGCCTTCGAGGCGCTGATGCGCGGCCGGAACCGGATCGTCGCGGGCTCGGTGAGGAGCCGGGTCCTCGGAACGGCCGTCAAGGCCGTGCCCGACCGGCTCAAGGCGGCCGGGCAGCGGTACCTGTCGGAGCCGCCCGCCGCGGCCGGACCGGGCCGGCGGGGCGGGCGGCGGCGAGGCCGTCGTCGGAAGGTGGGGCGGCGGCCCTAGGGGTCGTCTCAGCGTGTCGCGCCCACGTCGGAAGTGGAGCGAGGGCACCAAGGCACCTCTCGGGGGGCTCGTGCGTGAGGTCGTGCTCTCAGCGCCGGATCTCGAGCCGCGCCCGCTCGTTCGGTGTCGCGATGTCCCAGAAGCGAGCGATGCCCCGGGCATTGCTGTACGCGCCCGTACCGCCGGTGATGGCCATGTCGAGGGAGCCCACGCCCTTCGTCCACAACGACTGCATCGTCACCGACCCCTGCGCGACCTCCATCGTGATGAGGCACTGCGACGTCTGTGCGTCGCCCTTCATCTGTATGACCTGACAGGTTCCGCCGCCGCGTCCGATGGCGTGCCCGTCCTTGACGGCGGTGCCGGAGTAGACGTCCATGTCGCCCAGGCTCGGCCCCTTGGGGCCGAGGTCGACAGCCGTGTACTGGTCGTTTTGCACCGAGACTTCGAGGACCTCGACACGCGCCTTCTCCGGGGTTCCGGCGTTCGCACCGTCAACGGCCCACGCACCCACCGCGGCCGCGGCGAGCGTTGCGGCGGCGAACCTCGTGAGCGTCACCCGTCTGCGCGTACTCCGTCCTCTCCCCCGACGCACGGCGACGGCGGTGGGCGCCGAACCGGTGGTGACCATGGTGGAAGCTCCTCACGGTGTCAGGCGAGCTGGTCGCGGTCGGACGGGAGCCAGACCGTCATGGTCGCCGGATCGATCGGGATCGAGACGTGCTCGTGTGTGATCGACCACGTGCCGTCGGTCCGCTGGAGGCAGACGCTCTCCCGTACCCAGATCGACGCCTGAAGCCCGCCCTTCCGCTCCCCCGAGTCCAGGTGGAGCATGTGCGCGAACGCGGTGTCCCCGCCGACCGCGAGGGTGAGGTCGTGCGTTTCCAGGCTGATCGGGCCGACGTATCCGTCGAACCAGCGCTGGAAGTTGCGGCGGATCTCGTCGGTGCCCGTGAACCGCAGCGGGGGGACGACGTCGTAGTAGACGGCGCCGGGAGCGTAGAACGACATGAGCCGGTCGATGTCCTTCGTCTGCTGTGCGTCGGCGCGCTGCGCCAGGAGCGCCCGGATCTCGGACTCGTGGGTGGTCGTGTCGTGGGTGGTCATCGCGTACTCCTTCGGTTGTGCGGTGCCTCCGGGACGCCTGCTTCCGGTCCCGCTGCCAGTACGACGAGACGGCCCGGCGGAATGTGACACGGGGCGCCGTCACGACCTAGGGCCTGTCTTTCGGATCAGGCCGGACAAGGGAGCGGGGTCTGGTGCATGGGGTCTCCCCAGGCCCCTTGGGGCCGAGGGGACG
Source organism: Streptomyces sp. NPDC030862 (assembly GCF_055571835.1). Taxonomy (NCBI): domain Bacteria; kingdom Bacillati; phylum Actinomycetota; class Actinomycetes; order Kitasatosporales; family Streptomycetaceae; genus Streptomyces; species Streptomyces sp. NPDC030862. The sequence goes on along the minus strand of NZ_JBVIEN010000013.1, from coordinate 7,818 downwards.
CATCGCAAGGCGGAGGAGGGAGCCTCCCCCGTTGCCCGCAGGGCTACGGGGGCCAGTGGCGACCGACGACAACGCGGCGTGGGGGCACCCCCAGGCGAAGCTCTGGGGGAGCGGCACCAGGGCACGCGAGCCCGGCAAGATCCGGAATACAGGCCCTAGCGGCGCCGCAGCACCTCCGGGTTGGCGCAGTGGGCGAGGGTCTCGCCGCGCAGGAAGCGGGCGGCTTCCGCCGCGACGATGCGGGCCGCCTTGTGGGCGACCTCGCGGCTGCCGCCCGCGATGTGGGGGGTCAGGACGACGCCCGGCGTGGACAGCAGCCGGGCGCCGGCCGGGACGGGTTCGACGGGGAAGACGTCGAAGCCCGCGCCCGCGAGGTGGCCGGCGTCGAGGGCGTCGCAGACGGCGTCGTAGTCGACGAGGGCGCCGCGCGCGCAGTTGACGAGGACGGAGCCGGGCTGCATGGCCGCGATCTGCTCGCGCCCGATCATGCCGCGGGTCTCGTCGGTCACGCGCGCGTGGAGCGAGACGATCCGGGAGCGGCCGAGCAGCTCGTCGAGGGGCACGAGGTCGGCGATGCCGTCGACCGCCTCGGGCTTGACGTACGGGTCGTGGACGAGGACCTTCGCTCCCATGGCCACCAGGACGCGGGCCACGCGCGAGCCGATCGCGCCGAAGCCGACCAGTCCGACGACCGCGCCGTCGATCTCGAGACCGCAGCGGTCGTAGTCGTAGTAGTCGCCGCGCCAGGTGCCGTGCCTGAGGTCGGTGTGGACGTCGCCGATGCCGCGGGCGGCGGCGAGGATCAGGGCGAGGGTGTGCTCGGCGGTGGCGACGGCGTTGCGCCCGGGGGCGTAGCAGACGGCGACGCCGTGGCGGGTGGCGGCCTCCAGGTTGGCGTTGACCGGGCCCCCGCGGCTGACGCAGAACAGCTCCAGGTCGGGGCAGGCCTTGAGGATCCGCTCGGTGAGCGGGGCCATCTGGGTGAGGCAGATCCGTACGCCGCGCAGCGCCTCGATCAGCTCGTCCTCGGTGCCGGACGCCTCGTCGACCTCGGCGACCGTGCCGAAGGGGGTGTGCGGCCACGGCAGTCCGAGCTCGCGTACGTCCAGGTCGGCGGCCGGTGTGGCGGCGCGCAGTTCCTCGGTCAGCAGGCGGGGCAGGACGAAGTGGTCGCCGGCGGCGAGGACGGTGGTGGTCACGGTGGTGCTCCAGACGGGGGTTCAGTGGGTGGTGCCGAGGGCGGCGGGTGCGTTGAGACGCAGCAGGGACGCCTGTCCGCCGGGCGGCAGCCGCAGTTCGGTCAGGGCGCCGTTCTCCAGGGCCGGGAAGACCTGGCGGTAGCGGGCGAGGGGGATGCCGAGGAGCTTGCACAGCACGAGGCGTACGAGGGTGGAGTGGGCGACGACGAGCACGCGCCCGTCGGGGAGTTCGCGGGCGGCCTCCTCCAGGCAGGCGATCGCCCGGTCGGCCGCCGCCGCGGGGTCCTCGCCGCCCGGCAGGTGGTGGGCGACGGGGTCGGCGAGGAAGGCGGCGAGCGCGTCCGGGAACTCCTCGGCCATCTCGGCGCGCGTCAGCCCGTCGCCGCGCCCGAAGTCGACCTCGTACAGCCGCTCGTCGACGCGCGGGGTGAGGCCGACGGCGGTGGCGGCGGGTTCGGCGGTGAGGCGGGCGCGGGAGAGCGGCGAGCAGAGCACGGCGTCGAGGCGCTGCCCGGCGGCCCAGGCGGCGAGCGTGGCGGCCTGCTTGTGGCCGAGTTCGGTGAGCGGCACGTCGGTGCGGCCGGCGTAGCGGTTCTCCGCGTGCCATTCCGTCTCGCCGTGGCGTACGAGGATGAAGTCGGTCACTGCTCGGCCTTTCTGCGGGCGTGTGCCGCCATGGACGGGTCCAGTCGGCCCTGTCGGGTCAGTTCGTCGACGAAGCCGAGGTAGACGGGGGTCAGCCGGGCCGTACGGGACGGGTCGGGGGTCAGCTGCTCGCGGACGCGCACCATGGCGGCCGCGGCCTGTTCCAGCGTGGCGCCCGAGGCGGTCGCGGCGAGGACCGCCATGCCGGTGGCGCTCTCGGCGTGTTCGGGGACGGCGACCGTACGGCCGAGGACGTCGGCGCGCAGCTGCGACCAGTAGCGGTTGCGGGCGCCGCCGCCGGTGAGGGTGAGCGGGCCGTCGACGGGGGCGCCGAGGTGGTCGAGGTAGTCGAAGCAGAGGCGTTCGACGCAGGCGACGCCGAGGAGGAGGGCGTGGAACTCCTCCGCGTCGCCGACCGGGTCGCCCAGCACGAAGGGGGTGGCGTCGGGCGCGCGGAAGGGGAAGCGTTCGCCGGCCGCGCCGGTGAGGGGGTAGGCGACGGCGGTGGAGCCGGTGGCGGCGGCCCGGGCGGTGAGGGCCTCCAGGTCCGCTCCCGGGAACCGGTGCGCGAGGGCGCCCGCGCCGCTGCTGGACGCGCCGCCGGGCAGCCACGTCGACCCCGGACCGCGGTGGCAGTAGACCACTCCCCCGGGGTCGCGTACGAGGTGGGGGCTCGCGCCCTTGAGGACGAGGGTGGTGCCGAGGACGGAGTTCCAGGCGCCGGGGGTGAGGGCTCCGGCGCCGATCTGGGCGGCGCAGCCGTCGGTCATGCCCGCGACGATGGGCGTTCCGGCGGGGATGGAGGTCGCCGTGGCGGCGTCGGGGCAGACGGTGCCGACGACGGTGCCGGGCCGTACGACGTCGGGAAGGAGGCCGGCCGGGACGCCGAGCGCGCCCAGCTCCTCGTCGGGCCAGTGGTCGTCGACCAGGTGGTAACCGGTCTTGAGGGCGTGGCTGGCGTCACTCGGGACCTGCCGGCCGGCGAGCCGCCAGGTGATCAGGTCGGCCTGGTGCAGCAGCCGGGCGCCGGGGAAGTCGGTGTCGTCCAGGAGCCAGAGCAGTTTGGGCAGGGCCCAGGACGGCTGCATGGTGCGGTAGCCGAGCGCCTCCCACACCTCGGCGCCCGCCTTGTTGACACGTGCGGTGTACGCGCGGGCGCGCCCGTCGTCGTACATGAGGCCGGGTGTGAGGGGTGTGCCGTGCTCGTCGGAGAGGAGGACGGTGCCGGAGGTGGCGTCGACGGCCAGGCCCCGGACGCGCGCCGGGTCGATGCCGGCCAGCGCCTCGCGGCAGGCGGCGGCGAGGGCGGACCACCACTGCTCGGGGTCCTGCTCGTGGCGGGGTCCGTCGCGGTGGCCGGTCAGCGGGCGGGACGCGGCGGCGAGGAGCCTTCCGGTGCCGTCGACGGCGACCGCGCGGGCGGACTGGGTGCCGAGGTCCAGGCCGAGGTGGACGGCGTCGGCGGTGAGGGCGTCAGACATGGGGCGCTTTCCGTGCGGTTTCGGGAACAGGTGCCCAGCCGAGGGAGCGGGCGGCGGCGCGCCAGGTCAGGAACGCCTCGTACAGCTCGTCGTAGTGCGCGGCACGCCCGGGGTCGGGCTCCCAGTCGGCGCGCATGCGGACGTACTTCTCGGCGGCTGCGCGCATGCTGGGCTCGGCTCCGCTGAGGACCAGCCCGGTGAGGAACGCGCCCTTGGCGCCGAGCTCGGTGTCGGCGCTGCGGGCGGTGGGGACGCCGGTGACGTCGGCGATGAGTCGGCACCACGGGTCGCTGGCGGAGCCTCCGCCGCACAGGCGCAGTTCGTGGACGTCGGTCCGGGAGGCGCGCAGGCAGTCGCGTACGACGAGGGACAGGCCCTCGAAGACGGCGCGGGCGAGGTGCGCGGGCGTGTGGTCGAGGGACAGGCCCCAGAAGGTGCCGCGCGCGTGCGGGTCGAGGAAGGGGGCGCGCTCCCCGGCGGGCGAGAGGTACGGCAGGAACGCCGGGCCGCCGGGCGCGGGCGGGGTGGCGAACGCCAGCTTGCCGAGGGCGGCGGGCCCGTCGACGGCGAGGAGGCGGGCGGCCCAGTCGAGGACCTCGGTGCCGGAGAGGGTGGGGAAGGCGCGCAGAAGGCGTTCGCGGCCGCCGTAGGCGATGTTGATGCCGCAGGGTTCGCCGGAGGTGTCGACCTCGCGGGTGACGATCTCCGTGCAGAGGGTGGTGCCGAGGATGGCGCACGCCTGCCCGGGGTCGACGACGCCCGCGCCGCGCGCGGTGGCGGCGATGTCGTACGGGGCCATGACGACGGGCAGCCCGGCGGGCAGGCCCAGCTCGCCCGCGGTGCGATGGGTGATCTCGGCGATGCGTTCGTGCTCGCCGAGCACCCGGGGCAGCAGCCGGGCGTGCTCCGCGAAGCCGAACAGGTCGAGGACGGCCGGGTCGTAGGCGCCGGTGGCGTGGTCGAGGAAGGGTGCCGACGCGTCGGACTCGTCGATCGCGGTGACACCGGTGAGCTTGAGGAAGAGCCAGCCGGCCGCCGTCAGGGCCGTACGGGAGCGCGCCAGGCGGTCCGGGTCGTGGGCGGCGAGCCAGCTGATCACGGCGTTGGGCATGCCGCTGCAGGTGAGGGAGCCGTTGCGGCGGTAGGCCTCCTCCAGGACACCGTCGGCGGCCCAGCGGGTGAGGAGGCCGCCCGCGCGGCCGTCGGACCAGAGGACGGCGGGGCCGGTGGGGCGGCCGTCGGCGTCGACGAGCCAGCAGCCGTCGCCCTGGGCGGTGAAGGACACCAGCCATACCGGGTCGTGGCCGGGGCCGAGCTGGGAGAGGGCGCTGCGGACGGTGTAGACGACCGCGTTCCAGACGGCGTCCATGTCCTGTTCCGCCCAGCCGGGGCGGGGGCGCAGCACTTCGGTCCCTATGCGGGAAAGCGCTCTTTCCTGTCCCTGGTCGTCGAACACGACCGATTTGATGACCGACGTGCCGACGTCGATGGTGAGAACCGACATGGAATACCTGCCCCTTCGCACTTGCGGACGTCAGGGAAACGTGCCGTCGGGCGGTGCGTCAATCGGCTGGGAAAACCTCCCGTGACCGGCCGGGGCCGCCGTGTGAAAACGCGGGGGCGTGCGCGACGGCGTTCCCGTCGGCCGGGCGGCGCCGCACTCCGGTCGTGTTAACTTCACGTGAGGTTCTCATCCCTCACCCCACCCATCCCCCACCCTTCCCGGCGCGCCGGTGGAGTGAACCGGAAAGGAGCCGGACGCCGTGACCCGTATGGACGCCCAGGAGGAGCGGCGGCGCCGACTGCGCGATCTGGTGACCGCCAAGGGGTTCGTCCGCACCGCGGACCTGGCGGAGGAGTTCGACGTGAGTGTGATGACCGTGCACCGCGACCTGGACGCGCTCCAGTCGCAGGGCTGGCTGCGGAAGGTGCGGGGCGGGGCGAGCTGCCTGCCGTCCACGCAGTTCCACGGCAGCGTCAGCGAGCGCATGACGACGATGGCGCGGACCAAGCACCGGCTGGCGCGGGCGGCGGCCGGCCTGCTCGCGCCCGGGCAGATCGTGATGCTGGACGACTCCACCACCTGCCTCAGCCTGGCGCAGCAGATGTCGGGCCACACGCCGCTGACGGTCATCACCAACTCGCTGCCGGCGATCTCGGCGCTGGCGCGGGAGCCCGGGGTGTCGCTGATCGCGCTGGGCGGCACGTACTTCCCGGCGTACGACGCGTTCATGGGGCTGCACACGGCGCAGAGCGTGGAGTCGTTCCGCGCGGATGTGCTGTTCATGTCCACCACGGCCGTGACCGGGGGCCGCTGCTACCACATGTCACCGGAGACGGTGCAGGTCAAGCGGGCGATGATGGCCTCGGCGGCGCGGCGGGTGCTGCTGGTCGACCACACGAAGTTCGCCAACCAGGGGCTGTACGCGCTGGCGCCGCTCGCCGACTTCGACCTGGTGCTGGTGGACGACGCGGCGCCGGCGGGTGAGGTGCGGCGGCTGCGGGACATAGGCGTCGACGTCCGCACGGTCGACGCGTCGGGCACGCAGGGCTGAGTCCCTCCGGGCTGAGCCGCCCCGGCCGAGTGCCACGCGGTCACGCGGTCAGCGGTCACGCGGTCACGTGAACATCACATGGGCTTCACGCGGGCCCCGGCTTCGGCCTCGCCCCGGCCACCGCGCTGAGCTGGGAGAACCGCCGCCTCGCGCGGCAGGGCCCGGGCGCGTGTCCCTCGATTTCACGCCACGGCGTCCGCGTACGGCGAGGTTTTCTCCCCGCGCATTGACCGCCATCCCGTGCGGCCGTTTCATCGTGACGCCTTAGGCACCCACCCCCCTCCCCCGTCCCCCGTGGAAAAGGTGGTTTCTCGTGGCCGTCGTTCTGGATCCCTCGTCCTCCCCCGCCGAGGAATCACCCCCGAGGCATTGGCTGGACAGGATCGGCATTCCCCGGCCCCTCGCATGGGGATTCCTCGGTGTTCTCATTTTCATGATCGGCGACGGAGTCGAATCCGGATATCTGTCGCCGTACCTCCTGGACGAGGGAATGTCCAAGGAGCGGGTGGCGGTGCTGTTCACCGTCTACGGCGTGACCGCGAGCGTCGCGGCCTGGTTCTCCGGCGCGCTGTCCGACCTGTGGGGCCCGCGCCGCGTCATGATGCTCGGCCTGGCCGTCTGGGCGGTGTTCCAGGTGGTGTTCCTCGCCTTCGCGGTCCCGGCCGCCGACTTCGGCCTCCTGCTGGCCGCCTACGGTCTGCGGGGCTTCGGCTATCCGCTCTTCGCGTACGGCTTCCTGGTGTGGGTCACGGCGGTGACGCCGCAGCGGCGCCTCGGCTCGGCGGTGGGCTGGTTCTGGTTCGCCTTCACGGGCGGCCTGCCGACGCTGGGCTCGCTGGTCGCCAGCTTCGCGGTGCCGGCGATCGGCGCGTACGGAACGCTGTGGCTCTCGCTGGGCCTGGTGCTGGCGGGCGGTCTGATCGCGCTGCTGCTGGTGCGCGAGCCCACGGGCGCCCACCGCCTCGCACCCGCCAAGGAACGCCCGGTCGCCACGCTGCTCGGCTCGCTCGCCATCGTCTGGCGCAACCCGAAGATCGGCACGGGCGCGGTGGTACGGGCGATCAACACGGCACCGCAGTTCGGGTTCCTGGTCTTCCTGCCGGTGTTCTTCACCGACACGCTGGGCTTCTCGCTCACCGAGTGGCTTCAGCTGCTGTCGGCGATGTTCGCCACCAACATCTTCTTCAACCTGATCTTCGGGGTGGTCGGCGACCGCATCGGCTGGCAGCGCACCGTCGCCTGGTGCGGCGGCGTCGGCTGCGCGGTGACCACGCTCCTGCTCTACTACGGCACGGTCTCGGCGGGCGACCACTACGCCCTCGCGATGGTGCTGGTCGGCCTCTTCGGCGCGACCCTCGCCGGCTACGTACCGCTCTCGGCCCTCATGCCGTCGCTCGACCCGGCCCACAAGGGCCAGGCGATGTCGGCCCTCAACCTGGGCGCGGGCGCCAGCACCTTCCTGGGCCCGGCGCTGGTGGGTATCTTCCTCGGGCCGCTCGGCGTGCAGGGGGTGATGTGGATCTTCGCCCTGCTCTACCTGGCGAGCGCCGTGATGACCCTCTTCCTCAAGCTGCCGCAGGCGGTATCACCGGCGGCCGGCGGGTACTCGTCGCCTCCCGCCCCGGCAGCGCGGGCGCGGGACGATTCCCCGGAGGCGAGCCATGAGTGATGCGTGGGACTACCCGACGCCCTCCCAGGCGGAAGGCGAGCGGGAGCCGGGCGTCGACGAACACCCCGACGTGGCCCGCTCGACGCCCTCGCAGGCGGAGGGCGAGCGCACCGCCGAGACGGAGGAGGTCGGGAGCGAGGCGAAGGGCGAGGACACGGCGTGAGAGACCGGGCCGGGGGGGGGGGGGGGGGGGGGGGGGGGGGGGGGGGGGGGGGGGGGGGGGGGGGGGGGGGGGGGGGGGGGGGGGTGGGGGGGGGGGGGGGGGGGGG
>NZ_JBVIEN010000012.1:0-200429 GCF_055571835.1 Streptomyces sp. NPDC030862 | reverse complement strand
GCCTTCGACGCCCTCAAAGACAAACAGCAAGCCGAAGAGGCCGTCATCCGCCTCGAACACGGACAGCCCATCCGCTTCGGCACCGACCACACCAAGGGCGTCGTACGCGACCCGGCCACCGGCGACCTCACCGCCGTCACCGTCACCCCCGACAACGAAACCCACATCCTGGTCCACGACGCCCGCAACCCCAGCCCCACCACCGCCTTCGCACTCTCCCGCCTCGCCGACCCCGACACCCTCCACCACACCCCCATCGGCGTCTTCCGCAGCGTCGACCGCCCCGTCTACGACACACAAATGGCCGACCAGCTCGACACCGCCATCGAACACAAGGGCAAGGGCGACCTCGCCGCACTCCTGACCGGCGGCGACACCTGGACGGTCACTGGGGCCTGAAGACCACCCGAAAACCGCGTAACCGGTTTGTTAACGGCCGTGGCTCGCCCTGCGCGGCCCGCTCGCTCTTTCCCGTTCCCGTCAGCTCTGCCCGAGGAGGACCGATGAGCGCCCCTGCCGCCCTCGTCCAGCAGCACGGTCTCGCCTGGCTCGAAGCCGTCGTGGGCGACGGCTTCGCCCGGTCGCTTCAGGAAGGCCTCCACCGCTCGGCCTACGGCCGGGCCCGGCGGGTCGGCGGCGCCCCCGAGGACCCGGCCTGGCCGGAACGGATGCCTCTCGCCCGGGACCACGGCGACCAGGTGTGGCGGGAGCGGCGGAGGCTGGCCCGTACGGTCCACGACGAGCTGGGCACCGCCCTGGAGGCCGCCGCCCGGCGGATCGAGCTGCACGCCGCAGCCGCGGAGCCGGCGGCGTGCGCGCACCTGGAGGAGGCCCGCGAGGCGCTGCTGCAGGCCATCGACGTCACCCGGCGGCTCACCGGGGGCCTGTACGAGCAGACCGTGCTGCCGCCTCTGGTCGAGGCGCTGGAGGAGTTCGCGGACGCGGTCGGGTCCGGTGGCACGGAGGTGCGGTTCCGGGCGACGGGCGACGAGCGGCTGCTGGCGGACGTGTGCCGCAGGGAGCTGTTCCTGACGGCCCGTGAGGCCCTGTACAACGCGTTGCGTCACGCCGACGCCCGGCAGGTGACGGTGACGCTCCGCTTCACCCGGCGCTGGGCGCACGTGGGTGTCGTCGACGACGGGGCCGGCTTCGACACCGCGGCCGTCCTGGCGGCGGGCCACCGGGCTCCGGGCCTGCGGTCGATGGCGGACCGGGTGGAGGACCTGGGGGGCCGTCTCACGGTGGAGAGCGCGCCCGGCGAGGGCACCCGGGTCGGCGTCCACCTCCCGCTGCGTCCGCGGGAGGAGCGCGGATGACGAGACGCGTCACCGGTACGCCGCGTACGCCGCGTACGCCGCGTACGACACGAGGAGGGCCCCGCGCGGGATGCGGGGCCCTCGTCGGTGGAGCGGGCGGGCGCCGGGGCGCGCCCGCCCTGCGGCGGCGTCCGTCAGGCGAACGCGGCGGCGTGGTCGGCCGCCCAGTCCCGGAAGGTCCGGGCGGGCCGGCCGGTGAGGTGGCGCACCGTCGGCAGGACGGCGGCCTTGCCACCGGCCCGCTGCCGCTCCGCGCTGGTGAGGAACGCCTCCGCCACGGGCCGCGGGTGGCGGCGCAGCAGCCGCTCCTCGGCCTCGCTCCGGGTGAGCTCCTCGAACCGCAGGGGCCGTCCGATGATCTGGGCGAGCTGGGCGGTCTGCTCGGCCGCGCTGATGGCCTCCGGCCCCGACAGGGCGTACGCCCGGCCCTCGTGCCGACCTGGTTCGATGAGGGCGCGGACGGCGACGGCCGCGATGTCGCGCGGGTCGACGCAGGCGACGCGGGAGGTGCCGTACAGGGCGCGGACGACTCCCTCGGTGCGGATGCCGGGGGCCCAGGACAGCGTGTTGGACATGAAGGTGCGGGCGCGCAGGAACGTCCAGGCGAGTCCGGAGTCGCGGATGACGGCCTCGTTCCGGCGCTGGGTGCGGGTGATGAGGTCGTTGGCGGGCTCCATGACGGCGAGCATGGACAGTTTGACCACGTGCCGTACGCCGGCGTCGCGGGCGGCCCGTACGAACCGGGCGTCGTCGGGTTCGGTGACGCGGTTGGTCACCAGGAGGGCGGCGTCCACGCCGCGCAGGGCCGCGTCCAGGGAGTCCCGGTCGGCGTAGTCGGCGCGTACGGTCTCGACGCCGGGCCCCGTGACGCACACCCGGCCCGGGTCTCGGGCGAGGATGCGTAAGGGCCGCCGCCCGCACAGGAGGTGGGCGACCTCTCGGCCGACCGCCCCCGTCGCCCCCGTCACCAGGATCATGGCACTCCTTCCGGGGGTACGGTCAGCGGGTGGGCGTGGGCCCGGACAGGGTGGCGGTGAAGACGCTCTCGGCGTCCTGCTGTCCGGTGACGCGGACGGCGAGGGTGCCGGGGGCGCTGTCCGGCAGGACCACGGCCCTGATCCAGCAGGGCCGGTCGAACTCGGCGTACCGGTCGAAGCGCGTGATGCCGGCGGTGGGGACGAACCGCGCGCCGGCGGTGGCGGCGCAGGCGGCCTGGCGGGCGGCCTCCAGCAGGAGCATGCCGGGCACGTGGTCCTTGGGCCGCTGGAAGAGGGTGCGGTGGGCGGTGTCGACGCGCAGTTCCCACAGGTTGCGGTGGAGCGTGGGCGACAGGACGACGTCCTCGTCGCGGGTCCGGCCGGCCGTGACGGCGGACAGCGCCCGGGTGGTGGCGCGCCAGGGGCGGGGCATGGCGTGGTCGCCGCGCATCCGCTGGTAGACGGACGGGCTGATGAACCGGGGCAGTCCGGTGCCCGCGGCGACGAGGTGGCCGTCGCGGCGGACGAGCCAGTCGACCCGCCCCCGGACGAGGGTGGCACCGCGCCACACGAGGTCGGAGCAGGTGGTCTCGATGTCCACCTCGGCCGGCTCCCCTCCGACCGCCAGGTGCTCGGGGTAGCAGGCGTAGTCCAGGCCCGACATCAGGAAGTGGTGGCCGACCGGGACGCCGTACCCGGCGTGGAAGACGAGCATGGCGGCCTGCCGCATCGCCTCCATGAGGAGCATCGGGTCGTGGCGGTCGCCGTGCACGGGCGCGAAGAACGGGTGGTCGTGCGGGAGTCGTGCGCTGACCGAGAACCGGTCCTCGTCCGTGCGGGTCCAGTGGTACGGGAAGGCGTCCTCGGGTCTGGTCCGGTGGACGAGCTCCATGGGAACCGGTTGACCGGTTTTTCTCTGCGGACGGGTGGCTATGGCCACACCCGACATAAGGGCATCTGAGTACATGGGTCCCCCCCGGGGCACATGGCGGGCGAAACTGGTCTGTGGTGCGCGCGCACTGATAAGATACAGACTGAGCGGTTTTTTTTCTAGGGTGACCGGTCACTGACGGGACGTGATCACCCGGCGATGACAAAGACAGAGGAGGCAGGCGTGGCCAAGCAGGATCGCGCGATCCGCACCCGCCAGACGATCCTGGAGGCGGCGGCGGTCGTCTTCGAGCGACAGGGGTACCAGGCGGCCACCATCACCGAGATCCTCAAGGTGGCCGGGGTGACCAAGGGCGCTCTCTACTTCCACTTCCAGTCCAAGGAGGAGCTGGCGCTCGGTGTGTTCGATGCCCAGGAGCCGCCGGAGCAGGTTCCGCCGCAGCCCCTGAAGCTGCAGGAACTGGTCGACATGGGCCTCTGGTTCACCCACCGGCTGCGGACCAACCAGCTCACCCGGGCCGGGGTACGGCTCTCCATGGACCAGCAGGCGCACACCCTGGACCGGCGGGGGCCGTTCCTGCGGTGGCGGGAGATGCTGCTGGGACTCCTCAACCAGGCCCAGGAGAACGGCGAGCTGCTGCCGCACGTGAACACCGCCGAGGCGGCGGAGCTGATCATGGGCGCCTTCACCGGCATCCAGATGGTGTCCCAGACCCTCAGCGACTACGCGGACCTCGAAGAGCGCTACATCTCCATGCAGCGCCACATCCTCCCGAGCCTGGCGGTGCCCTCCGTACTCGCCGCACTGGACCTGTCGTCCGGTCGCACGGACCGCATCACGGCCGAACTGGCCGCCGCGCAGGACTGAACCCCGCACGCACGCCGCCACGCACACCCCCACGTACGCCCGCACCGCGCGCGCCGGCCCACGACGCGCGACCGCGGGAACGATCCCCCCACTGGATCCCCCCACGGATCGCCGGCCCCTGCCCCTCCCCCACCTCCGAGCCACCCCGGCCGCGCCTCGCCCCGCCGCCCCGCAGGCCGGTGAACACCAGGCTCACCTCGCACCCACCGAAGCGGCCGCCGCCGTCCCCGCGGACGTGCCCGGGCCGCCCATGGCCGGCCAGTCGTACCGCCCGGTCCCCCGGCGGCCCTTTCCCGCAGCAGGAGACGTCGCGCCGACGCGGAAGCGCCGCAACGCCCGCGCGAAGGGCCTCAGCCGCCGGACAGGCCCTCGTGGAGGACCGCGCGCGTGGCGGTGTACGGAGGGGGCGCGGGTATCGGGGTGAGGTGCCAGGCGGGATCGGGAAGCGGTGTGGGGGCCGTGCCCACCAGAAGGGTGGTGGGGTCGGTCTGGAGGCCGGTGCCCCGCGCCTTGAGCACCGCTTCCTTGCGGGTCCAGGCGCGGGCGAAGGCCGCTGGGCGCTCGGCGGCGGGCAGCAGGGCGAGTTCGGCTTCCTCCGCCGGGTGCAGGGCGCCCGGAAGTACGTGCGCGGGGATGCGCTCCACGTCCACTCCGACCACCGCCCGCTCCGACAGGGCGATCACGAAGAGGTCGCCGGCGTGCGCGAGACTGAAGTGGGCGGGGTTCCCGGGGATCACGGGGCGGCCGTGTGGACCGCCGCACCCGGCGCACGCCGCCTGGTGGATCCGGACGTGCTCGGGCCGCTGCCCGAGCCTCTCCCCGAGCAGGATGCGCAGCGCCACGTGCGCGGCCAGAAAGCGGTCGCGGTCCTCGGCGCGGGCGAAGCGGGCCAGTCGGGCCCGCTCCGCCGCGCTCAGGATCCCCGCGTTGCGCTCCGCGTGGGCCTTCCGGGGCGTCACCCGTGAGAGGTGGACGCCGGGCACGCCGCACGGGAGCGGTGGTGGCAGCGGGTCAGCCGACGACATCGCCCGGGGCGGCCGCGGGTTCCGGTGACAGGAGCTGGACCGCGCCGTCCGAGTCGTACGAGCCAAGGAGGAGGAACTCGCTGGTGAATCCGGCGATCCGCTTCTTCCCGAGGTTGATCACGCCGACGACGAGGCGGTCCTTCAGCTCCTCGGGCCGGTAGTTGGTGACCTGCGCGCTCGTGGCCAGCACTCCGGCCGCGCCGAAGTCGGCGGTGATCTTGTACGCGGGCTTGCGGGCCTCCGGGAACTCCTCCACCGTCAGGACGCGGCCGACGCGAATGTCGGAGGAGAAGAAGTGGGCCGGGTCGGTCAGGGGCTTGGGCGCGGTGCTGTCGCTCATGGTTCTCGCTCTGATCGTCGGGACGCCACGGTCGGACGTCGTGGCGCGGAGGCGGGAAGACGCGTGCTGCTTACGGTAGTTCGAAGGGGAGCGTGATGCCGTCGAGGGCACGGGCGCAGCGGCAGGTGCGGTCGGCGGGGAGCAGTTCCACGGTGCGCAGGACGAGGGACCGCATCCGCTCGGTGTTCGCGGCGAAGACCTTGAAGACCTCGTCCTGGGACACGCTCTCCTCCTCGTCCAGGCCTGCGTCCAGGTCGGTGACGAGGGCCAGGGAGGTGTAGCAGACCGCGAGTTCGCGGGCGAGCACCGCCTCGGGTGTGCCCGTCATGTTCACCAGGGACCACCCCTGGGCCGCATACCACTGCGACTCCGCGCGGGTCGAGAAGCGCGGGCCCTCGATGACCACCATGGCACCACCGGTGCGCACGCCCTCACCGCCCGCCTCGGCCACTGCGGCCGTGCCGTGCGCGCAGTACGGGTCGGCGAACGGGACGTGGACCGCGCCCCGTTCGTGGAAGGTCTGGACGCGGCCGCTCGTCCGGTCGACCAGCTGGTCGGGGACGACGATGGTGCCGGGGCCCAGGTCGCGGCGCAGCGAGCCGACCGCGCACGGCGCCAGGATCTGCCGGACACCGGCCGCGCGCAGGGCCCAGATGTTCGCCCGGTAGTTGATCCGGTGCGGCGGGTACTCGTGGTCGCGGCCGTGCCTCGGGAGGAAGGCCACCCGGCGGCCCGCGACCGTGCCGATGGCCAGCGGAGCGGAGGGATCGCCGAACGGGGTGGTCACCTCGACCTGTTCGGCGCCTTCGAGCAGCTCGTAGAAGCCGCTTCCGCCGATGACGCCTATCTCCGCCGGTGCGGATGTCGATGCCGTGCTCACGCTCGTACCACCTGGATCTCGGTCAGGGTCTGGATGGTGGGGTGGGGGCCGTGCTCGGCCAGGCCCTCGGGGGCCGGGTCCTCCGGACGCTGGACCCGTACGGTCTGCCAGCCGGCCGCCGCCGCGGCGGCCAGCTCGGCCGGCGCGTCGCTGAGGAAGAGGATCCGCCCGGCCGGGGCCCCGAGGGTCCGGCCGATCCGGCGGTAGGAGTCCGGGTCGTCCTTGGGCCCGGTGTTCTCCAGGTCGAAGTAACCGTCGAGGTGGCGGGTCAGGTCGCCGTACGCCGTGGTCGCGAACCAGTCGCGCTGGGCGGCGGCGGCCCCGGAGGAGTAGATGTAGCGGCCGATGCCCGCCTCGGCCCAGGCGGCGAGCGCCCCGGGCACGTCACCGTAGACGTGCCCGGCGAGGCTGCCGTCGGCGTACCCCTCGGCCCAGATCCGCGCCTGGACCGCCTTGAGCGGGGCGGCCTTGACGTCGGCGTCGGCCCACCGGGTCAGGGTGCGGACGGCATCCGCCTCGTCGGCCGCGCCGGTCGCGCGGACCAGTTCGCCGTGGAGCGGGGTGTCCCGGTGCGCGGCGAACCAGCCGGCGATCCTCTGCCGTGCGTACGGGAAGAGGACCCGGCGGACGTGGGCGGCCGAACCGGTGGTGCCTTCGATGTCGAGCACCACCGCCTCGGCGGTCAGGACGTTCATCCGGCGGCCGCCAGCAGCGCGTCCAGGCGCGGGAAGCGCTGGGCGATCGGGTCGCCGGTGAAGTCGCCGACCCAGCCGTCCTCGCGCTCGAAGAAGCGGATCGCGCAGAACTCGGGCTCCGGCCCCATGTCGAACCAGTGGGTGGTGCCCGCCGGTACCGACAGCAGGTCGCCCGCCTCGCACACCACCGCGAGGACCTTGCCCCCCAGGTGCAGGTAGAAGCAGCCGGTGCCGTGTGCGAAGAAGCGGACCTCGTCCTCGCTGTGCCGGTGCTCCTCCAGGAAGGCGGAGCGCGCGCCCGCGGCCTTCTCCCGCCAGGCGTCGTTGTCCTCGGGGTGCAGCATCACCACGTCGACGAGGCGCAGGCCTTCGGCGGCGCGGAGTGCGTCGACCTCGGTGCGGTAGCGCTCCAGCACCTCGGCGGGGTCGGTTCCGCCGGCGACCGGGCCGCGCACCTCCCAGTGGCGCAGCTCGACCGCGTGCTCGCGCAGGGCGGCGGCGATCTCTTCGGCGTCGCGCGTCCGCAGCAGTACGGTCTCCGGAGCGTCGTCCGGCATGACGTGGAGCAGGGTCATCCGTGGCCTCCCTGGCCGGTGGCGAGTACGAGTTGCCGGCAGACGGCCTCGATGCATTCGAGCCGGTTGCGGGCCTGGGCGAGGTCCCGGCCCCAGACCGTCACCCCGTGGTCGGTGATCAGCAGGCCGGGTGCCCGTTCGGGGCTTCCCGAGGGGGCGTCGGAGCGCAGGTACGCCTCGAGTTCGGCGGCGATCCGCGGTACCTCGGCGTGGTTGGCGAAGACCGGCAGGGTGGTGCGCGAGGGGTCGGACAGGCCGAGTGCTTTGAGGAGTTCGTGGCCGGCCAGCTCCAGGGTCCGGGTCCCGCCGGCCGCGCCGACACGGCTCGCCACGGCGGTGGCGTACGGCGAATGGACGTGGACGACGGCGCCGGCGTCGGTGGTCCGGTAGACGGCGGCGTGGATGCACGTCTCGGCGGAAGCCCGCAGCCCGCCCTCCTCGGCGGGTTCTCCCGTCCGGGCGTCCACGAGAACGGTGTCGGCGGGGGTGAGGTCGCCCTTGTCCCGGCCGCTGGCGGTGATCAGGGCGTGCCCGGACTCGCCGGGCAGCCGTACCGAGAGGTTGCCGGAGGTGGCGGGCATCCACCCGCGCTCGTAGAACTGGCGGGAGAAGCGGGCGAGGTCGGCGCCGAGCCGCTGCCGGGTCGAGGCCGGACGAAGGGACTCCTTCTCGGTGACCACGGCGGTGATGAGCTCGGCCGGGGTGACGTCGAAGGCGGGGTTGTAGACGCCCGCGCCCGCCGGGGCGACCGCGGTGCCCGCGAAGGAGGTCACCTCGTGCGCGGAGCGCTCCTCGATGACGATCCCGGAGCCGTCGGGCAGCGCAGGGTCCCGGGTGGACTCGGGGGCGACCACGATGAAGGGGATGTGGTGGCGGGTGGCGGCCAACGCGAGGCCGTAGGTGCCTATCTTGTTGGCGACGTCCCCGTTGGCGGCGATCCGGTCGGCTCCGACCAGGACCACGTCGACCAGGCCGCGCGCGAGGGCGGACGCGGCGGCGGAGTCCACGCAGAGCCGGTACGGCACCCCGGCCTCGCCCAGCTCCCAGGCGGTCAGCCGGGCGCCCTGGAGCAGTGGCCGGGTCTCGTCGACCAGGACCTCTTCGACCAGACCGCGCCCGGACAGCTCGATGATCACCCCCAGGGCGGTGCCCAGCGCGGCGGTGGCCAGCCGGCCCGTGTTGCAGTGCGTCAGGATGCGCAGCGGCCGGTCGGGGGTGAGCGAGAGCACCAGCTCGCAGGCGCGGTCCACGGCGGCCCGGTTGACGGTGATGTCCTCGTCCAGCATGGCGAGGGCCTCGTCGAGGACGGCCTGCCTGCCGTCGCCCAGGACGCCCAGCACCCGTTCGACGGCCCACGCCAGGTTGACGGCGGTGGGCCGGGCGGCGGCGATCCGGGCCGCGTCCGCGCGCACGGCGGCCCGGTCGAGGGTGCCCGCGGCCTCATCGGTGTGCCGGAACGCCGACATGGCGACGCCCAGGGCACCGGCCAGACCGATGGCGGGCGCGCCCCGCACGGCCAGGGTCTGGATGGCGTCGATCAGCTGGTCGACGGTCTCCAGCCGCAACAGCCGGTACTCATGGGGCAGGGCCCGCTGGTCGACGGCCAGCACCACCCCGTCGGACCACTCCAGCGAGGGGCGCGGCGTGCGGACGGAACTCGGCTTGGGGGCCACGGGTCAGTCCTCCGGTCCGAAGTCGAGCCCGCCGCCGAGACGTACGGTGACGCACTGGCCGAGGCGGTTGGTGGTGGTGTGCAGGACGGTCGCGTCGACCGAGCCGAGGAGTTCCAGCAGGCCCTCCGCGCTGAAGGACTGGGAGGCGAAGCCGCCCTCGCCCTGGAAGGCGACGCCGCCGTAGTCGCCGGGGACCTCGTCGAGCTCCTCGATGCCGCAGGCCGTGTAGTAGGCGCGGCGGACCGCGGTGGTCGACGGCTGCTCGTCGAAGACGGAGATCACACCGATCCCGCCTGCCGCGGCGGCGCTGTGGAGCACCTTCTCGGGTTCGGCGAAGTTGCCCAGCAGGTTGAACGGGAACAGCTGCAGCGGGCGCCGGCCGCCGATTTCCAGGGCCCAGGAGCTGCTGTGCAGCACGTCGCCCAGGAGACCGCGGGCCTGCCCGTCGAGGCCCTCCTCGTGGATGCGCCGGTTGAGGCGGGCGATGGCGCCGGGCGAGATGTCGATGCCCAGGTAGGGCAGGCCGGCGGCGCGCGCGACCTCCAGGGCCCGTCCGTCGTAGCAGCCCAGTTCGACCAGGCTGTCACAGCGGTGGCGGATGGCGGACTTCAGCGCCGCGAGGCCCTCCATCTGGAGATAGGAGAGCAGCTCGTCGGGGAAGTGGGCGGCACGCATGATGGCGGGTGCGCCGCCGTCGCGGTAGAAGGAGCCTGCGGGGAGGGTCTCGCTCGCGCCGCCTTCCGTACGTGTGAACGCGGTGGATCTCAAAGCTGTTTCACCTCTCGGGGGATGCCCGGCGCCGTTCGGCTCGTGGTTCTCACTGCTCGGGGCGGAAGCGGTTGATGGCGTCGATGTGCCGGGCGCGCAACTCGTGGTCGCGCACGCCCAGGCCCTCCTCGGGGGCCAGCGCGAGGACGCCGACCTTGCCCTGGTGGAGGTTGCGGTGGACGTCGTACGCGGCCTGACCCGTCTCCTCCAGGGAGTACACCTTCGACAGGGTGGGGTGGATCTTGCCCTTGGCGATCAGGCGGTTGGCCTCCCACGCCTCGCGGTAGTTGGCGAAGTGGGAGCCGACGATCCGCTTCAGCGACATCCACAGGTAGCGGTTGTCGTACTCGTGCATGTAGCCCGACGTCGAGGCGCAGGTGGTGATGGTGCCGCCCTTGCGGGTGACGTAGACGCTGGCGCCGAAGGTCTCGCGGCCGGGGTGCTCGAAGACGATGTCCACGTCCTCGCCGCCGGTGAGCTCGCGGATGCGCTTGCCGAAGCGCTTCCACTCCTTGGGGTCCTGGGTGTGCTCGTCCTTCCAGAACCTGTAGCCCTCGGCGCTGCGGTCGATGATCGCCTCGGCGCCCATCGAGCGGCAGATCTCCGCCTTCTGCTCGCTGGAGACGACGCAGATCGGGTTGGCGCCGCCGGCCAGCGCGAACTGGGTGGCGTACGAGCCGAGGCCGCCGCTGGCGCCCCAGATGAGCACGTTGTCGCCCTGCTTCATGCCGGCGCCGTTGCGGGAGACCAGCTGGCGGTACGCGGTCGAGTTCACCAGGCCCGGCGCCGCCGCCTCCTCCCAGCTGAGGTGGCCGGGCTTGGGCATCAGCTGGTTGGACTTCACCAGGGCGATCTCCGCCAGGCCGCCGAAGTTGGTCTCGAAGCCCCAGATGCGCTGCTCGGGGTCCATCATCGTGTCGGAGTGGCCGTCGGGGCTCTCCAGCTCCACCGACAGGCAGTGCGCGACCACCTCGTCGCCCGGCTTCCAGGCGTTGACGCCGGGGCCGGTGCGCAGGACGACGCCCGCGAGGTCGGAGCCGATGACGTGGTACGGCAGGTCGTGGCGCTTGGCGAGCGGCGAGGTCCGCCCGTACCGCTCCAGGAAGGCGAAGGTCGGCAGAGGTTCGAAGATCGAGCTCCACACCGTGTTGTAGTTGACCGAGGAGGCCATGACGGCCACCAGGGCCTCGCCGGGGCCCAGTTCGGGTACCGGCACTTCGGCCACGTGCAGGGACTTGCGCGGATCCCGTTCGCCGGTGGGGATGCCGTCGAACATGGCGGTGTCCTCGGCACGCAGCACGACCGCCCGGTAGGACTCGGGCAGGGGCAGGGCCGCGATGTCGCCGGGTGACCGGTCGGCGGCGGGGGCGAGAAGGGTGTCGAGGAGCTGCCTCATGCCACGGCCTCCTTCGTACGGGGCCGCACGCGGACCAGCAGGGGGCCGGCGGGGCGCAGGGCCATGCCGAGGTCCACGGGGACCCGTCGGCCCGGTGGATCGTGCGCTTCGACGTCGAAGCGCTGGAGGACGGCCGCGAGCACGATGACCGCCTCCTGCATCGAGAAGTGCTGCCCGATGCAGGCGCGGGGGCCGCCGCCGAAGGGGAACCAGGCGTACCGCGGGCGGGCCGCCTCCGCCTCGGGCGTGAAGTGCTCGGGGTCGAAGTCGTCCGGCCGCGCCCAGTAGGCGGGGTGCCGGTGGGTGACCCAGGGAGCCAGGTAGACGTCGGCCCCCGCCGGGATGCGGAACCCGTCCACCTCGGCCTCGGCGACCGCGCGGCGCCCCATGATGGCGACGGCGGGATAGACGCGCATGGTCTCCTTCAGCACCTGGTTGAGGTACGGCAGGGCCTCCACGTCGGCGGCTCCCGGGGCGCGGCCGGCCAGGACGTCGTCGACCTCGGCGCGGGCGCGGGCGCGCACCTCGGCGTCACCGGCGAGCAGGTGCAGGGCGTAGCCGAGCGTCGTCGCGGTGGTCTCGTAGCCGGCCAGCAGGAAGATCAGGACCTGATCGCGGACGGCGTCGGCGCTCAGTCCCGCACCGTCCTCGTCGCGGGCCCGGACCAGCAGCGAGATCATGTCGTCGGCCTCGTCGGCGCCGGCGCGCTGGGCGATGATCCGGTCGCAGATCCCGAACAGCTCGCGCTGGGCGGCCTGTGTCCGGCGGTTGGCGGGAGTGGGCCACGTCCGGGGCAGCCGCACGGGCGAGACCCCGCGGCGCAGCACACTCTCGCCGATGACCGGGAACTGGCGGCGCACCACGTCCACGGCGGCCTCGACGTCGGCTCCGAAGAGAATACGGCTCACCGCACGAAGGGCAAATTCCGTCATTACCGCGGACGCGTCCACGACACCATCGGGCCGTGTCTGCCAGCCGGAGACGGACCGAATTATTTCAGCATGCACCGCGCCCGCGTATTCGTGCACCCGGCGCCGGGTGAACAACGGCTGAACCATGCGCCGCTGGAAGACGTACTCGTCGTCCTGGCTGGTGAGCAGGCCATTTCCGACGGATTCCCGGATCTCGGTGTACGTCGGATTGTCCTTGCGGAAATTGGCCGACTGCGAGGCGAGTACCTGCTGGACACCGTCGGCGGAGAAGACCCCGTACATCTCGGTCCGCGCGCCCGGCGGGCCGGCCTGGAAGCGCACCACGTCGCCGACGGTGCTCCGGGCCCGGAGGTAGGCCGCCAGCACATCGTGCCGCAGCTCCTTGAGCGATCCGAGTAGGGGGTGGCCGACGACCAGCGGTACCTGTCTCACGGACTTCCTTTCCGGTCGAATTTCCTGGGACTCAGGATTCTGGCCAGATCAAACCACGCTCCGCCAGGGGGGTAAGTGGAGTGTCCATATTTTTCCGAATGATCCAGGCAGGCGGTTCTCCGGTATTGGGAACCTATTGCCGGCGTGCCTGGTATCAGGAATACCAGGAACCGTAATTTCTGGATCGGCGCGGGCACATCCGTGCAGGCTGTGACCCTGAAGTCAGCATGCGATCGACTGAGCAGGGGAATCGTGAGTTCATCCGTGTGGTCACCGTTGACGGCCTACCAGCGCGACATCTGGGTGGCGCATGCACTGTTTCCACGGCTTCCCCAGTTCAACCTGTACCTGGCGCGCCGCTTCTCGGGCGCGGTGCGGACCGAGGAGCTCGCGGCGGCGCTCGGCGCCGTGGCGGCCCGTCACGACGCGCTGCGGCTGGAGTTCCGCGAGGTGGACGGGGTCCCGCAGCAGCGGGTGGCGCAGGCCCGGCCGCAGGTCGAGGTGCTGGACTTCAGCGGGAGCGGAGCGGACGCCGGCGCCCGCATCACCGAGTGGATCGAGGCCGCGTACGACCGGCCGTTCGCCCTCGGCGAGGGACCGGCCTGTGAACTGGCGGTGCTCAAGGAGAGCGCGGACGCCGCCCACGTCTTCATCAGGGCGCACCACATCGTGGCGGACGCGTGGGCGCTGAACCTGCTGCTCGCGCAGACCGTCGCGGCGGCGGCCGGCGAGGAGCCGGCTCCCGGCGCGGAGCCGGAGCCGTCGGCCCTGGCCGCCTTGGCGGACGAGGAGCGCTACCGCGGCTCGGCGCAGTACGCGAAGGACCAGGAGTACTTCCGCACCATGCTGGCCGGGCTGGAGCCCCCGCTGTTCGCCCGCAAGGCACCCAGTGGGCAGCGCACGTCGGCCCGGCACTCCTTCGCGCTGCCGGCCGGCGCCGTCGCCCGGATCCGGGAGCGCGGCGAGTCGCCGTTCGCCTTCGTCGCGGCGGCCTTCGCGGTGCACCTCTCGCGCCTGCACCTGACCGAGGACGTGGTGCTGGGTGTTCCCCTGTTCAACCGCCGCGGCCGGGACCAGCGCCGCACGGTCGGACAGTTCGCCAACACCCTGCCGCTGCCCGTGCGGGCGGACGCGTCCGCCACCTTCACCGACCTGGTCGGCTCCGTCCTGCGGGACTCGCGCGAACTCCAGCGCCACGAGCGGATGCCGCTGGGCGACGTGCTGCGCGAGGCGCCGGCCGCCGTCGGAGGAGGTGCGGCCCGGTCGCTGTTCGACGTGACGCTCTCGTACGTGCAGTGGCCCGCCGCCCACGACCTGCCCGGCACCACGCAGGAGACCACCGGCGCCACCCGCGCCCACGACCACGATGTGCTCGCGGTCGTCGTGAACGAGGTCGCGGACGGCGAGGACGTCCTGGTCGAGCTCGACTACGCCACCGACGTCTTCGACTCCGACTTCCCCGTGGAGTCCTTCGGCCGCCATGTGCGGAACCTGGTGCTCGCCGCCCTGGAGACACCCGACCGCCCGGTGTCCACGCTCTCCGCTCTCGATGCGAAGGAGCGGGCCGAACTGGTCGAGGGCCACAACCGCACCAGCGCCCCCTTCCCCGAGGACGCCACCCTGCACGGCCTCTTCGCGGAGCAGGCCGCCCGCACCCCCGACCGTACGGCCGTGACCGGCCCCGGTCCGGACGACTCCCTCACGTACGCCGAACTCGACGACCGCGCCGCCCGCCTCGCGTACGCCCTGCGCGGCGACGGCGTGGAGCCCGGCGACCGGGTCGCGGTGCTGATGGAGCGGTCGCCCGCGCTGCTGCCCGCGGTCCTCGGCGTGCTCAAGGCGGGCGCCGCCTACGTGCCGGTGGACCCGGGCCACCCGGCCGAGCGGATCCGGCTGCTGCTGGAGGACAGCGGTGCACGTGCCGTACTGACCGGCCCCGGCGCACCCGCCCTGCCCGAACTCCCCGGCGTGGTCGTCCGACGGGCCGACGGGGAACTGCCCGAGGTGCCGGCCGGGGCCCTGCCCGAGACGGCCGGCCCGCGCAACCTCGCCTACGTGCTGTACACCTCGGGCTCCACCGGCCGCCCCAAGGGCGTCATGGTCGAGCACCGCTCGGTGGTCAACCGGCTGAACTGGATGCAGCGCGGCTACCCGATCGGCCAGGACGACGTCCTGCTCCAGAAGACCCCGGTCACCTTCGACGTGTCCGTGTGGGAGCTGTTCTGGTGGCAGTCGGCCGGCGCCGGGCTGACCCTCCTCGCACCGGGTGCCGAGAAGGACCCGCGGGAGATGCTGGACACGATCGCGGACCGGAAGGTCACCGTCGCGCATTTCGTGCCCTCCATGTTCGGCCAGTTCCTGGAGCTGCTGGAGGAGCGCCCCGAACTCGTCCGGCGGGCCGCGTCGCTGCGCCGGATCTTCTGCTCCGGCGAGGCCCTCCAGCCCGAACACGTCAACCGCTTCAACCGGGTCTTCGCGTCGGCGGCGCCCGCACTGGTCAACCTGTACGGCCCCACCGAGGCCACCGTCGACGTCTCGTACTGGGACTGCCCCACCGGCCCGGACACGCGGGTGGAGCGGGTCCCGATCGGCCGGCCCATCGACAACACCGAGCTGCACGTCCTCGACCCGTACGGCAACCCGCAGCCCGTCGGCGCCCCCGGCGAGCTGTGCATCGCCGGCGTCGGTCTGGCCCGCGGGTACCTGGGGCGGCCGGACCTCACGGCGCAGTCCTTCGTCGACCACCCCTTCACACCCGGCGAACGCCTGTACCGCACCGGGGACCTGGCCCGCCGGCTCGCCGACGGCAGCCTGGAGTACCTGGGCCGGATCGACGGACAGGTCAAGATCCGCGGCAACCGCATCGAGCTCGGCGAGGTCGAACACCGGCTGTCGCTGGTCCCGGGCGTCCGCGGCGCGGTGGTCCTGCACCGCGTGTCGCAGGACCGCGGCGGCTCGCTCATCGGCGCGTACCTGGCCGACTCCGAGCTCGACCAGTCCCTGCTGCGGTCGGAACTCGCCCGTGACCTGCCCGAGTACATGATCCCCGCCCGGTTCGCGCGGATCGACGCGATCCCGCTGACCCCCAACGGCAAGGCGGACCGGCGTACCCTGCTGCGGGCCCTGCCGCACCGGACCGCCGCCGACGCCTCCGCGCACACCGCCCCGCGCGACGCGACCGAGCAGGCGCTGGCGGAGATCTGGTCCGAGGTGCTGGGCGCCGAACGGGTCGGCGTCCACGACGACTACTTCGTGCTCGGCGGCGACTCCATCACCATGCTGCGCGTCCGGGCCGCGGCCGAGAAGCGCGGCCTGGCCGTCACCCTCCCCGACATGGCCCGCTACACCACCATCGCCGCCCTGGCCCCCCAGGTGCGCCCGCTCGATCCGCAGACCACCTCACAGGCGGCGCCTCTGGAGCCGTTCGCGCTGGTCACCGGCATGGACAAGGCCAGGCTGCTGGGCATGGGCGCCGTCGACGCGTACCCGGCCACCCAGCTGCACCTGGGCATGATCTACCACGGCAGCGAAGAGGGCAGCACCACCGTCTACCGCGACGTGTTCCGCTACCGGCTGCGCGTCGACTGGGACGAGCGGGCCTTCCGCGCCGCATACGCGCGGCTGCTCGAGCGGCATCCCGTGCTGCGGTCCTCCTTCTCCCTGGGCGAGTACACCGAGCCGCTCCAGATCGTGCACCCCGAGGTCACCGGCACCCTGGACGTCGTCGACCTGCGCGGAGCCGAAGCCGAAGCCGAGACGCGGGTCCTCGCCCACATCGAGGAGCGCCGCCACTTCCCGTACGACCACGAGCGGCCGGGGCTGCACCACACCCGGGTGCACGTCCGTGAGGGCGTGCTGGACCTGGTCCTCAGCTTCCACCACGCCATCCTGGACGGCTGGAGCGTCGCCAACGTGATGAGCGAGCTGCTCCAGGACTACCAGCACGGGCTGGGCGCGCCGGTCGGCCCCGTCCCGGACCGGACGCTGCCGTCCGCCGCCGAGCACGTACGCCAGGAGCGGGCGCTGCTGGACTCGGCGGAGGCCGCGGACTACTGGCGCACCCTGCTCGACGGGGCCGAACCGGCGCAGCTCGACCCGTTCGTGCCCTACGAGGCGCCGCGGGCGGGCGGGGACGTCGTCCACCACATCGACCTCCCCGAGGACGTGGAGCGCGGGGTCAAGGACCTCGCCCGGGAGCACGCGATACCCCTGCGGCTCGTGCTGTTCGCCACGCACTGCCTGACCCTGCGGCTGCTCACGGGGGCCGAGGACGTCACGACCGGCCTGGTCACCCACGGCCGCCCCGAGGTCGCCGAGGCCGAACGGATGGCCGGCCTGTTCCTCAACACCATGCCGTTCCGGCTGCGCGGCGGCCGGGGATCCTGGCTCGACCTGCTGCGCGACGTCGTCGGCCAGGAGCGGGACTCGCACCCCTACCGGGCCTACCCCCTCAGCGCGATCCAGAGCGACCGCGGCGGCGCCCCGCTGCTGGACACCGCGTTCACCTTCGTACGGCTGCACAACCTGGAAGCACAGCTGCGCACCGACCGGCTCGAACTGCTCGACCTGACGACGTACGAGGAGACCAACTTCGGTCTGCTCACCAACGCGATCGTCGACCCGCGCGACGGCCGGGTCCGGCTGCGCCTCAACTGCGCCGCCCGTGCCTTCACCGCCACCCAGGCCGCCCTCTTCGCCGACGTGTACACCGCGGTGCTGCGCCGGATCACGGAACACCCCTCGGAAGCCGTGCAGTTCGACTTCCTGGCGCCCCGGGGTGACCTCCCGGCCAACCCGGCGCCCGAACCGGCCGACGTGGTCAGCAGGTTCACCGCCATGGCGGCCCGGCAGCCCGACGCGGAAGCCGTCGTGTTCGGCGACGTCCGCTGGACCTATCGCGACCTCGACCGGGCCGCCTCCCAGGTCACGGCACGGCTGCGGGAGCTCGGCGTACCGGCCGGCGCCGGGGTGGGCATCGCCCTGGACCGCTCGCCGGAGATGATCGCCACCGTGCTCGGCGTCCTGCGCGCCGGCGCGGCCTGCGTCCCCCTCGACGTCAGCTACCCGGCCGAGCGGATCGCCCTGATGATCGGGCGGGCGGCGCCGTTCCGGGTCATCGCCCACGCCGCGCACGCCGCTCTCGTGCCCGACCCGGAGCTCCTGCTCCCCGTCGAGACGATCCCGATGCCGGGTACGCCCGGTTTCGAGGAGGCCGCCCCCGCGCCGGAGGCGCCGGTCGCGCTGCCGCTCGACAGCCTGTGCCTGATCCTCTTCACGTCGGGCTCCTCCGGTGAGCCCAAGGGCGTCGAACTCCCGCACCGCCTCTGGGCCAACTACACGCAGTGGCAGCTGCGCGCCGAGACCAACGCGCCCGGCGCCCGTACCCTGCAGTTCGCCCCGCTCAGCTTCGACGTCTCCTTCCAGGAGATCTTCTCCACCATGGCCTGCGGCGGCACCCTGCACCTGGTCTCCGAGACCGACCGCCGCGACCCGGCGACCCTGCTGCGCCTCCTCGACGAGCAGGAGATCGAGCGCTGGTTCATGCCGTTCGTCGCGCTCCAGACCGTGGCGGAGACCTCCGACCTGCTGGGCATCCGGCCGCGTGCCCTGCGCATCCTGATCTCCTCCGGTGAGCAGCTGCGCGTCACCGAGGAGCTGCGCCGGTTCTGCGCCGTACGGCCCACCCTGCTGGAGAACCAGTACGGGCCGACCGAGACCAACATCGCCAGCGCCTACCTGCTGTCGGGCGACCCGGCGGACTGGCCCGCCCTGCCGCCCATCGGCACGGCCATCGACGGCGCCGAGATCCACGTCCTGGACGACCGGCTGCGGCCGGTTCCCGTCGGCGTGCACGGCGAGATCTACCTCGGCGGCGCCTGTCTGGCCCTGGGCTACAAGGGCCGCCCGGACCTGACGGAGGAGCGGTTCCTACCGCACCCCACCCGGGCCGGGGCGCGCCTCTACCGCACCGGCGACGTCGGCCGCGTCCTGCCCGACGGGAACGCCGTGTGGCTGGGCCGCGCCGACGACCAGGTCAAGGTACGCGGGTTCCGCGTCGAGCCGGCCGAGGTGGAGATCGCCATCACCGCCCTGTCCGACGAGTTCCCGGGCATCCGGGGCGCCGCCGTGGTCGCCCAGAAGCGCGGCCCCGGCGGGGAGTCGTTCCTCGTCGGGTTCCTGCTCGGTGAGGAGGGCTCGGCCGACCTGGGCGAGATCCGCACCCGGCTGCGCCGCGTGCTCCCCGACTACATGGTGCCCGCCCACCTGGTGTGGCTGGACCGCCTGCCGATGACCCCGAGCGGCAAGCGGAACGACGCCGCCCTGCGCCGCATGGAACTCAAGACGGCCGAGGCGGTCGCGCCCACGCTGCCGCGCGACGCCATGGAGCAGTCCCTCGCCGCGATCTTCGGGGAGATGCTGAACCTGCCCCACATCGGTGTGCACGACGACTTCTTCGCCTCCGGCGGCACCTCGCTGACCGCGATGCGGCTCATCGTGACCATCGAGAAGCGGTTCGGCCTCCGCATGCCCCTGACCGCCTTCGTCGCCGCGCCGACCATCGCCATGCTCGCCGACAAACTGCGCTCCGGTGCCGCGGTCGCCGCCTTCGACCCGGTCGTGCCCATCAGGGCCGTCGCGTCCGACGAGGGCGGCCGCACCCCGGTCTTCCTGGTCCACCCGCTCGGCGGCAACGTGCTCTGCTACGTACGGCTCGCCCGGCATCTGCCCGACGACCAGCCGCTGTACGCACTCCAGGCGGCCGGCGGCGAACCGGGCACCGAGCCGATCACCACGATGGCCGGACTGGCCCGCAGCTACCTGGACGCGATCAAGCGCATCCAGCCGGAGGGCCCGTACCGGCTCGGCGGCTGGTCGTTCGGCGGGTTCGTGGCCTTCGAGATGGCGCGCGAGCTGCGCCGGACCGGGGAGGCCGAGCTGGCCCAGCTGATCCTGCTGGACTCCATCGCGCCGGACCCGGGCCAGCGGCCCGAGGTCGCCGAACAGGCCATGATGGAGTGGTTCTTCTGGGAGCTGATCTGGGTCGACCGCGGCGGCAGCGCGCCCGTCGACCGGATCCCGGCCGACCTGACCACCGACGACGAGCGGCTGGACTACATCGCCGATCGCGCGGCGGCCGTGGGCATCGTCCCGGTGGCCACGGCCCGGACCGCCATCCGCCGGCTCTTCGAGGTCTACAAGGCGAACTGGAACGCGCTGCGGGACTACATGCCCGCACCCGAGCCGATCGACCTGACCCTGGTCAAGGCGACCGCGCCGCTGCCGGACGTCCTGCGCCCGATGCACGGCGCCGCCCGCACCCTGCACGAGGCCCCGGCGAACGGCTGGGCGACCCTCACCAGCGGCCGTGTCGACGTGGTGGAGGTCCCGGGCGACCACCTGCTGCTCCTGGACGAGCCGTACGTGCAATCCGTCGGCCAGGCCATCACCCCGCACGCCGTGCCCGACGCGGCGCGGGCAGCGCGGGCCGCGGACGCGCCGCACGCACAGACCGAGCACACCTCCGACGAAGGGACCGCACAGTGACGGCCGGCAGGAACATCAAGGCGATCGTCGTAGGGGCGGGCATCGGCGGGCTCACCGCCGCCGCCACCCTGCGCAAGGTCGGCCTGGACGTCGAGGTCTACGAGCGGGCCCGGGAGCTGAA
Source organism: Streptomyces sp. NPDC030862 (assembly GCF_055571835.1). NCBI lineage: Bacteria > Bacillati > Actinomycetota > Actinomycetes > Kitasatosporales > Streptomycetaceae > Streptomyces > Streptomyces sp. NPDC030862. Next base: position 179,995 of record NZ_JBVIEN010000012.1, on the reverse strand, counting down.
GCCCGCCGGCGGTGCCCTGTCCTTCATGACCAACTCCGTCCTCGCGCTGCGCACGCTCGGCATCGATCTGCGCCTGGAGGAGCACGCGGAGATCCTGGAGGAGCTGCACTTCCTGACCACTTCCGGCAAGGTCATCCGCACCCTGCGGTTCAAGGAGATCTGCGACCGGCTCGGCGCGCCCAGCTTCGGCATCTCCCGCACCCTGCTGCAGCAACTGCTGCTGAAGGAGATCGACGACTGCCCGCTCACCCTCGACGCCGCCGCCACCGGGTACGAGCAGGACGCGGACGGGGTGACCGTACGGTTCGCCGACGGCCGCGAGGCCCGCGGTGACGTACTGATCGGCGCCGACGGCTTCGGCTCGGCGATCCGGCGCCAGGTGGCCGGCCCGGAGGAGCCGCGCGAGACCGGCTACCTGTGCTGGGTCGCCACCCCCGACTTCACCCACCCGCGGGTGCCCAAGCAGTACGGCGCCCACTACTGGGGGCGCGGCAAGCGCTTCGGCATCGCCAACATCGGCAACGGCCAGGTCTACTGGTGGGGCACCAAGAACATGCCCGTCGAGCGGGCCCGCGACTGGCGCGGCGGCAAGGACGAGATCCTGGACGCCTACGCAGGCTGGGCCCCGGAGGTCGTGGCGGCCGTCGAAGCCACCCCGATCGAGGCGATCACCGCCTTCCCCGCTCGCGACAGGCCGTTCCTGGAGCAGTGGGGCGACGGCCCGGTGACCCTGCTCGGGGACGCCGCCCACCCGATGATGACCAGCCTCGGCCAAGGCGCCTGCATGGCCGTCGAGGACGCGGCGGTCCTCGCCCACTGCCTGCGCGACGCGATCGCCGCCGGGGACGGCGCCCGCCGGGGGCTGCGCTCCTACGAGGCCGCCCGGCGGGCCCGCACCCGGAAGATCGTCGAGGGTGCCCACGCGCTCAGCGGCCTGGAACAGACCGAGTCGCGGCTGCGCATCCTCGGCCGCGACCTGTTCTTCCGGTTCGCGCCCGCGTCCGTGCTGGACAAGACCAACGCCGAATACCTCGACTTCGCCCTGGAGGCCAGGCAGTGACCACGTGGAACGCGGCCGACGCCGCCGCCGAGGCGGACCGTCCGCTGAGCCCCCTGGAGCGGTGGTACTGGATCTGCGACCAGATCTCCCCGCTCAACGTCATCTCGCACGCCCGGCTGTACGGACCCTTCGACGCGGGGCTGGCCTCGCGCGCGCTCGCGGCGCTCCAGAGCCGTCACCCCCTGCTGCGGTCCGCGATCACGGCCGACGCACAGGGCCGCAACCCGCGGTTCCGGCCCGCGCCGGGCCGCGAGGTGCCGCTGCGCACCGTCACCGTCACCGCCCCGGCCGCCGGCCCGGACGGTGACGGGGGTGGCGCGGAGGCGTGGGAGCGGGAGGTCAACGCGTACGAGCTCGTCACCGCCGTCAACTGGCGCACAGGGCCGCTGGCCCGCGCTCTCGTCGTGACCCGGCCTGGCGGCGACGGCGCCCCGGACGTGCACGACCTGGTGCTGACCGTGCCGCACTGCATCGCCGACGGCACCACGGTGCTCACGCTGATGCGGCAGTGGGTCGAGCTCGCCGCCGGGATCGCCGCGTCCGAGTCCCAGGACGCGGAGCGGGCCCCGCGGACCGGCTCCCTGCGGACCCTGCCCGCGCCCGAGCAGCTGCTGCCGGCCGCTCACCGGGGCCTGGCGGGCCTGCGCAAGGTCGTCGGCCAGCAGATCGCCGACCAGGGCACGGCCAAGCGGATCAAGCCGCGCCGCTTCGAGCCCACGTCCCGCGTGCCCTTCGAGGGGCGCGTCACCCAGCTCCTGGGCCGCTCGCTCGCCGCCGACGAGCTCGCCGAACTCGTCGCGGCGTGCAAGCGCGAACAGACCACCGTGCACGGGGCGCTGGCCGCGGCGATGGCGACCGCGGCGGCGCAGGACGCCGGCGACCGGCCGGGCCCGCTGGTGATCGGTTCACCCATCACCTTCCGCGACGCGCTGGTCCCGCAGGTCACCGAGGACGAGATCGGCACGTACGTCGCCACCGTGCCCTCGATCGTGGACTACCGGCCGGGCGCCCCCCTGTGGCCGATGGCCCGGGCCATCAGCCGGGACCTCGCGCGCCGCCGGCGGCGCGGCGAGCACCTGACGGCCGTCGCCACGCTCGGGCCGGTGGCCCCCAAGTCCGTGGCGAAGAGCGAGCGTTTCCTCCGCTTCATGGAGGAGAAGGGCCCGATCACCCTCTGCGTCTCCAACGTCGGCCGGTACGACTTCCCGGACGCCGTCGGGCCCTGGCGGGTGACCTCGGCCGAGTTCATCGCCGGTCTGTCCGTCAACGCGTACTACTGCGCCGCGATCACCACCGCCCACGGGCGTCTCGCCTGGAACTTCACGCACGTCGAGGGCGCCGTGCCCGCGGACCGGGCCGAGCGCCTCGCCGCCTCCTCGCTGGAGGCGGTCCGCACCGCCGTCAAGCACCCGTAGGGGGTGCCTCCTCCCTCCCCGCCCACGCAGCACCTAACCCGGAGAACCACCGTGCCGAACAGGACGCCACTGCTGTCCCCCCACGGGAAGGCCGTCGTCATCACCGGAGCCTCCTCCGGTCTCGGCGAGGCATGCGCCCGCAACCTCGCCCGGATCGGCTTCCAGGTGTACGCCGGTGTCCGGCGCACCGAGGACGCCGAACGGCTCACCGCGTCCGGGGCCGCCCGGCTCGTCCCCGTGATCCTGGACGTCACCGACGAGAAGACCATCGCCGCCGCCGTCGACCGGATCGCCGAGGAGAACCCCGAGACCGGCCTCTTCGGTCTGGTCAACAACGCGGGAATCGCCGTGACCGCACCGCTGGAGTGCGTCTCCCCCGAACTGCTGCGCCGGCAGCTGGACATCAACGTGGTCGGGCAGCTGGCGGTGATCCAGGGCTTCCTCCCGCTCCTGCGCACCGGCGCCGGACGGATCGTCAACATCACCTCCGGGCTGGGCAACGTCGCCATCCCCTACCTGGGGGCCTACGCGGCGGCGCAGTTCGCGAAGGAAGGGCTCAGCGACGCGCTCCGCCGCGAACTGGCGCCATTCGGTATCCCGGTCTCCGTCGTCCAGCCCGGAGCGGTCATGACGCCGATCTGGGACAAGATGGCGCTGGAGGCCGGCCGCACCCTCGAGGACGCCCCCGAGGCGGTCGCCGAGCTGTACCGGGACACCTTCCTGCGCTTCCTGGAGACCAACGAGCACTCGGCGCGCACGAGCGCGGTCACGGCGGACGACGTGGCCCGCACCGTCATGCGGGCGCTGGTCGTCAAGCGCCCCCGGACCCGCTACGGCGTCGGCAAGGACGCCAACGGCGGCCGGCTGCTGGCCCGTCTGCTGCCGGACCGGGCCATCGACAAGGTCTTCGGCGGCATCGTCACCGCCACGTCCTGAGCCGCCGGCACTGCCCCCATCCGTCCCGTATGCCCCGCGCAACCCCTCACAGAGAAGGAACACGCATGACCAACACCCCCCAGGAACTCAAGGACCTCTTCCGCCACAGCCTGGAGCTGCTGTCCACGGGCCGCGTCGAGGAGTGGGTGGGCCTGTTCGCGGAGGACGGCGTCCTCGAGTTCCCCTACCCCGCCTGGGGTTTCCCGAGCCGGATGCAGGGCCGTGAGGAACTGCTCGCCCAGATGACGATGTTCGGCCAGCAGCTCAAGGTCGCGTTCTCCGAGCCCGAGTTCTACGCCGTCGGCGAGGACGGCCTGGTCATCGCCGCGTTCACCGGTGAGGCGACCCTGCTGGCCACGGGCGGCCAGTACACCCAGACGTACCTGTCGGTGGTCCGCTTCGAGGACGGCCGGATCACGCTCTACCGCGACTTCTGGAACCCGTGGCTGGTCATGGAGGCCGCAGGCGGCGAGATCGCCTGGAAGCAGGCCCTCCAGGCCCTCGCCGCCGGAACGGGCACCGCGGCCTCCTGACCGCCGCCCACCCCTCGCGGCCCCGGCCACCACCCGGGGCCGCGCCCCTCGTCCGCACCTCACAGGAGACACACCCCAGATGATCGACCAGCACGGCAGCGACAGCAGCGCAGCGACGGACGCGGACCGAGCACGGGACGAGCCGATCGCCGTGATCGGCCTGTCCTGCCGGCTGCCCGGGGCCGAGGGCCCCGTCGCCTTCTGGGAGCTCCTCAGGTCGGGCCGCGACGCGATCGGTGAGGTGCCGGAGGGCCGTTGGGAGTCTCCGGCCGGCGGGCACGACGGCCCCGACGGCCCGCCGGAGCGGCGCGGCGGGTTCATCGCCGACGCCGACGCCTTCGACGCGGCCTTCTTCGGCATCTCGCCGCAGGAAGCCCTGGCGATGGACCCGCAGCAGCGGCTGATCCTCGAACTCGCCTGGGAGGCCCTCGAGGACGCCCGTATCCTCCCCGGCAGCCTCGAAGGCAGCAGCACCGGCATCTTCATCGGCGCCATCTGGGACGACTACGCCAAGCTGCTCCACTCGTACGGCGCGCCCGCCATCGGCCCGTACACCGTGACCGGCGCCCACCGCGGCATCATCGCCAACCGGGTCTCCCACGCCCTGGGCCTGCAGGGCCCGAGCCTCACCCTCGACAGCGCCCAGTCCTCCTCGCTCGTCGCGGTGCACGCGGCGTGCGCCAGCCTGCGCAGCGGAGAGTCGACCACGGCCCTGGCCGGCGGCGTCAACCTCAACCTCATACCGGAGAGCACCCTCGCCCTCGCCCGCTTGGGCGCCCTCTCCCCGGACGCCCGCTGCCACGTCTTCGACGCCCGGGCCAACGGCATCGTGCGCGGCGAGGGCGGCGGCCTCGTCGTCCTCAAGCCCCTGTCGGCCGCCCTGGCCGACGGCGACCCGGTCTACTGCGTGATCCGGGGCAGCGCCGTCAACAACGACGGTGCCACTCCGGGCCTGACCACTCCGGGCGAGGCCACCCAGAGCGCCGCACTGCGCGCCGCCTGCCGCCGGGCCGGCATCGACCCGGCCCACCTCCAGTACCTGGAGCTGCACGGCACCGGCACCCCCGTCGGCGACCCGATCGAGGCCCGGGCCGTCGGCGCCGTCACCGCCCCCGGCCGCCCGGACGAGCACCCCCTGCGCGTCGGCTCCGCGAAGACGAACGTCGGCCACCTGGAAGCCGCCGCGGGCATCGTCGGCCTGCTGAAGGTGGCCCTGAGCATCCGCCACCGGGCACTGCCGCCCAGCCTCCACTACGAGGTCCCGAACCCGGCGATCCCCCTGGACCGGCTGCGGCTGCGCGTACAGGACGAGCTCGGCCCCTGGCCGCGGGAGGACGCCCCGCTGCTCGCCGCCGTCGGCTCGCTCGGCATCGGCGGCACCAACTGCCACATGGTGCTGGCCGAGCTGCCCGCGACCGCCCCTGGGGACGCGGCGGACACGGCGGGCACGGCGGGCACGGCGGGCACGGCGGAGGGCCCGCAGCCGGAAGCGCCGCTGCCGTGGGTGCTGTCGGGCCGCACCGAAGCGGCGGTACGCGCCCAGGCCCAGCGGCTCGCCGACCACCTCGACGCCCGTCCGGCCGCCGGTGTCGCCTCCACCGGCCTCTCCCTGGCCACCACCCGGACCGCCTTCGAACACCGGGCCGCCGTCGTGGCGGGCACCCGCACGGAGCTGCTGGCGGGCCTGCGGGCCCTGGCCGGCGGACTGCCGTCCGCGCACGTCGTCACCGGTACCGTCCGGCCGGGCCGCACCGCCGTCCTGTTCGGCGGCGGCGGCAGCCAGCGCGTCGGCATGGGCCGTGAGCTGTACGCCGCCCATCCCGTCTACGCCGCCGCCTTCGACGCGGTCTGCGACGAACTCGACCGGCACCTCGACCGGCCCGTCCGCGCGCTGATCTTCGCCGAGCCGGGCAGCGCGGACGCCGCCCTGCTCGACCGTACCGACTACGCGCTGCCCGCACTGCTGGCGGTCGAGGTCGCCCTCTACCGGCTCTACGAGAGCTGGGGCGTCACCCCCGACTACGTCACCGGCCACTCCATGGGCGAGCTGGCGGCCGCGCACGTCGCCGGGGTCCTCTCCCTGCCGGACGTCTGCACCCTGGCCGCCGTCCGGGCCCGCCTCATCCAGTCCCGCGCGGGCGGCGCCATGGCCGCCGTACAGGCGGGGGAAGAGGAGGTCCTCGCGTCGTTCGAAACCCTCGGCGAGCACGTCGGCGCCGTGGCCATCGCCGGGCTCAACTCCCCGGACGGGACCGTCGTCTCGGGTGACGAGGACGCCGTGCTCGCGGTGTGCGCGTACTGGCGTGAGCAGGGCCGCAAGTGCAAGCGGCTCGCCGTCACCGTCGCCGGTCACTCGGCGCACATGGACGCCATCCTCGACGAGTTCGAGCGGACCGCGAGGACCCTCGACTACCGCGCCGCCCGCATCCCCGTGGTGTCCAACGTCACCGGCCGGATCGCCACGGACGAGCAGCTCACCGACCCCCGCTACTGGGTCCGGCACATCCGTGCCACCGTGCGGTTCGCGGACGGGGTCCGCTCCCTGCGCGACGCGGGGGTCACCACGTTCCTGGAACTCTCCCCGACCCCGGTGCTCACCCAGGCCGTCACCGCCACCCTGGAGGGTGACGGGCCCCGCCCGGCCGTCTTCCCGGCGCTCGCACGCGACGGCGGGGAGCGGCAGTCCGCGATGGCCGCCCTGGCCCGGCTGCACACGGCCGGGGTGGAGTGCGACTGGCACGCGGTGTTCCCGGCCGGTACTCCGCTGGTCTCCCTCCCGCCGTACGCGTTCCAGCGCAAGCGCTACTGGCCCGACCCGGCCGGCCGGCCCCGGGCCCAGGGCACCGGCGGCCTGCGCGCGCTCGGCACCCCGGACGGCGATGAAGCCGACGGCGCGTCGGCGGTGCTGCGCGGCCGGCTCGCCCCGCTGACCACCGCTGAGCAGGAACACGCCCTGCGGGAGCTGATCGACACCGCCGCCGCGGTGGTCCTGCAACAGGCCGGGGACGAACCGCTCGACCCGGCCGCGGCCTTCTCCGACCTCGGGTTCAGTTCCCTGCGCGCCGTCGAGCTGCGCGGCCACCTCGAAACCGCGACCGGACTGAGGCTGCCGGCGTCGCTGCTCTTCGACTACCCGACCCCCGCGGCGCTCGCCGCGCACCTGCGGGAGCAGCTGTCGGCGGACCCGGGTGCGACGGCGGCGGCGCGGCCGCAGACGATGTCGGTCGCGGCGGCGGACGACGATCCGATCGTGATCGTGGGGATGAGCTGTCGTTTCCCGGGTGACGTCGTGGATCCCGAGGGGTTGTGGCGGCTGGTCGCCGAGGGCCGGGAGGGGATCTCGGAGTTCCCGGTGAACCGTGGCTGGGACCTGGAGGGGCTCTACGATCCGGATCCGGAGCGGCGCGGTACGTCGTACACGCGGCATGGCGGGTTCCTGCATGACGCGGACCGCTTCGACGCGGAGTTCTTCGGGATCAGCCCGCGCGAGGCGCTGGCCACCGATCCGCAGCAGCGGTTGCTGCTGGAGACGGCGTGGGAGGCGTTCGAGCGCGCCGGGATCGACCCGACCGGCCTGCGCGGAAGCCAGACCGGCGTGTTCACGGGTCTGATGTCCCCGGACTACGGTCCTCGCCTGCACGAGGCCGTGGAGGACACCGACGGTTATCTCCTGACGGGCAGTTCGAACAGTGTGGCGTCGGGTCGGGTGGCTTACACGTTCGGCCTGGAAGGCCCGGCCGTCAGCGTGGACACGGCCTGCTCGTCATCGCTCGTGGCGCTGCACCTGGCGGTGCAGGCGCTGCGGCGCGGCGAGTGCACGATGGCACTGGCCGGCGGTGTGACCGTGATGTCGACCCCCGGAACCTTCGTGGAGTTCAGCCGACAGCGGGGCCTGTCCCAGGACGGCCGCTGCAAGGCCTTCTCCGACGACGCCGACGGCACCGGCTGGGGCGAAGGCGCGGGCCTGCTGTTGCTGGAGCGGCTGTCCGACGCCCGCCGCGCCGGCCGCCGCGTCCTGGCCGTCATACGAGGCAGCGCCGTCAACCAGGACGGCGCCAGCAACGGACTGACCGCACCCAACGGCCCCTCACAGCAAAGGGTGATCCGGCAAGCTCTCGCCTCGGCGGGGCTGTCGGGTGCCGACGTCGACGTCGTCGAAGCACACGGCACCGGAACCCGACTCGGTGACCCCATCGAGGCCCAGGCGCTGCTGGCCACCTACGGCCAGGACCACCACCCCGACAATCCCCTGTGGCTCGGCTCGGTCAAATCCAACATCGGCCACACACAGGCCGCCGCAGGCGTGGCCGGCGTCATCAAAATGGTGATGGCCATGCACCACGGCACCCTCCCCGCCACCCTCAACGTCTCCGAGGCATCCCGGCAGGTCGACTGGTCGGCAGGCGCCGTGAACCTCCTCACCGAAGCCCGGCCCTGGGAGACGGAAGGCCGCCCGCGCCGCGCCGCGGTATCCGGCTTCGGCATCAGCGGCACCAACGCCCACCTCATCCTCGAAGAACCCGAACCGGCGGAAACACCCCACGCCGACGACGAACCCGCCCAGCCGACCGCGGACCCCGTGTCGAGCGGCCCTGTGCTGTGGCCGCTGTCCGCCGCCGGTCCCGAGGCGCTCCGGGCTCAAGCCGCACGCCTGCGCGACCACCTCACCACCGAGGCACCCGCCGCCGACGCGGTGGCGGTCGCCCATGCCCTCGCCACCACCCGCGCGGCGCTCGGACACCGGGCCGTGGTCGTCGGCTCCGAGCGGGCCGAGTTCCTCGCCGCGCTGGACGCCTTCGCCCAGGGCGACAGCCCGGCGGCCGTACGGACCGGCGTGGCCCGCCCCTCCGGGCGTCTGGCGGTGTTGTTCGCGGGGCAGGGCTCCCAGCGGGTGGGCATGGGCCGCGAACTGTACGCATCACACCCCGTGTTCGCCGAAGCGTTCGACGAGGTCTGCACCGCGTTCGACCCGCTCCTGGGACGCCCCCTGGCAGAGATCGTGTTCGCCGACAAGGACACACCCCAGGCCGCCCTCCTGGACGAAACACGCTTCGCCCAACCCGCGATCTTCGCCACCGAAGTAGCCCTCTACCGACTCCTCCAGACCTGGGGAGTCCGACCCGACTTCCTCGCCGGACACTCCATCGGCGAAATCACCGCCGCCTACCTCGCCGGCGTATGGACCCTCACCGACGCCTGCACCCTCGTCGAAGCACGCGGCCGACTCATGCAATCCGCCCAGCACACGGGCGCGATGGCATCCCTCCAAGCACCCGAAACCGAAGTCCGCGCCACACTCCCCCCCGGAGTCGACATCGCGGCCGTCAACGCCCCCGACGCCACAGTCATCTCCGGCGACGCCGAAGCCGTGGACACCCTCATCACCACCTGGAAGAACCGCGGCCGCAAGGCAACCCGCCTCCGCGTCAGCCACGCCTTCCACTCCGCACACATGGACCAGATACTCGACGCCTTCCACCACACCGTCGAGACACTCCAATTCCACCCCGCCCAACTCCCCCTCATCTCCAACATCACCGGAACCCTCACCACCGACCAGGAACTCGCCGACCCCACCTACTGGACACGCCACATCCGCGAAGCCGTCCGCTTCGCCGACGGAATCCACACCCTCCGCACCCACGGCACCACCACCTTCCTGGAGGTCGGGTTCGACGCCGTCCTGACCCCGGCCGTCGCCGCGACCCTCGGCGACGACGAGCAGGTGCGGGCCATCCCGGCCGTACGGCGCCAGGGCGGCGAGGCCGCGTCCGTCGCGGCGGCACTGGCCGACGCCTTCGTGTGCGGCGCGCTCACCCCCGACTGGGACGCCGTCCTGGGTACCGGCGATGCCGGCGCCCTCCGTCCCCGCCCCCTCGCCCTGCCGACGTATGCCTTCCAGGGCGAGCGGTACTGGCTGGAGGCCGCCGCCCCGGCCGGCGACCTGGGCCGTCTCGGCCTCGACAGCGGCGCCGACCACCCGCTGCTGGCCGCCGCCGTCGAACTCGGCGACGACCAGGGGCTGCTCCTCACCGGTCGGCTGTCGCTGCGCACCCACCCGTGGCTCGCCGACCACGCGGTCGGCGACCAGGTGCTGCTGCCGGGCACCGCCTTCGTCGAGCTGGCCCTGCACGCCGGCGACCGGGCGGGCTTCCCCGTACTCGACGAGCTCACGCTCGAGTCGCCCCTGTTCCTTCCCGCGCAGGGAGCCGTACAGCTCCAGGTCGCCGTCAAGGCGCCGGAGGCCGACGGCCGGTGCGCGGTGACCGTCCTCTCCCGGCCGCACCGGACCCACGGTGCCGCCGACGGTGACGCACCGTGGACCCGGCACGCCTCGGGACTGCTGGCCGCCGAACCGTCCCGGCCGCAGCCCGCACCGCAGCAGGCGGAGGCGTGGCCTCCGGCCGGTGCCGAGGCCGTGGACATGGAGGGCGCGTACGCGGCGCTGGCCGGGCTCGGGTACGCCTACGGACCCGTGTTCCAGGGTCTGACCGGCATGTGGCGCAAGGGCGGTGAGCTCTTCGCCGAGGTGCGGCTTCCCGAGGAAGCCGTGCGCGACGCCGGCGCGTTCGGGCTGCACCCGGCGCTGCTCGACGCCGCCCTGCACCCGCTCGTGCTGGCGGACGCCGCGGCGGGCGAGACCGTGGCGCCCCGCGTCCCCTTCTCGTTCTCGGGCGTACGGCTGCACGCGGTCGGCGCCGACATGCTGCGGGTACGGATCTCCCGGGCCGGCGACGGCACTGCCGCGCTGAGCCTCACCGACGGCAGCGGTGCCCCGGTGGCCCGGATCACCGAGCTGCTGCTCCGTCCGATGGACCTGGGCGCCACCAGGCCCGGCGGCGGGACGCTGCTGGCCGTGGAGTGGCAGCCGCTCCGGCTCGAGGCGGCGGCCACCGCGCAGAGCCCCCGTTTCGCGGTCCACGAGGTCGTCGCCGGGCAACCGGTCCAGGACGCCGGCGCTCTGGCGCTCTCCCGGATCCACGCATGGCTGGCGGAAACGGAGGAGGGCGTACTCGTCGTCCGTACCCGCTCCGCGGACACCGACCCGGCGGGCGCGGCCGTCCGCGGACTCGTCCGCACGGCGCAGACCGAGCACCCCGGCCGGTTCGTCCTGCTGGACGCCGACGGTGGTGACATCCCATGGGACCTGGTCGCCGCCGCGGTGGAGTCCGGCGAGTCCCAGCTGTCGCTGCGCGACGGGCAGTTGTGCGCAGCCCGACTGGGCCCGGTCGCGGGCGACAGTGCTGCTGCCGGGCGTCCGGTCTTCCGCGCCGGGGGCACGGTGCTGGTCACCGGCGGTACCGGCACGCTGGGCATGCTGGTGGCGCGGCACCTGGTCACCGAGCACGGCGTGCGGAACCTGCTGCTGGTCTCGCGCCGCGGCCCCGCCGCCGACGGCGCCCACGAGCTGACCGCCGAACTCCAGGCGCTCGGCGCCCGCGTCGACATCGCGGCCTGCGACATCGCAGACCGGACCGCACTGGCCGGGCTGCTGGACGGCATCCCGAAGGACCGCCCCCTGTCCGCCGTGGTCCACACCGCCGGCGTACTCGACGACGGCATTCTGGAGGCCATGACGGCGGAGCGGCTGGCCGCGGTCTTCGCACCGAAGGTCGACGCGGCCCGGCACCTGCACGAGCTGACGCGTGACCTGGACCTGGACGCCTTCCTCCTCTTCTCCTCCGTGGCGGGCACCCTGGGCACTGCAGGGCAGGCCAACTACGCGGCGGCCAACGCCTGCCTGGACGCGCTGGCCACCGAGCGCCGTGCTGCCGGGCTTCCCGCGATCTCCCTGGCCTGGGGCCTGTGGGCGGAAGCCGGCGGTATGACCGTCGAGATGGCCGACGCCGATCTCGCCCGGATGCGCCGCGCCGGCATCGCGCCGATGTCGAACGCCGAGGGACTGGCCTTCCTCGACACCGCCCTCGCCGGGACCGCCCCGGCCGTCGTCGCGGCCGGCCTCGACCTGGCCCAGCTCCGCGGCCGGGCCGCGGCGGGCACCCTGCCCGCTCTGTTCCGCCGACTGGTCCGGGTCCCGGCCCGCCGCCGCACCGCGGGACAGGACGCGGACGGCTCGTGGGCCGCGCGGCTGCGAGCCATGCCCGCCGCCGAGCGCGAGCAGACCGCACTCGCCCTCGTACGGGCGCAGGCCGCCGCCGTGCTCGGGCACTCGGGCACCCGGGCCGTGCCCGCCGACCGGGCATTCAGCGAGCTGGGCTTCGACTCGCTGACCGCGGTCGAGCTGCGCAACCGGCTCAACCAGGCGACGGGGCTGCGGCTGCCGGCGTCGCTGCTCTTCGACTACCCGACCGCGAGCGCTCTGGCGGCGCACCTGCGGGCCGAGGTACTCGGCACCGACGGGCCCGGCGTCGACGTGCCCGGGACCGACGGCACATCGACTGGCGCCGATGTCCTCCCCGTCGACGACGATCCGATCGTGATCGTGGGGATGAGCTGTCGTTTCCCGGGTGACGTCGTGGATCCCGAGGGCTTGTGGCGGCTGGTCGCCGAGGGCCGGGAGGGGATCTCGGAGTTCCCGGTGAACCGTGGCTGGGATCTGGAGGGGCTCTACGATCCGGATCCGGAGCGGCGCGGTACGTCGTACACGCGGCACGGCGGGTTCCTGCATGACGCCGACCGCTTCGACGCGGAGTTCTTCGGGATCAGCCCGCGCGAGGCGCTGGCCACCGATCCGCAGCAGCGGTTGCTGCTGGAGACGGCGTGGGAGGCGTTCGAGCGTGCCGGGATCGACCCGACCGGCCTGCGCGGAAGCCAGACCGGCGTGTTCGCCGGCGTCATGTACCACGACTACGCCTCGCGGCTCCAGCCCATTCCGGAGGGATACGAAGGCCTGCTGCTCACCGGCAACACCGGCAGTGTGGCGTCGGGTCGGGTGGCGTACACGTTCGGCCTGGAAGGCCCGGCGGTGAGCGTGGACACGGCTTGCTCGTCGTCGCTGGTGGCGCTGCACCTGGCCGTGCAGGCACTGCGGCGCGGCGAGTGCACGATGGCGCTCGCCGGCGGTGTGACCGTGATGTCGACCCCCGGAACCTTCGTGGAGTTCAGCCGGCAGCGGGGTCTGTCCCAGGATGGCCGCTGCAAGGCCTTCTCCGACGACGCCGACGGCACCGGCTGGGGCGAAGGCGCGGGCCTGCTGTTGCTGGAGCGGCTGTCCGACGCCCGCCGCGCCGGCCGCCGCGTCCTGGCCGTCATACGAGGCAGCGCCGTCAACCAGGACGGCGCCAGCAACGGACTGACCGCACCCAACGGCCCCTCACAGCAAAGGGTGATCCGCCAGGCCCTGGCCTCCGCCGGACTCACCGGCGCCGACGTCGACGTCGTCGAAGCACACGGCACCGGAACCCGACTCGGCGACCCCATCGAGGCCCAGGCGCTGCTGGCCACCTACGGCCAGGACCACCAGCCGGAAAACCCCCTGTGGCTCGGCTCGGTCAAATCCAACATCGGCCACACCCAAGCCGCCGCAGGCGTGGCCGGCGTCATCAAAATGGTGATGGCCATGCACCACGGCACCCTCCCCGCCACCCTCAACGTCTCCGAGGCTTCCCGCCAGGTGGACTGGTCGGCAGGCGCCGTGAACCTCCTCACCGAAGCCCGGCCCTGGGAAACGGAAGGCCGCCCACGCCGCGCCGCGGTATCCGGCTTCGGCATCAGCGGCACCAACGCCCACCTCATCCTCGAAGAACCCGAACCGGCGGAAACACCCCACACCGACAGCACCGTTCACGAGGGCAGCAGCCCCTGCCTGCCCCCGTTGGTCCTCTCCGCCCGTGCCGAGCAGCCCCTGCGGGACATCGCCGCGCGGTTGAGCGAGGTGCTCGCCCCCATCGCTGTGGACACCACCGCTGTGGACACCGCCGACGTGGCCTGGTCCCTGCTGACCACCCGCGCCGTCCTCGACCACCGGGCCGTCGTCACCGCCACCGGCCGTGACGACGTACGGGAGGCCTTGGACGCCCTCGCCGCCGGACGGCCCGACCCGCGCGTGGTCACGGGCCTCGCCGCCTCCGGCGGTCTCGGGGACACCGTGTTCGTCTTCCCCGGCCAGGGGTCCCAGTGGACCGGCATGGCCCTCGAACTCCTGGAGAGCTCACCCGTCTTCCGAGACCGGATGGCCGAATGCGCCGAGGCGCTCGCCGAGTTCACGGACTGGTCCCTGCTGGACGTCCTGCGCGGTGCGCCCGGTGCGCCCGGCTACGACCGGGTGGACGTCGTCCAGCCCGTCCTGTTCGCCGTCATGGTGTCGCTCGCCGCGCTCTGGGAGTCGTACGGCGTCCGCCCGGCCGCGGTCGTCGGGCACTCGCAGGGCGAGATCGCGGCGGCCGCCGTGGCGGGGGCGCTCAGCCTCCAGGACGCGGCTCGTGTCGTCGCCCTGCGCAGCCGCGCCCTCGGTGCGCTCGCGGGCACCGGCGGCATGGTGTCGGTGCCCCTGCCGTACGAGGAGACGGACCGCCGCATCGCGGCCTGGGCCGGCCGGCTCTCGGTCGCCACCGTCAACGGGCCCGGCTCGTGCGTGGTCTCCGGGGACCCGGACGCACTGGACGAACTGCTCGCCGCCTGCGCGGCCGAGGAGATCCGGGCCCGGCGCATCCCGGTCGACTACGCCTCCCACTCCGCGCACGTCGAGGCCATCGAGGAGGAGCTGCTCACCCTGTTGGCGCCCGTCGCACCCCGTGCCTCGCGCGTCCCCTTCTATTCGGCCGTCACCGGTGACGTGCTGGACACCGAGGAACTCGACGCCGCGTACTGGTACCGCAACCTGCGCGCCACCGTGCGCTTCGACGTGGCCACCCGGACCCTGCTAGAGCACGGCCACGGCGCGTTCATCGAGGTCAGCCCCCACCCGGTGCTGACCACCGCCGTCCAGGACTCCATCGCGGCGTCGGCGGCCCCGGGGACCGAGGCGGTGGCGCTGGGCACCCTGCGCCGCGACGAGGGCGGGCTCGAGCGCTTCCACGCCTCCGCCGCCGCCGGATACACCGCCGGGTTGGAGGTGGACTGGAAGGCCGCCTTCGACGGCGAGGGCGCCACCCGCCCCCGCCGCCACATCGACCTGCCCACCTATCCCTTCCAGCACGTCTCGTACTGGCTCGACGCGACGGCTCCGGCCGGCGACATGAACACCGCCGGCCTGCGCAGCGCCGACCACGCGCTCCTGGCGGCCGCCGTCGAGTTCGGTGACGGACGCGGACTGCTGCTCTCCGGCCGGCTGTCGCTGCGCACCCACCCGTGGCTCGCCGACCACGCCGTCAGCGGCACCGTGCTGCTGCCCGGCACCGCCTTCGTCGAACTCGCCCTGCGGGCTGCGCGCGAGGCCGGGTGCGCCCATGTGGAGGAGCTCGTCATCGAGGCGCCGATGGTGTTCGCGGAAGGCACCGCCCTGCGCCTCCAGGTCTCCGTCGGCGAACCGGCCGCGGACGGCCGGCGCAGCGTGACGGTCCTGTCCCGGACCGATGACGACGACCCGCAGGGCACCTGGGTCCGGCACGCCACCGGCACGCTGAGCACCGCGCCGGCGCCTGCCGCCCCCCTGCCGGAGGCATGGCCGCCGCCGGGCGCGGTCCCGGTGGACCTCGAAGGCGCGTACGAGCGGCTCGCCGCCCAGGGCTACGAGTACGGACCCGCCTTCCAGGGCCTGCGGGCCCTGTGGCGCGGCGACGACGGAACCGACGTGTACGCCGAAGTCGCCCTCGCGCCCGAGGAGAGCGCCGGAGCCGACGCGTTCGGTCTGCATCCGGCTCTGCTGGACGCGGCCCTCCACCCGGTGGTGCTCGGCGCGCTGGGCGCGACCGAGGAAGGCGCGCTGCCGTTCTCGTGGAACGGGGTCACCCTGCACGCCGAAGGCGCCCAGGCGCTCCGCGTGCGACTGCGTACGGTCGGCCGCGACGAGATCGCCGTCTCGGTCGCCGACGCGCTCGGCGGCCCGGTCGCCGACGTGGGTGCGCTGAGCCTGCGCGTGGTCGACAAGGACCGGCTGCGCGCGGCCGGGACCCGGCAGGTGCCGCTGCTGCGGATGGACTGGCAGCCGTACGAGGTTCCCGCGGGCTCGGCCACCGGCGCCGGCCACCGGGTATGGGAGCCGGCGGACGGCTCCGGCGAGGTCCGCGAGGTGCTCGCCGGGGTGCTGGCGCGGCTGCAGTCACACGCCGCCGGCGACACGACGGAGCCTCTGGTCGTGGTGACCCGGCAGGCCGTGGCCGCTGCCGGCACGGCCGCGCCGGATCCGGTTGCGGCGGCCGTCTGGGGGTTGGTCCGCACGGCGCAGACCGAGCACCCCGGCCGGTTCCTCCTGCTCGACCTGGAGAGGGACGCCGAGCTGCCCGTGGTGGCGGAGACCGGCACCGAGACGCAGTTCGCCGTACGGGGAGGGCAGTGGTTCCTGCCGAGGCTGGTCCCGGTCGCGGGCGACAGTGCTGCTGCCGGGCGTCCGGTCTTCCGCGCCGGGGGCACGGTGCTGGTCACCGGCGGTACCGGCACGCTGGGCATGCTGGTGGCACGGCACCTGGTCACCGAGCACGGCGTGCGGAACCTGCTGCTGGTGTCACGCCGCGGCCCCGCCGCCGACGGCGCCCACGAGCTGACCGCCGAACTCGAAGCACTCGGCGCCCGCGTCGACATCGCGGCCTGCGACATCGCAGACCGGACCGCGCTGGCCGGGCTGCTGGACGGCATCCCGCAGGACCACCCCCTGTCCGCCGTGATCCACACCGCCGGCGTACTCGACGACGGCACCCTGGAGACCATGACGGCGGAGCGACTGACCACCGTCTTCGCCCCCAAGGCCGACGCGGCCCGGCACCTGCACGAGCTGACGCGGGACCTGGACCTGGACGCCTTCGTCCTGTTCTCCTCGTACGCCGGCATCATCGGCAACGCGGGACAGGCCAACTACGCCGCAGCCAACACCTACCTCGACGCACTCGCCGAACACCGCCACACACTCGGCCTGCCCGCCACCTCCATCGCCTGGGGCCTGTGGGCGGACAGCAGCGGCATGACCGGCGAACTCACCGCCGCCGACCTGGCCCGCCTCGGTCGCTCCGGCATCGCGCCGCTCGCCGCCGACCAGGGGCTCGCCCTGTTCGACGCCGCCCTCGCCGGGACCGCCCCGCTCCTGGTCGCGGCCCGCCTCGACCTGGCCGCCCTGGCCCGGAGCGGCGGGCCGGTCCCGAGCACGCTGCGAGGTCTCGTACGGCCCACCGCGCGGCGGGCCGCGACCGCCGCCACGGGGACCGGTGACTCCGCCGGCGGCGGGCTCGCCGACCGCGTGCGCGCTCTGGCGGCCGATGAGCGCCGGCGGCTGGTCACCGAACTCGTGGCGGCCGAGGTGGCCGCCGTACTCGGGCACACCGACCCTCGCGCCGTACCGGTGGACCGTCCCTTCACGGAGCTGGGCTTCGACTCGCTGACCGCGGTCGAGCTGCGCAACCGGCTGAACCGGGCGACCGGGCTCAAGCTGCCGGCGTCGCTGGTGTTCGACCACCCGACCGTCGCCGTGCTCGCCACACACCTCACCCGTGAGCTCGCGGGTGAGGACGAGGGGACGGGGACCGAAGCGGGCGCGAGCGCGCCGACGGCGGTGTCGGCCGTCCTCACCGACGACGAACCGATCGCGATCGTCGGGATCGGCTGCCGCTTCCCGGGAGGAGTCACCGACCCCGAGGGGTTGTGGCGGCTGGTCGCCGAAGGCCGCGACGCCATCGGGGACTTCCCCGACGGCCGCGACTGGGACCTGGACGCCCTGTTCGACGCCGATCCGGAGCAGCGGGGGACGTCGTACACACGGCGCGGTGGCTTCCTCTACGACGCGGACCGCTTCGACGCGGAGTTCTTCGGGATGAGTCCGCGCGAGGCGCTGGCCACCGATCCGCAGCAGCGGTTGCTGCTGGAGACGGCGTGGGAGGCGTTCGAGCGGGCGGGGGTCGACCCGGCCGGCCTGCGCGGAAGCCAGACCGGTGTGTTCGCCGGCGTCATGTACAACGACTACGCCTCACGCATCAAGCGGGCGCCCCGGGACCTGGAGGGCTACCTGGTCAACGGTAGTTCGAACAGTGTGGCGTCGGGTCGGGTGGCGTACACGTTCGGCCTGGAGGGGCCAGCGGTGAGCGTGGACACGGCGTGCTCGTCGTCGCTGGTGGCGTTGCACCTGGCGGTGCAGGCGCTGCGGCGCGGCGAGTGTGGGATGGCGCTGGCCGGTGGTGTGACGGTGATGTCGACCCCGGCGACGTTCGTGGAGTTCAGCCGGCAGCGGGGTCTGTCCGAGGACGGCCGCTGCAAGGCCTTCTCGGACGACGCGGACGGCACGGGTTTCGCGGAGGGTGCGGGGCTGCTGCTGCTGGAGCGGCTGTCCGACGCCCGCCGCGCCGGGCGCCGCGTTCTGGCCGTCATACGAGGCAGCGCCGTCAACCAGGACGGCGCCAGCAACGGACTGACCGCACCCAACGGCCCCTCGCAGCAAAGGGTGATCCGCCAGGCCCTGGCCTCCGCCGGACTCACCGGCGCCGACGTCGACGTCGTCGAAGCACACGGCACCGGGACCCGGCTCGGTGACCCCATCGAGGCCCAGGCGCTGCTGGCCACCTACGGCCAGGACCACCAGCCGGAAAACCCCCTGTGGCTCGGCTCGGTCAAGTCCAACATCGGCCACACACAGGCCGCCGCAGGCGTGGCCGGGGTCATCAAAATGGTGATGGCCATGCACCACGGCACCCTCCCCGCCACCCTCAACGTCACTGAGGCTTCCCGGCAGGTGGACTGGTCGGCAGGCGCCGTGAACCTGCTGACCGAAGCCCGGCCCTGGGAGACGGAAGGCCGCCCACGCCGCGCCGCGGTATCCGGCTTCGGCATCAGCGGCACCAACGCCCACCTGATCCTCGAAGAACCCGAACCGCACGCCGGCGACGAACCCGCCCAGCCGACCGCGCACCCGATCCCGGTCCCGGTCCCGGTCCCGTGGGTGCTCTCCGCCCCCACCGGCGCCGCACTCCGCGCCCAGGCGGAGGCCCTCGTCGCACACGTCGAGGCCGACCCGGCAGCCGCTGTCCCGGCCGCGACCGGCCTGGCTCTGGCCACCGGCCGCACCGCCTTCAGCCACCGCGCGGCCGTGGTGGGCCGCGATCAGGAGGAGTTCCTGACCGGACTGCGGGCCCTGGCCGAAGGCCGGGCGGTGCCGTCCGTCGTCCAGGGCAGGCCCGTCAACGGGTCCCGTCTGGCGGTGTTGTTCGCGGGGCAGGGCTCCCAGCGGGTGGGCATGGGCCGCGAACTGTACGCATCACACCCCGTGTTCGCCGAAGCCTTCGACGAGATCTGCACCGCGTTCGACCCGCTCCTGGGACGCCCCCTGGCAGAGATCGTGTTCGCCGACAAGGACACACCCCAGGCCGCCCTCCTGGACGAAACACGCTTCGCCCAACCCGCGATCTTCGCCACCGAAGTAGCCCTCTACCGACTCCTCCAGACCTGGGGAGTCCGACCCGACTTCCTCGCCGGACACTCCATCGGCGAAATCACCGCCGCCTACCTCGCCGGCGTATGGACCCTCACCGACGCCTGCACCCTCGTCGAAGCACGCGGCCGACTCATGCAATCCGCCCAGCACACGGGCGCGATGGCATCCCTCCAAGCACCCGAAACCGAAGTCCGCGCCACACTCCCCCCCGGAGTCGACATCGCGGCCGTCAACGCACCCGACGCCACAGTCATCTCCGGCGACGCCGAAGCCGTGGACACCCTCATCACCACCTGGAAGAACCGCGGCCGCAAGGCAACCCGCCTCCGCGTCAGCCACGCCTTCCACTCCGCACACATGGACCAGATACTCGACGCCTTCCACCACACCGTCGAAACACTCCAATTCCACCCCGCCCAACTCCCCCTCATCTCCAACATCACCGGAACCCTCACCACCGACCACGAACTCGCCGACCCCACCTACTGGACACGCCACATCCGCGAAGCCGTCCGCTTCGCCGACGGAATCCACACCCTCCGCACCCACGGCACCACCACCTTCCTGGAGGTGTCACCGGCCGCCGTACTCTCGCCCGCCGTGGAACGGGTCCTCGACGAGGCGGCGGAGGACCGCCCGGCCGTGGCCGTCGCGGTTCCGGACCCGGCCGCGTTGGCCGCGGCGGTGGGCCGGATGTACGTGACCGGAGCCGCCGAGCTCGACTGGGCGGCGCTGTTCCCGCCGGGAACACGGCCGGCGCCCGTGCCCACGTACGCCTTCCAACGACAGCGCTACTGGCTCTCCCCGTCGCCCGAGGAGCACTCGGCTCCGGCCCTGCCGGGGGCCGGGCACCACCCGGTGCTCGGCGCCGGCCTGGAGTTGGCGGACGGCAGCACGGTCCACACGGCCCGGCTGTCCGCCGCCACCCACGCGGAACTGGTGGACCAGGAGCTGGCCGCGGGTGGCGTGCTGCTGGACGGCATTCCCCTGGTGCTCACCCGGCACGCCCCGCTGCGCCTGCCCGCCGACGACGCCGTGGACGTACAGCTCGCTCTCGCCCGCCCCGATGCGCGCGGGCACCGCGCGGCCGTCCTGCACTCCCGCCCCGTGGCGGCGGGTGCACGGCCCGGGCCGTGGCGGCGCCATGCCGAAGCGGTGCTTCCGGCCGTGGTCGGCTGTGCGCCCGCCGCCGCGCTGTACAGGGTGGATCACATCGCCCTGCCGTCCGGTGCGTCGGCACCGGAGCCGGCCCCGATCGACCCGGGGGACGTCCTGTTCACCGTGCCCTCCGGAGCCGGACCGCGGGAAGCGGCCGCGGAGACGTTGGCACGGATCCAGCGGCTGGCGGCCGAGGAGGACCCGGCCGTACGACGTCTCGTCGTGGTCACCTCCCGCGCGGTCACGGTCGACGGAGAGCCGCTCACCGCCGGTCCCGACGCTGCCGCCGCCCGCGGACTGGTCCGTTCCGCGCAGTCCGAACTGCCGGGCCGGCTGGTCCTGCTGGACACCGACGGCAGCGACGCCTCGACGGCAGCCGTGCCCGCGGCACTGGCGACCGGGGAACCGGAGCTCGTGCTGCGTGCCGGGACGGTGTACGTGCCTCGCCTGGTCCAGGCCGGTCCCGCCGATCCCGCCGGTCCCGCCGCGGCCGCCCGGCCGGTGCTGCACCCGCAGGGCACGGTGCTGGTCACCGGCGGTACCGGGGCGCTGGGCATGCTGGTAGCACGGCACCTGGTCACCGAGCACGGCGTGCGGAACCTGCTGCTGGTATCACGCCGCGGCCCCGCCGCCGACGGCGCCCCCGAGCTGACCGCCGAACTCGAAGCACTCGGCGCCCGCGTCGACATCGCAGCCAGCGACATCGCAGACCGGACCGCGATAGCCGGGCTACTGGACGGCATCCCGACGGACCACCCCCTGTCCGCCGTGATCCACACCGCCGGCGTACTCGACGACGGCACCCTGGAGACCATGACGGCGGAGCGACTGACCACCGTCTTCGCCCCCAAAGCCGACGCAGCCCGGCACCTGCACGACCTGACGCGGGACCTGGACCTGGACGCCTTCGTCCTCTTCTCCTCGTACGCCGGCATCATCGGCAACGCGGGACAGGGCAACTACGCCGCAGCCAACACCTACCTCGACGCACTCGCCGAACACCGCCACACCCTCGGCCTGCCCGCCACCTCCATCGCCTGGGGCCTGTGGGAGGGGGACGGCATGGGCGGCAGCCTCGCTGCCGGCGATCGGAGCCGGATGGACCGGTCCGGCGTACGGGCGATGCCCGCCACGGCGGCCCTCGGTCTGCTCGACGCCGCACTGACCGGGGCGGATCCCGCCCTGGTCGCCGTGGACCTGGACGGGGCGGCACTGGCGGAGCGGGCGGCGTCGGGAGCACTGCCGGCGATCCTCTCCGCGCTCCCGGCGGGCGCCTCGGACCAGGCCGGGTCCGAGGACGCCGCTGCCGAACCGGTGGTGCTGGACGCCGAGCAGGCGTACGCGCTGGTGCTGCGCACCGTCGCCGAGGTCCTCGGTTACGACGATCCGGACGAGGTGGAGGTCGAGGAGGAACTGCTCGATCTGGGCTTCGACTCGCTGATGGCGGTCGACCTGCGCAACCGGCTCACGACCGAGACGGGGCTGGTCCTGCCCAGTTCGCTGGTGTTCGACTTCCCGACGATCCGCAAACTGGCGGACCACCTCGCGGAGCAGCTGGCCCCGCGCACCGACGCCTAAGGCAGGACGCTCCTTTGCGGATGCTCCCCAGACGAACAGGGGGCCCCGGGGGCCGTGGCACACACGATCCGTGCGCGACGGCCCCGGGCTCCCCCATCGCCAAGTCCTCAGCCCTGCGGGATCAACACGCCTGGGCCGCGACGAGCCTGCGCGGCATCTCCCTCACCGGTGTGTGGACGATCAGCCGCACCGCGCCGTCCGGGTCCCTGTGGAGCAACTCGACCATCCGTACGTCGATGACCCCACGCTTGGGGTGGCGCATGCGATGCGTCCTGCTGAGGGGCCCCGCCACCTGGTGCTCGTCCCACCACATGCGGAACCTGGGGCTGCGCGCGGCGAGTTCCTCCACCAACGGGCCGGTGCGCGGACAGGTCCGCCAGTCGGTCACCTCGGCCCGGAAGCAGGCGATGAAATGGCGGGAGACGTCCTCCCAGTCGACGAAGAGGCGGTGCGCCTCCTCGGAAGTGAACATCCACACAAGGAGGTTGCGCTCACGGCCCGGCAGACTGCCGAAGTTCGCCAGCCAGTCCGGCACCGCACGATTCCAGCCAAGCAGGTCGCCCGAGAGGGAGCAGACGTAGGCGGGGAAGGGGTACATCCCCTCCGCCACGGCGACGAGCGACCTCCAGGACTTGGGCACCTTGGCGGCGGGCAGCGGGGAAGGCCGCTCGCTGGACAGGTTGAGCAGGTAGTCCCGTTCGAAGACGGACAGTCCGAGCACGCTGGCCAGGCTGTTCAGGACCTCGGGCGAGGGCGAGACGTCCCGGCCCTGTTCGAGGTACGTGTACCAGGTCGGGCTGAGCCCGGCCAGCACGGCGACTTCTTCGCGGCGCAGCCCGGGAGTCCGTCGTCGCACCCCCTGAGGAAGTCCCACTTCGCAAGGCAAGATGCTTTCTCGCCGCTTTCTCAGAAAATTGGCTCGTTCTAGCCTACGGTGCTCCTCTATGGCCACGCTCTACCCCCCGCAGGAACGGTGCTTCTGATCTTCCGGATCTAATCACAGTCACCCAATCCGCTTGCCGCGGCGAACCATCGCCGCTGGCCAGCCGGGATGACGTGCGCTCTCAGCGAACGAACTACGGTTCGGCTGAGTCCCCGTGGTGATCGTGCTACGGTCCGATGAGTGAAGATCGGTAAGTGTCACGTCAGTTGAGCGCATCGGTCGGATCAGCAGGACCGGAACGGCAGTGATACATCGAACGGTGGCTGTGGCCGCCAGTGGATCCACTTGGGGGTTCAGTGACTCGTCAGGATGACTTTCAGCCGGCGGAATTCGGCCATGAGACGCCCCGAATGAACAGCGACGCACCGGCGCCCTGGGGAATGGGCGACCAGGTATTCAGCAGCCTGCTCCGGCACCGCATTATCTTCCTCGGCCAGGCCGTCGATGACGAAATCGCCAACCGCATCACCGCGCAGCTCCTGATGCTCGCCGCCCAGTCCGAAGAGGACATCTACCTGTACATCAACTCGCCGGGCGGCTCGGTCACCGCCGGCATGGCGGTGTACGACACGATGCAGATCATCAAGAACGACGTCGTCACCATCGCCATGGGCTTCTGCGCCTCCATGGGGCAGTTCCTGCTGACCGCCGGCGCCCCCGGCAAGCGCTTCGCCCTGCCGCACGCGAAGATCCTCATGCACCAGCCGTCGGCCGGCTTCTCCGGATCGGCGAGCGACATCCGCATCTACGTGCAGCACCTCCTCAAGACGAAGCGCGAGATGGCGGAGCTCATCGCGCAGCACTCCGGCAACGACGTGGAGCGCATCACCAAGGACTCCGACCGCGACTACTGGTTCTCCGCGCAGGAGGCCAAGGAGTACGGCCTCATCGACGACGTGATCCAGTCCACTCCGGCCATCTCGGGTGGCGGCGGGCTCGCGGCCCGCTGACCTGACGGCAACGCATCACACCGGTGCGGGCGGTACGGCTGGTGACGGCATGTCACCCGCCGTGCCGCCGCGCCGCATCGGCGTGCCCTCAGCACGCCCTGCCCCGCCCGCTCCCGCCACCGCATCCCGGACATCACGGAGGCTGCCTTGTCCATGCACGACTACGCGCCCCAGGCCCGTTACGTCATCCCCCGCTTCGTCGAGCGCACCTCGCAGGGCGCGCGGGAGTACGACCCGTACGCGAAGCTCTTCGAAGAGCGGGTCATCTTCCTCGGTTCCGAGATCGACGACACGTCCGCCAGCGACGTCATGGCCCAGCTCCTCTGCCTGGAGTCGGCCGACCCGGACCGCGACATCTCGATCTACATCAACTCGCCCGGCGGCTCCATCACTTCGCTGCTCGCCATCTACGACACGATGCAGTTCGTGAAGCCCGACATCCAGACGGTCTGCATCGGCCAGGCGACCTCGGCCGCCTCCGTGATCCTGGCGGCCGGCACCAAGGGCAAGCGCATCGCGCTCCCCAACTCCCGCGTGCTGATGCACCAGCCGGCCAGCCCGGGCCAGCAGGGACAGGTCTCCGACCTGGAGATCCAGTGGCTGGAGATCGAGCGCATCCGGGACCGGATCGAGACGATCATGGCCCTGCACACCGGCCGCGACCGGGACCAGATCCGCGAGGACCTCGACCGTGACAAGATCCTCACCGCCCAGGATGCCCTGGAGTACGGGATCGTGGACCAGGTGGTCGTCCCGCGCGGGAAGAACGGTTCCTGAGCGGTCATGACCGTTCCCCCTCTCCGCAGCGGCTGGTTGCGGCGGTTCTCCAGCGGCTCCCCCGACGGGACGACGCTGCTGTGCTTCCCCCACGCGGGCGGAGCCGCCAGCACCTACTTCCCGATGTCCAAGCTCCTCGCACCCCTCGTCGGGGTGTGCGCGGTGCAGTACCCCGGGAGGCAGGACCGGCGCTCGGAACCGTCGCTCGACGACATGGCCGAGCTCGCCGACCGGGTCACCGAGTCCCTCACGGAACTCGACCCCGGCCGGCCGCTGGCCCTGTTCGGGCACAGCATGGGAGCCCTGCTGGCGTACGAGGTCACGCGTCGGCTGGAGGCGGCCGGAGGGATCCGTCCGGTCCGCCTGATCGTCTCCGGCCGCCGGGCGCCCGGCCTGCCCGCGACCCGGCCGGACCTCCACGACCAGGACGACGAGACGCTCCTCGCGGAACTGCGCCGGATCAGCGGGACGGCCGAACAGGTGCTGGCCGACGAGGAACTGGTCCGGATGCTGCTGCCGACGCTGCGCTCCGACTACAAGGCGGTGGAGTGCTACGTGCCGCCCGCGCCCGGGGACGGTGTGCTGTCCTGCCCGATCTCGGTGTTCACGGGCACCGAGGACGGCCACGTCTCTCCGGAGGGGGCCGCGGCCTGGGAGGCGTACACCACCGGCGCCTGTGATGTGCAGGCGTTCACCGGTGGGCACTTCTTCGTCCAGACCCATCGCGAGGAGGTGGCCTCGGCCATCGCCGGCCGGCTCCACGGCCGCCCGTCGGCGGTCGGTCAGCGCGCGGGCCACACCATCTGACGCGTCCTTTTCCGGGGGGAATCCATGCCCGTGCGTGACCTGCACAGGCCCTTGATGTACTTCGTCGCGGCGATGGCGGTCGTCGGCGTCGTCAGCGCCGTCGGCCTGGTCGTCGACGACCGGGTGCTGCTCGGCATGCCGATCTGGGAGAAGCCGCTCAAGTTCGCGCTGTCCCTTGGTGCGTACGCCGCGACGCTGGCCTGGATGCTGTCGCTCCTCGACCGCGGCCGGCGGATCAGCTGGTGGGCCGGGACGGTGATCACGGCTGCCTCGTCCGTGGAAGTGGCCCTCATCATCGTGCAGGCCGCACGGGGCAAGCGGAGCCACTTCAACGACGAGACCGCGCTGGACGCCGGCCTGTACGCCGTGATGGGCGTGACCGTGGCGGTGCTGTGGCTGGCCGGGGTGGTCGTCGCCGTCCTGATGTTCCGGCAGCCGCTGCCCGACCGGGCGACCGCCTGGGCGATCCGGCTCGGTTCGGGCATCGGGGTCGTCGGGCTCGCGCTCGGCTTCCTGATGAGCCAGCCGACGCCGGAGCAACTGTCGGGCGAGGTGGTGGGCACGGTGGGCGCCCACAGCGTCGGAGTCCCGGACGGCGGTCCGCACCTGCCGCTCACCGGCTGGGCGGCCACCGGGGGCGATCTGCGCATCGCCCACTTCACCGGGATGCACGCCCTCCAAGTGCTGCCGCTGCTGGCCCTCGCACTGGCCGCGGCGGCCCGCCGGCACCCGGGAGCCCGGCTCGCCGACCCGGCCGTACGCACACGACTGGTGATCGTCACGTCGGCCGGTTATCTGGGCCTCGTCGCCCTGGTGACCTGGCAGGCCCTGCGGGGCCAGCCCCTCATCGCCCCAGACGCGCCCACCCTGATCGCGGCGGGCGTCCTCGCCCTGGCCTGGCTGACGGGAACGCTGCTGGCCCTGCGCCGAAGTCCTCTGCAAGGGGAGGGCCCGCAGGTGGCGGCAGGGGACGCCGCTCGCCACGGCGAAGAGGCGTCGCGCGTTCACGACCGGGTTGCGTGAGGACCGACGCGATTGCCTTCCCGTCGGAACCCCCTCATGGGCGACGACGGGCTATGCGGACGCCCCGCGAAATTCGGCAGGAGCCGTGACCGGGCGCTGTCGATGAGGGTGTGCTGGAGAGCGCTGGGGACTGCGCCACCGCCGATGCGGAGGCCGAGAAGGCGACCCTCGACGTTCTTCGTATCTGTCCCTCACCCGGCGCCGTGCCCTCGGGCACTAAAGCCGTGACCTCTTGGAAGGGGACGCGACGAGGCGGGGGATGGGATAAAGCCGATGGCACGCTGGGGTAGCCCTTCGATGGGGAGAGGCCAGGGTTGACGTCCACGCCATGAAGCATGCCCACACAGCCGGAACGTAGCAGAACGGCATCGACAGCCTCTAGATGAGCGCCTGCCACGCCATCAGCGGATTACTCCTGGCTCCTTTCAGCCTCGGGTGTTTCACACTCGTCAATACGAGCCTTGACTTGCGAGTCCGCGGCCAGCTTCTCGGGGAGTTTCGTGTCATGGGTGAGGTGCGCCTTGATGAGCTGACGAATGCTCAGCCCACTGGCCGTACTGAGATCTGCGGCAGCAACCTTGGCGTCCGTAAGGTCGGTGTGGGCCAGGTTGGCTCCGCTGAGGTCGGCCCCCGTGAGGTCTGCGTTCGCGAGTTTCGCGCCGACGAGATCAGCGTGAGTGAGGTCTGCACCCTCTAGATTTGTCCCGCCCAAGTCGGCATGTTCCAGATTTGCGTGACTCAGCACAGCCTTGGCCAGACGTGAACCGGTCAGCTTGGCGCGGTGCAATGATGCGTGGCTGAAATCAACATACGAAAGGTCCGCTCCCACCAGGAGCGCGCTGGTTAGTACCGCGTTCGTGAAGTTCGTGCCAACAACTACTACCCCGGTGAAGTTGGCGCCAGGGGCGATCGCGTGAGACAGGTCCCCTTCCCAGAAAGTAGCCCCGGTCAGTCTGGCCGACGCGAGATGCGCGCCGGTCAACACGACGGCGTCCAGGCGGGCGCCCGTCAGTTCGGCCCCTTGCAGGTTCGCATCTTGCAGGTCTACGTCCTGAAGCGTGGCGCCTGTGAGGCGGGCCCCACGCAGGTCCACCACGGGATGGCTCTGCCGCACCGGCTGGCGTCCAAGGACCGCCAAGGCCGCAGTCACGTCGGGGGCGAGAGAGACACGTGACGCTTCCACCGAGTCCTCACCCGAGCGCTTCTTCGTCCCTTCCTTCGACCTGCTCCTCTCCCCCTCCGGGGTGCGCACGAATGCCGACAGGACTTCGACGACTGTCCTGTGGTCTCTCTCACTGTCGTTCATGATGCGTTCGAGGCTGTAAATGCCGCCGAGCCGTTCGTGGAGATTGCCGGACCCAAGCAGTTTGATCGCCGCAACGTACCGGTCGGTGACCTGCCCCTCGCGCGTCAACTCCGCTTGCTCACGATCTTTCTCACGCACATGTGCGAACTGCTCCTGACTGTGTTCGTACAGCTTCTCGGCGTGCCGGTGGTTCCGGTGGGTGTAGTACAGCCCGAGTCCGGCCACCGCCCCAGCCCCGATGGCGACAAGCATGGTCCGGAAGCCGGTGATGACGACGCCATCAGCTGGCTGCAGGTCCGTCTCGCGTAGGTGGGCACCGTCGATCCACCACGGCCCGCGCCACAGGAGAAGGACGTACCCAATGGCTGCGGCCATGCCCACGACGGCGAGGATAAGGCGCCTGGTCTCGGACTTCATGCGACGCATCATGACCGAGCTCGGGGCGGCACACACATGAACAGTTGTTGTCTGAGGAGAAGTTGAGCTTGGACGGTGCCGCTGCGGTTGCTTCCGCCGCCGAGCGAGCCGGACGCGAGTCCGACGGCCCCCGGTGCGGGATGCGGCACCCTAGGGGCAGCGACCCCGCCCCCAGCTACCCGCCATCCCCGAACCACAAGCCGACGATCTCAGGCTGGGCGGGGGCGACAACAGCTCGGCAGCCGGTCTCCCCGCCCCTTCACGGTGCCTACCGCCATACAGCTGGGTGCTCCGCCCGGCGGTCGACAGTCGTGCATGACGAGCCGTCGGCAACTGCCCCGGTCAGCGGCCCTTTTCTGCAGGCTAAAGGATCGCGACGCACTCGACACGGTAAGTCATCGCAAACCGTCAAATGCATCCGGGAGTTTCGGCGCCGTGACCTCGGGGTCTCCTGGGAGTGCCACCGACCACTGCGCACCGTCGAGCTCCACGACGGGCCTGCCACTGCCCGGAACAGCCTTAACCAACCGCGCGCTGACGAATTCCCCGCCTTGAGGGACAGGGAGCCCGAGTCGGCGGGCGATGTCCTGGTGGGCTCGGCGGTCACCCAGGATGATGATCCCTTCGTCCCGGAGCGCGGAACGAGCCCCGCCGTTCCCGCGGACCCGTTTCATGTAGTCGTGCTGCTGTACAACGGTGCCGATCGTGTTTCGTCCGATCCGGCGGTGCTGCACTCGCCGGAACAGCTCGTTGGCGCGGCGCTGACCGGACGGCTGCGCGAGGATCGCGTCGCGGTCGTCGGCGGGTATGTGCAGCAGGGTGTTCTCCGGGAGGGCCGCATCGCGCCAGAGCCAGACGATCTTGTCTCGATATTCCGCCTTGACCGTGAACTTCCCGTCCCGGTTCAAGCCGAGATTGAGCCGTTCCCGGCTGGCGCGCAGCAGGCCGGCACTCCAGCAGCTCCGGTGGTCGTCCGCCCACACCAAGAGGCACAGGTGATTCTCGGCTTCGGGCGGGATCACCCAGCCACCGAACCGATGTGAGTACTTGAAGTCCACCTCCACCCCCGCGATCCGGTAGTCCATCCGGGCTCCGTCGGCGAACGCGAACTCCCGCTGGACGGCGATCTCCACCAGGGCCCCGAAGTGGGCCTTCTCCGTCTTGAAGAGGTGCGCCCAGTCGTAGCGGCCGGTCCGGGGACCGTCGAGCACGGCGTCGATGGTGTCCCGCAGGACACGCCCCATGCGGCTGCTGTCCGGGTCCAGGGCCAGCATGGCGCGGGTGACCGCGGTGAGCTCCTCGTCGTCCGCACCCACGCTCGTGAACCTCGCCATCACCGCCTCCGCGTGGTCCGGCCGGTCCTCGGGGTGAGTGGCGAGCAGGTCGGTGACGAGCGTGTCGAACTCGGGAGGGAAGCCGGAACGGAGCTCTGGCTGAGGATGCGGCATTCCATGCGTCCACGCGTTGCGCACGGCACGGGAGTCCGGGGCAGGGGCGGACCCAGTAGCCATCGCGTAGAAGAGGCAGCCGAGCGAGTACAGGTCGCTGCGGTGATCGGCAGTCGGGCCGAAAAGCTGCTCGGGTGATCGGTACGCGGGCATGGGGCCGGACGGATCGGCGGCCCACCGCCGGTGTTCATTGTCGTGGTCGGCCTGCAGCCCATGGACACCCAGACCTGGATCGGTGACAATCACGCGCCCGTCGTGGCGCATCACCAGGGCCGCCGCACTGAGGTCCAGGTGGGACAGTCGGTGCAGGTGCAGTTCGGCGAGCGTCCCGATGATCTGTCCACCGATTTCCCTGATCGTCTCCCAGGACATGGTCCCGGCGGCAGGGCTCAGCAGTCGCTCGAAATCCTCTCCGTCGACGAGATCCGTCACCACATATGGACGGCCGTCGTGGAACCCGAAGTCGCCGACGCGCGCCAGCCCCCGGACTCCGATCGCCGCCAGCCGCTCCGCGTCGGCGAGGAACCGGTGCTTCCTGACGTCGTCCGTGATCGACGCGTGAAAGAGCTTGAGGGTCACGTCCTGGTCCCGTTCCTCGTCCGTCGCCCGCCAGAGGTCGGACGTCGGCCCGGCGTGGCGTCGTTCGACCAGCTGATAGCGCCTGTCGATGAGGGAACCCGGAACATCAGCACCCGTGTTCGTCCCGTCCTCATCCGCGCTCCCCTCCGAGCGCCCGCCTAGCCTCTGTACCGTTTCCGCGGTCACCACCGCCAAAGGCACCCCGCCCGGCCGCCCCTCCTCCTCGGCGCCACCGGTCGATGCCACGACGGGGAACTCCCCCGGCCTGAAGCCGGCGTGCCGTTGGATGACGGCGCCGATGCGCGTGGCCGTCGAGCGGGGCAGGGCACGCGACAGCACGTCACGCACGCCCGGGCGGAAGACGTAGTGGCCCGAGGAGGCCGGCTTGCCGGGGGCCGTCGTGAGCAGACCGCTGAGGACGACCTCGGCCAGGTGCTGCGGCTCCGGCCGCGCCTCCGTGGCGGCCTGGACCAGCCGCATCACGGGCAGGCTGAGCTCGACCACGGCCAGGTGCGCGGCGAGGCGGAGCGCTTGCGGTGAGGCGTAGGACCGGAAATCGAGGACGAGCTCCTCGGGCGAGAGCGACTCGGCCGCGATTCCCCCGGATTCGAAAGGAGCCGCCGACGGGTCGGTGGTTAGCGTCGCGGCCACCCCCGGCACCTCGGTTTCCGGGCCTCCCGCCACGAGTTCCGCCCAGTGTCCGAACCAGCGGGCAGAGGGCTCCAGCAACGGCAACGGCAGCCCGGTACGCTCTTCCCGCGGCGGGTCGTACGGAGTGAACCGGAGACCCGAGTTGGCGGCGGCCGGTCCGCTCGCCGACAGCAAACCCGCCGAGCCGGGGAGTGCGGTGCGCCGCCAGAGCCGCTCCGGGAGGGGCTGGATAATGGCCACCGGCATCGTGCGCGCCCAACGGCCCAGTACCCCGTGCCAGCGCGCGGTCGCCTCGTCACCAGCGTACCAATGGGGGCCGCTGCAGTCGCTGAGGATGAGGGCCGCGGCGCGGCCGTCGCGCGGGGGCAGAGCGGCCAGCCGGCCACCGGGGGACTGCCGCAGTCGGCCGTCGTGGGTGAGTGTCAGCAGCTTGATCCCGCGGAATGCGCCGGTCTGCCCGAAGACGCGGTGGAGCTCCCGCCACAACGGGCGCCAGATGGGCATCGTCGGCCCCGCGTCGTACACGAGGTAGAGGGTCAGTCGGCGCTCGGGCTTCGGCCGGAGCACGGGCAGCCAGGTGCCGGGCAGTGCGCCTTGACTGGCGATGCGGTACGCCGTACTCCGCTCGTCCAGCTCCGTACTCAGGCGCGAAGGCACCCGGCGCCGGAGCGGCCGCAAGGCCCGCTGGAGGGGAAGCGGGTGCGGCAGCATGGGCGGCAGCGGCGCCAGTAGCGACCTGTACCGGCCCTCGCCCGACGGCTCTTCGTCGGACTGGTGCGACAGCTGAGAACCTCGACCTGCCGATGCCGGCGGGGACTCCGGGTTCATGGAGGGTTCGGTGCTCCCGGCCGATGAGGAGATCGACGCTTTAGGTGCCGGTTCCTCGGGGTCTGGTCGTGCGGCGTGCGCGGGCGTGCCGCTGTGGCTCGCCAGCCAGATCAGCTCGGCGAGCTCCGTCGCATCCGCGCCGTGTCCGCCAGCCCGGTCGAGGACGTCGAGGAGACGCCTCAGTTCGGACGGGGACGACGGCTGGGCCGGATCAGAAGTCATGGAACTCCGCGACCGGGCCGAGATGAGTCATGAGGCTGGCGGCCAGTGCCTCGCGGGACTCGGCCGTCAGGCCGGGGACCCGTGAGAGGTAGATGGCGTTGAGCAGCTGGTCGGTGGCCAGTTCACCCGTGCTGCTGCGCTCCAGGAACGTCGCGATCATCTGCGTCGTCTCCCCGTCCAGCTCTCCGAGGTGTGCGCGCACGATCGCTTCCAGGTGGTCCGGCTGGGGGCGCCGGAGCCGCAGGGGAACGCACCGGCGCAGGAAGGCGGGGGGAAACTCCCGCTCGCCGTTGCTCGTGAGCACGATGAAGGGGAACGCGCGGCAGCGCACGAGCCCCCGGTCGACGGTGACACGGCTCTCGCCGCCCGCGGTCATCAACCGTGCCCTGGGAGCGAGTTCGGCGGCACGGACCAGCTCAGGGATCTCGTACTGTCCCTCCTCCAACACGTTGAGCAGGTCGTTCGGCAGGTCGAGGTCGCTCTTGTCGATCTCGTCAATGAGCAGGACGCGGGGCCGCTCGTAGGGGAGCAGCGCGGTCCCCAACGGGCCGAGCCGCAGATGGTCTTCGAGGGCGTCACCCGCGGGGTTCCCGTCGTCGGGCTCCACCGCCGGCTTGCGCCCCGCGCCCTTGCTGGCTGCGTAGAGACGGGCCATAGGGTCGTACTGGTACAGGCCATCCTGGAGGGTGCTGCGGCTGGTGATGTTCCACCGCAGTACGGGCCCCAATTTCAGCTCCCTCGCCACGGCGTAGGGCAGGGACGACTTGCCGCTGCCAGGCGGGCCGGTGATGAGCAGCGGTCGGCGCAGTACCATCGCCGCGTTCACCAGGTCGACGCTTTCCGGGGTCGCCTGATAGGTGCCCGCCCGGTGTTTCCGGTCGCGGGACACGGCATCGTCCTCCTGCGACGGGGAGGGCAGTGCCGGTCCGCCGTCGAAGGTCCGCCAGGGCGGGGGGTCGGGCAGGCGGGACACACCGTCGTGTGGCTCGTCCGTCCCGGTGTACACAGGCCACATGGACACGGGAGTTCTCCAGATCGCTCGACTGTCGCTCAACGGACCGGGGATTTCGGGTAGATGTTCGTCTCCGGGAAGCATCGAGGATCCTCCCAGACGAGGGTCAGTCCGGCGGCCCAGTGCGGTGAGGGCTCTTCGGCGATGAACGCCTCCCTCCGCAAGGTGTGGACGTGACGCGGGAGTTCAGCCAGAGGAACGGACGCCAGTCGTTCCTCCAGAGCGTCGAGGAAGCGGGCACCAGCGCATGAGTGCTCGGTCACGGCGGCCTCGTCGTGCCGACCGGAACAGCTTGCCCGCGACCAGACGATGACGGGTGCCGCCGCGTTCAGACCCGCCTGCAGCAGCCCACGCGACTGCTCGGTGAAGGGAGGCGACCCGTATCCCACGGCGGTGGCCTCGAGCCCCTGGAGGCGGACGGTGAGCTTGGCGGGGTCCTGGGGAGTGTCGCACTCGACCCGCTGCCAAGCGGTGCTGCCGGCATGGCGGTCGAGGGCCTGCCAGGCCTTCTCGAGCCTGAACTGGAGCCTGCGCTCACGCCGCCGGTTGAGATCCATCACCACGACCGGCGAGAAGCATCCCAGCGGAGTGGCGTCGGCCGCGCTGGTGCGCCATTCGTCGACAGGTTCGCCGAGCCAGTCCCCGGGCAGCGCGAAGGCGATGAGCTCCTCGCCGTCGCGATCGATCTGCCCGAAGGCGTGGTCGAGGTGTTCCCTGACGTATTCCTGTGCGTGCCGTCTGGCGAGGGTGCTGCTGGCCACGAGCTGCGTCCGCCCGTCACGGATGACGTAGACCGAGACGATGTACACATCGCGGTCGGCGCCACTGCGCTCGACCTCGACGAGGATCGGGGACCATGGCGTGCCGTCGGCTGGCACCGGTTGTGCCCGTGGCGGCCCTTGGGGGGTGGTTCTCGCACCGTGTTCTCCGGCCCACTCGCGCAGCGCGCTTCGGACGGCCGGATCCTGGGTGCGGTCGGCGAGGTACGCCGCGAAGTCCGCCCACGGCGCGGTGCCCGGCGCGGGGTCGACCTCTGTCATCAGGAACCAGGCCACGTCCCACAAGGAGAGGAAGCCGCCGGCGGGCGGAGGCGGCGGCAGCGGGGCCAGTGGCTCCATGACGCTCCGGTACGCGGTCTCCGGGGCGCAGGCGTCCGCGCATCGCAGCACGAGATCACGCAGCGCGGCCACGGAATCACGGCTGTGGTCGGGCACGGGCACCAGCTCGGCCGCGTCGGGCCAGCGCCGGACGAGTGCCCGAGCGGGCAGCATCCGTCCGCCGCCGCCCACCGGGTACCTGGCGGTGACCATGCCCACGACTTCGCCCGTGTCCTCACGGACGACGGCCGCTCCGCTGAACCCCTCTTCCAGCGGCGGCCCGTGACCCGTCCACGCCTCTAGCTGAAGCCACTCCCCCGCGATCAACTGGTCGCTTGTGCCCCGGAACTCGCCGAGGATCCCCTCGTCGTATCCGCGGGGAAAGCCGTACGCGGTCAGCCTGGCCGCCTGACGTACGAACGGCGTGTCCACGGCGGCGAACCGGGCCGGGGTCACCCCTACCGCTCGATCGAGCTCAAGCACCGCGACGTCGCCCCGGTCCTCACCGGCTCCACACCATTCGCCGGTGGTGATCACGGTCGCCCGGAGCGGTCCGAGGTCGGGGTACTGGGCGAACGTCACCTCGGCACGGTCCGCACCGTCCACGACATGCGCGCAGGTCATCACATGGCGCTCAGTCACCAGGAACCCGGAACCGACGCGGCCCGCGGAGACCCGCACCTGCCAGGACTGGGAGCTCATCAGCCTGCCGGTGTCCCCCCGGCAGCGCCCGGCGTCCAGCTCAGTTTCACCACGAGGTGCCCTTCCACGGAGGTCTTGGCGATCACCGCGCCCGCCTCGGCGGTGAGCTTCACGCCGAACTCGATCTCGACGGCGTCGGGCTTGAGATGGCCGTCGCGGAAGACGCTCAGTGCCGACTCGGCCGCGGTGTGAATGCTTTCCAGCGCGCCGTTGAAGGTCTGTCCCGCCTGCCGCAGCACGCCGTCCCCCCGAGAGACCGGCCGGGCGCCGCGCTCCTCCTCCTCGACGGCCACCACGACCGAAGCACCGCTGTCCGTCTTGAACTCGATCAATTCGTCCACATGTCCCCCCGCGCCACGCTGTGATATCGCCACATCATTCTAAGACCCCGCACCGCGCGCCCCTGGTCGACGCCCACGCCTCCGACCTCCCGCGCAGCGCCGCACCGACGCGCCTGCTCGCCGGCCGCAGTCGCCACACGCGTCGAGGGCCGGAACGAGCCGAGGGCGGCACCTTCCTTCGCGCGTCCCCGTCCGAAGGCCGCGGCTCATGACCCCCACCACGAGGACAGGGCACGGCTGACGAGTTCGCGGACAAGACCTGAGACCACCCACCCTCCCGCTGTCTTCAGCGCCTCGAACCGCCAAGCCCGGTCACGCCACTTCGCTGCGAATTCCTTCACCACACGTCCTCTCTCCAGGTCCGGCCTCTCCGGCCGGTCGTCGGCCATTGACCCGGATCCGTGCGGGGTTCAGCGGGTCGGTTTCCCGCTGAACCCCACATCGCCGCAAGCCAGACCTGGTGAAATGGGCGTTCAACGAAGGTTCGGATTGAACGGGTGACGGATGGACGACCAGTCCGCGGCCGAGCGGCTCGCGACGGAGCTGAGGCAGCTGCGCACGAACGCCGGATCCCCTACGTACGCCCAGATCGCGCGGTGGGGAAGCCGGCAGCGTCCTCCGGTCAGTCTCGGCAAGAGCAAGCTCAGCCTGTGGTTCAGCGGCAAGAGCGTTCCTGAGGACGACCGCCCTTTCGCCGTCCTCGTGCAACTACTCGAAGCCAGGGCCCAGCACAAGTCCGGCACACCCCCGCGCGGCGTGGCCGCATGGCGGACGAGACGGACGGCGGCGGACCAGGAACGACGCCGTGAGACTGGGGGCCTCCCCCGCCGTACGGCCGGGGACGACCCGGCCGTCTCCGGACCGACGCCGGGCACCTACTCGGTGCGTCCTCCGTACGGAAAGTTGCCCACCCGGCTCCATGGCCGGGACAGCCTGTTGGCCGATCTGGAACGGGCGCTGGCCGAGGGGCATGAGCAGGTACAGGTCCTGCACGGGCTCGGCGGATGCGGAAAGACGACAGCGGCGCTGCAGCTTGCCCGGCACGCCCGGGACCTTGGACACCAGGTGTTCTGGGTGTCAGGGACGACGAACGAGCGGTTGCTGACGGGTATGTCTCAGATCGCCCGTGAACTGGGCGTGGCCGAAGACGACCTCAGTCGCGCATGGGCGGGGCAGTCGAGCGCGCTGGACCTCGTGTGGCGTTGCCTGGACCGCGCGGGCGAGCGCTGGCTGGTCGTCGTCGACGCCGTGGACGACCTCTCGGTCGTCGCTTCGGAGCACGGCTTGCCGGGGGACGGCACAGGGTGGATCCGGCCGAGTCGTTCCGGCCTCACCGTGGTGACGAGTCGCGTCGGCAACCCCCTGCTGTGGGGAACGGAAGCAGTGTGCCGAGCGGTGGACATGCTGTCCGCCGAGGAGGGGGCGAAGGTCCTCACTGATCTGGCGGGAGACGCCGGGCCGGTGGAGGACGCTCGTACGCTCGCCGCGAGGCTGGGCGGGCTGCCCCTGGGACTGCACTTGGCAGGCTCATATCTGGCGAAGGCACGAAGGAGCCTGGGCTTAGCGCGCGGCGTCATGGACGTCCGGCCCGTGGGGGACTTCGCGGGGTACACGGCTGAACTCGACCGGCTGGGCGCCCCGCTGCTCGATGCGGGTGAATCACTCAGGTCGGGCACGGACGACCAGCGGCTGCGCCGACTGGTGAGCCACACTTGGGAGATCAGCCTCGACCTGCTCACCCGACAAGGGCTGCCGGAAGCCAGATTGCTCATGCGGGTCCTGTCGTGCTTCGCCACGACCCCGTTCCCCACCGCGCTGCTCGCCTATGGTCTCGTCACTCCGGAGGGCGGGTTCCCGGAAGGATTCCAAGACGGCGAGGCAGCCGTCGACGCACTCGTCGACGTGGGCTTGTTGAGCCTGGTCGACATGGACGTCTCAGTCGGCGGAAGCGGCACGGCGAACGCGGCAAACCTGTGTCTCACAGCCCACCCTCTGGTACTGGAGACCAACGCGGCCCAGGTGCGTGGCGGAGACGGAGCCACTGAGGTGTGGCGGGCCGCCGCCCGCGTCGTGCGATGGATGGGAGGGGATACGGGTACGCCTGTTCAATGGCGACGGTGGCAGGTCCTGGTTCCGCATGTTCTGGCTGCCCTGCGCTCCGCTCCCGCGAACGACGTGGAGTCGTTGGCCTGGTTCGTCGAAGTCGGATGGGCCTCTTACGGCTACTGCCTGGCCTCCAACCATCGGGGCCAGGCCGATGAACTGCTCAGGTTGATGATGGAGCGTGCCGCCGCCCTGCCGGAAACCCGTCCCGTGGTCGGTGCGATTCGTGGCCAGTACTACGAGACCATCGGCGATGTGGACGAGGCTCGCCGGCTCTTCGAGGAGAGCCGCGCCAAGCGGGGGCCGCAGGATATGGAAACACTGCAATTCCAGTTCCGATGGGCGCGCGCCCTGCAGGCCACCGGACGGCTGCCCGCCGCTGAAGAGCAGCTGCACGCGGTTCTTGGCGGGATGTGCTCGAACGACTCCGTGAGCAACAGGTTGCTGGTCCACTCGGTCCTTGTCCTGGTGCTCGCGGCACAAGGCAAGGACGAGAGGGCGGCTGCGGAGGCGCAGGCGCTGATGTCCGCCATCGAGACGGATCCGGCCGAACTGGACATCACTCTGCTTCACCACGTGGGTCACGCGCTCACGGAAACGCATCAGACGGAACAAGCAGAGAGCATGTACGGTGCGCTTCTTTCCCGACTCGATGAAGCGGACGAACAGCTCTCCCCCCTCTACCACGACATTTCCCTGCAACTGCTCGGTCTGCTTCTGCACGGGGGACGTGAACGCGCGGCCATCGCATTGATCAGCCGTCTCCTCGATCTCTACATGCCGGCCGGGAGCGACTCCCCGGTAAGCCCCGCGAGCCTCGTCGACCTCATCCAGACCCGGCTCGACCTTCAGCTGCAACTGGCGGAGCGCAGCGGCGCCGAGGACGAGCTGCGGGGGTTGCTGCGCGATCAGCTGAGCGTGAGCGGGGACATCGGCTTGCTCATCGTCGAGTTGCACATCGCGCTCGCCCGCCTGTTCATCGCACAGGGGGACTTCACCCAAGCCCAGGAACAGCTGGAGCTGGCCGAAAAAGCCGCGACCGCAGCCGACGGCGGCACGGTGCCCCTGTGGACGGTCTCCCTCTGGAACGCCCGGTGCCTGTGCGCCCAGGACCGCTGCGCAGAGGCCCTGGGCTACTACGAACAGACGGTCGCGCTGCTCACCGATGACCCCGACGGCATGGCGTGCGTCATGGAGGAAGCCGCTGACTGCCTCGCCACGGCCTCGGGTGGCGAAGCCCGCGTCGGACAGGGGGAGTTCGCTAGGAGGGCAATGGATTGAGCGCCACGAGCGTCACCTCAGCGTCAAGCCGTCGCCCATAACGCGCACTCGGAGAAACGCCAGGTCAGCGACCCTTCTCAGCCGGCTCCAGAATCGCCACGCACTCCACGTGATGCGTCATCGGAAACAGGTCGAACGCCCGCAGCGTCCGCGGCTTGTACCCCACCTCGCGGAAGTAGGCGAGGTCGCGGGCCAGGGCCGCCGGGTCGCAGGCGACGTAGGCGATCTTCCGCGCACCCAGGCCCGCCAGGTGCTTGACCGTCTGCTTGCCGGCGCCCGCGCGGGGCGGGTCCAGGACGATGAGGTCGACCTGGGTGATGCCCGTGCGCGGCAGGGCCTGCTCGACCTTGCCCTGTTCGATGCGGACGCGGTCGAAGTGCTGGAGGTTGTGGCGGGCGTCCTCCACCGCGCGCTTGCCCGACTCGATGCCGAGGACCGCGCCCTTGTCGCCGACGCGGTCGGCGAGCGCGCCCGCGAAGAGGCCCACGCCGCAGTAGAGGTCGAGGGCGGTGTCGCCCTTGCGGGGCAGCAGGCCCTGCATCACGGCGCGCACCAGGGTGTCGGCGGCCTTCGGGTGGACCTGCCAGAAGCCGCCGTTGCCGACGCGGTACGTGCGGTCGTCGGCGCGCTCGCGGACGAAGGGGCGGCCGTGGACGCGGTGCACTCCCCCGTCCTCGGCGACCCGCAGCACCGAGACCGGCCTGTCGAGCTCGACCAGCGGGAGCCGGGCGCCGGGGCGCGGGGTGAGCACGACGGCGCGGTCCTGCGAGCCGGACGCGGCGATCGCGTCGACGGCCTCCATGCCGGACCAGTCGCGCTTCTCGATGCCGAGCTCGCTGACGCCCGGCGCCGCGATCAGGCAGCGGTCGATCGGCTGGACCTCGTGCGAGCGGTGCTTGCGCAGGCCCGCGTGGCCGTCGGCGTCGACGGCGTACTGCACACGCGTCCGCCACGCCGGCACCTCGCCGGCCGGGACCTTGTCGCCCTCGGCCGGCATGACCGTGCCGTCCCAGCCCGCCTCCTCGGGGGTCAGGCCGGCGAGCCGCTGGAGCTGCTCGGCGACGACCTCGCCCTTCAGGCGGCGCTGGGCGCCGGGCT
The DNA here is from genome assembly GCF_055571835.1 of Streptomyces sp. NPDC030862. Classification (NCBI taxonomy): domain Bacteria; kingdom Bacillati; phylum Actinomycetota; class Actinomycetes; order Kitasatosporales; family Streptomycetaceae; genus Streptomyces; species Streptomyces sp. NPDC030862. The sequence goes on along the minus strand of NZ_JBVIEN010000012.1, from coordinate 140,261 downwards.
TGGCGTGCTGCCAGTCGCAGCCGCCGCACTTGCCGGGCCCGGCGTACGGGCAGGGGGCCTCGACCCGGTCCTTCGACGCCTCCAGGACGCGGACGGCGTCGGCGCGCAGGAAGCGGGAGTCCGCTCCCCCGTCGGTGACGCGGGCGACGACCTTCTCGCCGGGCAGCGCGTGCCGGACGAAGAGCACGCGGCCCTCGTCGGTGCGGGCGACGCAGTGACCGCCGTGTGCCACGGGGCCGACCTCGACCTCGTACTCCTCACCGACGAGTGACGAGTCAGGTGCGTTCTGCATGGCGGGGTGGCTCCAGAAGTAGACAGGGCTGCCGGGGCGGCAGCCCACCAGTCTACGTGGCCGGGTGTCACTTCTTCGCCGTCGGTTCCTTCGGGCGCTCGTCGAACATGCCGCGGCGCACCGAGCCCGGCGCGTTCCACTCCTGGCGCTTCTTGGCCCGCTTCTTCGCCAGCTCCGAGGAGCGCAGCTGGTACGGCACCGAGGTCACCATCACACCCGGGGTGAACAGCAGCCGGCCCTTGAGGCGCAGGGCGCTCTGGTTGTGCAGCAGGTGCTCGTACCAGTGGCCGACCACGTACTCCGGGATGATCACGCTGACCGCGTCGCGCGGGCTCTCGCGCCGCAGGGACTTGACGTAGTCGATCACCGGGCGGGTGATCTCGCGGTAGGGGGAGTCGAGGATCTTCAGCGGGACGTTGATGCCGCGCCGCTCCCACTCCGCCTTGAGCGCCTTCGTCTCCGCCGGGTCGACGTTGATGCTGAGCGCCTCCAGCTTGTCGGAGCGCATCAGCTGCGCGTACGCGAGGGCGCGCAGCGTGGGCCGGTGGACCTTCGACACCAGGACCAGGGAGTGGACCCGCGACGGGCGCACGGTGTCGTCCGTGGGGCCCTCGGGGGCGGCGATCTCGTCGGCGACACGGTCGTAGTGCTTACGGATCGCGGTCATCGTCCCGTAGAAGATCACCATGCCCAGCAGGGCGACCCAGGCGCCGTGCGTGAACTTCGTCGCCAGGACGACGACCAGGACCAGGCCGGTGAAGAAGGCGCCGAAGGTGTTGATCGCGCGGGCGCGGATCATGCGGCGCCGGGCGGCGGGGTCCCGCTCGGTCCGCAGGTGGCGGTTCCAGTGCCGGACCATGCCGGTCTGGCTGAGCGTGAAGGAGACGAAGACGCCGACGATGTAGAGCTGGATGAGCTTGGTGGAGTCCGCCCCGTACAGCCAGACCAGCAGGATCGCGGCGCCCGCGAGGAGCACGATGCCGTTGGAGAAGGCGAGCCGGTCGCCGCGGGTGTGCAGCTGGCGCGGCAGGTAGCGGTCCTGGGCGAGGATCGAGCCGAGGAGCGGGAAGCCGTTGTACGCGGTGTTGGCGGCGAGGAACAGCACGAGGGCCGTGGCCGCGGCCAGCAGCACGAAGAAGAAGGTGCCGTCGCCGAAGACGGCTGCCGCGACCTGCGAGATGACCGGGTTCTGTACGTACTCGGGGCCGACGGGCACGCCGTCGCGCAGCAGGTCGTGGGCGGGCTGCTCGGCCATCTTGACGTCGGTGGCCATGGCGAGGCCGATGATGCCGCAGAACATGGTGACGGCCAGGCCGCCCATGAGGGCGAGGGTGGTGGCGGCGTTCCTGCTCTTCGGCTTGCGGAAGGCGGGTACGCCGTTGCTGATCGCCTCGACGCCGGTCAGCGCCGCGCAGCCGGAGGAGAAGGCGCGCAGCAGCAGGAAGACGAGGGCGAAGCCGGCCAGCCCCTGGTGCTCGGGCTTGATCTCGAAGTCGGCGGTCGGGGCCTTCATGGTCTGGTCGTCGAGGACGATGCCCTTGTAGGCGCCCCACACGATCATGATGAAGACGCCGGCGACGAAGACGTACGTCGGGATCGCGAAGAGCTTTCCGGACTCCTTCACGCCGCGCAGGTTCATGATCGTGAGGAGGAGGATTATCGCGATGGCCGAGAAGACCTTGTGCTCGACGACGAACGGGACGGCCGAGCCGAGGTTCTCCACGCCGGAGGAGATCGAGACGGCGACGGTCAGGACGTAGTCGACGAGGAGCGCGCTGGCGACGGTGAGTCCGGCCTTGGGGCCGAGGTTGGTGTTGGCGACCTCGTAGTCGCCGCCGCCGCTCGGGTAGGCGTGGACGTTCTGCCGGTACGACGCGACCACCGTGAACATCAGGACCACGACGGCCACGGCGATCCACGGGCTGAAGTGGTACGCCGACACTCCCGCGATGGAGAGGACCAACAGCACCTCACCGGGCGCGTACGCCACCGAGGAGAGCGGGTCGGAGGCGAAGACGGGGAGCGCAATGCGCTTGGGGAGGAGGGTTTCTCCCAGCCTGTCGCTGCGCAGAGCCCGGCCGATCAGGATCCGTTTGGGCACGTCGGTCAGTTTGGACACGCAGAGGATCGTAAGCGTTCGAAAAGGGACGCGCCCACCCGCCACCTCTTACCGCCACGGAATCTCTGCCGGACGTCTCCATCGGACGACTCCGTCGACGACGCGGGCCGTACGCCTGCGCCGATGCGGGTACGAAGGGCGTGGCGGCATAAGCTCGTCATCGGGCAACACCGCACCGCAGGCTGAGAGAGAGAAGTGAGCAGGGTGTTTACGCAGGTCGGCTTCGTCGGCAGAGTCACCAGGAGTGCGGGGTAACCAGGCGTGCACATCGTCATCATGGGCTGCGGGCGCGTGGGAGCGGCACTCGCGCAGACCCTGGAGCAACAGGGGCACACCGTCGCCGTCGTCGACCAGGACCCCACCGCCTTCCGGCGGCTGGGCTCGGGTTTCGGCGGGCGCCGTGTCACGGGGGTCGGGTTCGACCAGGACACGCTGCGCGAGGCGGGCATCGAGGAGGCCGGGGCGTTCGCCGCGGTGAGCAGCGGTGACAATTCCAACATCATCGCGGCGCGGGTGGCGCGCGAGATGTTCGGCATCGAGAACGTCGCGGCCCGCATCTACGACCCGCGGCGCGCGGAGGTGTACCAGCGCCTCGGCATCCCGACGGTCGCGACCGTGCGCTGGACCGCCGATCAGATGCTGCGGCGGCTGCTGCCGTCCGGCGCGGAGCCGCTGTGGCGGGATCCGAGCGGCGGGGTGCAGCTCGCGGAGGTGCACACGTCGGCGGCGTGGATCGGGCACAAGATCAGCAGGCTGCAGGAGGAGACGGGCGTCCGCGTGGCGTTCCTCACCCGGCTCGGCGAGGCGGTCCTGCCGACGTCGCAGACGGTGCTGCAGGAGGGCGACCTCGTCCACGTGATGATGCGTACGGACGAGATCGAGAAGGTCGAGGCGGCGTTCGCCGCCGGCCCCGAGGAGGACGGTCACTGATGCGCGTCGCTATTGCGGGCGCCGGCGCGGTGGGCCGTTCCATCGCGGGCGAGCTGCTGGAGAACGGGCACGAGGTGCTGCTCATCGACAAGGCGCCGACCGCGATCTCGGTGGAGCGGGTGCCGCAGGCGGAGTGGCTGCTGGCCGACGCCTGCGAGATCACCTCGCTGGACGAGGCGGCGCTGCAGCGGTGCAACGTCGTCATCGCGGCGACCGGCGACGACAAGGTGAACCTCGTCGTCTCGCTGCTGGCCAAGACCGAGTACGGGGTGCCCCGGGTCGTCGCGCGGGTCAACAACCCGAAGAACGAGTGGCTCTTCAACGAGGCGTGGGGCGTGGACGTCGCCGTCTCCACGCCGCGCCTGATGTCGGCCCTGGTGGAGGAGGCGGTGAGCGTCGGCGACCTGGTCCGGCTGCTGCGCTTCAGCCACGGCGACGCGAACCTCGTCGAGCTGACGCTGCCCCCGGAGTCGGCCATCGCCGGTACGCAGGTGGGCGATGTGGCGTGGCCGCAGGACACCTCGCTGGTGACGATCATCCGCGGCTCGCGCGTGCTGACGCCGAGCCCGGAGGAGACGCTGGAGGCGGGCGACGAGCTGTTGTTCGTGGCGGCCCAGGCCCGCGAGGAGCAGCTGGAGGACCTGCTGTCGGTCCGCCAGGGCCAGGACACGACGGGCTGAGGAAGTAACCACCGGAAACCACAGAGGCCCGGCGTACCGCGCGAGCGGTACGCCGGGCCTTGTGGCACGGCCGAGCGGGGCTGCGGGGCCCCGCGGCGCTGTGCGCGGCGGGTCCGGGGGCGTGGCCCCCGACGTACGCCGGGCCTCTGTGGCGCCGGAGGTGACGGGAGGGCGTCAGGCCTCGTTGCTCTGGGGCGCCGCCGCCTTGCGGGCCTTCTCCGCGGCCTCCTCCGCCTCCATCTCCGCGAAGACGTCGATCGGCGGCGGAGCCTTCCTCAGGAAGATCCACGTCAGGTACACCGCCAGCAGGAACGGCGGGATCTTCAGGGCGACCAGGACCCAGCCGAGCTGCGTGGTGTCGGCCCACCAGTACAGGGGGAAGAGGATCGCGCACTTGGCGAGGAGGATGAGGCCCCAGGCCCAGCTGGCCTTGGCGTACGCCTTCTTCCGGCCGGGATTGCGGGTCCGCCAGGAGAGGTTCTCCTTGAAGACCGGGCCCAGCACCAGGCCGATCAGCGGTACGCCCGCCAGCGTCGTGATGATGTACGCGAGGCCGAGGCCCAGCGTGTAGAGCATGCCCGGCAGGTAGAAGTCCTTCGCGTTGCCGGTCATCATCGCGAAGATCACGCCGAACGCGACGCCGAAGACACCGCTGAACGCGTGCTTGACCGTGTCCCGGCGCACCAGCCGTACGGCCACCAGCAGCAGGGAGACCCCCAGCGCCGCGATGGCGGACAGGTGCAGGTCCTTGTTGATGGTGTAGATCGTGACGAAGAGCAAGCCGGGGAGGACGGTCTCCACCATGCCCCGCACGCCGCCGAAGGCGTCGAACAGGGCGGCTTCGGTCACGGCGTTGTGGTCGTCGGGGGTGGGCCTGTCGGGAGACGTCACCGGCTACTCCTGTCCGAGCGGTCGGAGCTCGTATTTGGGGTTGAAGAGGACCCGGCGGCCGTGGCTCATGGAGACCCGGCCGGAGGCGATGAGCCTGCGTCCGGGCTCTATGCCCACGATGGAGCGCCGGCCCAGCCACACCACGTCCAGCGGGGCGGTCCCGTCGAAGAGCTCGGCCTCCAGCGCGGGGACGCCGGCCCGCGGGCGCAGGGTGACCGTCCGCAAGGTACCAGTCACCGTGACGATCTGCCGGTCGGAGCAGGCCGAGATGGGCGTGCACCCCGACGCCTGAGCATCCTCCTGCAGCTCCTCGGACTCCAGGTCGCCCTGGGAGCTGGACAGCCGGTCGAGCATCCGGCGGAACCGGCCGGCCGGCTTGTCTGTACGCGGTGCAGCACTCATACAGAAAGCGTACCTAGGGCTCTCAGCGGTGGCCCATGCCCCGTTCGGTGGTGTAAAGGCGCCGGGGGGCCCGGTCGGCCTCGGCCGTACCGTGCCCCCGCCCGTAAGCATCCGCCGTACCGCAGCCGCTCGAGCCGCTCCGGGGTCAGCGGACCTCGGTGATCTCCGGGCCCCGCTGGAGCTGGCCCATGCCGCCGGAGAAGCGCGAGGACTCCTGGTCCTCCTGCTGGACGCCCTCGGGCACCATCTGCGCGTCGTTCGGCAGCTTCAGGACGATCGGGTCGCGCGGCGCCATCGGCCCCTCGCCCCGGACGACCACGGTGTCGCGGAAGATCTGCTCCAGCAGTCCGGCGGTCTGCGGCTGCACCGCGCCCTGACCGGAGATGACACCGCGCAGGAACCAGCGCGGCCCGTCCACGCCCACGAAGCGCACCAGCTGCACACCGCCGGTGCCGTCGGGCAGTTGCACCGGGACCTGGGCGCGCAGCTCCCAGCCCAGCGGGCCCTCGACCTCGTCGACGACGCCGCCCTGCTGGGTGATGCCGGAGGCGATCTCCTCGCGGACCTCGCCCCAGATGCCCTCCTTCTTCGGCGCGGCGAACGCCTGCAGCTGGATGGCGCTGTCGCGCAGCACCACCGTCGCGGCGACGATCGCGTCCCCCGCGACCTCCACGCGCAGTTCCATGCCCTCGACTCCGGGCACGAAGATGCCGCCCAGGTCCACGCGGCCCTCGTCGGGCCGGGAGACCTCGGAAATGTCCCAGGGCCCGTCGGGCCGGGGCGCCGGCGGAAGGTTCACACGGCGCGGCTCGTCCTGCGCCGCGTCGTCGGTGTCGACCTCGTCGACGACCTGCTCGGCCTCGCGCGCCACGTCCGCTGCGTCCTCAGCGGCCCTGCTCTTCTTGCGACGTCCGAACACGTCACTGTCCTTCCCGGTCGGATACGACCGAAGCGTATCGATTCCCACCCGTCCAGCCCTCCACGGCGGCATGACCGCCGGTGGACCCGAAGCCCCCCTCGGCCCGCGCCGAGCCGGGAAGCTCCGCCACCTCGTGGAAGCGAACCCTCTCGACTTGCTGAACGACCAGTTGGGCGATCCGGTCGAACCGTTCGAACCGGACGCTCTCGCGCGGGTCCAGGTTGACCACGATCACCTTGATCTCCCCACGGTACCCGGCATCCACCGTGCCCGGGGCATTCACGAGGGCCACTCCGCAGCGGGCGGCGAGCCCGGAGCGGGGGTGCACGAAGGCCGCGTACCCGTCGGGCAGGGCGATGGACACCCCCGTGGGCAGGATCGCGCGCTCGCCGGGCGCGAGTTCGGCGGCCTCGGTGGTGACGAGATCGGCGCCCGCGTCGCCCGGGTGCCCGTACGACGGAATGGGCACCTCCGGGTCCACGCGGCGGATCAGTACGTCGACGGGGTTACGGCTCTGGGACATCAGGGGTTCACCTCGAAGGCGCGGGCGCGCCGGACCTGGTCGGGGTCGGCCATGGCGGCCCGGATCTCCTCCGGGCGGCCGTTGTCGATGAAGTGATCGACCTTGACCTCGATGAAAAGGGCGTCGGCGCGGACCGCCTCGGGGCCCTCGGGGCCGCCGATCCGGCCGGTCGCCCGGCAGTAGATCTTGCGACCGTGCACGGCGGTGACCTCGGCCTCGAGGTGCAGCACGGTGCCGACGGGCACCGGGCGCACGAAGTCGGTCTCCAGCCGGCCGGTCACGGCGATGACCCGCAGCAGCCAGCTCAGCGAGCCGAGCGTCTCGTCGAGCGCGGTCGCGAGCACGCCCCCGTGCGCCAGCCCGGGCGCTCCCTGGTGGTCGGTGGTCACCGTGAACTCGGCGGTGACGCTCACGCCCTCGCCGGCCCGCGCCGCCAGGTGCAGCCCGTGCGGCTGGGCGCCGCCGCAGCCGAAGCAGTGCTCGTAATGGGCGCCGAGGAGCTCGCCGGGGGCGGGCGCGTCGGGGTGCCGTACCGGCGGTATGGCCTCGGCGGGGGGCGTCAGTGCAGTGGTCACAGCCGCAGACCTTACCCGCGCGGCCGCCCCGGGGGCGCACCGTGCCAAGCTTGGGTGTATGCAGCCTTCCGCACCGGCTTCCGCCTCCCCCGCCGTACCGCTGTACGACGAACGTCTCACCGCCCCGCGCTCGTGGTGGCTGATCGCCGCCCTGGTCGGGCTGTCGGGCGCGCTGATCGCGCTGCCGCTGGGCACGCTGCCGATGCTCGGCGGCCTGATCCTCGCGGGCGCGCTGGCGGCGATCGGCGTCAGCACGTACGGCTCCGTCCGCGTGCGCGTGGTGGCGGGCTCGCTGGTCGCGGGGGACGCGCGGATCCCGGTGTCGGCGCTGGGCGAGCCGGAGGTGCTGGACGCCGAGGAGGCGCGCGCCTGGCGGACGTACAAGGCCGACCCGCGCGCCTTCATGGTGCTGCGCGGGTACGTGGCCGGGGCGGTACGGGTCGAGGTGACGGACCCGGCGGACCCGACGCCGTACGTGTACGTCTCCAGCCGGGACCCGAAGGCCCTCGCGGCGGCGCTGGCCGCGGCCCGCGCGGCCTAGAAAGCTTAGAACGGCCTAGAAGCCGAGCTCCTTGGGGCTCTCCGGCTGGTCCAGCGGCGGAAGCTCGGGGAGGGCGTCCCACGGCACCTGGCGGGTGCGCAGGTCCTTGCGGATCTGCTCGGCGAGGTTCTTGGTGTCGCGCCGGTTCATCATGGCGCCGACGGCGGCGCCGACCATGAACGGCATCAGGTTGGGCAGGTTGCGCACCATGCGCTTGGTGATCCGCTGGCGCAGCTCGCGCTTCATCCGGCCGCCGAGGGCGGCGTTGATGGTGGTGGGCTTGGTGACGTCGATGCCGCGCTCCTCCGTCCAGGAGGTCAGGTAGGCGGTGGCGCGCTCCCTGAGGTTGCCCGGGGGGCGCTGGCCGTAGACCTCGTGGAGCTCGGCGATGAGCTTGAGCTCGATCGCGGCGACGCCGGTGATCTCCGCGGCCAGCTCGGCCGGCATGGCCGGCGGTACGGGGAGCATGGCGGCCGCGCCGACGCCGGCGCCCACGGTGGAGGTGGCGTTGGCCGCGCCCGCGATGAGCTTGTCGGCGATCTCCTCGGGGCCGAGGCCCGGGAACTGCTTGCGCAGGGTGGCGAGGTCGCGGACGGGGACGCGCGGGGCGTTCTCGATGAGCCGGTCGGCGAGGTGGCCGAGGCCGGCGCGTGCTCCGTCGCGGCCCTTGCGTACGCCGCGCCGGACGGCTTCGACGGCTTCGAGGCGCCGTCGGGCCTTGGTGGGGTGCTGCTGCTGTGCCGGTAGGCCGCGTCCCGTGGGTCCGGCCTCGGCCGCTGCTTCGAGCGAGGCCGAAGGGCCTCGCTCGTCGTCACGCGCGCCGGGGGAGGGCAGGAGGGCGGAGTGCTCGGCGGACGCGTCCTGCGCGTCCGGTGCCGTGCCTGTGCCGCCCTGGTACGCCTCCGGCTTCCGGTGGAGGGGGAGCCGGAAGCGTCGCTTCCGAGACGGGGTGTCGCCTGCCACGGCCGACCGGACCTCAGTCGCAGTCTCGGCAGATCGGCTGGCCGTTCTTCTCACGGGCCAGCTGGCTGCGGTGGTGGACCAGGAAGCAGCTCATGCAGGTGAACTCGTCAGCCTGCTTGGGCAGCACCCGGACGGCCAGTTCCTCGTTCGAGAGGTCGGCGCCCGGGAGCTCCAGGCCTTCGGCGGCCTCGAACTCGTCGACGTCGACCGTCGAGGTGGACTTGTCGTTCCGGCGGGCCTTCAGTTCCTCAAGGCTGTCCGAGTCGACGTCGTCGTCGGTCTTGCGTGGGGTGTCGTAATCCGTTGCCATGTCGCTCTCCCCCTCTGGGTGTTTGCGGTGTCTCCAGCGCACGTAACGCGTGGGAGGCCGGTCTTGTGCCCGACCTGAGGCGGAGATTTTGCCTCACATCAAGGTCTGTTACTCAATCGACACCCAACCGGACCCCTTCGGAGTGATCGGATTTGAGTGGCGAACGGGACCGTACACGGTCCCGGAGCCGCGCCCTGCAGGCGCCACCCCGTGTACTTCCCGTGATCCAGGGCCCTGGAAACCCGGACTTTTCCTGGTTTTCCGGGGGAATTCTTGATCACGGAGAGTAGATGGCCGGAATCGGTCCTTTGTGATCGATCACACACGGTCAACACGGGAACGGGTCCCGAAAATTCCGCGCAAAGCGAACACAATGACGACCACGGCGGCGTGCCACCCCTCCATGGTCACACCGGGAGGGTGACACGCATCACCAGGCCGCCGCCCTCGCGGGGCTCCGCGATGATACGGCCTCCGTGGGCCCGCGCGACGGACCGGGCGATCGAGAGCCCGAGCCCCACGCCCTTGTCACTGCCGGTGCGCTCCTGCCGCAGGCGCCGGAACGGCTCGAAGAGATTGTCGATCTCGTACGCGGGTACCACCGGCCCCGTGTTCGACACCACCAGCACGGCCTGACCGGCCTGGGTCTCGGTGGTGACCTCGACCCAGCCCTCCTCCGGCACGTTGTAGCGCACGGCGTTCTGCACCAGGTTCAGCGCGATCCGCTCCAGCAGCACGCCATTGCCCTGGACGACGGCGGGCGCCCGCTCGCCGCGGATCTCCACGCCCTTCGCCTCGGCCTCGCCGTGCACCTGGTCGATGGCCCGCGAGGCCACCTCCGCGAGGTCCACGGGCTTGCGCTCGACGATCTCGTTGTCGCTGCGGGCGAGCAGCAGCAGGCCCTCCACCAGCTGCTCGCTGCGCTCGTTGGTGGCCAGCAGCGTCTTGCCGAGCTGCTGGAGCTCCACGGGCGCGCCGGGGTCGGAGAGGTGGACCTCCAGCAGGGTGCGGTTGATCGCCAGCGGCGTGCGCAGCTCGTGCGAGGCGTTGGCGACGAACCGCTGCTGCGCGGTGAAGGCCCGCTCCAGCCGGTCCAGCATGTCGTCGAACGTGTCCGCGAGCTCCTTCAGCTCGTCGTCCGGGCCGTCCAGCTCGATGCGGCGGCTCAGGTCCGTACCGGCCACGTTGCGGGCGGTACGGGTGATCTTGCCGAGCGGGGACAGGACGCGGCCCGCCATCGCGTAACCGAACGCGAAGGCGATGACGCTCAGGCCCAGCAGCGCGAAGAGCGAGCGGCGCAGCAGGTCGTCCAGGGCGTGCTGGCGCTGTGCGTTGACGCAGGCGTTCATCGCGCGGTTGGCCTCGTCGGCCGTCGGCGCGTAGGGGAACTCGCAGATCTCGCTCTGCAGCCGGCCCTCGACGATCCGGAACGGCAGCGAGCTGCCGATGTGGAGCGCCTGCGCGGCCAGCAGGTAGATGATCGACAGCAGCAGGATGCCGGCGATCAGGAACATGCCGCCGTACAGCAGCGTGAGCCGTATCCGGATGGTGGGCCGCAGCCACGGGCGGACCGGTTCCCGGGGGTCCCAGGTCGGCTTCGGGGGCGCCTGAGGAGGCGCTGGTGTCGTGGCCACGGGTCAGATCCGGTAACCGGAGCCCGGCACGGTGACGATCACCGGCGGCTCGCCGAGCTTGCGGCGCAGGGTCATGACGGTGACCCGGACGACGTTGGTGAACGGGTCGGTGTTCTCGTCCCAGGCCTTCTCCAGCAGCTGCTCGGCCGAGACCACCGCGCCCTCGCTGCGCATCAGCACCTCCAGCACCGCGAACTCCTTCGGCGCCAGCTGGATCTCCCGGCCGTCGCGGAAGACCTCGCGGCGGTTCGGGTCCAGCTTGATGCCGGCCCGCTCAAGAACCGGCGGCAGGGGCACGGTCGTACGCCGCCCGAGCGCCCGTACGCGCGCGATCAGCTCACTGAACGCGAACGGCTTCGGCAGGTAGTCGTCGGCGCCGATCTCCAGGCCCTCCACGCGGTCGCTGACGTCACCCGAGGCGGTGAGCATCAGGACGCGGGTGGCCATGCCCAGGTCGACGATCTTGCGGCAGACGTCGTCGCCGTGGACGAGCGGCAGGTCGCGGTCGAGGACGACCACGTCGTAGTCGTTGACCCCGATACGCTCCAGGGCCGCCGCCCCGTCGTACACGACGTCGACGGCCATGGCCTCCCGGCGCAGTCCGGTGGCCACCGCATCGGCGAGCAGCTGCTCGTCCTCGACGACGAGTACGCGCACGGCGCTGTTCCTTCCTCCGAGCCCGGATTCGGGCGAATGAGCTGTTGACTGTGGGTATCCATCCTGCCCCTTACGCGCGTAAACCGGCTGTAAGGCGGCCTGCGGGCGGTCCGGGACGGGGGCCGCGGCACGGAGTCGGCACCGGGAATTCACCGGATTCACGAATGACTTGAGGTTTCTGTGAGGTAGCTCTTGGGGAGGACGTCTGCACACCCGAGATCACGCCGTGTCTGTGGCACGCCACGAACCGCTCTGTCCCCCAGAGGTGCCGTGCGTGATCGAGAACCCGATCGACCAACCCTCGGCACACCCCCGTGCCACCGACCCATGACGAGGGGGCGCACGATGGACGCTTTCACCGCAGGACTGCTGCAGCGCATAAGGACCACGGAGACCCACCTCACGCAGGCGCGCGAGACGGGCGACGACTTCCTCGCCGATGTCGAGCAGGAGGAGCTCGAGGACCTGCGCCGGATCGCCGCCGAACACGGCGTCGAGATCGGCACCCCGCAGATCGCCTGAGTTCCGACCGGCAGCACAGAGCCCCGATGTCCGGGTATGACATCGGGGCCGCTGTCTTTTCGAGGCGCCGTTCGCCTCGTCGGGCGTGGTCAGTCGTGCCAGGCGCCGAACTCCTCCAGGAGCGCCTGGAGCGGCTCGAAGACGCCCGGGGAGGCCGCGACCGTCAGGTCTCCGGAGGGCGGGTCGCCCGGGCGGCCGCCGGTGAGGGCGCCGGCCTCGCGGGCGATCAGGTCGCCGGCCGCGAGGTCCCAGGGCCTGAGCCCGCGTTCGTAGTAGCCGTCCAGGCGGCCGGCCGCCACGTCCGCGAGGTCGATCGCCGCCGAGCCGCCGCGGCGGATGTCGCGCAGCCGGGGGATGAGCCGCTGTGCCACGTCGGCCTGGTGGGCGCGGACCGTGGCCACGTAGTTGAAGCCGGTCGAGACCAGGGCCTGGTCCAGCGGCGGGGCCGGGCGGCAGCGGATGGGCCGGCCGTTCAGGAAGGCGCCGCCGCCGAGGACCGCGTGGAAGGTCTCGTCGCGCATGGGGACCACCACGACCCCGACGAGGGTCTCGCCGCCCCGCTCGGCGGCGATGGAGACGGCCCACGTGGGCAGGCCGTAGAGGTAGTTCACGGTGCCGTCGAGCGGGTCGACGACCCAGCGGACACCGCTCGTGCCCTCCGTGGCGGCGCCCTCCTCGCCGAGGAGGCCGTCGTCGGGCCGGTGCTCGGCGAGGAAGCCGGTGATCAGCTTCTCGGCGGCGATGTCCATCTCGGTCACGACGTCGATGGGGCTCGACTTGGTGGCCTGGACCCCGAGGTCGGCCGGGCGGCCGTCGCGCAGCAGCGCACCGGCCCGGCGCCCGGCCTCCAGGGCGAGGTCCAGCAGGTCGTTCGGGAGTGGGTCACGCGGGTCGGTCACGGCGTCTCCTCACGCGTACGGGCTGTCGGCGCCCGCCGCCGCGGGCCGCTCGGCCCGGGCCGGGCAGCAGCCCACCGGGCACAGGTCGTGGGACGGGCCCAGGGTGCCCAGCGCGCACCGCTCCACCACCATGCCCCGCTCCGTCGCCGCGCGCTCCAGGACGAGGTCGCGGACGGCCGCGGCGAAGCGCGGGTCGGCGCCCACGGTGGCCGACCTGCGCACCGGGAGCCCCAGCTCGGCGGCCTTGGCGGTGGCCTCGGTGTCGAGGTCGTACAGGACCTCCATGTGGTCCGAGACGAAGCCGATCGGGACCATCACGACCGCCGGGGCCCCGGCGCCGTGCAGCTCCTCCAGGTGGTCGCAGATGTCCGGCTCCAGCCACGGGATGTGCGGCGCGCCGCTGCGGGACTGGTAGACGAGCTGCCAGGGGTGCTCGACGCCCGTCTCGTCCCGTACGGCGTCGACGATGAGGCGTGCGACGTCCAGGTGCTCCGCGACGTACGCCCCGCCGTCGCCGTGCTCCTCGGCCGGGCCGGAGCTGTCGGCGGCGGAGACCGGGATGGAGTGCGTGGTGAAGGCGAGGTGGGCGCCCGCGCGGACGGGCTCGTCGAGCTCGGACAGCGCCTTCAGGACGCCGTCGACCATGGGCCGGACGAAGCCCGGGTGGTTGAAGTAGTGCCGCAGCTTGTCGATCCGCGGCAGCGGCAGGCCCTCCGCCTCCAGGGCGGCGAGCGCGTCCGCGAGGTTCTCCCGGTACTGGCGGCAGCCGGAGTAGGAGGCGTACGCGCTGGTGGCGAGGACGGCGATGCGGCGGCGGCCGTCGGCCACCATCTCGCGCAGCGTGTCGGTGAGGTACGGCGCCCAGTTGCGGTTGCCCCAGTAGACCGGCAGGTCGAGGCCCGCGTCCGCGAAGTCCTTGCGCAGCGCGGCCAGCAGGGCGCGGTTCTGGTCGTTGATCGGGCTGACGCCGCCGAAGAGGAAGTAGTGCTGCCCCACCTCCTTGAGCCGTTCCTTGGGGATGCCCCGGCCCCGGGTCACGTTCTCGAGGAACGGGACCACGTCGTCGGGGCCCTCGGGCCCGCCGAAGGACAGCAGCAGCAGGGCGTCGTACGGGGCTGGATCGCGCTGATCGGACATGGCATTGATCCTGCCACCCGCGTCTGACAGCCGGAAAACCGCCGTGCGCGCTCACCCATTCGGGCGTAACCTGTCAAGGCTGCCCATAGGCCTTACGCCGCCTCACCGCGGTACCGCCTTGCACCGCCTCACCCGCTTCACCCGCCTCACGCAACGCGTTCACGCCACGCGCGCCCTACGCTCACCGGCCGGAGTACCCCTTGCCCAGTCCCTACCGCGCGATCTTCGCCGCCCCCGGAACCGTGGGCTTCTCCGCGGCCGGTTTCCTCGGCCGGATGCCGCTGGCCATGATGGGCATCGGCATCGTCACGATGATCTCCCAGCTCACCGGCCGCTACGGACTGGCCGGCGCGCTCTCGGCGACGCTGGCGGTGTCCGCCGCCGTCCTGGGCCCGCAGGTCTCCCGCCTCGTCGACCGGTACGGCCAGCGGCGCGTGCTGCGCCCGGCCACCCTGATCACCGTGACGGCCGTGGCGGGCCTGCTGATCTGCGCGCAGCAGGGGCTGCCGGAGTGGACGCTGTTCGTCTTCTCGGCCGCCGCCGGCTGCGTACCGAGCGTCGGGGCGATGACCCGGGCCCGCTGGGCGACCATCTACCGGGGCTCGGGGCGCGAGCTGCACACCGCGTACTCCTTCGAGTCGATCATCGACGAGGTGTGCTTCATCTTCGGCCCGATCGTCTCGATCGGTCTGTCGACCATCTGGTTCCCGGAGGCGGGCCCGCTGCTGGCGGCCGTCTTCCTGGCGATCGGGGTGTGGTGGCTGACCGCCCAGCGCTCCACCGAGCCGGAGCCCCATCCGGTCGAGCAGCACACCGGTGGCTCGGCGCTGCGCTCCCCCGGCCTGCAGGTGCTGGTGGCCGCGTTCGTCGCCACCGGCACGATCTTCGGCGCGGTGGACGTGGTGACGGTGGCGTTCGCCGAGGAGGAGGGCCACAAGGCCGCGGCCAGTCTGGTGCTGGCGGTGTACGCGCTCGGCTCGTGCGTGGCGGGCGCGGTCTTCGGCCTGCTGCACCTCAAGGGTGAGCCGTCCCGCAGGTGGCTTCTGGGCGTCTGCGCGATGGCCGTGAGTATGATCCCCCTCCAACTGGTCGGGAACCTGCCGTTCCTGGCCGTGGCGCTCTTTGTCGCAGGCCTCGCCATCGCGCCGACGATGGTGACGACCATGGCCCTCGTCGAGGCCCACGTACCGCGCAGCAAGCTGACCGAGGGCATGTCCTGGACGAGTACCGGGCTCGCGGTCGGCGTGGCGCTCGGCTCCTCCGCCGCCGGCTGGGTGGTCGACGCGCACGGGGCGGCCGCGGGGTACGCGGTCCCCGGCGTCGCGGGAGTGCTCGCGGCCGCGGTGGCGTTCCTGGGGTACCGCCGGCTGCGCAGGCCGGTGCCGACGCGGGAGGGGCAGGGGCAGCGTGAGCAGCGCGAGCAGGACCCGGAACAGCCGGAGCAGCAGCACGTGGCGTAACTGGGCGGGGAACGTCACCGCCAGGCCCGTACGGGAGGCCCGTCCGGCCTCGGTGGCGGAGCTGGCGGCGACGGTACGGAAGGCGGCCGAGGACGGGCTGCGCGTCAAGACGGTCGGTACGGGTCACTCGTTCACGGCCATCGCCGCCACCGACGGGGTGCTGATACGGCCGGACCTGCTGACCGGGATCCGCCGCATCGACCGCCGCGAGATGACGGTGACGGTGGAATCCGGCACTCCGCTGAAGCGGCTGAACGCGGCCCTGGCCCGGGAGGGGCTGTCGCTCACGAACATGGGCGACATCATGGAGCAGACGGTCGCGGGCGCGACCAGCACCGGGACGCACGGCACGGGCCGGGACTCGGCGTCCATCGCCGCGCAGATCAGGGAGCTGGAGCTGGTCACGGCCGACGGGCGCGTGCTGACCTGTTCCGAGAAGGAGAATCCGGAGGTCTTCGCGGCCGCCCGGATCGGGCTCGGCGCGCTGGGCGTGGTCTCCGCCCTCACCTTCGCCGTGGAGCCCCTGTTCCTGCTCACCGCGCGCGAGGAGCCGATGGGCTTCGACCGGGTGACGGCCGAGTTCGACGCCCTGCACGCGGAGAACGAGCACTTCGAGTTCTACTGGTTCCCGCACACCGGGAACTGCACCACCAAGCGCAACAACCGCAGCGCGGGCCCGGCGGCGCCGCCCGGGCGGGTCAGCGGCTGGATCGAGGACGAGTTCCTCTCCAACGGGCTCTTCCAGGTGGTCAACTCGGTGGGCCGCGCCGTGCCGGCCACCATCCCCGCGATCGCCAAGCTCTCCAGCCGGGCGCTGTCCTCGCGTACGTACACGGACATCCCGTACAAGGTCTTCACCAGCCCGCGGCGGGTGAGGTTCGTGGAGATGGAGTACGCGGTCCCGAGGGAGGCGGCGGTCGACGCGCTGCGCGAGCTGAAGGCGATGGTCGACCGGTCGCCCCTGCGCGTCAGCTTCCCCGTGGAGGTGCGGACGGCCCCGGCGGACGACATCGCGCTGTCGACGGCGTCGGACCGGGAGACCGCGTACATCGCCGTGCACATGTACAAGGGCACCCCGTACCGGGCGTACTTCACCGCCGCGGAGCGGATCATGACGGCGCACGGCGGCCGGCCGCACTGGGGCAAGGTGCACACGCGGGACGCGGCGTACCTGGCGGAGGTCTATCCGCGGTTCGGCGAGTTCACGGCGCTCCGCGACCGGTTGGACCCGGACCGGCTGTTCGGCAACGACCACCTGCGGCGGGTGCTGGGCGACTGACGCCTCACTCGGCGGTCGTCCCCGCGTCGTCCGGTGTGGGTGAGGGCGATGTGGGGTCGGGCGTCGGGGACGTCGGTGTCGGCGTGGGGGCCGGGGGCGGCGCCGGCGTGGGCGGGGTGGTGTCGGGATCCGGCGTCGGGGGTGTCGGCGTGGGTGTGGGTGCCGGGTCCGTGGGCGCGCCCGGCTCCGGGTCGGGGCTCGGCGCCTGCTGCCGGTACGGGTTCTCGTGCGGGGTCACCGGCCGGCGCGGCCCGGAGTCCCCGCCGCGTACGACGGAGCCGATGGTGGTCCCGCCGCCGCCGCTGAAGTCCCGGCCGGATATCAGCTCGTACGCGGTGATGCCGGCCATCGCCAGGACGAAGACGAGCGCCGCCGCGATGAGCGACCGCCGACGGCGGCTCCGGCTCCCGCCGCGTGTGCGCGTACGGGCGCGGTACGTCGTCGCACCGCCGAACTCGCCGTGCGGTGGTCCCGCCGACGCCGTCGGCGGCGCGGGGCGCGGGCGTCGCACGGCGCGGGCCCGCTCGCCCGCAACGGTCAGGACGTGCTGGAAGACCGGACCGCCGCAGGTGGCGATGACGCTGATCACACCGGCGCCGAGGACCGTGCCGTACACGCCCAGTTTGGCAGCGAGCTTGGCCGCGACGACCGCGGCGACCGCGCTGCCCGCCACATGGGTGACGGTGAGGTCCAGCCGCCTCTTCTTCCCTTCTCTATCTTTTGTCCGTGTCTCCGGCTTGTGTTCCATTTCGTCCCCTTGCCCACCGGTCTGTTGGTACATGCAGGGAGAAGGGGCCTTTGGGCGGAGCAAATAGTTCCGTTTCTGCCGATTCTGTGAAGGATGCCACCGGGGAGGAATAGCCCGGGGGGCCCAACTGCCGTACCGCGGGACAAGTTCGACGGCGCGCCGGTCCACCCTGGTGGCCCGAATGGAGTACTGTGGCGAACCCTGGGCTCCGGTCCTGCGATGGGTGTCCGGGACCAACGGGAGGGGGCCAGATGGCACTCGATCCGGCGGCGCCGCGGTACCGCACGGATGCCTGCCGCACAGCGCGACCGTCGCGGTCACGCTCCGTCGCGAACAGGTAACCGTGCCATAACGGCGTTCCAGGGCCCATGCCCGACACGC
Source organism: Streptomyces sp. NPDC030862 (assembly GCF_055571835.1). Classification (NCBI taxonomy): domain Bacteria; kingdom Bacillati; phylum Actinomycetota; class Actinomycetes; order Kitasatosporales; family Streptomycetaceae; genus Streptomyces; species Streptomyces sp. NPDC030862. Next base: position 122,399 of record NZ_JBVIEN010000012.1, on the reverse strand, counting down.
CGGGCAACTCGGCAAGGTTGTGGCAGGCTGCACCCGGGCAGGCCACACTCGACTAGCGGAAGCAGCGACGCAGGTGACGTCGGCAGGCACCACCCGGGAGGTCCCCATGCCCGAACTGCGTGTCGTGGCCGTCTCCAACGACGGCACACGACTGGTGCTGAAGGCTGCTGACAACACGGAGTACACGCTTCCGATCGACGAACGGCTGCGCGCCGCCGTACGCAACGACCGTGCCCGGCTCGGCCAGATCGAGATCGAGGTGGAGAGCCACCTCCGCCCCCGTGACATCCAGGCGCGGATACGCGCCGGTGCCTCCGCCGAGGAGGTCGCCCAGCTCGCGGGCATCCCCGTCGAGCGGGTACGCCGCTTCGAGGGCCCCGTGCTCGCGGAGCGTGCCTTCATGGCCGAGCGGGCCCGCAAGACCCCCGTGCGCCGGCCCGGCGAGAACACCGGCCCCCAGCTCGGCGAGGCCGTGCAGGAGCGGCTGCTGCTGCGCGGCGCCGACAAGGACACCGTGGTGTGGGACTCCTGGCGCCGGGACGACGGCACCTGGGAGGTCCTGCTCGTCTACCGCGTCGCGGGCGAGGTGCACTCGGCCAGCTGGACGTACGACCCGCCCAGGCGGCTCGTCCAGGCCGTGGACGACGAGGCGCGGGCGCTGATCGGCGAGACCGACGACGCGGTGGCGGTGCCGGAGCCGAGCTTCCCCTTCGTCCCCCGGATCGCGCGGCTGCCGCGCGACCGGCCGCTGGACCGCACGCCGGTGCCGCCGCCGGTCCCGGAGCCCGAGGAGGAGCCCGAGCGCGACTCCCTGACCAGCCTGCTGGAGGCGGTGCCGAGCTTCCGGGGCGACATGGTCGTCCCCGAGCGCGCGGGCGCCGCGGAGCCGTCCACGGCCGACCCCGAACAGGAACCGGACGCCGAGGAGCCCCCGGCCCCCGCCGCGTCGGCCGGCGCCGGCTCGGCGTACGCGGACGTGCTCATGCCGCGTGCGGTGAGCGGCCACCGCGACCGCCTGATCGGCACGACGGACCGCCAGGCGGAGGCGGACGGCGTCCGCCCGGGCCGCCGCGCGGCGGTCCCGAGCTGGGACGAGATCGTCTTCGGTACACGCCGCAAGAAGCAGGAGTAGACGCGGAAGCGACCGCCCGGGCCCGGGAGGGCCCGGGCGGTGGATCAGCCCCGGTCGGAGCCCTTGGCGACCGGGCGGGCGGGGTCGCTGGACCAGTCGGACCAGGAGCCCGCGTAGAGGGCCGCCTGGATGCCGGCGAGCTCCAGGGCCAGCACCTCGTGGGCGCCGGAGACGCCCGAGCCGCAGTAGACGCCGACCTGCGGGGCGTCCGTCGCGCCGAGGGTCTTGAAGCGGGCCGCCAGCGCCTCGGCGGGCAGGAAGCGGCCCTCCCCGTCGACGTTCTCGGTCGTCGGGGCCGAGGCCGCGCCCGGGATGTGGCCGCCCACCGGATCGATCGGTTCCACATCGCCCCGGTAGCGCTCCGCCGCGCGCGCGTCCAGCAGCAGGCCCGCCCGGGCCAGCGCCGCCGCGCCGTCCGCGTCGAGCAGCGGCAGGGCGCCCGGCCGTGGCGTGAAGTCGCCAACGGACGGTGTGGGCGTCGCCGTCGACAGCTCTCCCCGCCACGCCGCGAGACCGCCGTCGAGTACGCGTACGTCCGTGTGGCCCGCCCAGCGCAGCAGCCACCACGCGCGCGCCGCCGCCCAGCCCTGGCCCCCGTCGTACGCGACCACCCGCGAGGACGCGGAGACGCCCGCCCTGCGCATCACCGCGCCGAACTCGGCCACATCCGGGAGCGGGTGCCGGCCGCCGCGGCCGCCGGGGCCGGGCTTGCCCGCCAGCTCCGTCTCCAGATCGACGTAGACCGCGCCCGGGATGTGCCCCGCCTCGTACGCCGGGTGACCGGGCGGGCCGCCGAGCTCCCAGCGGACGTCGAGGAGGACCGGCGGGCGGGGTCCGGCGATCTCGGTCGCCAGTTCGGTTGCGGAGATGATGGGGTTCATACGTGCCATCCTCGCTCAGGGACGGCCCGCGCGGGGGCTGTCACAACGCGGATGGTCACCGGAAATTCGGGCATCCTCCTGCGGGATCGCGCCACATCCCGGCGCGGCCGGGGCGCACCGCGCGGCCAGTGGTGCAAGCATCTGACGAGGCGTGGAGCCGGGTACCCGAACGGCCCGCACGCCCGGTCCCCCCGCACGGCCACAACCGATGGTCGAAGGAGAGAGTGACGATGACCGAGGCGGCTCGGCGCAAGCCCGGTACACCCTGCTGGGTGAGTTTGATGGCGCACGACCTTGACGCGACGCGGGAGTTCTACGGGGCGCTGTTCGGCTGGCGGTTCCAGCCGGGTCCGCAGCAGCTCGGCCCGTACCTGCGCGGGCTGCTCGACGGCAAGGAGGTCGCCGGCATCGGCCAGCACCCGGGCGACCGGGGCCTGCCGACGGCGTGGACGCCGTACCTGGCGTCGGACGACGCCGACGAGAGCGCCGAATCGATCCGGTGCAGCGGCGGCACGGTCGCCGTGGGGCCGCTGGACGCCGCCGACGCCGGCCGCATGGTGATCTGCTCCGACCCCACGGGCGCCGTCTTCGGGGTGTGGCAGGCCGCCTCGCACCTCGGTACGGCGGTGGCGGGCAGGCACGGCACGCCGGTCTGGAACGAGCTGCTGACGCAGGAGACCGAGGCCGTCGGCAAGTTCTACAAGACGGTGTTCGGGTACGAGCTGGAGCCGCTCGCCTCCGCCGACGCCGACGTGGACGTGGTGACGCTGAGGCTGGACGACCGCCCGGTCGCCTCGCTGCACGGCGTCGGCACGGCGCTGCCGCGGGACCGGGGCGCGCACTGGATGACCTGGTTCGAGGTGGCGGACGCGGACGACGCGGCGCGCCGGGTCGCCGAGCTGGGCGGTCGGGTGGTGGAGCCGCCGCGCGACGGCCCCAGAGGCCGGCACGCGACGGTCGCGGACCCGGAGGGCGCGGTCTTCACGGTCGTACGGTCGGCCGGCGACCGCTGACACCGGTCGCGCCCCGCTGCGAGTCCCGTTCGGCGGCGGCGCGGGAGGGGGTTCAGGCGGGCGTGACCGGCAGGACGTCCGGGGAGAGGGCGGCGGCGCGGGCGGCGGCGCTCGTCATCCGCTTGCGGTGGTGACGGCGGCACAGGACCTCGTACCCGACCTCACCGGCCGGGCGGTTGACGTCGCCCACGACGACCTGCTCGCCTTCGACGACCATCTCGCCGCCCACCGTGCGGGCGTTGTGCGTGGCGCGCGCCCCGCACCAGCACATCGCCTCGACCTGGAGGGTCTCGACGCGGTCCGCCAGCTCGATCAGCCGCTGGGAGCCGGGGAAGAGCTTGGTGCGGAAGTCCGTGGTGATGCCGAAGGCGAAGACGTCCAGTTCCAGGTCGTCCACGATGCGCGCCAGCTGGTCGATCTGCTCGGGCGCGAGGAACTGCGCCTCGTCGACGATGACGTAGTCGACCTTGCCGCCCTTCGACATCTGGTCCACCAGGTGGCCGTACAGGTCCATGCCCGGGCCCGCCTCGACCGCCTCCGTCACCAGGCCGAGGCGCGAGGAGAGCTTGCCCTGGCCGGCGCGGTCGTCACGCGTGAAGATCATGCCCTGGAGGCCCCGGGCGGAACGGTTGTGCTCGATCTGCAGAGCGAGGGTGCTCTTTCCGCAGTCCATCGTTCCGGAGAAGAACACCAACTCGGGCATGGGAAAGTGACGGCCTTTCGGGTCGTGGGGGAAGCGGGGGTCAGGAACGGACTTCGAGGAGGGGGACGAGCTGCTCGGCCGGGGTCATCGAGCCGTGCATGCCCGCCATCGCGGACTCGTGCGGCTCGTTGACGGACGCGGTGATCACGACGTCGTCGTGTGCGGCGGCGACGACGTCGCCGATCCGGCCGTACACCCGCTCGTCGATCCCGGGTCCGAACCAGCCCGCCGCGATCGCCTCCTCGCGGCTCGCCACCCAGAACTGCTCGCCGAGCACCTCGCGCCAGCAGGCCAGGACGTCGGCCTCGGCCCCCGGCACGGCGTACACGTGGCGGGCCCGGCCCTCGCCGCCCAGCAGGGCGACTCCGGCGCGCAGCTCCCAGTCCTCGTCGAAGTCGATCCGGGACTGCTCGTCGAACGGGATGTCCACCATGCCGTGGTCGGCGGTGACGTACAGCGCGGAGCGCGGGGGCAGCTGCTCGACCAGGCGCTGGACGAGCCGGTCCACGCACATCAGCTGGCCGCGCCAGGAGTCGGAGTCGATGCCGTGGCGGTGGCCGCTGCCGTCGAGCTCGCTGTAGTACGTGTAGACCAGCGAACGGTCGCCGGCGGCGAGCTGCTCGGCGGCGAAGTCCATGCGCTCGTCGCCCGACAGCCGCCCGTGAAACGTTCCGCCGCTGAGCGCGATCTTGGTGAGCGGCGTGTCCTGGAAGGCCGGCGACGAGACCTGCGCCGTGTGGACGCCGGCCGCGTCGGCGAGCTGGAAGACGGTGGGGTACGGCTGCCACACGTGCGGCGGCGTCCAGGGCCGCCAGCGCAGCTGGTTCATCAGCGCGCCGGTGTCCGGGTCCCGCACGGTGTAGCCCGTCAGACCGTGCGCGCCGGGCGGCAGGCCCGTACCGACGGAGGCCAGCGAGGTGGCCGTGGTGGCCGGGAAGCCGGCGGTGAGGGGCCGCCCGGTGCCGCCGCGCGAGGTGGCGAGCAGGGAGGTGAGGTAGGGCGCCTCGTCGGGGTGCGCCTTGATCTGCTCCCAGCCGAGGCCGTCGATCAGGAACACGCAGTTCCGGTCGGCGGGCGCCAGCTCCGCGATGCGGTGCTCGCACTCCGGGACGCCCTGCGCCGCCGCGAGCGTGGGCAGCAGGTCGGCGAGGGAGCCGGAGCCGTACTCCGGTACGGGCGCGGTGTCGAGGGCGAGCGGCGTCGGGTCGTCGGGCCAGGCGGCGGCCGTCGCGGTGGGCTGCACCATCAGCGGGTGGCCGCGGTGGCCTCGGACAGGGCCTGCGCGAAGGCGAGGGCCTGGCGGACCGTCTCGGGGCCGTCGCCGGCCTCGCTCACGCGCAGGCTCAGGTCGTCCGCGGTGGCGTTGCCGGTGTAGCCATGGTCGGCCTCGCAGTTCGGGTCGCCGCAGGCGGCGGGCTCCAGGTCGATGCGGGAGACCGCGCCCCAGCCGATGTTGAGGACCACCTCGCGGGGCAGGGTGCCCGGGGTGTACGACTCCGGGTTCGCCACGACGCGGCTGAGCACCACGGACGAGATCCGGCCGAGCTTCACGGACTCGGTCGAGGTGGTGGCGTACGGCGTCGGGGAGCTGGTGTCGGCGTTCTGCTCGTCGGTGTGGCTGACGATGAAGCGGGTGGACGTCAGGACGAGGACGGTGACGTGGCGGCGCACCTCGTTCGCGTCGAAGGTGGTCTCCTGGTGGACCAGGTACGAGGCGATGGGCTCGCCGCCCACGGCGGCCTCCACCGCCTCGGCCACGAGGGCCGGGTAGTAGCCGCTGCGCTCGATCGCCGCGCGCAGCCCCTGGGTCGTCGTACCGGTCTTCGCCATGAGCTCCATCCTACGGGGCCGGTAGGACACGCCCGCCCCCTCAGTAGTTCGGGAGCCGCCGCGGGCCCAGGTCGGTGCGGGCCGGGGGCGGCGCGAGGCGGACGGCCGCGCCGAGGACGGTGAGGCCGCGGGGGGCGACGACCACCGGCTCCAGGCCGATGGAGACGATCTCCGGGTGGTCGTCGACCAGCCGGGAGACCCGCAGCAGCAGCTCTTCGAGGGCGGGGGTGTCGACCGGGTCCGAGCCGCGCCAGCCGAACAGCAGCGGCGCCGTGCGGATGGAGCGGATCTGCTCGGCGACGTCCCGGTCGGTGGCCGGAACCAGCCGGTGCGCGGTGTCGCCGAGCAGCTCGGAGGGCGCGCCCGCGAGACCGAAGGACAGCACGGCGCCCACGCCCGGGTCGATGGCGGCGCGCACGACGGTGTCGACGCCGCGCGGCGCCATGGCCTGGACGACCGGCTGGAGCTCCGCGGGCTTGCCGAGCGTCTCGGTCAGCTCGGCGTACGCGGCGCGCAGCTGCTCCTCGGTGGCCAGGTCGAGGCGTACGCCGCCGAGGTCGGGGCGGTGGCGCAGGTGGGGCGCGGTGGTCTTGAGCGCGACGGGGTAGCCGAGGCGCTCGGCGGCCCGGACGGCGGCGTCGGGGGTGGGGGCGGCGAGGGCGGGGCGTACGTCGATGCCGTACCTCCCGAGCAGCTCGCGGGCGGCCTCGGCGTCGGGGGTGACGCCGCTCCGCTGTGCCGTGCGGTCGCCGCCGCGGTTGCCGCCGCCACCGCTGCCGCCGCCGCCAACGTCACCGTCGCTGTCGGCGAGCAGGCGCTCGATCTGCGCGGCGGCCCCCGCCTCGTCGATCCCGTCGTAGTGGGGCACCCGCCCGGGCTCGGCGGCCTCCCGCCGCCACCGCGCGTACCGCACGGCCTGCGCGAGCGCGCGGGCGGCCCGCTCGGCGGCGGGGTAGGCGGGGATGCGGTGGGCGCCGTCGGGGTGTGCCGGCGCCTGGGGGGCCGGGGCCGGGGCCGGGGCGGGGGCGGGGGCGGGGAGAGGGTCTCCCCCACCCCGCCCCTTCCCGAAACCCTCCGGGGGCACGGGGGCCGCTCCGGCGGGCGGCGGAGGCGCGTCCGCGCCGGGGGCCTTCGGCGGGGGTGCCGTGCTGGTGGCGGCGGACAGGGCGTCGGCCAGGGCGCCCATTTCGACGTGGACCACCAGGACCGGCTTCGTCGGCGCCGTCGCGGACGCGGCGCGCAGGGCGGCCGCGAGGACCTCGCCGTCGCCGGACTCGGTCACGCCGTTCTCGCCGACCCACGGGATCGCGGTGACCACCACCGCGTCACACGCGTCGTCCCGCAGCGCCTCCGCCAGCGCCGCGCGGAAGTCCTCGGGCGTGGCGGCGGTCGTCAGGTCGCGGGGCCGCAGCGGCCGCAGGCCCTCCGTCAGGCAGGCGTCGTACGTCAGGAGGCCGAGGGACTCGGAGTTGCCGAGGATCGCCACCCGGGGGCCGGCCGGGAGCGGCTGGCCGGCGAGGAGGAGGCCCGCGTCGACCAGCTCGGTGACGGTGTCGACGCGGATGACGCCCGCCTGCCGGAGGAGGGCGGACACCGTGGCGTACGGGATGCGGGTGACGGGCACCGCGTGGCCGGGCGGCGCGCTGCCGCTGTGGCGGGCGCCCTGGACCACGACGACCGGCTTCACCGCCGCCGTGCGCCGCGCGAGCCGGGTGAACTTCCGCGGGTTCCCGATCGATTCGAGGTACAGCAGGACGACGTCCGTGTCGGCGTCCTCGTACCAGTACTGCAGGATGTCGTTGCCGGACACGTCCGCCCGGTTTCCGGCCGAGACGAAGGACGACAGGCCCGCCCCGCGCCGATGCAGCCCCGCCAGCAGCGCGATGCCGATCGCACCGGACTGGGTGAAGAGCCCGATCCGGCCCCGCGCCGGCGGGTGCGGCGCCAGGGAGGCGTTCAGCCGCACGCCGGGGGCGGTGTTGATGATGCCGAAGGCGTTCGGGCCGATGATGCGCATGCCGTACGAGCGGGCCTGACGGACCAGCTCCCGCTGGCGCTCCCGCCCTTCGGCGCCCTGCTCGGCGTACCCGGCGGAGAGGACGACCAGCCCCTGGACGCCGTGTTCTCCGCAGGCGGCGACTGCTTCCGGTACGCGCTCGGCGGGGACGGCGAGCACGGCGAGGTCCACGGGCTCGGCGATGTCGGCGACCGAACGGAAGGCGGGGACCCCGTCCATGACGGACTCGCCCTCGGGCAGGGCGCGGTTCACGGCGTACGTACGGCCGGTGTACCCGGCGTCGAGGAGATTGCGCAGAACCGTGCGGCCGACGCCGCCGGGCGCGCGGCCCGCGCCGACGACGGCGAGGGAGCCGGGGGCGAGCAGGCGCTGCACGGAGCGGGCCTCGGCGCGCTGCTCGCGGGCGCGCTGGACGGCGAGGGAGCGGTCGGTGGGCTCCAGGTCGAGGTGGAGGCGGACGGCGCCGTCCTCGAAGCTGCGCTTCTGGGTGTACCCGGCGTCCGTGAAGACCTTGATCATCTTGGTGTTGGCGGGCAGCACCTCCGCCGCGAACCGCCGGATGTCCCGTTCCCGCGCCACCGCCGCGATGTGTTCGAGGAGCGCGGAGGCCACGCCCCTCCCCTGGTGGGCGTCCTGGACGAGGAAGGCGACCTCGGCCTCGTCCGCGGGGGCGCCGGCGGGCAGGCCGCGCTCGTCGATCCGGTCGTAGCGGACGGTCGCGATGAACTCGCCTCCGACGGTCGCGGCGAGGCCCACCCGGTCCACGTAGTCGTGGTGCGTGAAACGGTGCACGTCCTTGGCGGAGAGGCGGGGGTAGGGTGCGAAAAACCGGTAGTACTTCGACTCGTCGGAGACCTGCTCGTAGAAGCTGACCAGGCGTTCGGCGTCGTCCGGGGTGATGGGCCTGATCCGCGCGGTACCGCCGTCGCGCAGCACGACATCGGCTTCCCAGTGGTCGGGGTACGCATGTTCCGGCTGATCCGACGGGGTCCGCATGGGCCCAGGTTACGGTGCGGGGCACCGGTCGCGGAGGTGCTGTGGACAGGGCACATTGATCAGGTTCGCGTGCACACCGGAGAACATGAGAGAGTGGTCTAGACAACCCCCTGAACTCGAAGGGCAACACCATGGCTGAGCGCCGCGTCAACGTCGGCTGGGCCGAGGGCCTGCACGCCCGCCCCGCCTCCATCTTCGTCCGTGCCGCCACGGCCGCCGGCGTCCCCGTGACGATCGCCAAGGCCGACGGCAACCCGGTGAACGCCGCGTCGATGCTCGCGGTCCTCGGCCTGGGTGCGCAGGGCGGCGAGGAGATCGTGCTCGCGTCGGACGCGGAGGGCGCGGACGCCGCTCTGGACCGCCTGGCGAAGCTGGTCGCCGAAGGGCTCGAAGAGCTTCCCGAGACCGTCTGATCCGTCTCGGATATCTCCGGCGCCTGCCTGATATTGCAGCGGAGTCGTATCGCCCCCGAATTCCCGGGTGATACGGCTCCGCTTTTCGTTTCGGTGAATCTTTCTGTATACGGCCTCGCTGTTAAATTCGGGCGCTCGCCGTGTTGACGCGATGTTGCGGAGTCCTCACGCGCAGCCGGTGCGCGCCGAGCGAGCGCTCGGTGTGCAGGGCGGTGAGCGCCCGGGCCCGTTCCGCGTCACCGCGCGCCACCGCGTCGACGATCGCGCCGTGCTCCGCCCACGCCTCCACGGGCGAGGCCGGCTGCTCGACCGCGTACATCCAGGCGATCTTGTGGCGCAGCTGGGTCAGCAGGGCGGTCAGGCCCGGACTGCCGGAGGCCTGGGCGAGCGTCTCGTGGAACCAGCCGCCGAGCGCCCGCAGGTCCTCCCCCTGGCCCTGGCGCGCCCGCTCCTGGCCCAGCCTGACCAGGCCCCGCAACACCTTGAGGTGCGCCTCGGTACGCCGCTGGGCCGCGCGCGCCGCACCGAGCGGCTCCAGCAGCGCCCGGACCTCCAGCAGGTCGGCCGCCTCCTGCTCGGTGGGCTCGGCGACGCACGCCCCGGCGTGGCGGCGGGTGGTGACGAAGCCCTCGGACTCCAGCGTCCGCAGGGCCTCGCGGACCGGGACGCGCGAGACGCCGTAGCGGCGCGCCAGCTGCTCCTCGGTGAGGCGGCCGCCGCGCGGGAAGACGCCGGAGACGATGTCGTCGCGAATCGCCGTGCATACCGAGTGCGCGGGAATGCGCATACCGAACCTCCGACGTAATGCGCGCGAAACAGCGTGCGTCCGACCGATGTGACGAGTGTTCAGTGACTCTATGACAACGGGACTGAATTTCCGACGCCGGGTCGAAATCCATGGATATCTTTTGGCCAATGGCCGCACGAAGAAGGCCCCGGCTCGGATGGGGAGCCGGGGCCTTCTTCGCGGAATGTGCGGGTCAGACGTTGACGCCGTGCGAGCGCAGGTACGCGACCGGGTCGATGTCGGAGCCGTACTCGGCGCTCGTGCGGGCCTCGAAGTGGAGGTGCGGACCGGAGGAGTTGCCGGTGGAGCCCGAGAGGCCGATCTGCTGGCCGGGCATGACCCGCTCGCCGACCGAGACGCTGACGGAGGAGAGGTGGCCGTACTGGGTGTACGTGCCGTCCGCCATCCGGATCACCACGTTGTTGCCGTACGCGCCGCCCCAGCCCGCCTCGACGACGGTGCCCAGGCCCACGGCGACGACCGTGGAGCCGGAGGCGGCGTGGAAGTCGACGCCGGTGTGGCTGCCGGAGGACCACATGGCGCCGCCGGTCTGGTAGCCGGTGCTGACGTACGAACCGGCGACCGGGAGCGTGAAGGAGTTCAGGCGCTTGCGCTCGGCCTCGCGGGCGGCGCGCTCCTCCGCCTCGCGGGCGGCCTTGACGCGGGCCTCGGCCTTGCGCTTGGCCTCGGCTTCGGCCTCGGCCTGGGCGGCGGCGCGGGCGGCGGCCTCCTCGGCCTCGCGCTCCTGCGCCTCGGCCTGGGCGTCCACGCTCTCGGCGAGCGTGTCGGTGATGACCGCCTGGTTGAGGCCGGTGTCCTCCAGTGCGCGGACGTCCGCGTCGGCGGCGAGCGCCGGGGAAGCGAGGGTTCCGATGACGCCGGTGGTGGCGATGGCCGCCACGCCGGCGACGTGTGCGCTCTTACGGCTCAGGCGGCTCGGGGCACGGTGCTTCCCGGTGGCACGGGTGAACGCCATTCGGTGGCTGATCCTTTCCTTCCTTCTCGCCTACCGGGTTAGCTGACGGGTTCGGAGCAGGAAGGTCTCCTACGGGCCCCTCCGCACGGATGCGAAGGCGTCCGATTCACCCCAGGGACTTCGTGTGGGTCCCCGGCTCCCCGGGCTCGCGCCCGATGGGGATTCGGCGATGGCTGCCCGGTGCCGCGGATGCGGCGGGTACGGCGGGCGGACAGCGCATCAGACGCTAAGCGGCTGATCTTTCAATCACCAAACGGACACGGTTTTTTGTAGCGCACGCCACAGGGCAGACACGTAACCTCCGCAACAAAACGGACATGTGGCGGGCCGGGGTGCAGACAGCGGAACCCCGGCATCCGTGCGGATGCCGGGGTTCCGGAGGTGACGCGCGGCCGACCCGCCGTCAATCAGCCGCTGACGACGCTGACTTCACCGATACCGAGCGCCTCGACCGGCTCCTTGATCTGCGCGGCATCGCCGACGAGCACCGTGACGAGACGGTCCACCGGGAAGGCGCTGACGACCGCGGCCGTGGCCTCCACCGTCCCGGTCTCGGCCAGGCGCGCGTACAACCGCGCCTGGAAGTCGTCCGGGAGGTGCTGCTCGACCTGGTCGGCGAGGGTGCCCGCGACCGAGGCCGCCGTCTCGTACTTGAGCGGGGCGACGCCCACGAGGTTCTGCACGGCGACGTCCCGCTCGGCGTCGGTCAGGCCCTCGGCGGCGAGGGTGCGCAGCACCTTCCACAGGTCGTCGAGCGCCGGGCCGGTGTTGGGGGTGTCGACGGAGCCGCTGATGGCGAGCATCGAGGCGCCGTTGCCCTCGGGACCGGAGCGGAGCACCTGGCCGAAGGCCCGTACGCCGTAGGTGTAGCCCTTCTCCTCACGCAGGACGCGGTCCAGGCGCGAGGTCAGGGTGCCGCCCAGGCAGTAGGTGCCGAGCACCTGTGCCGGCCACACGCGGTCGTGCCGGTCGGAGCCGATGCGGCCGATCAGCAGCTGCGTCTGCACGGCGCCGGGGCGGTCGACGATGACGACGCGGCCCGTGTCGTCGGCCGTGACGGGCGGGACGGGGCGGGGCTCGGCGGTGTCACCGGTCCAGGCGCCGAGGGTGTCGGCGAGCACCGCGTCGAGGTCGACGTCCGTGAGGTCGCCGACGACGATCGCGGTGGCCGTGGCGGGCCGGACATGGGCCTCGTAGAAGGCCCGTACGGCCGCGGAGTCGATGCGCTCCACCGTCTCCAGGGTGCCCTGGCGGGGGCGGGACATCCGGGAGTCGGCCGGGAACAGCTCCTTGGAGAGCTGCATGGCGGCGCGGCGCGCCGGGTTGGCGATCTCGTGCGGGATCTCGTCGAGCCGGTTGCGCACCAGGCGCTCGACCTCGCTGTCGGCGAAGGCGGGCGCGCGCAGGGCGTCGGCGACCAGGCCGAGAGCCTTGGCCAGCCGGGAGACCGGGACCTCCAGGGAGACGCGTACGCCGGGGTGGTCGGCGTGTGCGTCGAGCGTGGCGCCGCAGCGCTCCAGCTCGGCGGCGAACTCCTCCGCCGAGTACTTGTCGGTGCCCTCGGACAGCGCCCGGGCCATGATCGTGGCGACACCGTCCAGGCCCTCGGGCTCGGCCTCCAGGGGCGCGACGAGGGAGATCTCGACGGCCACGACCTGCTGGCCGGGGCGGTGACAGCGCAGCACGGTCAGGCCGTTGGGCAGGGTGCCGCGCTCGGGGGCGGGGAAGGCCCAGGGCCTGGCGGTGCCGGGCTCGGGCTGCGGGTGGAACTTCATGGACGTCAGGGACACAGCGGCGTCGCTCACTGGTCGGCCCCCTCTTCTTCCTCGCTGCGGTCGGCGTCGCTCTGGTCGGTGTCGCTGTCGGCGGCCTCGCCCTGATCACCGTTGACGGGCTCGTAGACCAGTACGGCCCTGTTGTCCGGGCGCAACCGGGCCTGGGCCACGGCCTGCACCTCCTCGGCGGTGACGTCCAGGACGCGCTGGACGGCGGTGAGCGCGAGCTGCGGGTCGCCGAACAGCACGGCGAACCGGCACAGCTCGTCCGCGCGGCCGGCGACCGTGCCGAGCCGGTCCAGCCATTCGCGCTCCAGCTGGGCCTGGGCCCGCTCCATCTCCTCGGGCGTCGGGCCCTCGGCGGCGAACCGGGCCAGCTCCTCGTCGACCGCGGCCTCGATGTCCGGCACCTCGACGCCGCCGGACGTCTTCACGTCCAGCCAGCCCATGGAGGGGGCCCCGGCGAGGCGCAGCAGGCCGAAGCCGGCGGTCACGGCCGTACGGTCGCGACGCACCAGGCGGTTGTGGAGGCGGGACGACTCGCCGCCGCCGAGGACGGTCAGCGCCAGGTCGGCGGCGTCGCACTCGCGCGTGCCGTCGTGCGGCAGGCGGTAGGCGGCCATCAGCGCGCGGGCCGGGACGTCCTCCACGATGACCTCGCGCAGCTGCTCGCCGATGACGTCGGGGAGCGTGCCGTCACGCGGCGGCTGCTTGCCGTCGTGGGCCGGGATGGAGCCGAAGTACTTCTCGATCCACGCGAGCGTCTGCTCGGGGTCGATGTCGCCGACGACGGACAGCACGGCGTTGTTCGGCGCGTAGTACGTACGGAAGAAGTTCCGCGCGTCCTCCAGGGTGGCGGCGTCGAGGTCCGCCATGGAGCCGATCGGCGTGTGGTGGTAGGGGTGGCCCTGCGGGAAGGCGAGGGCGGTGAGCCGCTCGAAGGCGGTGCCGTACGGGACGTTGTCGTACCGCTGGCGGCGCTCGTTCTTGACGACGTCCCGCTGGTTCTCCATGGACTCGTCGTCGAGCGCGGTGAGCAGCGAGCCCATCCGGTCGGCCTCGAGCCACAGGGCCAGCTCCAGCTGGTGGGTGGGCATCGTCTCGAAGTAGTTGGTCCGCTCGAAGCTCGTGGTGCCGTTGAGGGAGCCGCCGGCGCCCTGGACGAGCTCGAAGTGGCCGTTGCCCTTGACCTGCGCGGAGCCCTGGAACATCAGGTGCTCGAAGAGGTGGGCGAGGCCGGTGCGGCCCTTGACCTCGTGGCGCGAGCCGACGTCGTACCAGAGGCATACCGCGGCGACCGGGGTCAGGTGGTCCTCGGACAGCACCACGCGCAGGCCGTTGGCCAGCCGGTGCTCGGTCGCTGTCAGTCCGCCGGAGCCGGCCTGGGCTGTGGCCGTGTGACCCATGGGCATGTACGTCCCTTCGATCGCGATGTGAATGTCGTGCCGTGAAAGTCCTGCCACTGTATGCAAGCGCACCGACGGTCGCGGAAGTTCCCGTCCCGCCCGATCGTCCCTCTTCCGGGTCGCGGTCGGGGTTGTCAGTGGGACGGTCCACAATGGTCGGCGACAGATCAGCCTTTGCCTGGTGAAGGAGCGCAGCCGCGATGGCCCGCCGCAGCACGAAGACCGCGCAGCCCGACGACTACGAGGAGCGGATCCTCGACATCGACGTCGTCGACGAAATGCAGGGCTCCTTCCTCGAGTACGCGTACTCGGTGATCTACTCCCGGGCCCTCCCCGACGCCCGCGACGGCATGAAGCCGGTGCACCGCCGGATCGTGTACCAGATGAACGAGATGGGCCTGCGGCCGGAGCGCGGGTTCGTCAAGTGCGCCCGGGTCGTCGGCGAGGTGATGGGCAAGCTGCACCCGCACGGTGACGCGTCGATCTACGACGCGCTGGTGCGCATGGCGCAGCCGTTCTCGATGCGCCTGCCGCTGGTCGACGGCCACGGCAACTTCGGCTCGCTGGGCAACGACGACCCGCCGGCCGCCATGCGGTACACCGAATGCCGGATGGCCGACGCGACGTCGCTGATGACGGAGTCCATCGACGAGGACACCGTCGACTTCACACCCAACTACGACGGCCAGGAGCGCGAACCGGTCGCGCTGCCCGCGGCCTTCCCCAACCTGCTGGTCAACGGCGCGTCCGGGATCGCGGTCGGCATGGCGACCAACATGCCGCCGCACAACCTGGGCGAGGTCATCGCCGCCGCCCGCCACCTGATCAAGCATCCGGGCGCCGACCTGGAGACCCTGATGCGGTTCGTGCCGGGTCCGGACCTGCCGACCGGCGGCCGGATCGTGGGCCTGTCCGGGATCAGGGACGCGTACGAGACGGGACGCGGCACCTTCAAGATCCGCGCGACCGCGACCGTGGAGAACGTCACGGCGCGCCGCAAGGGCCTGGTGGTGACGGAGCTGCCGTTCACGGTGGGCCCGGAGAAGGTGATCGCCAAGATCAAGGACCTGGTGGCGGCGAAGAAGCTCCAGGGCATCGCCGACGTCAAGGACCTCACCGACCGCCAGCACGGACTGCGGCTCGTCATCGAGGTGAAGAACGGCTTCATCCCCGAGGCCGTCCTGGAGCAGCTGTACAAGCTGACGCCGATGGAGGAGTCCTTCGGCATCAACAACGTCGCACTGGTCGACGGGCAGCCGCTCACCCTGGGCCTGAAGGAGCTGCTGGAGGTCTATCTCGACCACCGCTTCGAGGTCGTACGGCGCCGCAGCGAGTTCCGGCGCGGCAAGAAGCGCGACCGGCTGCACCTGGTGGAGGGCCTGCTCGTCGCGCTCCTCGACATCGACGAGGTCATCCGGCTGATCCGGTCGAGCGACAACTCGGCGCAGGCCAAGGAGCGGCTGATCGAGCACTTCTCGCTGAGCGAGATCCAGACGCAGTACATCCTGGACACCCCGCTGCGCCGGCTCACCAAGTTCGACCGGCTGGAGCTGGAGGGCGAGCGCGACCGGCTCACCAGCGAGATCGAGGAGCTCACGCGGATCCTGGAGTCCGACGCCGAGCTGCGCAAGCTGGTCTCCTCCGAGCTGGCCGCGGTGGCCAAGAAGTTCGGCACCGAGCGGCGCACGGTCCTGCTGGAATCGGCGGGCGCGCCCGTCGCGGCGGTGTCCCTGGAGGTCGCCGACGACCCGTGCCGGGTGCTGCTGTCCTCCACCGGGCTGCTGGCCCGTACGGCGAGCGGGGAGCCGCTCCCGGACAGCGACGGCAAGCGCACCAAGCACGACGTGATCGTCTCGGCGGTGCCGGCGACACAGCGCGGCGACGTGGGCGTGGTGACCTCCACCGGGCGGCTGCTGCGGCTGGCGGTGATCGACCTGCCGCAGCTGCCGGACACGGCGGGCGCGCCGAACCTGTCGGGCGGGGCGCAGCTGTCGGAGTTCCTGACGCTGGAGAAGGACGAGACGGTCGTCTGCCTGACCACGCTGGACGAGTCGTCGCCGGGCCTGGCGATCGGCACGCTCCAGGGAGTCGTCAAGCGCGTGGTGCCGGACTACCCGGCGAACAAGGACGAGCTGGAGGTCATCGGTCTCCGGGAGGGTGACCGGATCGTCGGCGCGGTGGAGCTGCGTACGGGCGAGGAGGACCTGGTCTTCATCACCTCCGACGCGCAGCTGCTGCGTTACCCGGCCTCGCAGGTGCGGCCGCAGGGCCGCCCGGCGGGCGGTATGGCCGGCGTCAAGCTGGCGGCCGGCGCCGAGGTGGTCTCGTTCACCGCGGTCGACCCGGCGGCGGACGCGGTGGTCTTCACGGTCGCGGGTTCGTCCGGCGCGCTGGACCCGACGGTCGGGATGTCGGCGAAGCTGACGCCGTTCGACCAGTACCCGCGCAAGGGCCGCGCGACCGGTGGCGTGCGCTGCCAGCGCTTCCTGAAGGGCGAGGACACCCTGGTCCTGGCCTGGGCGGGCGCGGCCCCGGCCCGGGCGGCCCAGAAGAACGGCACCCCGGTCGAGCTGCCCGAGACCGACCCGCGCCGCGACGGCTCCGGTACGCCGCTGGCCAAGCCGGTCGCGGCGCTGGCGGGCCCGGCGTCGTAACGGACGCCCTCACCGTCCATGGGAAACCGGTGGGCGGTGAGGGCGCTGTCGTGTAGCCCCCGAGTGGGCCGCCCGGGAGGGGTACGCGGCCTTATGAACCGTCCTCGGGGGACGGCTCCGCAGGCTCCGGTACGTACCGCAGGACACCCCACATGGTGTGTTCCTCGGGGGCGTCCTGCGGACCGGTCACCCGGCACTCGTCCAGGGCCTTGCGCAGGCCGTCGGCATCGACGCCGGAGCCGATGAGCACGAGCTGGGTGAGGCGCTCCCCGTCGTCCGCGGGCCAGGGCTCCGGGTAGAACCGGAGGAACCGGCCGACGGCGTGCACGGTGTACCGGTTGGCGAGGTCGGCGTCGCCGAAGTCGACGAAGCCCTTGATGCGGTACAGGCCCTCGGGGCGGGAGTCGAGGAAGTCCAGCAGCCGGCGCGGGTGCATCGGCACGTCGGCGGTGAAGGACACCGTGTCGTACGCCGCGTGCGGGTGGTCGTGGTGCTCGTCCTCGCGGAGGTCGTCGAAGGAGAGCTGCCCCTCGATCCAATCGTCGCCGCCCTCGCGCCGGGCGGCCCGGTCGAAGAGGAGCTCGGGGTCGACCCGGCCGTACGCGGCGTCGACGACGGCGGCCCGCTCGGCCAGGGCCGCGACGGCGCCGTGGACGCGGCGCAGTTCTCCGGCGTCCACGCGGTCGGCCTTGTTGACGACGACGAGGTCGGCGAGGGCGAGGTGCCGGTCGGTCTCGGGATGGCGGGCGCGGGTGGCGTCGAACTCGGCGGCGTCCACGACCTGGACCAGCCCGCCGTACACCACCCGGTCGTTGTCGCTGGCGAGGATCATCCGCACCAGCTCCTGCGGCTCGGCGAGGCCGCTCGCCTCGATGACGATGACGTCGAGGCGGGCGGAGGGGCGGGTGAGGGTCTCCAGGTACGTGTCGAGTTCGCTGGCGTCGACGGCGCAGCACAGACAGCCGTTGCCGAGGGAGACGGTGGAGCCGACCTGGCCGGCGACCGTCATGGCGTCGATCTCGATCGCGCCGAAGTCGTTGACCATGACGCCGACGCGGGTGCCTCTGGCGCTGCGCAGGAGGTGGTTGAGCAGGGTGGTCTTGCCCGACCCCAGGAAGCCCGAGAGGACGACGACGGGGATGGCGGGAATCTGCTGCGGCACGCTGCTGCTCAAGGGGCACCCTTCTCGATCGGCTCCGCGTCCGGCGGTTTGCGGCCCTCAGGATAGGCGGGGCCCAAGGCCCCCAGACCCGAGGCCGCGGTGACCGAGGGGGGCCAGGTGCGAGGCCGCGGATACGGCGTGACGTCGGTCATGTCGCCGAACGTTTCCCCGGCGCGGCGTTTCCTCTTACGGTTCCTGGAGTGAGCCCCGCACCGACCCCCACGCCCGCCGCCTCCCCCGCGCGCGCCCCCGCTGCGCGCACGCGGCGTTTCGGCTGGCCGCAGCGCGTCTTCTCGCAGGTCCTGCTGATGCAGCTGGCCATCGCCACCGGTGTCACCGTGCTCGCCACCGGCCTGTTCCTGGCGCCGCTGAGCGACCAGCTCGACGACCAGGCGATGCGGCGCGCGCTCGCCATCGCCGAGACCACCGCGTCCCCCGAGGTCGCCGGCCGGCTGCTGCACTCGCCGCCGGCCGCCGGCGGGCCCGTGCAGGCCGAGGCCGAGCGGATCAGGAAGGCCACCGGCGCCGAGTACGTGGTGATCATGGACCGCCGCGGGGTGCGCTGGTCGCACGCCGACCCGCGCAAGATCGGCCGGGTGGTCTCCACCGACCCGAGCGACGCCCTCGCGGGCAAGGACGTCATGGAGATCGACAGCGGCACCCTCGGGCGCTCGGCCCGGGGCAAGGTCCCGCTGCGCGCGGCGGACGGCGACATCGTCGGCGCGGTGTCAGTCGGCATCGAGTACGACAGCGTGCGCGCCCGCCTGCTGGCCGCGATCCCCGGGCTCCTCGCGTACGCGGGCGGCGCCCTCGCCGTCGGCGCGCTGGCGGCGTACCTGATCTCGCGCCGCCTCCAGCGGCGTACGCACGACCTCGCCTTCTCCGACATCTCGGCCCTCCTCGCGGAGCGCGAGGCGATGCTCCACGGCATCCGGGAAGGCGTCGTCGCCCTCGACCGGGCCGGGCGGGTGCGGCTGCTGAACGACGAGGCGCAGCGGCTGCTGGGCGTGGGCCCGGAGGCCATCGGCCGACCGCTGGACGAGGTGCTCGGCGAGGGCCGTACGACCGACGTGCTGGCGGGGCGGGTCACCGGCGAGGACCTGGTGACCGTACGCGGGCATCGGGTGCTGATCGCCAACCGCATGCCGACGGACGACGGGGGCGCCGTCGCCACCCTGCGCGACCGGACCGAACTGGAGCGGCTGGGGCGCGAACTGGACTCGACGCGCGGCCTCATCGACGCGCTGCGCGCCCAGGACCACGAGCACGCCAACCGCCTCCACACCCTGCTCGGACTGCTGGAGCTGGAGATGCACGAGGAGGCGGTGGAGTTCGTCACCGAGGTGGTCGGGGTGCACCGGACGACGGCCGAGCAGGTCACCGAGAAGGTGCACGATCCGCTGCTGGCGGCGCTGCTGGTGGGCAAGGCCACGGTGGCGGCTGAGCGCGGCGTCTCGCTGCGCGTCGCGCCCGGCACGCTGCTGCCGGACCGGCTGGTCGAGCCGCGCGAACTGGTCACGGTCGTCGGGAACCTGATCGACAACGCGCTGGACGCGGCGGCCGGTTCCGAGGAGCCGCTCGTGGAGGTCGAGCTGCGCGCCGAGGGGCGTACGGCGGTGCTGCGCGTCGCGGACAGCGGCCCCGGGGTGCCGCCCGAGCGGCGCGAGCTGATCTTCACGGAGGGCTGGTCCACCAAGGAGCGCCCGGCTCACGGCGGGGAGCGGGGCCTGGGGCTGGCCATGGTGCGCAGGCTGGCGGAACGGCAGGGCGGCGGCGTACGGATCGGGGAGTCGCCCGGCGGTGGCGCCGAGTTCACCGTCGTCCTCCCGGAGGCGCTGACGCAGCCGGCCCCCGCCGTGGAGGGCGTCCGGTGATCCGCGTGCTCGTCGTGGACGACGACGTCCGGGTCGCCGCGATCAACGCGGCGTACGTGGCGAAGGTGCCCGGCTTCGAGGTCGCCGCCTCGGCCCACACGGCGGCCGAGGCGCTCGCCCGCGTCGAGGAGCTGCCCGATCTGGACCTGATCCTGCTCGACCACTACCTGCCGGACCAGAACGGGCTCGCGGTCGTACGGGAGCTGCGCCGGCGCGGCCACCCGACCGATGTGATCATGGTGACGGCCGCCCGGGACGTCGCGACCGTCCGGGCCGCGCAGCGCCACGGGGCGCTGCAGTACCTGGTGAAGCCGTTCAACTTCGCGGGCCTGCGCCCCAAGCTGGAGGCGTACGCGGCGCTGCGCCGCACCCTGGAGCGCGGCGGCGAGGCCGAACAGGCCGAGGTGGACCGGATCTTCGGCGCGCTGTCGGTGCCCTCCGGCGCCCCGGACCTGCCCAAGGGCCACTCCCCCACCACGGCGGAGCTCGTACGGCAGGTGCTGCTGGCCGCCGACGGACCGCTGTCGGCGCAGGAGATCGCCGAGCGGGCGGGCGTCAGCCGCCAGACCGCCCAGCGGTACCTGAAGCTGCTGGAGCGGGCGGGCCGGGTGCGGCTGTCCCTCCGGTACGGCGAGACGGGCCGGCCCGAGCACCGCTACGTCTGGGCCGCAGCCGCCTGACGGCTGTGACACGACCTAGGGGGTGTCTTGCCGATCTTGCCGGGCTCGCGTCGCCTGGCACGCACGCTGATCCGGCCTGATCGACAAGACACCCCCTAGCGCGGCGCGCGGTCGTCGGCGGCGAAGGGGCCGCCGTGGCCGGGGACGATCAGGTCGGCCGCCGCCAGCACGCGCAGCCGGGACTCCCTCAACGTGTCGCGATCGGGGGCGACGGGGTCCTCCGCCGGACCGTCCGGGCGCCACCACAGGTCTCCGGCGAACGCGACCACGCCGGAGGCAGCGGTGCCGGCGAGCAGGGTGATGTCCTCCGGGCTGTGGCCGGGCGTTCTGATCAGCCGCAGGGAGGGGCTGAGTTCATACCCCTCGGCGTCACGGTCGGTCCACTGGTCGGCCTCGTAGATCGCCTTGTGGTCGTGGACGCGCGCCCGGGCGAACAGGCCCACGTTGAGGATGTTGTCCGGGTGGTGGTGGCTGAGGACGACGTCGGTGATGTCGTCGGGACCGAGGCCCAGCTCGGCGAGCGGACGGAGGATGCGGTCGCGGCCCGGCACCATGCCCGGGTCGACGATCACACGGCGTCCGGCGTCGGAGACGTAGGAGACGGTGGCGGCCACGCCGGGGCCGGTGGAGAGCGTGTAGCCGGTGTGCAGGATCGTGTACGCGGCGCTGCGGCCGACGGGCGCGTCGTGGGTCTCGCTCATGTCGTTCATGGGGATCAGCTTTCCGTGCGGGGCGGCCTGCCACGAGTGGCCGTACTGCCACTGATCGCAGGAAACGTGCCACGGGGTCCCAGCGCCCGTGCCACACTGCGCGGATGCCGCCCTTCGTGACCGTCGCCGCCTACGCCCCGCCCGGTGTCGGGATGCTGGCCGTGGGCGTGGTGTCCGAGGTGTTCGACGCTCGTCCGGGGCTGCCCGCGTTCGACTTCGCGCTCTGCACCGAGCGGCCGGGACGGGTCGTCACGGACCTCGGTGTGCCGCTCGCCGTCGAGCACGGTCTGGACCGGCTGGCCGACGCCGATCTCGTACTGGCCCTTCCCTGGGCCGACTTCCGCACCCCGCCCCCGCCGCCGGTGCTCCGGGCCCTCGCGGCCGCCCACGCGCGCGGGGCACTGGTCGGCGCCCACTGCGTCGGTGCGTTCGCGCTCGCCGCCGCCGGGCTGCTCGCCGGCCGGCGGGCCACGACCCACTGGCGGTTCGCCGGGCTGCTGGCCGGCCGCTACCCGGACGTCACCGTCGAGGCCGACGCCCTGTACGTCGACGAAGGGCGGGTGCTGACCGGCGCGGGAGCCGCCGCCGGGTTCGACCTCTGCCTGCATCTGCTGCGGCGGGAGTACGGCGCGGCGACCGCCAACGCGATCGCCCGCGACCTGGTGCTGCCGCCCCACCGTGACGGCGGGCAGGCCCAGTACGTGACCGCGCCCGTGCCCGAGGACTGCCAGGACGAACGCCTCGGCGAGGTGCTGGCGTGGGCCCGGGAGCACCTGGACCAACCGCTCCCCGTCGCCGAACTCGCGCGGCGCGCCCTGATGAGCCGGCGCTCTTTCGCCCGTCGCTTCACCGCCGCCACGGGCACCACGCCGCACGCCTGGCTGCGCGGCCTGCGCCTGAGCCGCGCGGAGGAGCTCCTGGAGACCACGGACCTCCCGGTGGAGGAGGTCGCGCGCCGCGTCGGCTACGGCAGTGCGTCCGTCCTGCGCGACCAGTTCGTCCGCCGCCGCGGCGTCCCGCCCCGCTCCTATCGCCGCTCGTTCAGCCGGACCCCGTAGCCGGAGTCCGGCCCGCCGGGGTCAGGCATCGATGCGCGAGCGGTCCAGGGTCGCCGCGGAGCTGGTGATGAACTCCTTGCGCGGCGCGACCTCGTTGCCCATCAGCAGGTCGAAGACCTGCTCCGCCGCCTCCAGGTCGCCGATGTTGATCCGGCGCAGGGTGCGGTGCCTCGGGTCCATGGTGGTCTCCGCGAGCTGGTCGGCGTCCATCTCGCCGAGGCCCTTGTAGCGCTGGATGGAGTCCTTGTACCGGACGCCCTTGCGCTGGAACTCCAGCAGCGTCTGCCGCAGCTCGTTGTCCGAGTACGTGTAGACGTACTTGTCCTGGCCCTTCTTGGGCTGGACCAGCTCGATGCGGTGCAACGGCGGTACGGCGGCGAAGACCCGGCCCGCCTCGACCATCGGCCGCATGTAGCGCTGGAAGAGGGTCAGCAGCAGGCAGCGGATGTGCGCGCCGTCGACGTCGGCGTCGACGAGGAGCACGATCTTTCCGTAGCGCGCCGCGTCGATGTCGAAGGTCCGGCCGGAACCCGCCCCTATGACCTGGATGATCGCGCCGCACTCGGCGTTCTTGAGCATGTCCGAGACGGACGACTTCTGAACGTTGAGGATCTTGCCCCGGATCGGCAGCAGCGCCTGGAACTCGCTGTTCCGGGCGAGCTTGGCCGTGCCCAGCGCGGAGTCGCCCTCGACGATGAAGAGCTCGCTACGCTCCACGTCGTCGCTGCGGCAGTCCGCGAGCTTGGCCGGCAGGGACGAGGACTCCAGCGCGGTCTTGCGGCGCTGCGCCTCCTTGTGCTGGCGGGCGGCGATACGCGTCCGGGCCGCGGCGACGGCCTTCTCCAGGATGGCGCGGGCCTGGGCCTTGGCGTCGCGCTTGGTGGAGGTCAGGAAGGCCTTGAGCTCCTTGGCGACGACGTTGGCGACGATGCGGTTCGCCGCGGACGTGCCGAGGACCTCCTTCGTCTGGCCCTCGAACTGCGGCTCGGCGAGCCGTACGGTCACGACGGCGGTGAGGCCCTCCAGGGCGTCGTCCTTGACGATGTCGTCCTCGGCGACGCGCAGCAGCTTGCTGGCGCGCAGCACCTCGTTGACCGTCTTGGTGACCGCGCGCTCGAAGCCGGTGACGTGGGTGCCGCCCTTGGGGGTGGCGATGATGTTGACGAAGGACTTGACCGTGGAGTCGTAGCCGGTGCCCCAGCGCAGCGCCACGTCGACGCCGAGCTCGCGGGTGACCTCGGTGGGCGTCATGTGGCCGCGCTCGTCGAGGACCGGCACGGTCTCCTTGAAGGTGCCCTGACCGGTGAGGCGGAGCACGTCGCAGACGGCCTTGTCCTGCGCGAGGTACTCGCAGAACTCGCTGATGCCGCCGTCGAAGCGGAAGATCTCCTCGCTCTTGCCCTCGCCCTCCAGGTCGCGCTCGTCGCGCACCACGATGGTCAGGCCGGGCACCAGGAAGGCGGTCTGGCGGGCGCGCTGGTGCAGGTTCTCCAGGGAGAGCTTGGCGTCCTTGAGGAAGATCTGCCGGTCCGCCCAGTAGCGCACGCGGGTGCCGGTGCGGGTCTTCGGGACGCGCTTGACCTTCCGCAGTCCGTTCGCGGGGTCGAACGGGGCGTCGGGGCCGGACTCGGTGAAGATGCCCGGGACGCCGCGGCGGAAGCTGATGGAGTGGGTGGAGCCGTTCCGGTCGACCTCGACGTCGAGGCGGGCGGAGAGCGCGTTCACCACGGAGGCGCCGACGCCGTGCAGACCGCCGGAGGCGGCGTACGAGCCGCCGCCGAACTTGCCGCCGGCGTGCAGCTTGGTCATGACGACCTCGACACCGGACAGGCCGGTCTTCGGCTCGACGTCGACGGGGATGCCGCGGCCGTTGTCCCGGACCTCGACGGAGGCGTCCTCGTGGAGGATGACCTCGATGTGGTCGCAGTACCCGCCGAGGGCCTCGTCGACGGAGTTGTCGATGATCTCCCACAGGCAGTGCATCAGGCCGCGGCTGTCGGTGGACCCGATGTACATGCCGGGACGCTTGCGAACCGCCTCGAGCCCCTCCAGTACGAGCAGATGCCGCGCGGTGTAGTTGGAACCGTCACGGTCTGCGGTCAGCAGCGCACTGGACGGCACGGACGTCTCGGCGGTCACGCGGTTCGCTCCTCGCTGAATTTAAGATCTGGCCCATGGGGGTAGAGGCCCGGCGTCTGTCGCCGGGTCAGAGGGTACCGAGGCCTGGTAGAGCCGTTGTCACGCCACCCTCGTGATCCCTCATGCTAGTCCAGCGTCGCAAAGGTGTTCGATCCCTCGATGGAGTGACGTGGACATCACGTTCCCTTCCAGGCATGAACCATTTAGGCTCCGGGCACGTCCTCTTGCACAACCGGCAACCCGGCCGGGGGGACCAAGCTAGGCATAACACCGCAAACAACGCGAAACCCGTAGAGCACAGCAATACGGCTCATTCGCCGCCAACCGGCAGCAGACAGCCACCTTGGAAAAAGTTTCGAGGAAAAGCCACGAGCGGGAACGTTTTCGGCCTGGTTGGATGTTGACCCTGGTACGACAGCTCGTCGAGCTAGAGAAGAGGCGACGTGACTACTGTTCTGACCCCCGCGAGCCCGCTGACGGCCGCCGACCGCTGCGACCGCTGCGGCGCCCAGGCATATCTGCGCGTCGTGCTGACCAGCGGTGGCGAACTGCTCTTCTGTGCCCACCACGGGCGCAAGTTCGAGCCGGAACTCAAGAAGATCGCCGCGGAAATACAGGATGAGACGGACCGGCTCACCGCTGTGCCGGCCAGCACCGAAGAGGATCGCTGACGCTCACATCCCGACGAGCCAGGGGCCCGGTCCAGGACCGGCCGACGGGCGGCTTCCCCCACACCCAGGGGGCGGGCCGCCCGTTCTCGTACCCTCAGGCCCCTCCGCCCCTGCGTCAGAGCTGCGGCATCACCGCCGAGACCCGGGTGTAGACGCCGGGGCTGCCCGGCTGCCCGCAGCCGCTGCCCCAGGAGACCAGGCCGATCAGCCGCCCCTGGGCGACCAGCGGGCCTCCGCTGTCCCCCTGGCAGGCGTCCCGCCCGCCCTGCGGGTCACCCGCGCACAGCATCGTCGCGGGGATGTACGCACCCCCCGCACCCGTCGCGTAGGCGCGCCCGCAGACCTCGTCCGGCAGGACGCTGACACGCGCGGAGCGCAGCCCGTACGCGTAGGCGCCGCCCCCCGTCGTATCGCCCCAGCCGTACACGTCGGCGCTCGTCCCCGGCTGGTACGCCGGGTCCCCCACGCCCGCGACCTTGATCACGAACGAACGAGGCAGCGCGCTCGCCAGCGTCAGCACGGCCAGGTCTCCCGACTGCGTCTCGGGGTCGTACGCCGGACTGATCCACGCCCGTGTCACGGGGACCTCCCGGCCGCCCTGTCCGTGCAGCTCGGTGCGCCCCGCGATGACCGTGAGATCGGTCAGTGCGCCGGGGTCCGGGCCCAGCACCGCCGGCCCCAGGCAGTGGGCGGCGGTGACCACTTTGGTGGGCGCCACCACCACCCCGCCGCAGAACTGGCCCGCGCGCGCACTGCCGAACCGTGCACGGCTGGCGAGGGCCACCGCCCAGGGGCTGTCCGACGCGCGTACCGGCTGTCCGCCGACCACCACGCTGTCGGCGGCCACGGGCGCGGGCGCGGCGAAGGACAGCGCGGCGGCCGCCGCCAGCGCGCTCATGGACATGGCCGCGGCGCGACGCGGCCATGTCCGGCTGAGGCCGAGGGGACGGCGCAGAGGACGCACAGGACGCATTCGGTCTCCTGACTCTCCGGTGAACCATGTTCACCCAGGGTCCGCCACCCCGGCCCGGCCCGCACCCGCTCACACGCCGCGAGGGCCCGGCTCCCTTCCGGGAACCGGGCCCTCGCGGCGTGTGTCGTACCGGCGTCGTACCAGCTCGGACCGTCAGTCCAGGTAGTCGCGCAGCACCTGCGAGCGCGACGGGTGGCGCAGCTTCGACATCGTCTTGGACTCGATCTGGCGGATCCGCTCGCGGGTCACGCCGTAGACCTTGCCGATCTCGTCCAGCGTCTTCGGCTGACCGTCGGTGAGGCCGAAGCGCATGGACACCACGCCCGCCTCACGCTCGGAGAGCGTGTCGAGCACCGAGTGCAGCTGCTCCTGCAGGAGCGTGAAGCTGACCGCGTCGGCCGGGACGACCGCCTCGGAGTCCTCGATCAGGTCACCGAACTCGCTGTCGCCGTCCTCGCCGAGCGGGGTGTGCAGCGAGATCGGCTCGCGGCCGTACTTCTGGACCTCGATGACCTTCTCGGGGGTCATGTCGAGCTCCTTGGCCAGCTCCTCCGGAGTGGGCTCGCGGCCCAGGTCCTGGAGCATCTGGCGCTGGACGCGCGCGAGCTTGTTGATGACCTCGACCATGTGCACCGGGATACGGATGGTGCGGGCCTGGTCGGCCATGGCGCGGGTGATCGCCTGACGGATCCACCAGGTGGCGTACGTGGAGAACTTGTAGCCCTTGGTGTAGTCGAACTTCTCGACCGCGCGGATCAGACCCAGGTTGCCCTCCTGGATCAGGTCGAGGAAGAGCATGCCGCGGCCGGTGTAGCGCTTGGCCAGCGAGACCACGAGGCGGAGGTTGGCCTCCAGCAGGTGGTTCTTGGCGCGGCGCCCGTCCTCGGCGATGATCTCCAGCTCGCGCTTGAGCTTCGGCGCCAGCTTGTCGGAGTTCGCCAGCTTGTCCTCGGCGAACAGACCCGCCTCGATGCGCTTGGCGAGCTCGACCTCCTGCTCGGCGTTGAGCAGCGGGACCTTGCCGATCTGCTTGAGGTAGTCCTTGACCGGGTCGGCGGTGGCACCGGCGACGGCCACCTGCTGCGCCGGCGCGTCGTCCTCGTCCTCGTCGGAGAGGACGAAGCCCTTGGCCTCGCCGTCGGTCTCGTCCTCCTCGCCCTTGCCGGGGGCGACGTCGTCGAGCAGCTCCTCGCCCTCGAGGATCTCGTCGGCGTCCTTCTTGGCCGCGGTCTTCTTGGCCGTGGTCTTCTTGGCGACGGCGGTCTTCTTCACCGCCGTCTTCTTGGCGGCGGTCTTCTTCGCGGCCGCCTTCTTGGCGGTGCCGCCGGCCTCGTCGGCCGCGGCTTCCGTGCTCTGGGCCGCCGGGGCCGCGGCGGCCGTGACGGGCTTCGTCACGGTCGTCTTGGCGGTGACGGTCTTGGTGGCGGTGCGCTTCGCCGGGCTCTTCGCTGCGACGCTCTTGCGGGCGCGCTTAGGCGACTCCGCTGCACTGACCATCAGCGTCACACCCTCTTCCTCGAGGATCTGATTGAGGCTGCGCAGAACATTCTTCCACTGGGTTGGCGGAATCTGGTCAGCCTCGAAGGCCCGACGCACGTCATCGCCGGCGATCTGCCCATCAGCCTTTCCCCGCTCGATGAGCGCCATCACAGACTCGGACTCGGCGATCTCCGGCGGGAGCGTACGGGATGTGCTGGCCGACACGAACAACCTCTCGGAACGATGGAAACGGCTTCCGGCCCCGCCCATGATCGGGCCGGAGCCGACGACCGCCGGCTGGGAATGTGCCGACGACGCGGGTGGGGAACCTCGGAGCTGCACAGCGCCATGAGCGGCGGCTGTATTCCCTCCTCGGCTGTCACCTCTTAGGTCATCGCAGGGCTTCGAGGAGCGTTACGCCCGTTTCACGTGGCCCGAGTCACACCCCAGATAGCCCTAAAGGGGGTGGATGGGGTGATTTCCCGTGCAATCGCGTGCGGCAGAGCGTGAAAAGCGCGCGTCGGGCAGGGGCCGGGCTTCGCGCAGGGGCTTGTAACAAGCTGTACGGGGCCGGGCTGGGACTTGGCCGGCGTCTCGATCTGCCCCGCGCCGTACGACCGGCCCGAGGGTGCGGGAGCCTTGCGCGCCGCCCGGGGCCCGCGCCGCCCGGCGCTTCCGCGGGACCGGGCGTCTCCCGGGTGCGGACGCCGCAGCGGGATCGGGCCCGGCCCGGCCCCGGCCGGTACCGGGGCGGCAGGGCCGCGGGGACCGCCGGGGCTCGGAGGGCCGGGTGCGCCCGCGGAGGGGCGGGCGGGGCCGTCGGGGCGAGGGCCCCGGGCCGGCGTCACCCGGCGCGCGGCGGCCGGCCCGCCCGGGGCTCGAGCTCTGGCTCTGGCTCGGACTCGGGCTCGGCGACAGGCCGCGCCCGCGGCCTCCGCCGTGCCCGTACGTTGTACGCGGCCGCCGACGGCGCGACGGCGGCGGTGGCTCAGTGCTCGCGCGGAGCGGGAACGACTCGTTCCACCTCGGGGTGGATGGTCAGCAGCTGCCGCATCGCCGCCTCGGCGGCCTGCCCGTCACCCGTGGCCAGGGCGTCGACGATGCGCGCGTGGTGGGAGACGCAGGGCTCGCTGGGGCGGTCACAGCTGATCGTCGGCGATCCGGAGACCTGGAGGGCAGCGGAAACGATGCCGGAGAGGTGCTCCAGCATCCGGTTGCCCGCGACCTGGATCAGCAGGGAGTGGAACTCCGCGTCCGCACGGGAGAACGTGATCACGTCACCCTGCGCAAACGCGTGGCCCATGATTTCGACCATGTCACCGAGGCGCTGCTGAATGTCCTCGCGGCCGTGCCCGGCGGCGAGACGCGCGGCCAGCGGCTCGATGGTCCACCGCAGCTCGCCCAGCTCACGGCGCTGGTCCTCGCGCTGCGGCCCGAAGGCCCGCCACTCGATGATGTCCGGATCCAGCAGGTTCCAGTCGCTGACCGGCCGGACCCGGGTGCCGACGTTAGGGCGTGCACTGACCAGGCCCTTGGCCTCGAGGACGCGCAGGGACTCGCGGACGACGGTCCGGGAGACCTCGAAGCGCTGACCGATCTCCTCGGGGACGAGCGGGCGGTCGGCGCCCAGGTCGCCGGAGACGATCATCTGGCCGAGCTGCTGGACGAGTTGGCCGTGCAGTCCGCGGCCGCGGCTGCCCGCCGCCCGGCGGCCCACCCGGCCCAACTCCGTGTCGGCGCTCTCCCATGCGGGAGGGCCGACACGATCGGCGACGCCGGGCGTCTCCGCGTAGGGATAGCGGTCCAGTCCACCCGGGGCCGCGAGGCCGGTCTCGACGGGGCGGGTGGCGGTCATCATGGTGTGCGCAAGGGTACTCACGCATCCTTTGTCGGCGTGGCTTCCACGGCCCTTGAGGTCTTTGGTGAAAAGCACACGAAAGGGTGATCGGCGCTCGCTGCCCAATTGACGCCTTATCGGAAGGAAGCGGGCAATTTCCAAGGAGGTTATGACCGTTCGAAGCGCTTCGGTCACCGCATGGTCACCAACGGGCTCGACGGCGCAGCCCGGTGAGCAGATAGGCACAGATGAGGGCGGTCAGCGACAACACCAGTGCGGCACCGACGGGTTGGGCTACGACGTGCACCACGCCCATGAGCCAGCGGTCGACCTCATAGGGCCAGTGCGTCCAGCTGAGTTCGCGCAACCTGCCGGGCAGGCCCGCGATCGAACGCACGGACGGGCCCACCAGCGCCTTCCGCACCAGCGGGACCATGAGGACGGGCACCGCGAGCACGGCCGCCACACCGGCGCCGGTCGCCCGGAACACCCCGGCGCCGAGCAGGCCGGCCCAGGCGCACCCGACGGCGAGTCCGGCCCAACTCGCGCACAGCGAGGGCCAGTTCTCCGGGACGGGGATCAAGTGGCCGCCGTACACGAGGCGTAGCGCTTCGAGGTCGGCGACGGCGGCCAGGAGGGCGAGCAGCAGGGCGCCGGCGGCGGTCACGGCCATTTTGGCGGCCAGGAGGCCGAGGCGGCGCGGGACGGGGCCCCGGCCGGAGGAGAGGACGGGGTAGCGGAACTCGTCACCGAACGAGAGCGCGCCGAGCAGCCCGGCACCCAGGGCCGCCGGCGGCAGGGGCAGGAGGCCGGGCCAGGCGGCGATGACGGCGGGCAGGGGCGTGCGGCCGGTACGGGCGAGGAGGACGGCGAGGGCGGCGGAGGTGACGAGGACGGCGGCGGCGATCAGTGGGGTCGCGGGGACGCCGAGCAGTCGGCGCAGTTCGTAGCGGAGCGGGTGGAGCGGAGTGCGTACGGGCTTGGGGCGCAGCGGCGGCGGAAGGCCCGCCGGCCGCCGCGAGTCCTCCTCGACGGTCGGCTCGGGAGCGGGCGGAAGCGGCGGCGGAACCGGGGCCGGGGCTTCGGCGTCGCTCCCGTCCGCGTCGGCGGGGGGCTCGGCGGCCGGGTCAAGGCCGGGCTCCGGGCCGAGGCACGGAGACGGGCACGGGCTCGTGTCTCCGGTCTCGTCGGCGAGTTGGTGGAGCAGGACGCCGTGCCGGAAGGCGGTCTCGCCGATCTCGGCGCAGCTGCTGCCGTAGACGCTCAGGCGGTTGCCGTTCTCGGTGACGACCTCGACGGAGCGCTGGGTGGCGCGGGCCTCGCGGTTGACGACGGCGGCCAGGCGGGCGGCGTGCGGGGTGCGGACGGCGACGCGGGGGCGCAGCCGGGTGCGGGCGAAGGCGGCCGCGTCCTGGTCGGCGACGAGCCGGCCTTCGTCGATGGCGACGACGTGGTCGGCGACGCGGGCGGCTTCCTTGGAGTCGTCGGTGGTGTACAGGACGGTGCCGCCGCGGTCGGCGTGGGCCCGGAGGAGCCCGTACAGCCAGGCGGCCTCGCGCGGCGACAGTCCGGTGGCGGGCTGGTCGAGCAGGAGGGCGTGCGGATCGCCCAACAAGGCGGCGGCGAGGCCGAGTCGGCGCTCCATTCCGGTGGAGAGCGCGCCCAGGCGCTGGTCGTGGAGCTCGGCGAGGCCGACGGCGTCGAGGACCTCGTCGGCGCGTGTCACGGGAACTCCCGCGGCCGCGCAGAGCATCCGAAGCTGGCCGCGTACGGTACGGGCCGGATGGCCCGGTACGTCGGCGAGAAGGACACCGACCTCGCGGGCGGGGTGGGCGATGCGATGCAGGGGGCGGCCGCGGAAGTACGTGATGCCACGGCCCGGTTCGAGTTCGAGCATGAGCCGCAGGGTGGTGGTCTTGCCGGAGCCGGGGGCGCCGAGGAGGGCGGTGACCGCGCCGGGCAGGGCCTCGAAGGTGAGGTCGCGTACGGCGGGCTCGCGGCCCCGGCGGGGGGCGCTGGTCAGTCCGATTGCCTGGAGCATCGCTTCTCCCGCGGTAGATGAGACCGCTCGGCGGCAGGTCGGGGTACCGCGACAAGATAACGCGACATTTCGGACTTTTTGTGCAGGGTTGGAGGCGCGCGGCCCCGGGTGTCAGACCTCGGGGCGCAGCATCGGCGGGTTGAGCAGGGTGGCGCCGCCGGCTCGGAAGAGCTGGGCGGGCCGGCCGCCCTGGCGGGTGGTGGTGCCGCCGGACGGGACCAGGAAGCCGGGCGTACCGGTGACCTTGCGATGGAAGTTGCGGGGGTCGAGGGCGACGCCCCAGACCGCTTCGTAGACCCGCCTCAGCTCGCCGACCGTGAACTCGGGCGGGCAGAAGGCGGTGGCCAGCGACGAGTACTCGATCTTGGAACGGGCGCGCTCCACACCGTCGGCGAGGATCCGGGCGTGGTCGAAGGCGAGCGGGGCGGGCTGCTCGTCCTCGCGCCCCGGGTCCGTCGCGTGGAGGAGCTCCTCGACCGGGGCCCAGCGGGCGCTGTGGGCGTCACCGCCCGCACGGGGGGCGGGCAGATCGGGCGCGAGCACGAGGTGGGCGACGCTGACGACCCTCATGCGGGGGTCGCGCTTGGGGTCTCCGTACGTGGCGAGCTGTTCCAGATGGGCTCCGTTCCCCTCGGCCGGGAGCGGCGCGCCGGGTTCGTGCGCGCAGAGTCCCGTCTCCTCGGCGAGCTCGCGCGCCGCTGCCGCGCCGAGATCCTCGTCGGTCCGCACGAATCCTCCGGGCAGGGCCCAGCGCCCCTGGAACGGTGGCTCTCCACGGCGGACGACCAGCGCGCAGAGCGCGTGGCGGCGCACGGTGAGCACGACCAGGTCGACGGTCACGGCGAAGGGGGGAAAGGCCGACGGGTCGTAGGGCGACATGGCGCGATCATAGTCGTCTTCCTGACGATAAGCACGCCCCGGGAGCTCCGTCGCAGCCACTTCCCGCACGCCGCTCACTCCCCGCTCACACCCCCAAGTGAAGCCCTGAGGCGGCTTCCTCGACCATGCCGAGCCCCGTTCTGCTGATCCGTACCGCGAACGGCTCCTCCGCGACGCGCAGCCCGGAGAGGCGGACCGCTCCCAGGGGCACGCCGCGCACGGGGTACAGGGCCACCGTGCCGCCGGGGGCATCCGGCCGGATCCCCGCCAGCGTGGTGAGCAGCAGCACGGCGGCGGCCGAGGCGACGGCGGCGGGGCGGCAGGCGGCCGGGTGCGCGACGGGCGCGCTGTGCGCCGTCCGCTGCAGGCCCGCGTACATCTCGGGCAGCCGGTACGCGAACGCCTCGGCGGCGTCGAGCAGCCCGCGCAGCAGGGACGTGGCCTCCTGGTCGTACCCGGCGGCGGCGAGGCCCGCGACGGCGACGGCGGTCTCGTGGACCCGCACCGCCCCGGAGCGGTGGCCGAAGGGGTTGTGGCCCGGCTCCTTGGAGCCGAGGCCGCGCAGGCCCCAGCCGCAGTCGAGGGCGGGGCCGCCGAGCAGCCGGGCGAGCTGCTCGGTCTGTACCTTGTCCAGCAGGCCTTCGGCGAGCCGCCCGCCGCCGAGCAGTCCGGTGTCCAGGAGGTGCGCCGCGCCCGCGCCGAGGTGGCGCAGGGGTCTGCCGTCCGGGGTGAGGGCGGCCGCGGGGCGGCCGCCGCCGTGGTCGTCGAGCCAGAAGTCCGCGCGGAAGCGCCCGCGCAGGGCCGCGGCCCAGTCGCGCCAGGCGTCGGCGCCGGGGCGGCCGCAGGCGTCCAGGAGGTCGGCGCCGAGCAGCGCGGCCCGGTGCGCGTGCGCCTGGGTCTCGGCGCGCCGCAGTCCGGCGGTGCCCGGCTCGGCGAGGAGGCCGCCCTCCCCGGCGGTGGTGCGCAGCCAGTCCAGGCAGCGCTCGGCGGCGGGCAGCAACGCGGCGAGCTCCTGTTCGGGCAGGCCCCAGCGCCGCGCCTCGGCGAGCACGGCCGGGAAGGCGAGGGTCGCCTCCACACCGGTGCAGGCGGCCGGGAGATGGGGTCCGGCGTCCCGGAGCGGGCCGGGAATGCGACCAGCTCCGGGGGCGCCACCGGGGAGCTGGGTGCGGGCGACGGTGCGCAGGGTGGCGGCGGCGAGCCGGGTGCCCAGGGGGAGTGCCATCCTGACCGCCCACAGGGCCTCGGCCGGGGCGAGGCCGCAGCGCCAGGGCACGCCCGCCGCCGGGTGGAGGTCACCGGGGTGGGCGGGGTCGCGCAGGAGCAGCGCCCGTAGGTCGTCGAGCGCGGTGCGCAGCAGCTTCTCCACCCGCGGGTCGTCGCCCTCGGCGCGGGCGTCGGACAGGCGGGGGCCGCCGCTCGTCCGGCCCACCGGGCGGACGGGCTGCCCGGAGCGGACGCGCAGCTCGATCGTGCGGGCCTCACCGGGCTGGAGGGCGAACTCCCACCGGAGCAGCCCGGCGGAGGCCAGGGCGTCCTCGGGCGGCGGGTCGGCGGTGACGGTCGCCTCCGTACCGTCGGGGGCGGACCACCGCATGCCCCCGTCGTGGACGGCGGCGCGCAGCGCCGGCCCGGGCCGGCCGGCCGCCACCGCGCCGAGGTGGGCCAGATCGGTGCCGAGGGTGATGTCGACGGGCACGCGGACGGGCCGGGCGAGCGAGCTGCGGAAGGTGATGCGTTCGGTTCCCCCGGCCCGGCGGGTCCGCTCCACACGGAGCCCGGGGTCGGGGCCGGGGTCCGCGGGCGTGCGCACGACGGCGAGGAACCGGGCCTCGTCCGCGCCGGCGAGTCCGCCGTGGACGGTGAGCGGCTCCCGGCCGCCCACGCGCAGCCGGCAGTGGGACAGGAGCCGGCGGCCCGACTCGTAGACGCCTTCGAGGCCCTCGCCGGTGAGCTGGCCGTGGGGAGCCGACACGGTGAAGTGGGGCAGGGCGACGCAGAGGAGGGCGTGGTGCACGGGCGGCAGTTCGCCGGGGTTCGCCGGGCCGTGGGCCGCCGGGCGGGGGTCGGCGGCGGACGTCTGCCGGGCGTGCTGCGGGACGGGCGGTCGGTGCGGGACGGGACGGTCCATGGGTGGTCTGCTGAGCCTTCTGTGCGCTCCGGACAGCCGCTGGAGGTACGGCGGCACGGGTCATACGACTCCGCCGAAGAGGTGAACGCCCGCCCCCGGTCACCGGTCACGGTCGTCACTGCTCACTCCTGCTGTCGCGCCGCGCACCGCGCCGCGGTCCACGCGCGGACGCGGGCTTCGCGGCGGCGGGGTTTCGGGACACGGGCCCGGGCACGGGCGTTCCGGAGGCGGGCTTTCCGGCAGCGGGCTTTCCGGCAGCGGGCTTCGCAAGGCCGGGCGGCCGTACCCCGCGGGTCCGCACCCGGGTGCGCCGGCGCGCGGGGCGCACATCCGCGGCCCCGGCGGGCGCGGAGGCGGTCCGCGCGTCGGCGGCCGTGCGTGCGTCACGTTCCTGGCGCAGGCAGGTGCGGAGGGCCTCGGGGTCGAGCCCCTCGTTGCAGGCCTGGTGCAGCAGCCGGGCGAAGACGTACTCCGGGTCGGCGTGGAGCGCGAGCCCCAAGGCGACTCGCGCGCTCGGCTCGTCACCGGTGGACCAGGCGACCCAGCCCGCGAGGGTCAGCGGTGCGGCGGCGTGTTCGGCGTAGGCGCCGACGCAGCGGCGGGCGAGTGCGCGCCAGAGCCGCAGCGCCGGGTGCGCTTCGTCGCCCTCCATCCACTCGGCGGCCCGGTCCCGGGTGATCCGGTCCTGGAGGCCGATGATCAGCGCGGCGGCCTCGTCGTGCGCCAGCAGCGCGTCGTCGTGGGCGTCGGCCACCGCGGCCTCGGGCACCGGTGTCCTCTCCCCGAGCCGCCGCATGAGCCGGTGGGCCAGCCCGAGCGTCTCGGTGCGCACCTCCTCGCACTGCTCCTCGTCCAGCATCCTGGGCACGAGCTCCCCGCTCGCGAGGTCCAGCGCCCGCCCCTGCTCGCCCGCGTCCCCGGGCCTGCCGGCCGGCCCGGGCAGCAGCCGTGACTCCAGCTCCCGCAGCGAGCCGCGCACCTGGATCCCCGCGTACGCCGCGGCGGCCGCCATCACCGACGTACCGGGCAGGGCGAGGACGTTCCCCTCGGGCGGGCAGCAGCGGGAGTCGGGGCAGCAGTACGACCAGAAGCGGCCGTCGGAGATGCACAGCGCTTCGTACACCGGCACGTCGAGTGCGCCGCAGGCGGTGCGCAGCCGCTGGGCGAGCGGGCGCAGGCGCTCCATGACGCGCAGGCCGGTCTCGCCCTCGCCGGGGTCCTGGCAGAGGAAGACGACGATGCCGTCGGGGCGTGAGCCGTGCCGCTCGCACCCTTCGATCAGGCATTCGGCGAGCTGCTCGGCGACGGGCGGCCACTCGCGGGGCGAGCGGGGAATGCCGGTCCGCACCCGGCCGCCGAAGCGGCCGCGGTCGCCGTGGAGCGCGACGAGGACGACGGAATCGGTGGGGTGGTAGCCCAGCATGTAGGGCAGGGCATCGGCGAGTTCGGCGGGACCGCGCAGGGTGATCTGCTGGCGGTCGTCGGAGGGGCCGGTCGTGTCGTGGTGCTTGTTCATGGTCACGACGGTCCCGCGAGCGCCGCCGCCCGTCGACCCCTGTGGATAACCGCCGGTCGCCGTTGTCCACAGCCCTGCCGTTCCGTTCGCGCAGCGGGCACCCTGCTGGTGGCGGGGGCGAACGGCGCCGCGGACGGCTCAAGGCCGATCCGAGCGCTGGTCCGGGCACGCGAGCCCGGCACGATCCGGAAGGCAGGCCCTAGGGCCCGCCCCGCGGTTGTTCTCGCTCAGCCCGCCGCGGCGAGGACCAGCGGAAGCACCCGCTCGCAGCCGGCCCGGCGCAACAGGCGGGCGGCGACGGCCAGGGTCCAGCCGGAATCGGTGTAGTCGTCCACGAGCACGACCGGCCCCGGAGAGCGCTGCAGGGCCTCGGCCAGCTCCTCGGAGACGGCGAAGGCACCGGAGAGCGCCCGCAGGCGCTGCGCGGAGTTGCTGCGGCGCACCGTGTGCTCGCCGCCCGGTCCGGTGTACGTCAGGGTGCCGAGGTACGGGAGGCGGCCGATGGCCGCGATGCCCTCGGCGAGTGAGCCGACCAGCCGCGGACGGGTCAGGGACGGTACGGCCACGATCCCCACCGGCCGGGCGGTGGCGTCCGGGACGTTCGGCGCCCAGCCGCCCGGCGAGCGCGCCCAGTCGGCGAGGACGGCCACGGCGGCCCGCAGGACGTCGTCGGGGACCGGACCGTCGGGCGCGTTCTCCGCGAGCAGCGGGCGCAGCCGGTTGCCCCAGCCGATGTCCGAGAGCCGCCCCAGGGCGCGCCCGGGAGAGCACTGCTCACCGGCCGGGATGCGCCCCTTGAGGTCGATGCCCAGTGCGGGCATCCCCGTCGGCCACATCCGGCGCGGCTCGACCTCCACGCCCGGACGCTCCAGCTCCTTCGCCGCCCCCGTCAGCGCCTCCGCCGAGACGGCGGAGTCCAGCCAGGAGCCCGCGCAGTTGTCGCAGCGGCCGCAGGGAGCCGCGTCCTCGTCGTCCAGCTGACGGCGCAGGAACTCCATCCGGCACGCGGACGTGCTGACGTAGTCGCGCATGGCCTGCTGTTCGGCCGCGCGCTGCCGCGCCACCCACGCGTACCGCTCGGTGTCGTACACCCAGGGCTGCCCGGTGGCCTCCCAGCCGCCCTTGACCCGCTTGACGGCCCCGTCCACGTCGAGGACCTTGAGCATCGTCTCCAGCCGGGTGCGCCGCAGGTCCACCACCGCCTCCAGGGCCGGCACCGACAGCGGCCGCCCCGCCTCGGCGAGCGCGCCCAGGGTCTGGCGTACCTGCGCCTCGGGCGGGAAGGCCGTGTCGGCGAAGTAGCGCCAGATCGCCTGGTCCTCCTTGCCGGGCAGCATCAGCACATCGGCGTGCTCCACACCGCGGCCGGCCCGGCCGACCTGCTGGTAGTACGCGATCGGTGAGGACGGCGCGCCGAGGTGGACCACGAAGCCCAGGTCCGGCTTGTCGAAGCCCATGCCGAGGGCGGAGGTGGCGACGAGCGCCTTGACCCGGTTCTCCTGGAGGTCGGTCTCGGCCTGCAGCCGGTCGGCGTTCTCCGTACGCCCGGTGTAGGGGGCCACCTGGAAGCCGCGCTGCCGCAGGAAGGCGGTGGCCTCCTCGGCCGCGGCGACGGTCAGGGTGTAGATGATCCCGGAGCCCGGCAGAGCGTCCAGGTGCTCGGCGAGCCAGGCGAGGCGGTGCGCGGCGTCGGGCAGCTGGACGACACCCAGCCGCAGGCTCTCCCGCTCCAGCGAGCCGCGCAGCACCAGGGCCTCGCCGGCGCCGGTGCCCAGCTGGTCGGCCACGTCGGCCGTCACGCGCGCGTTCGCGGTGGCGGTGGTGGCGAGCACCGGAACCCCGGGGGCGAGGTCGGCGAGCATGGCCCGCAGCCTGCGGTAGTCGGGCCGGAAGTCGTGGCCCCAGTCGGAGATGCAGTGCGCCTCGTCGACCACGAGCAGGCCGGTCGAGGCCGCGAGCTTGGGCAGCACCTGCTCGCGGAAGTCCACGGAGTTGAGGCGCTCCGGGCTGACGAGGAGGACGTCGGTCTCGCCGCGCTCGACCTCCTCGTAGATGGCGCCCCACTCCTCCGGATTGGCCGAGTTGATCGTGCGCGCCCGGATCCCGGCCCGCGCCGCCGACTCGACCTGGTTGCGCATCAGCGCCAGCAGCGGCGAGACGATCACCGTCGGGCCGGAGCCGCGCCGGCGCAGCAGGGCGGTGGCCACGAAGTACACCGCCGACTTCCCCCAGCCGGTGCGCTGCACCACCAGCGCGCGCCGGCGCTCCCGCACCAGGGCCGCGACGGCCTGCCACTGGTCCTCCCGGAGCCTCGCCGACCCCTCCGGGGCGCCGACCAGCTCGGCGAGGATGGCATCGGCTTCGGCGCGGAGCTCCAGGGTGTCCATGCCTCCATGCAACCCGATGGCGAGGCCCGGCGGCCACTTCACGCTGCGTAACGAGTGACGGACACTTGGACACCGGGAGGGCGACGGAGGGGGTGTTTCCGCTGGTCCTGGCTGTTCGGCGGTGAACTGACGCGTCATCGGGGGATCAACTGGGCAGGATATGAGTGTCATACCCGCCCATACCAGACGGCGGTCTCAATTGCTCGTTGCCGCTTGACCGTTGCGCCCGCAAGAATTGGAATCCGCCCCCCGCATCGGCTCGTACGGCTCGGAGGGGCCCTGCAGGGCTGTGCCGCGGTGCGCCCTCACTCACCCTGCCCGCACTGTGGGCGCGTATGCGAAGGGAGGACCGTGACCTTCGGATTCGCTCCGTCCGCAGCCACCTCGCTCACCGCCCCCGCCGACTCCCCCAGCCGCCTCGCCCGCATGCTCGAACCCGCCGAGTGGGCCGCTGCGGGCATTCCGCTGCTGCGCAACCCGCGCGAGGTCGTCAACGGCCTGCACGCCCGCCACCGGCCGGCGCCGGGGACCGCCGTGGTCGCCGTCCTCGACCACGAGGAACGGCTCACCGCCAGCGCCTCGTTCACCCGCCGCCCGGTTCCCGCGGACGGCTGGGAGTTCCGCAACGCCCTCCTCGCGCACCTGCGCCGGGTCATCCCGCACGACCTGCGGCGCCGCACCCCGGTGCGGACGGCCGTCCTGCTCTACTGCCGCGAGGGCGACGAGCGCTGGACGGAGGAGGACGGGGCCTGGATGTGGGGCCTGCGGGACGCGTGCACGCTGCACGGCCTGCGCTGCGGCGCGTACATCACGCTCACCAGGAGCGGCTGGCACGTGCTGGGTGAGGGCCGTGGGGGCAGGCGCCCGCACTCCCTGTCGGCCCCCGGTGACCTCGCCGACAGCTCGGCCGACGAGGAGCACCCGATGCCGCGCACGGCCGGCGGCGCGGCGGAACCCCTGCGCCGTACGGCAGCGCGCTAGCCGTACCGGCACCGCGGGCGTACCGCCGCCGCGCGCGTACCGGCACCGCGCAGGTGCCGACGCCCCATGCGTACCGGCACGCGCAGGTGGCGGCGCCGCGCGAGTGCCGGCCCCGGGCCTGCCGTCACGGGCAGCCCCTCGGCCGTGAGCGCCGCGTCCGCGTCCGCCGGGGCGGGACCACGCGGGCGCGGGGCCATGGGCGTGTGCCGGGGCGTCAGACCGCCGCGCCCAGCACGGAGTTGATGCGCTGCGGGTCGCCGCAGACGATCAGCAGCGCACCCGCGCGCTTCCGCGCGGCGGGCAGCGCCCGGGCGGCGGCCTCGTCGTCGCCGCCGTTGACAGCGACGACCACCACGGGACGCTCGGCGGCGCGCTCCACGGCGGCCGCGTCCGCGAAGAACACGTCGTCGCGGGCGTCATGCTGGGCCCAGTAGGCGGCGTCGCCGAAGGACAGCTCGTGCGTCGCCCACGGGTGCGGCTCACCGGTCGTGAGCACCAGGATGTCGCCTGGGGCCCGGCCGGTCTCCAGCAGCAGGTCCACGGCCTCCTCGGCGGCGTCGAGCGCGCCGGCCGGCGGGGCGGGGATCAGCTGGATCTGCGGCTGCGCCGACGACGCGGAACGATTCTCCTGCCCGGTCACGGCGGAAGAGGACGGCGAAGACGCGGAGGACGAGGACGCGGAGGTCGGACGCGGCACCGGAGGCGTGGGCCGGGCCGGGGCGGGACCCGGACGACCGGGTCGCGGTGAGGCCGCGGTACGCGGACCGGGTACGGGTCGGGGGGTCGGCGCGGGGCGGCCGGCGGCCGGAGTGGCGCGGGGACCCTGGGCACTCTCGTGAATCTGAGGCTCCTCGGGGATGAGAGGCATGGATGGATGTCTATCAAACGCCGGTGCGAGTGACACCGGCGGGTGGCGTGTACACGCGCCCGGGCTGTTCAGCGGGGCACCGCGGAAGGGTCGGTCAGAAGTCGAAGCCCAGCTGGCCCCCGCTTTCCAGGGCGGCGGTCTCCGCCGGGACACGGACCTTCTTGAGGTGCCGCCACTGCGGCAGCGCGTCCAGGTACGCCCAGGTCATGCGGTGGTGGGGGGTGGGCCCCCACTCCCGCAGGGCCGCCTTGTGGACCGGCGACGGATACCCGGCGTTGGCGGCGAACTCGAACGCCGCGTACCGCCCGGAGTCGGCCTCCAGTTCGGCCATCATCGCGTCGCGCCGCACCTTGGCGATCACCGAGGCCGCCGCGACCGCGACACAGGACTGGTCCCCCTTGATCACCGTACGGACCCGCCAGGGCTGCCCGAGGTAGTCGTGCTTGCCGTCCAGGATCACCGCGTCGGGCCGCACGGGCAGCCCGTCCAGGGCGCGTATGGCGGCGAGCCGCAGCGCCGCGGTCATCCCGAGCTCGTCGATCTCCTCCGGGGAGGCGTGACCGAGGGCGTACGAGGTGACCCACTTCTCCAGCTCCGCCGCCAGTTCACCGCGGCGCTTGGGGGTGATGAGCTTGGAGTCGGTGAGGCCGACGGGGGGTCGTCGCAGGCCGGTGACGGCCGCGCAGACGGTGACGGGCCCGGCCCACGCCCCGCGTCCGACCTCGTCGACTCCGGCAATGATCTTGGCGCCGGTTGTCGCCCGGATCGAGCGCTCGACGGTGTGGGTGGGTGGTTCGTACGGCATGGCGCCAGATAGGTTACGCCGCCCGCCCCCGCCCGCAACACCCGGATTGCGATCAGACGATCTGCGGCCTCGGCGACGGTGTCCAGCCCTTCACTGGCGCACACCTGCGACCGCCACACCACCGTGGCCGGAAATCCTCGATTCCGCGGTGCACGAGCTGCTGGGCGAGGCGCGCGGAAGGGTTGAATCACGCCAGGGGCGTGACGTCGTCGACGCCCTCCGCGACGATGCTGTCGCATTCGTGAACCACTCACCACGCCGGTGCCGCTCGGCTCAACCGCCATGCGGAACGTACGGATCCGCCCCGCCGTACCCGCCTTCGCCGCCGGACTCCTCCTGGAAGCCGTCTCGCCAGGGCGTACAGAGGTAGCCCTCTGTCGATACGCCGCGCTCGGCGAGGATGTCCCGGGCCCGCCGCTCGCTCCAACTGGTCGCGTACCAGGGGGTCCCCGGCCCTTCCAGTTCCGCCTCGATGCCCGCGAGCGCACAGGAACGCAGGGGTTCGGGCAACCGGTCGAGGGCGGGTACGGCGTCGGCGGACAGCCCGTCCAGGTAGCCGATGTCGATCTGCTGCGTGCGCTCGTAGCGCCGGACGTTCTGCTCCGCCACCAGCGCGTCCGGCGACATCAGCCCGAAGGCGAGCACCCCCACGGCGGCGCTGGCGGCGACGGCGCGGGGCAGCGGCAGCCGACGCGCGCCGAGGACGCCCGCGGCCATGATCAGTACGATGACGACGCCCAGCCACAGCTCCATGGCGGCCACCGAGATCCTCAGCCGCGTCAGCCCGTACACGTCGACGTAGAGGTCCATGCGGCGCAGGGCGGACGCGACCACGACGAGGGTGAGCAGGCACAGGGTGCCCAGCACCCCCCGGACCAGGGTGCGGTCGCGGGCGCCGCCGCGCGGCGCCCAGCGCAGCGCGAGCCCGATCACCGCGAGCGTGAGCAGGGTGGCCCACAGCAGTTGCCAGAAGCCCTGGCGCGCGTACTCGGCGCGGGACAGGCCGGTCTCGCTGAACACCCTCTCGTAACCGCCGAGGAGGACGGCGAGCTGAACGGCGTTGAAGGCGGCGAACAGCAGATTGAGCACGATCAGCGGAAGTGACCATTCCAGGCGG
Organism: Streptomyces sp. NPDC030862; assembly: GCF_055571835.1. Classification (NCBI taxonomy): domain Bacteria; kingdom Bacillati; phylum Actinomycetota; class Actinomycetes; order Kitasatosporales; family Streptomycetaceae; genus Streptomyces; species Streptomyces sp. NPDC030862. The sequence continues at coordinate 80,508 of NZ_JBVIEN010000012.1, read as the reverse complement.
CCGTGCGGCCGGCCGGGACGGCCCTTCAGACGGTCCCAGCGCAGCGGTGCGGCGGCCGTCCGCGCGGCGGCGAGCGCCCCCAGGAGGCCGACCGCGAAGTAGACGATCCGCAGGGGCACGTCGGCCACCGAGTCCACGTCCGGCATCAGCGCGCCGAGCAGGTCGGCGAAGGCCGCGTCGGCCCCGGCGAACAACGCCCCGAAGACGACCAGGAGTCCCACCGCCACCGCGGTCGTCCGCAGCACGACCGCCGCGCGGCCCCGCGAACCGTCCACCATCTCGCGCAGCCCGCGCCCGGCCCAGCCGATGCCCGAGCCGACGGAGTCGAACAGCCCGATCGGCCCGAAGAGGACGGCCCGCCAGGTGCGGCCGCCGTGCAGCGCGAGGGAGGCGAGGCCCACGGCGCCGACGACGGCCAGGAAGGTGGGCCAGCCCGCGTCGTGCAGGGCGGGGATGCCGAGCAGGGCCAGGCCGCCGACGCCCCAGACCAGCGTCCAGGGGCGGGCCCGGCGGCCGGCCGTCCGGGCGGCGGCGTACGCGGCGAGGGTGGCGGGTATCGCCACGAGGATCAGGTTGACGCCGAGCCCGTCACCGAACAGCAGGGCGCTGAGCAGGCCCGTGGCGAGGACGCACCAGAGCGTGGCCGCCGGCACGGGCCCCGGCGCCTTGGGACGTATGCGGGTGAGCCAGGTCTCCGGCCGCGCCGCCGGGGGCCGCCGCCAGGGCTCGCTCCACGCCCCGGGCGCGAACTGCGGTCCCGGGGCTTCCGCCCGCGCCCGGGGCGGCGGCGAGGGCGAGGGCGGCGGCGGCGATGATGGCGATGCGGATGGCGTGTCTGTCACGGGGCCCCTCCCGGCCGGTCGGCCGCGCCGTCATGATCGACGCGACGGCGCGGCCGAAAGAGTAGCCCTGGAGACGGCGCCCGCCATGAGCCGGTCTCGTGCTGTGGCAGGACCGTGACACACGTACGTACGTACGCGTACGGGAGGGGGTGCGGCTCAGCGGGCCGGGCCCGTGGGCACCCAGCCCGGCAGCTCCTCCGTGCGCTCCCGCCACTGCGCGGGCGGCGCCCCGCCCTCCGCGGCGGCCACCACTCCCCCGGCGATGGCGCAGGTCGTGTCGACGTCACCGCCCACCTGCGCGGTCGTCCAGAAGGCCCGTTCGAAGTCGCCCAGGGCGCGGGCCGCCGACCACAGCGCGAACGGCACCGTGTCGTGCGCGCTCCTACGCCGTCCGCATCCGAGCACCGCCGCGACGGTCCCGGGGTCGCCGTAGTCGAGCATGTCCCGGGCCCGGCGCAGGCCCGCTCCCACGGCACTGCGCGGCACCAGCGCGACGACGCCGTCGAGGAGGTCCTCGGGCTTGGGCGGCCCGTCCGGAGCGGCGGCGAGGGCGGCGGCGGCGGCGACCGCCATGCAGCCCACCACGGCCTCGCGGTGCTGGTGCGTGGTGTACGAGGAGATCTCGGCCTGGTGCGTGGCCTGCTCCGGGTCGTCGGCGTACCAGGCGCCGAGCGGGGCGATGCGCATGGCGGCGCCGTTGCCCCACGAGCCCTGGCCCTTGAAGAGCCCGGCGGCGAGTTCCCGCCAGTCGCCGCCCTCCCGGATCAGCCGGAGCATACGGCTGACGGCCGGGCCGTAGCCGCGGTCGACGTCGTGGTGCTCGGCGAAGGAGCGGGCGAGGGCGTCCTGGTCGATGCGGCCGTGCCCGGCGAGCACGGCCAGCACGGAGCAGGCCATCTCGGTGTCGTCGGTCCACTGCCAGGGGGTCGGCGGCAGCTCGCGCCGCTTCAGCAGGGGGTAGTGGGCGGGGACGAAGAACTGGGAGCCCAGGGCGTCTCCCACGGCCAGTCCGCGCAGGCTGGCGAGGGCGCGTTCGAAGCGCCGGTCGAGAGAGGAGTCAGCGGTCATCGCCCTGCCACTCTATCCGGTACGCCGTCACGCCCCGGGTGCACGCGAGCGCCGCGTACCGGCGCCGTCCCCGTCACACGGTCCAGGCGGCTTCCAGGTCGACCACGTCCCCGGTCAGCGCCGCCACGTCCGCCTCGATCTGCGCGCGCAGCGCGAGCCGCTCCACCCGCTCCGTGCGGTACTTGCCGTGCTCGGCCGCCGACCGCCACATCGACAGGACGAGGAACTCGTGGCCGGGCGCCTCCCCGAACAGCCCCCGCAGCATTCCGGGGGATCCGGCCATCGCCGGGTTCCACACCTTCTCCTGCATCAGCGCGAAGTGCTCGACCCGCTCCGCGCGGACCCTGCTGTGCGCCACCCGGACGACGTCGGCGTCCGTGAACCGCGGTTCGAACCCCGTCTTCACGTCGAAGCGGTAGTCGAACAGCTTCACCTGCATGCCCTTGTACGTGCCCGACTGCGCGGCCGCCAGCCGGTCGTACGAGCGCGCCATGAAGGAGTCGTAGAACGCACGGCTCTCCCAGAAGGCGAAGACGTGCGCGACGCCGGGCCGTGTCCGGCTCCATCCGCCGCCCTGCCCCCGGAATCCCGGCTCACCCAGCTGCCCCGCCCACTTCCGCTGCCCCCGCTCGAACCCACGACGGTCCACCACGGTGCAGCGAATCCACTTGACCAGCACTGCGCCATCGTACGGCGGGGCGGGGTGGCGTGGGTCACGCTCGGCGGACCCGGCCGACCCCGTTCGCCCCCGCCCCGGGCGACCGCTGTCCGCCGTCCGCCGGGGCGACGCACGTGACACCATGTCAGCATGCCGAAGGGCCCGGGGAGCACGGGGCTTGGTCCGGGTCCGTACGAGAGAGGGGATTCCGGTGAACAGTGCGAACAAGGGGATCGACAAAGCCGAGATCACGCTCAAATGGGACCCGAGCCCCGCAGGCGCCCCCGACCGCGATCTCGACGTCATCGCCGCGGTCTACGGGGCGGACGATCCCTACGGCGAGCCGGCCTATCTGGTGCACTTCGGGAGCCGTTCCCCGGACGGCACCATCACGCTCCAGCGGGAAAGCCGCAACGGCCAGGGGTTCGGGGCCGACGAGGTGATGATGCTGGAGCTGTACCGCCTCGCCGCGACGTACGCGCGCGTGGTGGTCGGTGTGGCCATACAGCAGGGTGGCGGGCGGTGCGTGTTCGGCGATGTGGCCGGCACCCGGCTGGCGGTGCGGCAGGGCTACCAGGAGCTGGAGAGCCACGACTTCCGGGACGTACGGGAGGCGACCGCCGCGGTCGTCGCCGAGTTCGTGCGCGAGGACTCGGGCGGCTGGGAGTACCGCCGTGCGCTGCGCGGTTTCGACGCCGATCCGGAGTCCTTCACCGGGCTGATGGGCGCCCGGCCGTCCTGACGAAGCGGAAGGGAGGGGCACCGGCCCACGGCCGGCGCCCCTCCCTTCCTCAGGTCATGCCCTAGTTCAGCTGCAGCCGCTGGTGGAGCCGCAGCCCTCGCAGATGTAGCAGGAGCCGGCCCGCTGCATCTTCGTACCGCAGGAGAAGCAGAGCGGGGCGTCCGCGCTGATGCCCAGCTGCATCTCGACGAGCTCCGCCGAGGTGTGCGCCTGCTTCGGAGCCGGAACCTCCGCCTTCGTGGCGGTGGCGGCCACCGTCTTCGGCGCCTCCTGCTGGCGCGGGGCGGACTGGGCGAGGCCCTCGACGTCCACCTCGTCGTCCGCCGGCTCGTACGAGCCGGTCTCCAGGTGGCGCTGGCGCTCCTCGGCCGAGTGGATGCCGAGCGCCGAGCGGGTCTCGAAGGGCAGGAAGTCCAGCGCCAGGCGGCGGAAGATGTAGTCGACGATCGACTGCGCCATCCGCACGTCCGGGTCGTCCGTCATACCGGCCGGCTCGAAGCGCATGTTGGTGAACTTCGAGACGTACGTCTCCAGCGGAACGCCGTACTGCAGACCCACCGAGACGGCGATGGAGAAGGCGTCCATCATGCCCGCGAGCGTCGAACCCTGCTTGGACATCTTCAGGAAGACCTCACCGAGACCGTCGTCCGGGTAGGAGTTGGCGGTCATGTAGCCCTCGGCGCCGCCCACCGTGAAGGAGGTGGTGATGCCGGGACGGCCCTTGGGGAGGCGCTTGCGGACCGGGCGGTACTCGACCACCTTCTCGACCGCGGCGCGGATCGTCTCCTCGGCCTTCTCGGTGACCTCGGCCTTCTCCTGCTCCTTCTTCTTGGCGGAGAGGGGCTGGCCGACCTTGCAGTTGTCGCGGTAGATCGCGAGCGCCTTGACGCCCATCTTCCACGCCTCGAAGTAGACCTCCTCGACGTCCTCGACGGTCGCCGTCTCCGGCAGGTTGACCGTCTTGGAGAGGGCGCCGGAGATCCAGGGCTGGATCGCGGCCATCATGCGGACGTGGCCCATCGCGGAGATGGAGCGCTCGCCCATGGCGCAGTCGAAGACCTCGTAGTGCTCCTGCTTGAGGCCGGGGGCGTCGATCACGTTGCCGTGCTCGGCGATGTGGGCGACGATCGCCTCGATCTGCTCCTCCTGGTAGCCCAGGCGGCGCAGGGCCTGCGGGACGGTGCCGTTGACGATCTGCATCGAGCCGCCGCCGACCAGCTTCTTGAACTTGACCAGGGCGAGGTCGGGCTCCAGGCCGGTGGTGTCGCAGGACATCGCCAGGCCGATGGTGCCGGTCGGGGCGATGACGGACGCCTGGGAGTTGCGGAAACCGTTCTTCTCGCCGAGGCGGAGGACGTCCTGCCAGGCCTCGGTCGCCGCGGCCCAGATCGGCGTGTCCAGGTCGTCCATGCGGACGGCCGTGGCGTTGGCGTCGGAGTGCTGCTTCATGACGCGCTTGTGCGGCTCGGCGTTGAGCGCGTAGCCGTCGTACGGGCCGACGACCGCGGCCAGCTCGGCGGAGCGGCGGTAGGAGGTGGCCGTCATCAGCGAGGTGATGGCACCGGCCAGCGCACGGCCGCCGTCGGAGTCGTACGCGTGGCCCGTCGCCATCAGCAGGGCGCCGAGGTTGGCGTAACCGATGCCCAGCTGGCGGAAGGCGCGGGTGTTCTCGCCGATCTTCTGGGTCGGGAAGTCGGCGAAGCAGATGGAGATGTCCATCGCGGTGATGACGAGCTCGACGACCTTGGCGAAGCGCTCGGACTCGAACGACTGGTTGCCCTTGCCGTCGTCCTTGAGGAACTTCATCAGGTTCAGCGAGGCCAGGTTGCACGAGGTGTTGTCCAGGTGCATGTACTCGCTGCAGGGGTTCGAGCCGTTGATGCGGCCGGACTCCGGGCAGGTGTGCCAGCGGTTGATCGTGTCGTCGTACTGGATGCCCGGGTCGGCGCAGGCCCACGCGGCCTCGGCCATCTTGCGGAAGAGCGCCTTGGCGTCGACCTCCTCGATGACCTCGCCGGTCATGCGGGCGCGCAGGCCGAACTTGTCGCCGGACTCCACGGCCTTCATGAACGCGTCGTTCACGCGGACGGAGTTGTTGGCGTTCTGGTACTGGACGGACGTGATGTCGTCGCCGCCCAGGTCCATGTCGAAGCCCGCGTCGCGCAGGGCGCGGATCTTCTCCTCTTCCTTCACCTTGGTCTCGATGAAGTCCTCGATGTCGGGGTGGTCGACGTCGAGGATGACCATCTTGGCGGCGCGGCGGGTGGCGCCACCGGACTTGATCGTGCCGGCGGAGGCGTCGGCACCGCGCATGAAGGAGACGGGGCCGGAGGCGTTGCCGCCGGAGGAGAGGAGCTCCTTGGAGGAGCGGATACGGGAGAGGTTCAGGCCGGCTCCGGAGCCGCCCTTGAAGATCATGCCCTCTTCCTTGTACCAGTCGAGGATCGACTCCATGGAGTCGTCGACGGACAGGATGAAGCAGGCGGAGACCTGCTGGGGCTGCGGCGTGCCGACGTTGAACCACACCGGGGAGTTGAAGCTGAAGATCTGGTGCAGGAGGGCGTAGGCGAGCTCGTGCTCGAAGATCTCGGCGTCGGCGGGCGTGGCGAAGTAGTTGTAGTCCTCACCGGCCTTGCGGTACGTCTTCACGATGCGGTCGATCAGCTGCTTGAGGCCGGTCTCGCGCTGCGGGGTGCCGACGGCTCCGCGGAAGTACTTGCTGGTGACGATGTTGACCGCGTTCACCGACCAGAAGTCGGGGAACTCGACGCCACGCTGCTCGAAATTGACCGAGCCGTCGCGCCAGTTGGTCATGACGACGTCACGACGCTCCCAGACCACCTCGTCGTACGGGTGCACGCCGGGGGTCGTGTGGATGCGCTCGATACGCAGGCCCTTGTTCACCTTGGCTCCCTTGGCGCGGGCGCCTCGTGCCGGGCCGCTCGTCGTCTCTGTCATGCCGCCTCCCATATGTGGGCAAAAACGCCCTGAAGTGCCCAGATCTTCCCGAGGCACAGTTTGTGTCTGGTGTCCCGAACGCCACGCACAGCGCTCGCGACAGGTCTTCTGCCGATCAGTGCCGACCACCGACGATCACGTGGATCGCCGGACGGCTTCGGTCAGTCGGCGGCGGTCGCGGGCACCGGGACCTCTGGGGTCACACCGGGCCCGCGCCCTTCCGCGGGTGGCCGCCCATCACGGAGCTCCGCGATGGCCGCCTCGAAGTCTTCGAGCGAGTCGAACGCCCGGTACACGGACGCGAAGCGCAGGTACGCGACGAGGTCGAGCTCCTGCAGCGGGCCGAGTATGGCCAGTCCGACGTCGTGAGTGGTCAGTTCCGCACTGCCCGTGGCACGCACCGCCTCCTCGACCCGCTGGCCGAGCTGGGCGAGGGCGTCCTCCGTGACGGGCCGCCCCTGGCATGCCTTCCGTACGCCGTTGATGACCTTGGTGCGGCTGAAGGGCTCGGTGACCCCACTGCGCTTGATCACCATCAGCGAGCACGTCTCCACCGTGGTGAAACGGCGGGAGCAGTCGGGGCACTGGCGGCGGCGCCGGATGGAGGTCCCGTCGTCGGTGGTGCGACTGTCGACGACGCGGCTGTCGGGGTGCCTGCAGAAGGGGCAGTGCATGGCTCCCAACCCTCCTTCACAGCACGACTGAATAGCCTCGCCAGGCCCGTCGGGCCCCTCGAAGCAGCCATAAGCATAGGCGATCGCCCCACCCCCGGAAGACCGGGGGACCACAACACTTGGGCGGCCGAGGACATACAACCACTAGATCTAGGGTCTGGACGGCCAAGCACCGCCAGCCGCGTGTCGCGGTTCGGACACGTTCCGCAGTAGTGCGAGGCCAGCGCGCCGCCGGGGTCCACGGACCCGGTCGCGGGCATGGCTCGGGAGCCCCACGGGGGCGAGGACGAACGCGGATGCCGGCGCCGCGGCCGAGGACGGCACACCCCCGCGGCGCACGGGGCGGGGCGGGGAGCACGACGGCGGGGACGAGCCTACGGGACGGGCGCGGCGCCTCCGAAGCGGGGGCGGCGGATGACAGACTGGGCCCCGGCCACCCCCCGCCCCACCGGGCGACAGCGGCGGAGGCTACCGTAATGACCCGAATTGCCACCGCGCCCGAGGGCTCCCCGGAAGTCCGGAAAGCGTCGCACATACACCTAGTCAGACGCACACGTAAGCCATTCCACGATTTTTCACTCGAACGTGTGTTTGGCGCAACCTTTCGAAAGCCACTACCGTTGTCCGGCTAGGGAGAACATTCGAGAGGGGCCGACGTGACCACCACCGCAGACAGCGCCACCATCACCGCCCAGGAGCGCTCCCAGAGCCGACTTGAGCCGGTACACGCCATGAATGAAGCGACGACGAACGCGGAGGGCGCCAAGCCCCCCACGCGTTCCCTCCCCGGGCGACCTCCCGGCATCCGGGCGGACAGCTCGGGACTCACGGACCGGCAGCGCCGCGTCATCGAGGTGATCCGGGACTCGGTGCAGCGGCGCGGCTACCCGCCGTCCATGCGCGAGATCGGCCAGGCCGTCGGGCTCTCCAGCACCTCCTCCGTCGCCCACCAGCTGATGGCGCTGGAGCGCAAGGGATTCCTGCGCCGTGACCCCCACCGGCCGAGGGCGTACGAGGTCCGCGGCTCCGACCAGCCCAGCACCCAGCCGACGGACACGACCGGCAAGCCCGCCGCGTCGTACGTCCCGCTGGTCGGCCGGATCGCGGCCGGCGGCCCCATCCTGGCGGAGGAGTCGGTCGAGGACGTCTTCCCCCTGCCCCGCCAGCTCGTCGGTGACGGAGAGCTCTTCGTCCTGAAGGTCGTCGGCGACTCGATGATCGAGGCCGCCATCTGCGACGGCGACTGGGTGACCGTGCGCCGCCAGCCCGTCGCGGAGAACGGCGACATCGTGGCCGCCATGCTGGACGGCGAGGCCACCGTGAAGCGATTCAAGCGCGAGGACGGCCACGTCTGGCTGCTCCCGCACAATGCGGCATACCAGCCGATCCCGGGCGACGAGGCTACGATCCTCGGCAAGGTGGTAGCGGTGCTGCGGCGGGTCTGACCCCTCCCCCGCCGACCCCTGACCGACCCCGGGACCCACTGCGCCAGTCCCGGGGTCCTCCCATGTCACCCGCCCGCCGGGGCTACGCCTCCTGGGCCTTCGCCGCGTCCTTCGCCGCCGCGTCGATCGCAGCGAGCGAGCGGCGCACCTGGTTGCGGTCCGTCGTGTACCAGAAGTCGGGCAGGGAAGCCCGCAGATAGCTGCCGTACCGGGCGGTGGCCAGGCGCGGATCCAGGACGGCGACGACACCCCGGTCCCCCGTGGCCCGGACCAGGCGCCCCGCGCCCTGCGCCATCAGCAGGGCCGCGTGCGTCGCCGCGACGGCCATGAAGCCATTGCCCCCGGCCTCCTCCACCGCCTTCTGGCGCGCGCTCATCAGCGGGTCGTCCGGCCGCGGGAACGGAATGCGGTCCATCACCACCAGCTGGCAGTTCGGACCCGGCACATCGACGCCCTGCCACAGCGACAGCGTGCCGAACAGACACGTCTCGGCGTCACCCGCGAAGTTCTTGATCAGCTCGCCCAGGGTGTCCTCGCCCTGGAGCAGGATCGGCTTGTCCAGCCTCCCGCGCAGCTCCTCGGCGGCGGCCTGGGCGGCGCGCATGGACGAGAACAGGCCGAGCGTACGGCCGCCGGCCGCCTCCACCAGCTCGGCGAGCTCGTCCATCATGTCCGTACGGCTGCCCTCACGGCCCGGAGTGGCCAGGTGCCGGGCGACGTAGAGGATGCCCTGCTTCGGATAGTCGAACGGCGAGCCGACGTCGATGCCCTTCCAGACCGGGACGTCGTCGCCCTGGGTGCCCTCCGGGGCCAGGCCCAGCGAGGCCCCCACCCCGTTGAAGTCCCCGCCCAGCTTGAGCGTGGCGGAGGTGAGGACCACCGACCGGTCGGCGAACAGCTTCTCGCGCAGCAGCCCGGACACCGAGAGCGGCGCGACGCGCAGGGACGCGCCGAACCGGTCATGGCGCTCGTACCAGACGACGTCGTACTCGGAGCCCTGGGTGATCCGCTCGGCCACGTCGTGCACGGTCTCGACGGAGGCGAGCGCCTGCCTGCGCACCGCGTCCTCGTCCTGCACCGACTTGTCGCGCGTGGAGCCCAGCGCCGAGATCACGGTCCTGGCGGCGTCGCGCAGCGCCATCAGCGCGTACCCGAGGTCCTCCGGGATCTCCTCCAGGCGCCCCGGCAGGGCCAGCTCCATCAGCCTCTCGAAGCCCTCCGCGGCGGTCTGGAGCTGATCGGCGACCTTCTCGTCGACCAGCTTGGCGGCCCGCCGCACCGCGCGGTTGACCTGGCCGGGGGTGAGCTCGCCGGTGGCGACGCCGGTGACCCGGGAAACCAGCTCATGGGCCTCGTCGACGATCAGCACATCGTGCTCCGGGAGCACCGGCGCGCCCTCGATCGCGTCGATGGCGAGCAGCGCGTGGTTGGTGACCACCACATCGGCGAGTTTGGCGCGCTCGCGCGCGGCCTCGGCGAAGCACTCGGCGCCGTACGCGCACTTCGACGCGGACAGGCACTCGCGGGACGACACGGACACCTGGGCCCAGGCGCGGTCCGAGACGCCGGGCGTCAGGTCGTCCCGGTCGCCGGTCTCCGTCTCGTCCGACCAGTCGCGCAGCCGGAGCAGGTCCTTGCCGAGCTTGCTGCTGGGCGCCGCGGTCTCAAAGGCGTCGAAGAGACCCTCTTCGTCGTCCTGCGGGACGCCCTCGTGGAGGCGGTGCAGGCACAGGTAGTTCGAGCGGCCCTTGAGCATCGCGAAGTCCGGGCGGCGGCGCAGCTGCGGGTGCAGCGCGTCGACCGTCCGGGGCAGGTCGCGCTCGACCAGCTGCCGCTGGAGGGCCAGGGTGGCGGTGGCGACGACCACGCGGTCCCCGTGCGCCAGGGCGGGCACCAGGTAGCCGAGAGACTTTCCGGTGCCGGTGCCGGCCTGGACGAGCAGGTGGGAGCCGTCGTCGATGGCCTGGGCGACGGCCTCGGCCATGGTGACCTGGCCTGGCCGTTCCACGCCGCCGACGGCGGTGACGGCGGCGTGGAGGAGGTCGGGGAGGGATGGCTTCGTCATAGCCCGTCCACCCTACGGTGCGGCACTGACAATCCGATCACGGCGATCATGCCAGCGGGTTGGGGACGGTGCCGTGGATCGCCGCGTGCGGGCGCTGCGGGCGGTCGCGGTAACCGTCCAGATGCAGCCGGTTGCGGTTGAGACAGAGCCGCTCGATGCGCGGGGTGAAGAGGTCGAAGAGCTCGAACCGGTCCTTCAGCTCCGGGAAGCGGGCCTGGTAGCGCAGGATCTCCGCCCGTACGAGTGACCAGAAGTCGTTTTCCGCGACGCCGAGTTGCTCCTCGCACAGCGGTGCCAGGAAGCGGAACACGCCGACGAAGAGACCGGAGTGGATGAACTGGGTGAGGAACCCCGGCTCCTCGGTGAGGAGGATGGCCCGTACGTCGTCGGGCATGGTGTCGTGCTCCGGCAGGGGCCGGGCGCTGACGTTGATGTCGTCGACGAAGTCCTTGATCGCCAGCCGTACGGGCACGTCGTGGTCGTCGAAGACGACGATGGCGTTCTCGCCGTGCGGGGAGAACACCGTCCCGTAGCGGTGGAGGAAGTGCAGCAGCGGCGGCAGCAGCGCGGCGAAGAGGCGCTGCAGCCAGACCCCGGGCGCGAGTCCCGAGCGGGCCACCAGCTCGGCGGTGAAGGCGCGGCCGCCGGGGTCGGTGTACAGGAGGGACGCGAGGGTGCGGGCGCGTTCGCCGGGCGGCAGCCGCAGGGGTTCGCGCCAGATCGCGCCGAGGAGCTCCTTGTACTGGTACGGGACCTCGGGCAGGTGGTCGTAGAGGGGGTGCTCGACGGTGACGGAGGCGACCTCGCCCTGCAGGATCACGCCGCACTCGTCGCGCAGGAACGGGTCGTTGTCGCGCAGCGAGTGGACCCAGGCGGTGACGGCCGGGGCGGCGAGCGTCCGCGCGGTCGGCAGGCCGCGCCAGACGAGGGTGTTGAGGACGGAGAGCGGCAGTTTGACGGTGTGCCGCTCGGGGCGGCTGGTGTTGAGGAAGGTGCGGATGGACTGCTGCGGCAGCCGGAGGTCGTTGTCGGTGCCGAGGGGCACGATGAGATCACGGGCGATGGCGGGGGCGTAGAGCGGGAGCAGCACCTCGTCCCACTGCCAGGGGTGGACGGGAAGGAGGAGGTACACGGCGGGGTCGAGGCCGCGGGTGCGGAGCGCGGCGGTGAAGGAGTCGTGGACGTCCGGGTCGAGCTCGCGGGCGTAGAGCTGCTCGGGGGTGCCGAGTCCGGTGACGCCCCGGTAGGCGGCGAGCTCGGTGGAGACGGCGATCCACGGGAGCCGGGCCGGTCTGCGCGCTTCGGGTGCCCAGTGGGCCGCGTCGTCCGCGGAGAAGCCGATGCGGCCCTTGTTGAGGACGATCCACGGGTGGCCGGTCTGGTGGCCTTCGAGCTCCGCGTAGCCGAGCTCGGCGAGCCGGTCGGCGCCGAGCGCGGTGTGGTCGAGCCGGGTGTCGGCGGCGAGGGTGGTGGTCAGTTCACGGAGGAGGTGGCCGAGGGTGGCGCCGTCGATGGCGAGCAGGCCGCGGGCGCGGACGAGGAAGGCGAGCGGGTCCGTGAAGGGCTGCCCGTCGCAGGCGAGGGAGTCGGGGGCGACCCGCCAGCTGCCGTACGCGGTGCGGCGTGCGGTGAAGGTGAGCCGGCCGCCGTCGTCGAGCCGGAGGGTGTACGGGTCGCCCGCCGGTGCCCCGGTGGTGACGGGTGGCCCGTCGGGCGCGGGCTCGATGATCTCCTCGTAGGCGAACTCGCCGATCATCTTGGCGAGGAGGCGGCGCGAGGCGTGGTCCCACGCCTGCGCGGTCAGCTCGGGCGGGGTGACGGGCGGGCGGGTGGTCGGCGGCTGGGTGCGGTGCGCCGGGGCGGATGAATCCGCGGAGTCGGGGACGGCAGGGGACTTCGGCACGTGGACTCCTCGGGGTGGGACCGATGCGGGTCGAACGGTGTACGTAAGGCGGGGGTGCGGAGAGGGGGAGCGTTCACAGCAGGTGTCTCAGGGCGCGGTCGCGGATCATGAGGGCGGCTCTCTTGTCCGGGAGGTCGACCTCCGCGCAGAAACGGAAGCCGGCGCTCATGAAGGCGGAGACGGACGGGGTGTTGCGCAGGTCGGGTTCCGCGACGACCCGGGTGCAGCCGGGACGGTGCTCGAGGACGAGGTCGGCGACAGTCCTCAGGAGCGTGGTGCCGAGGCCGCGGCCGCGGTCGGCGACGCCGCCGATGAGGAGGTGGACGCCGGTGTCGTGCGGGCGCGCGGGGTAGTGGCGGGCCAGCGGATCGAGGTCGGCGCGGTAGATCTCGAAGTAGCTCATCGGCACGTCGTCCAGGACACCGAGACAGGGCACGCTGCGGCCGTCGCCGTCGAGTTGGGCGCGCAGGTGGGCGGCGGTGACGGCCTCGGGGCCGGCGAGTTCCCAGAACGCGGCCACCGCCGGGTCGTTCATCCAGCGGGTGATCAGCGGCAGGTCGCGCTGGAGGCGTACGGGTACGAGCCGGAAGACGCCGACGGGGGTGGCGGCCGCGCCCCAGCCGGCGACCGCGTCGAGGAGATCGCCGTCGGCGATGGTGTTCTGCGGCCCGCCGCCGAGCTGGTCCGCCGGGATCGGCCCGTCTCCTGCCAGCAGGGCGATGAGCTCGTCGGGCAGCCGCATGTCCAGCGTGTCCTCCGTGCCCGTGCTCGCATCGGTGGGAGGCATGGGGCGCTCCTCTCTGCGGATGGGGTGGTGCCGGTCGGGTCAGGGGTGGAGGGGGTTGGTGACGGTGACGTAGACGGACTGGGTGTCGACCGGGCCGACGAGTTCGTCCAGGCCGTGGAGCCGGGTGAGGAGGTTGGCCTTGCAGCGCAGGGTGGGGCTTTCGAGGAGCAGGCTCGGCAGCGGTGACCCGAGGGCCGTGGCGGTGGTGAGGAACTGGCGGAAGGCGGCGAGGAGGAGGCGTTCGTCGGCGAGGCGCTGGGCGCCGAAGGCGCCGATCAGGCCGAGGACGTTGTTGATGCCGAGGTAGTAGGCGAAGCGCTCGTCGGTGACGGCGTCCGGGACGAAGGTGTCGCTCTCGGCGCCGATACCGGGCAACCGGCGCTCCAGGGACGTGCGGTGGGACTCGCGGAAGTAGTAGCCCTGATTGTCGCGGTAGCGGCCGCCGGTGGGCCAGCCGTCGGGGTCGAGGACGACCAGGGTGTTCTGCTGGTGGGCCTCCAGGGCGACACCGGCCGTGCCGTCGAGCCAGAGCACCGGGCGTACGACGTGGTCGAGGTAGCGCAGGAACCACTCGGCGGCGACGGCTCCGGCGGGCCGGCCGGTGCGGGCGGCGAGGCGGGAGACGGTCACGGCGAGACGGGAGCGCATGCGGGTGCTGCCGGGCCACGGGCGGGGCGCGGTGAGGCTCGCGATGCAGACGGCGTCGTCGCCGGGGCCGAAGGGGTTGTGGCGGATCATGACGTCCAGTCCGGGGACGGGCTCGCCGGAGGGCGCGTCGACGGCGAGCCAGGCCGGGTCCCGGACGATGTCGAACCCGGGGTGTGCGGCCCGCCACTGCTTGCCCAGCCCCGTGCGCAGCAGCCGGTGGACCTCGACGCCCCGGTGGAGTTCCTTGCGGAGGTTCTCCCGGCGGGAGTTGGTGATGCGCAGGCCCAGCGACAGCTTGAGCATGGCGGGGGCGCCCGGCTGGTGGACGGTGCGGATGGAGGAGGTGGGGTACCAGGGCGTGCCGTGCGGGCCCAGGTCGCGCAGCAGTCCGGCGGCCAGGAGCTCGGCGACCTGCGGGCGGTGGCGCAGGTCGCGGGCCTGCCAGGGGTGCACGGGCAGCGCGACGGTGCCGTCGGGGAGTCGCAGGCCGGCGGCGAGGCGGGCGGTGATCCGTTCGGCGGGCAGGGGGCGGCCCTGTTCGGTCCAGGCGGAGTCGGCGGCCAGGACGGAGCGGTCCACGGCCATCCAGTGCAGGGGGAAGGAACCGTACGACTCGGGTGAGTAGAGCCGGGCCTCACCGTCGGAGAGCCCCTCGCGGCTCTTGGGCGTGGGGTGGAGCGGGTGGCCGAGCACCAGCGACTGCTCGCCGGCGAGGAACGCGTCGGACGCGGATACGGGGGTGGGCCGGCGGCGCCGGTGCGCGATGAAGTCGGCGGTGCGGCGGGCCGAGTCGGCGACCCGGGCCACCAGGTCGGCGCCTTCGGGGCGGGCGGCCGGGCGGTCCGGCTCGCGGGCGGGCACGCGGTCCGCCTCACGGGCCGGTTCGCCGCCCGGGGCAGCGCCCGGGTCGCCGCCCGGGGCGGCACGGTGGGTTTCGCGGCTGAGCAGGGCGGCGACCGTGACGGCGTCGGCGGGTGGGGCGCTGCGCGGGGCGCCTTCGAGGGCGGGCGGTCCGAAGCGGTGCCAGCCGGTGGCCGACCAGTAGTGGACGGGTACGAGCAGGGCGGTGCCGCTGGCGTCGAGCGGGATGCGCAGGGTGGGCCCGGCGGGCGCGGCCAGGTTCTTCTCCCGTACCCAGCAGCGCAGCAGGTTCTCGGTGGTCGCCGCGTCCGCCGCGCGGTGCGCGTCGGGGTCGTCGAGGTGGTCCTCGGCCATCGCGGCGGTGGCGGTGCGCCGCTCGGCGTACGCACCCGGCTGCTGGCGCGGCACCGTCGTCGACTCGTCCGCGCGGGACCCTCGGGGCAGGGGGCCGGGACCAGGGGGCGGGGCGGTGGGGCGGCCCTCGGCGTCGGCTGCTTCGGGTGCGGGGGTGGGGTTCACGGAGGGTGCTTTCTGGTGAGGGTGTTCGGGGTCAGCGGGACGGTCCTGTGTCGTTCGGGAGGGGATGGTGCCGGGTGCGTTCGGCGGCGGTGAGGGCGTCGGCGAAGCGGTCGAGGACCGCCGCGGCCTGCTCGTCGGTGAGGGTGAGCGGTGGCAGCAGGCGGACGACGGCGCTGTGGCGGCCGCCGAGTTCGACGATGAGGCCGCGGTCCAGGCAGGCGCGCTGGACCGCGGCCGCCAGGGCCGGGGCGGGCGGCGGAGCTCCGTCGTGGGGGCCTTCGGCGTCCGGGTCGACGAGCTCGACGCCGAGCATCAGGCCCCGGCCGCGTACGTCGCCGATGCAGGGGTGCATGGCGGCCAGGCCCTGGAGCCGGCCGAGCATGCGGGCGCCGAGGGTCGCGGCGCGCTCGGCGAGCCGGTTCTCGCGTACGAAGGTGAGGGTGGCGGCGCCGGCGGCCATGGCGAGCTGGTTGCCGCGGAACGTTCCCGCGTGGGCGCCGGGCTGCCAGACGTCGAGCGCCGACCTGTAGACGATGACCGCCAGGGGGAGGGAGCCGCCGATGGCCTTGGACATGACCATCACGTCGGGGACGACGCCGCTGTGGTCGACGGCCCAGAAGGCTCCGGTGCGGCCGACACCGGTCTGCACCTCGTCCGCGATGAGCGGGATGGCGCGGTCGGCGGTGATCCGCCGCATGCGGCGCAGCCAGTCGTCGGGGGCGGGGATGACGCCGCCCTCGCCCTGCACCGGTTCGAGGATCATTCCGGCCGGGTCGGGTACGCCGCTCTTCGGGTCGTCGAGGAGGCTCTCCGCCCAGCGGGCGGACAGTTCGGCGCCGCGTTCGCCGCCGACGCCGAAGGGGCAGCGGTAGTCGTGCGGGTAGGGCAGGCGGGTGACCCGTACGTCGGTGGCGCCGCCGGAGGCGT
Organism: Streptomyces sp. NPDC030862; assembly: GCF_055571835.1. Lineage (NCBI taxonomy): Bacteria > Bacillati > Actinomycetota > Actinomycetes > Kitasatosporales > Streptomycetaceae > Streptomyces > Streptomyces sp. NPDC030862. The sequence continues at coordinate 64,411 of NZ_JBVIEN010000012.1, read as the reverse complement.
CCAGCGCGCCGGCCGTCATGCCGTGGTAGGCGCCGGTGAAGGCGAGGAGGCCGGTGCGTCCGGTCGCCGTGCGGACCAGTTTCAGCGCGGCCTCGACGGCATCGGTGCCGGCCGGGCCGCAGAACTGGATCCGGGCGTCGTCGGCGAGTTGGCGGGGCAGCGTGGCGAACAGCTCGGTGGTGAAGGCGTCCTTGACCGGGGTGGCGAGGTCGAGGACGTGCAGCGGTGCGCCCGAGTCGATGACCTTCCTGATGGCCTCCAGGACCACCGGGTGGTTGTGCCCGAGCGCCAGCGTCCCGGCGCCGGAGAGGCAGTCCAGGTACCGCCGCCCGTCCGCCCCTTCGATCGTCAGGCCCCTGGCGCGTACGGGCACGATGGGCAGCGAGCGCGCGTAGGTGCGGGCCGCCGATTCGCGGAGCGACTGACGGCGCAGGATGCCTTCGTGCGCGGCGGGCGGCGCCACCGTGGTTGGTTCGGTCGCGGCCACGTTTCGGGTCCTCCCGGCTGGAGCGGTCATCTGTCCCCCGTCCGTACCAACGACGAGGCCCCGCCGGGATCACGGTCGTCTCCGGATCCGTGCGGCCGTGGGGAGTTGGAGCCGGTGGGCGAGGCGGGTCGGGCGAAGCCGGCGGGGCGCGGGGGGAACCGTGGACCTGCCGCACACCGTCCCCACCGTCACCGGCATAGTGGGGGCCGCACTCCGGTGCCGTGGTGCAGAAGTTGTTCGAGACGTACGTGACGTACGTGGTTACGAAGTCCCAGGGGGATTCACGACATGCGACCCATTCGTCCGCTGCTCGCCGCAGCCTCCGTCGCCGCCGCGCTGGCGCTGACGGCCACCGCCTGCGGGCCGGGTGAGGACACCGCGGGCGGGGAGCCCACCGCTTCCGCCAGGAAGACCTCGGACGGGAAGATCACGATCCCGGACGAGCTGAAGGACCGGCTCAAGGAGCACGGGATCGATCTGGACAAGTGGAAGAACGGCGAGTGGAAGAACTGGGACAAGGACAAGTGGCTGCGTGAGGCCAAGGACTACGTCAACCCGATCATCGAGGACCTGTGGGACCCGGACCGGATGCGGGAGGCGGAGGAGCCGGAGCGCCCGGTCGAGGAAGAGGACATCTCCGGTGACGAGGGTGTCACCGACCCGACGCCCGCGCCGGTCGAGGCGCAGCCGGTGAAGGCGCCGTACCACTCGGGCGTCCCGGAGGCGGGCAAGCTGCTCTTCGACGGTCCGCAAGGCCCGATGGTCTGCTCGGCGACCGTGGTGAAGGACCCGGCGAACCCCGGCAAGTCCAACCTCGTGTGGACCGCGGGCCACTGCGTCCACGCCGGCAAGAGCGGCGGCTGGTACCGGAACATCGCCTTCGTCCCGTCGTACAACGACGGCGACAAGTCGACCGCCGAGCTGGAGAAGGCCTCGCGCGAAGAGGTCGCCCCCTACGGCGTGTGGTGGGGTGACTGGGCACAGACCTCGGAGCAGTGGATCAACGAGGGCGCGTCGACCGGTGGCAAGGGCGCGCCGTACGACTTCGCGGTCATCCACGTGACGCCGGAGAAGGGCGGCAACGGCAAGTCGCTGGAGGAGACGGTCGGCGGGGCGCTGCCGGTGGACTTCAACGCCCCGGCCACGCAGAAGATCGCGAGCATCACGGCGACCGGCTACCCGGCGGCGCCGCCGTTCGACGGCCAGAAGATGTTCCAGTGCGCGGACAAGCCCGGCCGGCTGTCCCTCAAGGCGGACCAGCCGACGATGCACCGCATCGGCTGCACCATGACCGGTGGTTCGTCCGGCGGCGGCTGGGTCGCGGAGGGCCAGGACGGCAAGCCCGCCCTGGTGTCCAACACCTCGATCGGCCCGGTGTCGGCGGGCTGGCTGGCCGGCCCTCGCCTGGGTGACGAGGCGAAGGGCGTGTTCGACGAGGTCAGCAAGAAGTTCGCGGGCCGCTAGGTCGTGTCACCGGCGGCGGCCGGTGAGTGCTCTCGTGGAGAGTCCGTGCAGGTGGTGCCGGGTGGCGACGCGGCCCGGCACCACCTGCATAGAGTGGGGGCACATCCTCACGCGGCGGTCCCGGAAGACCGCCCTGTGGCGTGACAAGTTCATGGCAATACACGCAGGTGCGCGGCGCGACGGCCGGACCCTGCGCTTTCATGGGGGAGTCGTTTCATGCGATCCATACGTCCACTGCTGGGCGCCACCGGCCTGGCCGCGGCGCTCGCGCTGACGGCCACGGCCTGCGGCCCCGCGGAGGAGAAGCCGGCCGACAAGCCGGCGGCCTCCAGCCCCGCCGGCGGGCAGGGCGGTCAAGGGGGCACCGAGCTTCCAAAGGACCTCGCCGACAAGCTCAAGGAGCACGGCGTCGACCCGGAGAAGTGGAAGAACGGCGAGTGGAAGAACTGGGACAAGGACACGTGGCTGCGTGAGGCCAAGGACTTCGTCAACCCGGTGATCGAGGGGCTGTGGAAGCCCGAGCGGATGCAGACCGCCAAGTCGCCGCAGAAGACCATGGCCGCCGGGGACCTCTCCGGCGACCAGGGCGTCACCGACCCGGAGCCGGCCCCGGTCCAGGCCGTGCCGGAGGAGAAGCCGTACCACAAGAACGCCGCCCCGGTCGGCAAGGTCTTCTTCGACTCCCCCGAGGGCTCGATGGTCTGCTCGGCCACCGTGGTCAAGGACCCGAAGAACCCCGGCAAGTCCAACCTCGTGTGGACCGCGGGCCACTGCGTCCACGCCGGCAAGAGCGGCGGCTGGTACCGCAACATCGCCTTCGTCCCCGCCTACAACGACCTGGGCAAGAGCCCGGCGCAGCTGGAGGGTGCGCAGCCGCAGCAGATCGCCCCGTACGGCGTGTACTGGGCGGACTGGGTGGCGACCTCCGGTGAGTGGATCTCGCAGGGCGGCCCCACCGGAGGCGAGGGCGCTCCGTACGACTACGCCGTGATGCACGTGAAGCCGGAGAACGGCACCAAGTCGCTGGAGGAGACGGTCGGTGTCGCCCTCGACATCGACTTCCAGGCCCCGCAGGCCGTCGGCATCCCGGCGATGGGCGCCTGGGGCTACCCGGCCGCCCCGCCGTACGACGGCGCGCTGATGCACAAGTGCGTCGACCGGCCGGGCCGTCTGACCCTCAGCCCCGGTACGCCGACGATGTGGCGGATCGGCTGCACCATGACCGGCGGTTCGTCCGGTGGCGGCTGGTTCCGCGAGGTCCCGGGCGAGGACCGGCTGGTGCTCGTGTCGAACACCTCCATCGGCCCGGTGACGGCCGGCTGGCTGGCCGGACCGCGCCTGGACGAGGGCGCGCGGGGCATCTACACGATGATGAGCGACAAGTTCGCCGGGCGGTGACCCGGACGGGGTGACCCGGACGGGGTGAGACCCGGACGGAGTGACTCCGACAAGCGGACAGGCCGAAGGCCCGCCCCCTCACCTGGAGGGGGCGGGCCTTCGGTTCGTGCGGTACCGCGTCAGTGCGTCGCGGGGGTGAACCGGGCCAGCGCGGCGGCCAGCTCCTCGTGCACCCGCGCCTTGAGCAGCGTGCCCTCGGCGGTGTGCTCCTCGGAGAGGACCTCGCCCTCGGCGTGCACCCGCGAGACCAGCCCGCCCTGCGTGTACGGCAGGAGGACCTCGATCTCGACCTCCGGCCGCGGCAGCTCCGCGTCGATCAGCGCGAGCAGCTCGTCGATGCCCTCGCCGGTCCGCGCGGAGACGGCGATGGAGTGCCGCTCGATGCGCAGCAGCCGCTGCAGCTCGACCGGATCGGCGGCGTCCGCCTTGTTGATCACGACGATCTCGGGGATGTCGGTGGCGCCGACGTCCCGGATCACCTCGCGCACGGCCGCCAGCTGCTCCTCCGGCGCCGGGTGCGAGCCGTCCACCACGTGCAGGATCAGATCGGCGTCGCCGACCTCCTCCATGGTGGAGCGGAACGCCTCGACGAGGTGGTGCGGCAGGTGCCGGACGAACCCGACGGTGTCCGCCAGCGTGTACAGGCGGCCGCTCGGCGTCTCGGCCCGGCGCACGGTCGGGTCGAGGGTGGCGAACAGCGCGTTCTCCACCAGCACGCCCGCGCCCGTCAGGCGGTTGAGCAGGGACGACTTGCCGGCGTTGGTGTATCCGGCGATCGCGACCGACGGCACCTTGTTGCGCCGCCGCTCCTGCCGCTTGATCTCGCGGCCGGTCTTCATCTCCGCGATCTCCCGGCGCATCTTCGCCATCTTCTCGCGGATCCGTCGGCGGTCCGTCTCGATCTTGGTCTCACCGGGACCACGGGTGGCCATGCCGCCGCCCGAGGAGCCGGAGCCACCGCCACCCATCTGCCGGGACAGCGACTGACCCCAGCCGCGCAGCCGCGGCAGCATGTACTGCATCTGCGCGAGCGAGACCTGGGCCTTGCCCTCGCGGGACTTGGCGTGCTGGGCGAAGATGTCGAGGATCAGGGCGGTCCGGTCGACCACCTTGACCTTGACGACGTCCTCCAGGTGGATCAGCTGGCCCGGGCTGAGCTCACCGTCGCAGACGACGGTGTCGGCCCCGGTCTCCAGCACGATGTCCCGCAGTTCGTTCGCCTTGCCGGAGCCGATGTACGTGGCCGGGTCCGGCTTGTCGCGGCGCTGGATCACCCCGTCGAGCACCAGCGCACCCGCCGTCTCTGCGAGCGCCGCCAGCTCCGCGAGGCTGTTCTCCGCGTCCTGCACGGTCCCCGAGGTCCACACGCCGACCAGCACCACGCGCTCCAGGCGCAGCTGCCGGTACTCGACCTCGGTGACGTCCTCGAGCTCGGTGGAGAGGCCCGCGACACGCCTCAGGGCGGCGCGCTCATGGCGGTCGAACTGGTCGCCGTCGCGCTCCCCGTCGATCTCGTAGCTCCAGGCGACGTCCTCTTCCATCAGGGCATCGGCCCGAAGGCTCTCGGTGCGGGTGGTGTCCGCGAAGCTCTGTGCGTCCTGGGAAGGGGAAGAAGAGGAGGTCATTGGATCCTTACGTCGAAGAAATACTCGATTCGTCAGGCTCAACGCGTGACTCCCCCGGATGATTCCCGGGGCGGGTCCCAGGCAACCCCGGGGGCCCGGCAGCGCCGCCGACCCGATGATGGTCGCACGGTACCGCGGGCCCGTCACGCGAGTTTCAGCGCTTCGTCGAGGGCTGGGCCTTGACCGGGGCCTTGCTGCGCCAGTCCGGGTGGCCGGGCATGGGCGGGGTCTTCTCGCCGTACAGCCAGCCCTGCAGGAACGCGCTCAGGTCGCGGCCCGCGATGTCGGAGGCGAGACGTACGAAGTCCTCCGTGCCGGCCGTCCCGTGGGCGTGCTCGGCCACCCAGCGCCGCTCCAGCAGCTCGAAGGCGTCCTTGCCGATCTCCTGGCGCAGCGCGTACAGGACCAGGGCGGAGCCGTCGTACACCACCGGCCGGAACAGGCTGATCTTCTGGCCGGGGGCGGGAGGCTTGGGCGCGGCCGGGGGGCCGCCCGCCGCGCGCCAGCCGTCGGAGGCGATGTACGCGTTCCGCATCCGCTCCTCCAGCGACTGCTCGGCGGTCTCCTCGGCGTACAGGGCTTCGTACCAGGTGGCGTGGCCTTCGTTGAGCCACAGGTCGGACCAGGTGCGGGGGGAGACGCTGTTGCCGAACCAGTGGTGGGCCAGCTCATGCACCATGATCGCGTCGACGTACCACTTCGGGTAGTCACCGTCCCGGAACAGGGAGCGCTCGAAGAGGGACAGCGTCTGGGTCTCCAGCGCGAAGCCGGTGTCGGCGTCGGCGACGAGCACGCCGTACGTCTCGAAGGGGTAGGGCCCGACCCGGCGCTCCATCCACTCCAGGTGCTGCGGTGTCCTCTTCAGCCACGGCTCCATGGCCTCCCGGTCGGCCGCCGGGACGACGTCGCGCACGGGCAGCCCGCGCGGGCCGGTGCGTTCGACGACGGCGGAACGGCCGATGGAGACCTGCGCGAGCTCGGTCGCCATGGGCTGGGCGGTGCGGTAGAGCCAGGTCTGCGTGTCGCCCGTCCGCGCCTGTGCGACGCGGCGTCCGTTGGCGACGACGGTGAGTTCCGCGGGGGCGGTGACGCGGAAGGTGAAGTACGCCTTGTCGGCGGGGTGGTCGTTGCCGGGGAAGACCCGGTGGGCGGCGTCGGCCTGGTTGGCCATCGCCAGCCCGTCGCCGGTACGGACCCAGCCGCCCGCTTCCCGGGAGTCGCGCGGGTCGCTGGTGTGGGCGACGGTGATGGTCAGCGGCGCGCCCGCCTCGACCGGCTGGACCGGCTCGACGACCAGGTCCTCGCCGCTGCTCTCGTACTCGGCGGGCAGGCCGTTGACGTGGACGCCGCGCACGGTGCCGTGGGTGAAGTCGAGGTTGACCTGCTCCAGCCGGGCCGTGGCCCGCGCGTCGATCTTGGTGAGGGCGTCCATCGGCTTGGTGTTGTCGCCCTGGTAGGTGAGGGCGATGTCGTACGCGAGGACGTCGTAGCCGGGGTTGCCGAGGTGCGGGAAGAGCGGGTCACCGATGCCGAGCGGCTGGGGCGCGGGCACGGCGGCGGCGACCAGGCAGCCGGCCGACGCCGCGGCCAGCAGGGCCACGCGGACGCGTCGGGACGATCGCGCGAGCGCTCGCGGCGTGAATCGCGGTGTGATGAAAGGCATGGGGCAACCGCTACCAGCGCACCGCGCACGCGCCGTGACGGCGCGCGCCCGGCGCACCTCCCGCGCACCCGAACGGCGTCGTACGCCGCCTTCGGGCGGTAGGGAGTGTCCGCAAAGTAGCGTCGTCCGCCCAAAGGGCGGGCCTGGCGGCGTCTGGGGGTACCCCCAGGCGCAGCTCTGGGGGAGCGTGCGATCGCAAGGCGGAGGATGGAGCCACTGCGGAGCATTGGCGACTGACGACAACGCGGCTGGGGGCACCCCCAGGCGCAGCTCTGGGGGAGTGCGTGCCAGGCGTCGCCAGGCTGGGGGCACCTCCCAGCGGTAGCTGGGGGAGGGACTTTGCGGACACGACCTAGGCGCGGCTCACGTCGTACACGCCCGCCACGTCGCGCATCGCGCGCATCAGGGCGGGCAGCCGGGTCGCGTCGGGGAGCTGGAGGGTGTAGGTGTGCCGGACGCGCTGTTCGGTGGGGGGTTCCACGGTGGCGGAGATGATCGCGGCGCCCGCCGTGGCGATGACGTCGGTGAGGTCGGCGAGCAGCCGCGGCCGCCCGAACGACTCGGCGACGAGCGTGACGCGGCAGTCGGCGGTGTCGCCCCAGCTCACGGGCGTGGGCACGCGTCCGAGCGCCTCCATGCGGCGGACGGCCGGGCACTCGGCGCGGTGGACCGTGACGTTTCCGCCGCGGACCGAGAAGCCGGTGACCGCGTCGGGCGGTACGGGGGTGCAGCAACGGGCGAGGCGGACGGGCGCGCCGGGCAGGCCGGCGACGACGGCCCGGGCGCCCGGCCCGGGCGGGGAGGCGGGGCCGGGGCCGGCCGGGCCGCGCTCCGCGGGAGGGGCGGCGGCGGGCGGCTGCTCCGAGGCCGGCTCCGGCTTCGCGGCCTCCGGGTGCGCGGCCTCCGGGTGCGCGGCGAGCCAGCGGGTGATGGCGATCCGCGCGGCCGGGGTGCTGGCGTGGTCGAGCCAGTCGGGCGAGGGCCCGGAGACCGCGTCCTGCGGCGGGTCCTGGGCGAGCAGCAGCTGCACGGTGTCCCCGTCGCCGAGGACGGTGCCGAGGGAGGCGAGGCGGCCGTTGACGCGGGCGCCGACGCAGGCGTGGGCGGCCTCGCCGTACTGGGCGTACGCGGCGTCCACGCAGGTCGCGCCGCCCGGGAGCGCCAGGGTGCCGCCGTCGGGGCGGAAGACGGTGATCTCGCCGTCCTGGGCGAGGTCGGCGCGCAGCGAGGTCCAGAAGGTGTCGGGGTCCGGGGTCGCCTGCTGCCACTCCAGGAGGCGGGAGAGCCACCCGGGCCGGGTCGGGTCGGCGCGCTCGCCGTCCTCCCCTTCCTCGCCGTGCTCGGCGCCGTCGGCCGTGGCACCCGGGGCGTACGGGTTGCCGAGGGCGACGACGCCCGCCTCGGCGACCTTGTGCATCTGGTGCGTACGGATCAGGACCTCGGCGACCGAGCCGTCGGGGGCGGCGACGGCGGTGTGCAGCGACTGGTACAGGTTGAACTTGGGCGCTGCGATGAAGTCCTTGAACTCGGAGATCACGGGTGTGAAGCAGGTGTGCAGTTCGCCGAGGACGCCGTAGCAGTCGGCATCCTCCCCCACCAGGACCAGCAGGCGCCCGAAGTCCGTGCCGCGCAGCTCGCCGCGTTTGAGCCTGACCCGGTGCACGGAGACGAAGTGGCGCGGCCGGACGAGGACTTCGGCGGGGATGCCCGCCTCGCGCAGGACGGTCCTGACGTCGTCGGCGATGGCGGCGAGGGCGTCCCCGGCGGTGGCGTTCTCGGCGATGAGGGCGCGGGTCTGCTCGTACTCGGCGGGGTGGAGGATCGCGAAGACGAGGTCTTCCAGCTCGGTCTTGAGGGCCTGTACGCCGAGCCGTTCGGCGAGCGGGATGAGGACGTCGCGGGTGACGCGGGCGATCCGCGCCTGCTTCTCGGGGCGCATGACGCCGAGGGTGCGCATGTTGTGCAGCCGGTCGGCGAGTTTGATGGACATGACGCGGACGTCGTTGCCGGTGGCGACGAGCATCTTGCGGAAGGTCTCGGGCTCGGCGGCGGCGCCGTAGTCGACCTTCTCCAGTTTGGTGACGCCGTCGACGAGGTAGCAGACCTCGTCGCCGAACTGCTCCCGTACCTGGTCGAGCGTCAGGTCCGTGTCCTCGACGGTGTCGTGGAGGAGGGAGGCGGTCAAGGTCGTGGTCTCGGCGCCCAGTTCGGCGAGGATCAGCGTGACCGCGAGCGGGTGGGTGATGTACGGCTCGCCGCTCTTGCGGAACTGGCCGCGGTGCGAGGACTCGGCGAGGACGTACGCCCGGTGCAGCACGGCGAGGTCCGCGTCGGGGTGGTGCGCGCGGTGGGCCTCGGCGACATGGCCGATGGCGTCGGGCAGGCGGTCCCGGGCGCCTGGACCGAGCAGGGCGGCGCGGCCGAGCCTCCGGAGGTCGATCCTCGGGCGGCCGCGCCGGCGGCTGGGCGCGGGGTTGGTGGCCTCTGCGCTCATGGGGCACCTCCGGCGGGGTCTACCGGCGGTGGGCGGGCCGACATGCCCGCCGGGCCGGTGCTTGATGCTACCGAGCCCACCACGTCGAACCGACCGGCTCCCGCCCAGCGCGAACGGGATCACCCATTCGAGCGAAGCCTCAGGCGGTGGCGTTCTCCGCGAGCCAGGCGGGGTCTATGCGGCCCTCGGCGACGATGACCGCGGGGCCGGTCATCTCGATCTCGCCGTCGGGGTGTTCCGTGATCGTGAGGGTGCCGCCGAGGACGTCCACGGTGTACGTGACCGGGGTCCCGGTCTCGGCCGGGTCGGCGCCGTCCCGGCGGGCCGCGGCGACCGCGACCGCGCACGCGCCGGTGCCGCAGGAGCGGGTCTCGGCGGCGCCGCGCTCGTGGACGCGCATGGCGACGTGGCGGGGGCCCCGGTCGGCGACGAACTCGATGTTGACCCCGTCGGGGTAGACCGCCGCGGGCTCGTACGGCGGCTCGGACCGCAGGTCTCCCGCGTGCGCGAGGTCCTCGACGAAGGCCACGGCGTGCGGGTTGCCCATGTTGACGTTCCGCGCGGGCCAGCTGCGGCCGTCGACGGTGACGGTGACGCCGTCCTCGGGCAGCCGGGCGCGGCCCATGGCGATGGTGACGTCGCCGTTCTTGGCGAGGTGGGCGCGCTTGACGCCGCCGCGGGTGGCGATGGCGATCTCCCCGGCGGTGACGTGGCCCGCGTGCTGCAGGTAGCGGGCGAAGACGCGGACGCCGTTGCCGCACATCTCGGCGACCGAGCCGTCGGCATTGCGGTAGTCCATGAACCACTCGGCCTCACCGGCCATGTCCCGCGCCTCGGGGTGCGCGGCGGAGCGGACGACGTGCAGCACCCCGTCGCCCCCGATGCCCGCCCGCCGGTCGCAGAGCCGGGCGACCGCGGAGGCGGTCAGCTCGATGGCGTTGTCCGGGTCCGGCACGATCACGAAGTCGTTCTCGGTGCCGTGGCCCTTGAGGAAGGCGAGGGGCGTGGTCGTCATGCGGTCCATCGTACGAGGGGGGTACGACAGCGGCCCCGCCCGGCTCAGCGGAGGCGGGCGACCCGCCACACGGCCAGCGCCACGAGGACGGCGACGCCGGCCGCGTACAGGGCGATCACGCGCCAGTCGGGGCGCTCGCCGGAGCCGCGGGCGGGCAGGCCGGGCCAGGTGTAGCCGACCCGGCGGGCGGCCATCATGCCCCAGCCGGCGGCGCACCCGCAGAGCAGCAGGCCCAGCATGGGGAGGACCGCGCCGCCGTCACCCGAGCCGAAGGCGAGCGGGAAGGCGAACATCAGCGAGCCGATCGCGGCGAGTCCCACGATGGGGGCGAGCTGCCAGATGCGCAGCCTCCGCTGCGGGCGCAGTTCGACCTCGACCTCGTCGGGGGTGATCTCCTGGGCGCCGTCCTCGTCGAGCTCGGGCCCGTCGGGGCTCAGGCCCGGCGCGCCGGAGGCGCCGGGGACCAGACCCTGGACCGCCCGGCCCTGGGCCGCCTGGGCCTGGACCGCCTGATCCCGGGCTGCCCGGTCTCGGGCTGCCTGGTCTTCGCCCGGTGCCATGTCGTCCGGTGCTTCGTACTGTTCTCTGTCGCGAGGGCCGGCCTCCATCGCCACGCGCCCTCCCAACTCGGACTCCACTGGTCGATCGATGCTCGATGATGGCACGGTCCCGGGCACCGGAATGACGGGCAGGGCGTCCCGATGCCATCACGTGATCAGGCTGTAACCGGTCGTTCGACCAACGTCAGGGCTTGCCGCGGGAGTTCCGCGCGGTCCGCGGCCGCGCCGCTGAGCCAGTGCACGCGCGGGTCGCGGCGGAACCAGGAGTCCTGGCGCCGCGCGAAACGCTTGGTCGCGCGTACGGTCTCGGCACGCGCCTCGTCCTCGGTGCACTCGCCCGCGAGCGCGGCGAGTACCTGCTGGTAACCGAGGGCGCGGGAGGCGGTGCGGCCCTCGCGCAGCCCGCGCGCCTCCAGTTCCCGCACCTCGTCGACGAGCCCCGCCTCCCACATGCGGTCCACGCGCACAGCGATCCGTTCGTCGAGCTCGGGGCGCGCGACGTCGACGCCGATCTGGACGGTCTCGTACACCGACTCGTGGCCGGGGAGGTTGGCGGTGAAGGGCTTGCCGGTGATCTCGATGACTTCGAGCGCCCTGACGATCCGGCGGCCGTTGCTGGGCAGGATGGCCCGGGCGGCGTCCGGGTCCGCGGCGGCGAGGCGGGCGTGCAGGACGCTGGAGCCCCGCTCCTCGAGCTCGGCTTCGAGGCGGGCGCGGACGGCCGGGTCGGTGCCGGGGAATTCGAGGGCGTCGACGGCGCCGCGCACGTACAGCCCGGACCCGCCGACGAGGACGGGGACGCGGCCGTCGGCGAGCAGCCGGTCGATCTCCGCGCGGGCGAGCCGCTGGTACTCGGCGACGCTGGCGGTCTCGGTGACGTCCCAGATATCGAGGAGGTGGTGCGGGATGCCGCCGCGCTCCTCGGGCGTCAGTTTGGCGGTGCCGATGTCCATCCCCCGGTAGAGCTGCATGGAATCGGCGTTGACGACTTCGCCGCCCAGCTGCTGGGCGAGGAAGACGCCCAGATCGGACTTTCCGGCCGCGGTGGGGCCGACGACGGCGATGACCCGCGGGGCGGGAGCTGCGCTTCTCACCGACCCAGTCTCGCAAACCTCACCGACTGTCCCCGAACGAGTTACGTGACGGTCCGGGGTCGGCGTCGTTGCCTGTTGCGAGGTTCCGACCGCCGGTTTTCAGGACCGGCTCCACCGGGCGACGCAATGGGACGCTCCGGACGGCGCGGAATTTCGCCCACACGAGTACGCTATGGAGTAGACATGGGCGTTTTTGCATGGTTTCGCCGGAAGGGTAAGGAGTCTGCCGCGGCATCGACCGAGGAGACGGCGACCGCTCCGGTGACCGCCGAGGCGGGCGGGGAGACGGCGGCAGCGGAGACCGAGGCGGTGGCCGAGGCCACCGAGGCGGCGGGCACGACCGGTGCGGCTCCGGCGCCCGAGGCCGCGGCCGGCGAAGGGGTGGAGATCCCGAAGCAGCAGTCGGCCGAGGAAGCGGCGGACAACGAAGCCGGTGAAGGCGCGCGTAAGTAGAGCCGGAGCGGGAAGCCGCGACACAGGAGCGGCATCACGGCCGACGGCGACTGACGAGGGACGGTGACCCATGGGCTTCCTGGATCAGATGAAGGCCAAGCTCGCCCCTGCCAAGGAGAAGGTCCAGGGCCTCGCGCAGCAGCACGAGGGAAAGATCGACCAGGGGCTGGAGAAGGCCGCGCGGATGGTCGACCACAGGACCAAGGGCAAGTACAGCGACAAGATCCAATCCGGTACGGGCAAGGCCAAGGACGCCCTCGGCCGGTTCGCCCACAAGGACGGGGGCGACGCCACGCCGCCACCGCCGCCACCGCCCGGTTCCACCTCCTGATCTCCTGCGCCTCGCGCACGGGCACGCAGCACGGCGGACGGCCACGGAGCACGACTCCGTGGCCGTCCGCCGTATGCGGTTGTCGGAAGGTGCGCGCCGCGGTGGCCCGCCCGCGGCCCTAGGACCAGGCCGCGACGAAGTAGCCGACGCCGTAGGGCGCGTCCTCGTGGAGCAGGCGGCCTTCCAGGCCCGCGCCCTCCGCCGCGCCCGCCAGGACCTGCCAGGGCGCGCGCCCGGCCGCCTTCAGGTCGTACGCGAGGTGCGCGTCCAGCGCCGCGAGGGCTCCGGTGTCCGCCGCGCCGAGGGCCCGGGCGGCCGCCTCGTCGAAGCCGGCGGCCCGGTCGTCGAGATAGCCGGGCGCCTTGAGGGAGCGGCACGCGCTGCCATCGCCCATCACGAGCAGGGCGACACGCTCGGCGCGGGCGGCGAGGTCGCGGCCCGCGTCGGCGCAGCGGGCGGGCGCGAGGCGCTCCCCCACCGCGAGGCCCTCGACGGGTGCGCCGGCCCAGTCGACCCGCGCCAGCAGCCAGGCCCCGACGGCGAGGGAGGCCGGCAGCCGCCGGTCCTCCGCGCCCGCGGCGCCGCTAGGCCCCAGCCGTACGCCGAGGTCGACGCCGAAGCCCCGGAAGTCCCCCACGGCGCCGGCCGCGTACCGCTCCACCGCGTCACCCTCGGCCGGGCCGACCAGGAACAGCCGGTCCGGGCGGGCGGCCGCGAGCACCGCCAGCGCGTCGGAGCAGGCCGTGCGCGCGGCGTCGAGTTCGGGCGCGGCCCCGGCGGCGACGTCGGGGACCAGGAGCGGGGGGCAGGGGCAGACGGCCGCGGCGACAAGCATGATCCGCAGCGTAGCCGCTGCACCCCGCCCACAGCGGCGCAGGCCAGCGGACACCCGGCCGCGCTCGACGGAACACCGGCCGCGGGTCGACGACACCCGGCCGCGGTCGACGGAACACCGGCCGCGGCTCAGCAGGACACCCGGCCGCGGGTCAGCCGACCGCGCAGCCTCCGGTGACCGGCGGCAGGGGGGCCGGGGCACCGATCTGGGGCAGGCCCAGCATCACGCCGGCCGGCTTGGCGGCCTCGGCGGCGTTGCGCTTCTCCCAGGCGTCGCCCGCGCGGGTGCGGCGTACGCGGGTCGTGGGGCCTTCGGCCAGCAGGTGGTGCGGGGCCGCGTAGGTGATCTCGACCGTCACCACGTCGCCCGGGCGCACCTCCTGGTCCGGCTTGGTGAAGTGCACCAGGCGGTTGTCGGGCGCGCGGCCCGACAGGCGGTGGGTGGTGTCGTCCTTGCGGCCCTCGCCCTCGGCGACCATGACCTCCAGGGTCCGGCCGACCTGCTTCTTGTTCTCCTCCCAGGAGATCTCCTCCTGGAGGGCGACCAGGCGCATGTAGCGGTCCTGCACGACCTCCTTCGGGATCTGCCCGTCCATGGTCGCCGCCGGGGTGCCGGGGCGCTTGGAGTACTGGAAGGTGAAGGCCTGCGCGAAGCGGGCCTCGCGCACCACGTGCAGGGTCTGCTCGAAGTCCTCCTCGGTCTCGCCGGGGAAGCCCACGATGATGTCGGTGGAGATCGCGGCGTGCGGGATGGCCTCCCGCACCTTGCTGATGATCCCCAGGAAGCGGTCCTGGCGGTACGAGCGGCGCATCGCCTTCAGGACGGTGTCCGAGCCGGACTGCAGCGGCATGTGCAGCTGCGGCATCACGTTGGGGGTCTCGGCCATCGCCGCGATCACGTCGTCCGTGAAGTCGCGCGGATGCGGGGAGGTGAAGCGGACCCGCTCCAGGCCCTCGATGTTCCCGCAGGCCCGCAGCAGCTTGGAGAAGGCCTCGCGGTCGCCGATGTCGGAGCCGTACGCGTTCACGTTCTGGCCGAGCAGGGTGATCTCGGAGACGCCCTCGGCGACCAGCGCCTCGATCTCGGCGAGGATGTCGCCGGGGCGGCGGTCCTTCTCCTTGCCGCGCAGCGCGGGGACGATGCAGAAGGTGCAGGTGTTGTTGCAGCCGACGGAGATGGACACCCAGGCGGCGTACGCCGACTCGCGCCGGGTCGGCAGCGTCGACGGGAACGCCTCCAGCGACTCGGCGATCTCGATCTGCGCCTCCTCCTGGATGCGGGCCCGCTCCAGGAGCACCGGCAGCTTGCCGATGTTGTGCGTACCGAAGACGACGTCGACCCAGGGCGCCTTCTTCACGATGGTGTCGCGGTCCTTCTGGGCCAGGCAGCCGCCGACGGCGATCTGCATGCCGGGCCGCTCCGTCTTCCGCGGGGCGAGCCGTCCGAGGTTGCCGTACAGCTTGTTGTCGGCGTTCTCCCGCACTGCGCAGGTGTTGAAGACGACGACGTCGGCGTCACCGTCGGAGCCCTCGGGCGCGCGGACGTAGCCCGCCTCCTCCAGCAGCCCGGAGAGGCGCTCGGAGTCGTGGACGTTCATCTGGCACCCGTAGGTGCGGATCTCATAGGTCTTGGACGCGCCCACGGCAAGGCTCCGGTCGATGCTGGTCATTCCTCCAGGGTAAGGGGGCGCCGGGCGAGCCCCGTCCCGAGCCGGTGGGGGAACGGCCGGTGGGCGCTTCCGCCGTCCGAGTACAGGATCCCGGGCGATCGCCAACATGCCGGGGCGGTGCCGGGCGCGCACCTGGCGGGTGTGGAAAGTTGGCGCTTTCCAGAGCCCTCACGCGGGTGGTCCCACACGGCGGACGCAGAGGAGAACCATGTACGAATGGCTGCGGGAGACCATGACCGGCACGCTCCACCTGCCGGCCGACCTGATCCGGCCGGACGCCACGGTGGAGGAGGTCGGCCTCGACTCGCTCGCCGTGACGGAGCTGGTGCTCATCGCCCAGGACGAGCTCGGGATCAGCGTCGACGAGAGCCGGCTGCACGGTCTGAGGACGGTCGGGGACATCGCCGACTTCCTGCAGCGCCACGCCCAGCCCGTCGCGGGCTGATGACCGGGCCGGCCGACGGGGTCGCCGCCTACCCGGCGGTGGACGAGGTCATTCGCGCCATGGAGGGCCCCGGCCAGGGGCACTACCTGCACATCGGTGCCGTACTGGAGCTGGACGGTCCCGTGCCGGAGCTCGCCGCCGTACGGGAGCACGTGCGGGGGCGCCTGCCGTTCCTGCCGCTGCTCGCCCTGTCCGTCGCCGGGGACGCCGGGGACGCCGGGGACGGGGGGTTGGACCTCGACCGGCACGTACGCGAACTGCGCGTGGAGCGGCGGGAGGCGGCGTACGACGCGCTGCTCAACGCCGCCGCGCCCTGTCCGCGGCGGCCCTGGGGGGTCTGGCTGGTGCACGGGTACGAGGAGAACCGGTTCCTGCTGTGCTACCGCGGGCACCACGGGCTGCACGACGGTGTGAGCCTGGCGTGGGTGATGCAGCGGCTCTTCCGTGCGAAGCCGCCCGCCGGAGCCCTGCCCTCGGCGGGCGGTTCGTTCGCGCCGAACCTGCCCGCGCGTATGGGCGCCCACGCGCGCAACGCGCTGGAGTCCGTACGGCTGTTCCTGCCGGCCCCGCGTCGGCCGCTGCTGGACGGGCCCCGGGAAGGGCGGCGGGTGCTGTCCGCCGTGACCGTGCCGGTGGGCCGGCTGCGGACGGCGGCCGCCGACCTCGGCTGCTCGGTCCTCGACATCCACCTCAGCGCCCTGTCGTACGCGGCACAGCGCGCGGACACCACCGGCTGGACCCGGGAAGGGCCGCGCGCACGCGGTATCGGTCTGCCCATCGCGCTGGGGCCCGTGGCCTCGGTGGACCCCGCCACCGCGGCGTGTCCCGCCTATCCGGGCAACCGCTTCTCCGTCGCCGTGGTGGACGTGCCGTGGGACGAGGCGGACTTGCGGCACCGCGCGCGGCTGCTGTCCCGCCGTACCGCCCGCTACAAGGACCCCGCCCTGCGCTGGGCGAAGGGCGACGCGCTCGTACGGCTCGACGCGCGGCGCACGAAGAGCCTGTCGGAGCGGGTCTTCGCGCGCTGCGGGGTGCAGACCACGGTGCTCACGCAGACGGCCGACTTCGGGTTCGGCGGCTGCCGTGCCCTGAGCCTCACCGGGCTGAACTGCCTGCCCGCCCACTTCCCGTACCAGCCCGTGCTGACCACCTGGCGCTCCCAGGCCACCTGCGCGTTCACCACCGACGCGGCCGTGCCGGCGGCGCGGGAGCTGGCGGAGTACTGGCGCGAGGCGCTGGACCGGCTGGCTCCGGAGGCGGCCGCCCCGGCGCCTTCGATCGGGAGGTAGTGCCCTGCGCGCCGATCCGCTGGGCGCTCTGGCCCGGCTCGTCCTCCGCTTCCCCGTCCGTACGCTCGCGCTGACCCTGTGCGCCCTGGTGGCGGCCGGGGTGGCCGGAGTGGGCGTGGGAGACCGGCTGTACCACGGCGGTACGACGCCGCCCGGCGCGGAGTCGGCGCGGGCCGAGTACATGCTGTCCACGGCCTTCCGGAGCGGCGTGCCGACGGTCACGCTGGTGGCCACGGCGGCCGGCTCCGTGGACGACCCCGCGGCCCGCCGGGCCGGCACGCGGCTCGTGGCGCGGGCGCGCACGCTGCCGAAGGTCGTGGCGGTGCGCTCGTACTGGACCGAGCGGCCGATCTCGCTGCGGGGCCGCGACGGGCGCTCGGCGCTGGTGCTGCTGCGGATCGCGACCAGCGAGGCCACCGCCCACCGGGACGTCGAGCCGCTGCTGCACGAGCTCACCGGCCGCCACGGGCCGCTGGAGGTGGCCGCGACGGGGCCGACCCCGGTGGGGCTGGCCATCGAGCGGCAGAGCCGGCTGGACCTCCAGCGCATGGAGCTGCTGGCGGCGCCGCTGACCGCCGCCGTGCTGGTGGTCGTCTTCGGCGGCGTCGTGGCCGCCGGGCTGGCCCTGCTGGTCGGTCTCGCCGCGGTGGTGGGCAGCGCGGCGGTGCTCAGCGGGCTCGCCGGCTTCACCACCGTCTCCGTGATCGCCCTGAACCTGACGACCGCGCTCGGTTTCGCCCTGGCCGTCGACTTCAGCCTGTTCATGCTGGCCCGCTACCGCGAGGAGCGGGAGCGGACGGCGAGCCTCCACGACGCGCTGCTGGAGACCGTGCGCACCACCGGCCGGACGGTGGTGTGCTCGGCCCTGACGGTGGCCGGCAGCATGGCGGCGCTGCTCGTCTTCCCGCTCGACATGCTCCGTTCCATCGCGTACGGAGGGATGGCCGTGGTGGCGCTCAGCGCGCTGCTGGCCCTCACCGCGCTGCCCGCCGCGCTGCTCCTGCTGGGGTCCCGCATCGACCGGCTGTCGCTGCGCCGCCGCGGCCGCCGCGCCGTGCGGGCGGCCGTCGCCGCGCCGGAGAAGGGCCGCTGGTACCGGCTGGCCGACGGGGTGATGCGGCGGCCCGTTCCGGTCGTCGTCGTCCTGGGCACCCTGCTGGCGGCGCTGGTGCTGCCGTTCACCGAGGCCCGGTTCGGCACGTTCGACGACCGGGCGCTGCCGCAGGGTTCGCCGACGCGGCAGGCGACGGAGACGCTGCGGCGGGACTTCGACCACCACGCCGTCAACCCCGTCCAGGTGGTCCTGCCCGGCCTCGACGCGCACCGCGCGCATAACGCCGGGGCGCTGGACGCGTACGCCCGCCGCCTGTCGCGGCTGGAGCACGTGACCCGGGTGGAGACGGTCACCGGCATCTACCACCAGGGCCGACTGCTCGGCCCCACGCACCCCCAGGTCGGGTACGCCTCCCCCGCCGGCTCCTGGGCCGCGGTCGTCACGGACGTCGGCCCGCACGCCGAGGAGGGCGCCGCGGTGGTGCGTGCGGTGCGGGAGACCCCCGCGCCCGGGCCGGTCCTCGTGGGCGGTACGCAGGCATGGCTCGCCGATCTGCAGGACAGCATCCGGGCGGGCCTGGTCCCGGCGCTGGCGCTGATCACCGTGGTCACCCTGGCGCTGCTGGCCTGGTGCACGCGGAGCGTCGTCCTGCCCCTGAAGGCGTTCCTGCTCAACGTCCTCAGCCTGAGCGCGGCCTTCGGGGTGATGGTGCTCGTCTTCCAGCAGGGCTTCCTGCGCGGCGTGCTGGGCGACTTCACGGTGACGGGCGTGACCGACACCCTCGTACCGATCCTGGTGCTGTGCGTGGCCTTCGGGCTGTCGATGGACTACGAGGTGCTGCTGCTGTCGCGTGCGGTGGAGGAGCACGCGGCGGGCGCCTCCACGCGGGAGGCCGTCGCACGGGCCGTGCAGCGCACCGCCGGGCTGTTCACCGCCTCGGCCGTGGTCGTCATCGTCGTCATGGCGGCGCTGGCGGCCTCAGGGCTGCTGCTGCTGAAGGTGGTGGGCGTCAGCCTGGCCGTGGCGGTGTTCGTCGACGCCACCCTCATCCGGCTGCTGCTGGCGCCCGCGCTGATGGCGCTGCTCGGCGGCGCCAACTGGTGGCTGCCGTTCAGAAGGACACCGGCGGACGCGAAGCCCGAGCCGGAACCGGAGCTTGAGCCGGTGTAGCCGAGGCGAGGGTGGTGGTGAGGTCCCCGCCCGTCCAGGACAGCGCGTGCCAGCCGTCTTCCGGGGAGCCCTCCAGGACGACCACGCCCGTGTTGGGCAGCTCGTGCGCGGCGGCGAAGGGGACGGACACGTTGTGCGCCCGGGCGGCCGCCCACACGCGGATCGCCGACCCGTGGCCCACCAGCGCGGCGGTGGCGGCGCCCGAGGCGGCGGCCTCGGCGACGACGGCGTCGAAGCGGGCGAGGAACTCGGCTCCGTCCTCCCCGCCCGGCATGCGGGGCTCCGTCCGCCCGGCGGCCCAGGCGACGGCGACCGTGCGGTACCGGGCGATCCCCTCGGCGTCGCGGCAGCCCTCCAGGACGCCGGCCCCGATCTCGCGGATGCCGTCCCGGACGCGCACCTCCAGCCCCCGCGCGGCGGCGAGCGGGTCGGCCGTCTGCCGGGCGCGCGTGAGGGTGGACGCGTACAGGACGTCGATGTCCTCGTCGGCCAGCGCGGCGGGCAGGGCGGCCGCCTGCCGCCGTCCCACCTCGTCCAGGGCGGCGCCCGGGGCCGCGGTGTCGAGGACGTGGGTCCGGTTGGCGTCGGTACGGCCGTGGCGGATCAGGAGCATGCGCATGGGCGGCGCCCTTCGAATCGGGTCTTGGAGTCGGGTCGTGAAGTCGGGTCTTGGAGTGGGGTCTTGGAGCCCGGTCCCGGAGTCAGGTCTTGCTTCCGAGGAAGAGGTAGAAGGGCACGCGCGCCTTGAGGTAAGGGACCCGGCCCAGCCGTTCGTCCAGCCGGACGGTGCCGAACCGCTCCCGGAGGTACGGGAGGTGGTCGGCGGAGAGGAAGACGTTGTTGTGGCTGAACCAGGCGGGCCACAGGTGCCGCCGCCACGCCGCGTGCCGTACGCCGCCGTCGGGCGGGTACTTGCGGGAGACGTAGAAGTCGCAGACCGCGATCGTGCCGCCGGGCCTGAGGAGGGAGCGGGCGTGGTCGACGGCCGCGAACCAGTCGGGCATCATCGTCAGCGCGTAGGAGAACACGACGACGTCCACGGGCCCGTCCGGCGGCCGGTAGGAGGTGGCGTTCGCGTGGACGGTCTCCACGTTGTGCCAGCGGTTGCGGTGGATCCGTTCGCGCGCCACCTGCAGCATGGAGGCCGACACGTCCACGATCGTGATGCGCGCGCACCGCTCCCGGCGGCCGGTGTCGAGGTACTCGAGGTTGTTGCCCGTGCCGCCGCCGAGGTCGACCACCCGGCAGCCGGGTTCGAGGGGCAGCGCCTCCATCAGGTCGCGGCGGCCGTGCAGCAGCCGGTTCTCGCGGAAGGCGTCGTAGAGGTGGGCGGTCGGCTGGTAGAGGGACTCCATGCGCTCGGCGGGCGTCGCGCCGTCGAGGCGGGGGAAGGCCATGTGGCGGACGATCCGCACATGGGAGCTGAGACGCAAAAAGCGCTCCCTTCGGGCGTCAGGCGTCGGGCTTCACGGCAGGTCGGCGATGTGGAAGCTGCCGTACGTGTGGACGCGGTCCCGTTCGTGCAGCCGGGCGGCGAGTCCGGGGTGGCGGTCGAGCAGGTCGGGAAGGTGGTGCGTACGGCCCTCGTGGCGGACGCGCACCGGGTCCAGGTAGCGCGTGTGCAGGCCGGCGCTGCGGTAGATCACGCGCGCGCCGGGCCGGGCCGCGTCGACGATGGCCTGCCACTCCTCGGCGAGCGCGGCCTGGTCGCACCAGCCCATCCAGTCCATGTGGTCCAGCAGGACGAACTTCGAGACCCCCGCCGCGGCCCCGGCCGGCGCCATGCCCGTCAGGCACGACGTGACCGTCGCCGTACGCGCCTCCAGGCGGGGCAGGAGCTCGCGCAGTCGCCCGTAGTTGTGCGCCCGTAGGTACTCGGGGCAGCACGTGGGCGTGTAGGAACCGGTGATGTAGGCGCGCCAGAAGTAGTTGTCCACGAGGGGCAGCCGGCCGAAGACCGCGTCGAAGCCGTCGTGGATGAGCTGGGCGGTGCCGCCGGGGTACTCCTCGGTGATCTCGCGGCGCTGCTCCGGTGGTACGCCGACAAGGCTCAGCGCGAGCGGCTGCGCGGCCATGCGCGCCACGGTCCGCAGCGGGCCCCGCAGCCGCGCTTCGTAGATCTCCCGCTGCTGGTCGACGGTCGGCGCCTCCAGGAGCGCGTCGAAGTACCGTCCCACGCCCCGGAAGCGGCGCAGGAAGAGCATGAGGCACTTCGCCAGCAGGCCCGAGGTGCCGCGGTAGTAGAAGGAGCGGCGCCAGCCGCGGCCGGCGAAGGCGTCGATGTAGCCGTCCCAGAACCGGCGTGAGGGCGGCGACAGTTCGGCGCGCAGGGCGTCGCCGTACATCTCCCGCGCGCGGGGCGAACGGCCGGTGCCGAACAGTTCGAAGAACTCCGCGTGGTCCAGGTTCCGTACGGCTGCCGTCTTCAGCTCCAGCAGCGCGGTCTGGCGCGGGTTGACGTCGACCGCCGTGACCCGGCCGGCCCCGGCGAGCAGGTAGTCCAGGGCGTTGCAGCCGGCGCTGGTGATGACCAGGACGTGGTCGTCGGGCCCGAGGTCCAGTGCCGCGCGGTCGAGCGCCGGGTCCTCCCAGCACGCGTTGTACACGAGGTTGCGGTCGTGCAGCGCGGTGAACATCCGCCCGCTCAACGCGCCGCCCGCGCGGGGCGCGGGCAGGGGCGGCCGGCGGGTCCCGGCGACGGGCGTCACGACGGCACTGGCAGATGAGTACGAGGCCATGGCACTCACCATGCGGGATGGAGGACGCCCGTCAGCGCACAGGCACCCGGTTTCCCCCGCATGGCCGACCGCCGACGGTGACTCACTAGGCCGTGCGAGGGGCATGTCCTTCCTCGTCGGGCCGGTGCGTCCGCCGCACCGGCCGTCCTGGTGGACGATCGGGGCCCGCCGCACACGGGACGGGGGGACGGAACGGAGGGACAGGACCGCTATGGGAACGAAACCACGTCCGCGCGTGACACCGGCGGGGATCATGACCACCGCCGTGGCCGCGCTGGTCGTCGCCGGCTTCGTGGCGACGCGCGGCACGGGCGCCCGGAGAAGGCGTCGGCCGCATCCCCTGCTGCTCATTCCGACCGCGTAGGACGGCGTCCATGGCAACCACGAACCCCACCCGCTTCTACCGGCGCTCCGTCCTGCCGTACTACAGGCGGCTCGGCTCCCGCTGGGGCTACGCCATGCTCCTGGGGCGCACGCGGCACTTCGGGTGGTACGAGCCCGGCCAGTCGCCCTGGGGTTTCGCCGCCTCCATGCGGCGCATGGAGGTCACCACGGCCCGCAAGCTGGCGCTGCCCGCCGGCTCCCACGTCCTGGACGCGGGGTGCGGGGTCGGTGACGTGGCCCGGACCGTCGCGGCGGCGGGCGGGCTGCGGGTGACGGGCATCGACGGCATCGAGTCCGACGTCGCCCTCGCCCGCCGCCGTACCGCCGCCCGGGCCCCCGGGGGGGCGGCCCGCGCGACACGGTTCCTGGTGGCCGACTACCACGCGCTGCCGTTCGCGGACGGCGCCTTCGACGGGCTCTACACCATGGAGTCCTTCGTCCACTCCGCCGATCCGCGCCGCGCGCTGGCGGAGTTCTTCCGGGTCGTACGGCCCGGAGGGCGGCTGGTGATGTCCGAGTACTCGCGGACCCCGAGCGCGGAGCTCACACCGCGGGCCGAGCGGGTCCTGACGGACGTCTGCGCGCTCGCGGCGATGCCGGGGATGATGATGCTGCCCCACGGCCGCCTGGAGGAGCTCCTGGGTGAGACGGGCTTCGCGGTCGAGTCCGTCACGGACGCCACCGCCCACGTCCTGCCCATGCTGCGCGCCTTCTCCCTCCTCGGGCGGGTGCCGTACGCCGTGGCGCGCGGCGTGGGGCGCGGCCATGCGCTGGTGAACGCGATGAGCGGGGTCGAGCTGTACCGGCACCAGGAGACGTGGCGGTACCACATCACCACCGCCGTACGGCCCTGAGCGCCCCGCCCCGGCCCGCCCGCGCGGAGGCGCCCTCCGTACGGGCGGGCCTGGCCATGACGGGAGCGGGCTGGCAGGATCGCGGCCATGGTCCAGGCCCTGTCCCGCATCAGCCGCCGCCGCGCCCTCGAAGGCGCGGCCGCGGCCCTCGTGGTGCTGGCGCTGTTCCTGTGGTGGTCCGCGCCGGACGAGGCGGCGGCCCCGCGCGGCGAGGTCACCTTCAGCACCGGCGTACCGAGCGGGGTCTACCAGCGCTACGGCGCGCTGTTGGAGGAGGCTCTCGCCCAGAACGTGCCGGAGGTGCGGATACGTCTGCTGACCAGTGAGGGCTCGCAGCAGAACCTCGTCCGGGTCGCGTCCGGGGACGCGGATTTCACCATCGCGACGGCCGACGCGGTCGCCACGCACCTCCGCGACGGCCGGCCCGGCGCCGAGGAGCTGCGGGGTTGTGCGCGGCTGTACGACGACTACGTGCAGCTGGTGGTGCCGAAGTCGTCCACGGTGCGCTCGACGCGCGACCTGCGCGGGCTGCGGGTCGGGGTGGGGCAGCAGGGCTCGGGGGTGCGGCTGGTGGCCAACCGGGTCCTCAAGGCGGCGGGGCTGGACCCGGAGCGGGACGTCGTGCCGATGTCCGCCGGCATCGACACCATGCCCGGCCTGCTGGAGACCGACCGGCTGGACGCCTTCTTCTGGTCCGGCGGCCTGCCGACCCACGCCGTACAGCGGCTGTCGGAGCGCTTCCCGGTCCGGCTCGTCCCGCTGGAGAAGGAGCTGGTGGACCGGATGCACGCGCAGGGCGGCACCAGCGGGTACTACCGCTCCGCCGTGATACCGGCCGACGCCTACGCCCGGGTGCAGGCGGGCCGCCCGGTGGAGACCGTGGCGGTGGCGAACCTGCTGGTGACCACCGACCGTACGGATCCGGCGCTGGCGGAGGCGTTCACGCGTACGGTCATCCGCAGCCGGGACCGGATCGGGCGGGAGGTGCACCCGGCGCAGCTGGTGGACCTGCGTACGGCGATCTACACGGACCCGCTGCCGCTGCACGAGGGCGCGCGGCGCTACTACCTCTCCGTCAAGCCCTGACCACGGCGGGGGTCAGTGGGGGGCGCTGCGCGGAACGGTGACCGTGACGCGCAGGCCGTGCGGTGCGTGATGGGCGTACGCGATCGAGCCGCCGCCCGCCGCGAGCAGGGCGCGGGAGATGGACAGGCCGAGGCCGGAGCCCTTGACGTTCTGGTGACGGTTGCTGCGCCAGAAGCGGTCGCCGATGCGGGCCAGCTCGTCGTCGGTCAGGCCCGGGCCGCGGTCGGTGACCACGACCGTGGAGCGCTCCCCGTCGGCGGCGACGGTGACGGTGACCTCCTCCCCGGCCGGGGTGAACTTCAGCGCGTTGTCGATCACGGCGTCCAGGGCGCTGGACAGCGCGACCGGGTCGGCCCAGGCGGTGACGGCGGGCGTGGCCCCCGCCAGGTGGACGCCCTTCTCGTCGGCGAGCGCGCGCCAGGCGTCGAGCCGCTCGGCCGTCAGCGCACCGATGTCGGTCAGCCGCAGGTCCGCGGAGGCGTGCTCGGCCAGCGCCAGGTCCAGCAGGTCGTCCAGGACCTGGGCCAGGCGCTTGCCCTCCGTCCGTACGGAGGCGATCTCCTCGTTGCCGGGGGGAAGTTCGAGCGCGAGCAGCTCGATGCGCAGCAGCAGGGCGGCGAGTGGGTTGCGCAGCTGGTGCGAGGCGTCGGCGACGAAGGCGCGCTGCTGCTCCAGGACCTCCTCGACGTTGTCGGCCATCTCGTTGAAGGAGCGGGCGAGGCGGCGTAGTTCGGGCGGGCCGCCGGCCGCGGCGACGCGCGAGTTCAGCCGCCCGGTCGCGATGTCGTGGGTGGCCGCGTCCAGGACGCGTACGGGCTTGAGCACCCATCCGGTGAGCCGGAACGCGGCGCCGACCGCCAGCAGCATGGCCGCCGACTCGCCGGCCGCGATCAGCAGCCAGCCGTGCAGGATGCGCGAGCGCAGCGGCCCGGTCGGCGAGTCGGTGACCACGACGGCGACGACGTCCCCGTCCCGGACGACCGGCGAGGCCACCGCGAGCCGGGCGTTCGGCTGCCAGGGCAGGACCTGCGGCGGGTTGTGGCTGCGGCGGCCCAGCAGCGCCTCGCGGAAGGCGCGGCGGGGTTCGCCGTCCCCGGGGATGGTCCAGTTCCGGGGGGCGCGGGCCATGGCGGTGCCGTCGCGGTAGAAGACACCGGCGTGGATCCCGTACACCTCGTGGTAGCGGGCGAGCTCGCCTTCGAGGGTGGCCTTGCGCTCGTCGATGCCCGGTCCGCTCTCGGTGACGAACTGGGCGAGCGCGGCGAAGCGCGCGGTGTCGTCGATCCGGTCGACGACGACGGTCTGCTGGCGTGCGGCGGCGAGGCTGCCGGCGAGCGGGAAGCCGAGCGCGAGCAGCACGCCCGCCATGAGGACGATGAGGAGCGGAAGGAGGCGGGTGCGCACAGGGCGGGGGGGGTTACGCGGCCGGGGCGACCAGGCGGTAGCCGACGCCGCGCACGGTCTCGATGAGGGCGGGCATCCGCAGCTTGGCGCGCAGGGACGCCACGTGCACCTCCAGGGTGCGTCCGGTCCCCTCCCAGCTGGTGCGCCACACCTCGCTGATGATCTGCTCGCGGCGGAAGACGACGCCGGGGCGCTGCGCGAGGAGGGCGAGGAGGTCGAACTCCTTGCGGGTGAGCTGGATCACCGTGCCGTCCACGCTGACCCGGCGGGTGGGCACCTCGATGACGACCGGCCCGAGGTGCAGGGGCGGTGCCTCTCCGGGGACGCGGGCCGTGCCCTGCGGTCCGGGCCCTCCGGCGCCGTTCCCGCCGGCGTCCGTGCCCGCGCCCGCCGTGCCGTTGTCGGTGCCGGCGCCGCCGGTGCCCGGGGTGGCCGTACGGCGGCTGACGGCGTGGATGCGGGCGAGCAACTCGCCCGTGTCGTACGGCTTGACGACGTAGTCGTCGGCGCCGAGGTTCAGGCCGTGGATCCGGGAGCGTACGTCGGCGCGCGCGGTGACCATGATGACCGGGGCGGTGGTGAGCTTCCGGATCTTCCCGCAGACCTGGTAGCCGTCCTGGTCGGGCAGGCCGAGGTCGAGGAGCACGACGTCGAAGGGGCCGCGGGCGGTACCGGCGCCCCCGCTGCCGTTGCCCGGTGCGGCGGCGCCCGTGGCGGAGGAGGCGGCGGAGACGGTGGTGCCCGTGGCGGAGGTGCCTGCAGCGGAGGTGCCTGCAGCGGAGGTGCCTGCAGCGGAGGTGCCTGCAGCGGCGGGCAGGACGGCCTGGAGGGCCTCCTCGCCGTTGCGGGCGTGCGTGACGTGGAAGCCGTGCTTCCTGAGGATGGCGGCGAGGGCCGCGGCGACGTGGTCGTCGTCCTCGACAAGCAGCAGTCTCATGGGCCCCCCTCCTGAAGGTGCGTACGCGTGGGTTACCAGGGCATGAACGCCGATGCCGGGCATGCCCGTCAAGAGCCTTCCGGCGGCACCGCGGTTTCCGTTACCCAGCCGTACTCAGGATGCCTGCCCCGCTCACCCTTGGTGTCCGGTCGCAGCCGGATCGTTATGCTCAATTTCAGCTCAGATGTAATGACGCTGGTCGCGCCGCGTGCTTAATGTCCTCTCCAACCGAGGAGGACGGAGCAAGAAGCCGATGAGCGGAGTGTCAGTGACCAAGGGCGCGGAGGATGCCGCACCGACGGCGAGCGACCTGGTCGTGCTGAGCAACGTCAACAAGCACTTCGGCGCGCTGCATGTGCTCCAGGACATCGACCTGACCATCGCCCGTGGCGAGGTCGTGGTCGTCATCGGACCGTCCGGGTCCGGGAAGTCCACGCTGTGCCGCACCATCAACCGGCTGGAGACGATCGACTCCGGCACGATCACCATCGACGGCAAGCCGCTGCCCCAGGAGGGCAAGGAGCTGGCCCGGCTGCGCGCCGACGTCGGCATGGTCTTCCAGTCGTTCAACCTCTTCGCGCACAAGACCGTGCTGGAGAACGTCATGCTGGGCCAGGTCAAGGTCCGCAGGGCGGACAAGAGCCTGGCGGAGCAGAAGGCCCGGACCCTGCTCGACCGCGTGGGCGTCGGCTCGCAGGCCGACAAGTACCCCGCCCAGCTCTCCGGCGGACAGCAGCAACGCGTGGCGATCGCCCGGGCGTTGGCCATGGACCCGAAGGTCATGCTCTTCGACGAGCCGACCTCGGCGCTCGACCCCGAGATGATCAACGAAGTCCTCGAGGTGATGCAGCAGCTGGCGCGCGACGGGATGACGATGGTGGTCGTCACCCACGAGATGGGGTTCGCGCGCTCGGCCGCCAACCGCGTCGTCTTCATGGCGGACGGCCGGATCGTCGAGGAGGCGTCGCCGGAGCAGTTCTTCAGCAGTCCGCGCAGCGACCGGGCCAAGGACTTCCTGTCGAAGATCCTCCACCACTGAGGGCCAGGGCCAGGGCCACCGACGGCCGGGATCACCGACGGCCGGGATCACTGATGGCCAGGATCTTCGTACGACACCTGGCGACCAACGAACCACGACTCAAGGGATGTTCACCATGAAGCTCCGCAAGACGGCGGCCGTGGCCGTCGCTGTGCTCGCGCTGACCGCGACCGCCTGCGGCGGCAAGGAGGGCTCCGCCGGCGACAAGCCGAGCGGTGTGCAGCCGGGCGCGTCGAACGCGCCGGCCCTGCCGAAGTACATCGTCGCCACGGATGTGAACCTCGACTCGCCGACCTTCAAGGCGGCCAAGGAGCGCGGCAAGCTGATCATCGGCTCCAAGGCCGACCAGCCGTACCTCGGCTTCGAGGACCAGGCGACCAAGCAGCGCTCCGGCTTCGACATCGAGATCGCCAAGATGATCGCCGCCGACCTGGGCTTCACCGAGAACCAGATCGAGTGGAAGACCGTCGACTCCAGCACCCGCGAGACGGCCATCTCCAAGGGCCAGGTCGACTACTACGTCGGTACGTACACGATCAACGACAAGCGCAAGGCGCTGGTCGGCTTCGCGGGCCCGTACTACAAGGCCGGCGCCGACCTCCTCGTGCGCAAGGACGAGACCTCGATCACCGGCCCGGAGACCGTCAAGGGCAAGAAGGTCTGCTCCATCAAGGGTTCCACCCCGCTGCAGGAGATCAAGAAGCCGCAGTACGGCGCCCAGGCCACCGAGCTCGCCAAGTACTCGGACTGCGTCCAGCAGCTGCTCACCAAGCAGGTCGACGCCCTCACGACGGACGACGCGATCCTCAAGGGCTACGCCGCGCAGAACCCGACCAAGCTGAAGGTCATCGGCAAGCCGTTCACCCAGGAGCCGTACGGCGTGGGTCTCAACAAGGACGACAAGGTCCTGCGCGAGGCGATCAACAAGTCGCTGGAGAACCGCGTCAAGGACGGCACGTACAAGAAGATCTACGAGGCGACCCTGGGCCTGTCCGGCTCCGCCTACACCGAGCCGCCGGCGATCGTCCGCTACTGAGCCGCTGATCGCCACAGCTCCGGCTGTGCCTGCTGTAGCGCCCCGTACGCACGCGGGGCGCTACAGCCCTTGGCTCACCCCCAGAGCCGCAAAGACCGTTGCCCGTAAGCCGCTGACCGCCGACGCGGAGACCTCATGAACGTACTGCTGGACTATTTCTCGGATTTCCGTGACGGCTTCATAGGAACCGTGTCGATCACCCTCGTCAGCTCGGTCATCGCGCTGGTGCTCGGCATCGTCATCGCCGGTTTCCGGGTCTCGCCCGTCCCGCCGCTGCGCCTGTTCGGCACCCTCTGGGTCAACCTGCTGCGGAACACGCCGCTGACGCTGCTGTTCCTGGTGACGACGTTCGTGGTGCCGGAGATCCTCTTCCCGGGTATGAGCCCCTTCGTCCTCGGCTCGATCGCCCTCGGCTTCTACACCTCCTCCTTCATCTGCGAGGCGGTCCGCTCCGGCATCAACACGGTGCCGCTGGGCCAGGCCGAGGCGGCCCGCTCGCTGGGCATGTCGTTCTCGCAGACGCTGCGGCTGATCGTGCTGCCGCAGGCCACCCGGACCGTGCTGCCGCCGCTGAGCTCCATCTTCATCGCGCTCACCAAGAACTCGGCCATCGCGGGCGCCTTCAGCGTCACCGAGCTCTTCGGCTGGCAGAAGCTGGTGAGCGAAGAGGGCTACGACATCATCCCCATCTTCATCTGGGTCTCCCTCGCCTACCTGGTGGTCACGTTCTCCATCAGTGGGGTCTTCCGAGTCCTCGAGCGCCGCCTGGAGGTCGCCCGATGAGCGCCAGCGTTCTCTTCGACGCACCCGGCCCGAAGGCCGTCATCCGCAACCGCGTCTACGCCGTCATCGGCACCCTCGCCGTCGTGGGGCTGCTCGCCGTCACGATCGTGCGGCTGAGCGACAAGGGGCACCTCGCCCCCGAGATGTGGGACATCTTCAACTACGCGGGCATCCGGCAGAACATCGCCGACGCCATCCTCGCCACCCTCAAGGCGTTCGGCATCGCCGCCGTCGGCTCGCTGGTACTCGGCGTGCTGCTGGCCGTCGCCCGGCTCTCCGACCACAAGCCGGTCCGGTGGCTGGCGACCGGCTTCATCGAGCTGTTCCGCTCCATCCCGCTGCTGATCACCATCTACGCCGTGTGGGTCGGTTTCCTGACCGACTACTCGATGTGGGCGCTGGCGGTCGGCCTGTCGATCTACAACGGCTGCGTCCAGGCCGAGGTGCTGCGCGCCGGCGTCAACGCCGTACCGAAGGGCCAGCGGGAGGCCGCGTACGCGCTCGGCATGAACAAGACGCAGGTCATGACGACCGTGCTGCTGCCGCAGGCCGTCCGGGCGATGCTGCCGACGATCATCAGCCAGCTCGTGGTGACCCTGAAGGACACCTCGCTCGGCTTCATCATCCTGTACCCCGAGCTGCTCCAGACGGCCCGGCTGATCGCCTCCAACACGCAGGTCAACGGCATGTACCCGTACGTGTCGACGATCGTGGTCGTCGGCGCGATCTACGTGGCGATGTGCCTGGCGCTGTCGGCGCTGGCCACCTGGATCGAGAAGCGCGGGCGCCGCGCCAAGACCGGCATCGGGGTGGCCTCGGCCGCCGAGCCGGCGTCCACCACCGTGCTCAGCGCGGAGGCCGGTCAGGCGGGCGGCAACACGGTCACCATGGGGATGCCTCCGGGCGGGGGCGATGGCGCCGGCGGCACCGGCTCCTCATAGGGCTGGACCGTATGGCTTGTGAGGGCAGTGGCGTTCGCGTCGCTGCCCTCGTCGCTTGACGCAAGCACCGGCAGTGGGTTGCATACGTTGTGTGATCACCTCGCGCCCGGCTCCAGCCGCTTGTCCTGCCGTTTCTGATGTGTGTGCTGTTCGCGGTGCTCGTGGGGTCGCTGGTCCTGGAGTCACGCCGTGGACCCGGTGATCGTGGCCGGCGCGGGCCCGGTCGGGCTCGCGCTGTCCCTCGCGCTGGCCGCGCAGGGCGTCCCCTCCGTCGTCCTGGACGAGGGCCCCGGCGAGGACGAGCCCCGCGCGGCCCGAACCGCCGTGCTGCGCCCGGACACGGCGGCGTTCGTGGCACGCCTCGGGTGCACGACCGTACGGGACGAGGGGGCCCGTTGGAGCGGGTGGCGGTCGATGCGGCGCAAGCAGGAGACGCGGCACGTGCTCTTCGCGGAAGGCGCGGAACCGTTCCCCCCGGAGGAGGACGGTGACCCGGTCCCGCCGCTGCACATGGCGCAGCACGCCCTCACGCGCGGGCTGCGGGCGGCCATCTCCGCGCTGCCCCGGCGGGGGCTGGTGCGGGTGGTCACGCACAGCCGGGTGGACGCGGTGGAGCAGGACGCCGACGGCGTCACCGTGCACACGCGCGGGCCCGAGTCGACCTGGTGGCGCGGCGGTTACCTGGTCGGCTGCGACGGAGCCCGCTCCACCGTCCGCAAGCTGCTGGGGGTGCGCTTCCCCGGGCGTACGGCGGTCGAACGGCACGCCGTCGCCACCCTGCGCGCCGAACTCCCCTGGGAGGGCGAGGGGCTGCTGCACCGCCAGCCGCCGTGGCGCGGCGCGGGCGAGGAGGTGACGGCGCGGCCGCTGCCCGGCGGCGCCTGGCGGCTGGACTGGCTGCTGCCGCCGCGCGGCGACCTGGTGACGCCCGACGCGCTGCTCGCGCGGATCCGCGAGACGCTGGACGGCTGGTGCGGCCAGGCCCCGCCGTACGACCTGATCGACACGGGTGTCTACACGCTGCACCACCGGCTCGCCAAGCGGTGGCGCGTGGAGCGGGCCTTCCTCGCCGGGGACGCGGCCCATCTGCTGGGCGCGCTCGGTACGCAGGCGCTGGACGAGGGGCTGCGGGACGCCGACAACCTGGCCTGGAAGCTGGCGATGGCCTGGCACCACGGCGCCTCGGAGGCGCTGCTCGACAGCTACCAGGCCGAGCGGCGCACGGCGGTCGCGGCGCGGCTGCGGGCCGCCGACCAGTCGCTGCCGGTGCTCCGGGGTGCCGGCGGGCTCCGGACGTACCTGCGGGGCGGCGGGCACGACGCGCTGCTGACGGACGGCCACGTGGGGCGCGGGCCGCTCGGTGCGCCCCCTGCGTACCCGCACTCCCCCCTCGCACCTCCGTACGCCGAGGGGCACACGGCCGTGGGCACACCGCTGGGCGCGCCGGTCGCCGATGTGCGGGTGACGGCCGTGTCGGCTGCGTCGGCTATGACGCCTGGGCCGGCGGCGGAGGACGGCACGACCGGGCGGCTGCGCGACCGGCTGGGGCGCGGGCGTCTGCTGGTGGTGCTGGTCGCGCCCGGGACGGGCGTGTGGGACCGGCGGCACTGGATGACCGCGGGGGTGATGCCCCGGCTCGCGGCGGCGGTGGAGGCGCTGCCGGTCGCCGGCGAGCTGCTGGTCACGGAGGCGTACCCGGGAGCCGCCGCGCACACCGTGCTGCTGGTGCGGCCGGACGGGCACCTGGCGGCGGCGTTCGCCGGGGTGCGGCCGGAGGAGCTGCGTGCGGCGGCCGACGCGCTGCGGGGCGGGGCGCCGGAGGCGGCACGGCGCGACCGGACGACCGCGGACGCCGACGCGGACGCGGACGCGGACGCGGCGTTCAGCCGCGGTTGACGGTCGATTGACCGTCACGGGCGTCCATGGTGTACTCCGGATCATGAACGGCACCGTGGTACGCCTGTGGCGGAGGGTCCATATGGACCTGCTCCGCTACGCGGGCTGCGTGTGTCGTCCGTCCTGCTGAACTCGCCTCCCTTCCCTGCGCACGCGCGGTGGGTCCATCCCGCGCGTACGCGCCTTCGCGACTTCCAGGACGGTTTCCCGTGCCCCAGCATGTCTCCTCTCCGCATGTCTCGTCCCAGCACGTCTCCTCCCCGCACGTCTCCTCCCCGCACGTCTCCGCGCGCTTGGCCGGCCGTGCCGCCGATCCCGCGGCGCCGAACGCCGCCGAGCTGCTCGACTTCGCCCGCCGTACCGCCGCCGACGCCGAGCTGATCGCTTCCCTTCCGCTGGATCCGGAGGGCCGCACCTGGGTGCGGCTGGACGGGCCGGGAGGCAGCGAGGCGTGGCTCATCGGGTGGCCGCCGGGCTCCGGTACGGGGTGGCACGACCATGCCGAGTCGATCGGCGCGTTCGCCACCGCACGCGGCGAACTCCTGGAGCGGTCGCTCTCCGTACGGCTGCCCGCGGGCGGCTGGCGGTCGCTGGAGCTGACGGAGGACGTCGACCGCCGACGGGTACTGCCGTCGGGACGCGGGCGCGCCTTCGGGCGGCACCATGTGCACGAGGTGCTGAACGAGTCGGCGACCGAACACGCCATCTCGGTGCACGCGTACTATCCGCCGCTGCCGCTGATCCGCCGGTTCAGCCGGACCGGCGCGGTGCTGCGGCTGGAGCAGGTCGAGCGTCCGGAGGACTGGCAGTGAGTACGGGCACGGGTACGGGCACGGGTACGGGTACGGGTGCGGCTTCGGCGCGGGTGGGCATCGACGAGCTGCTGGAACGGGTCCGGGCGCAACTGGCCCGCGTGGCTCCGCGGGTGACGCCGCGCGAGGCGTGGGCGGCGGCCGCGGCGGGTGACGCGCTGCTGGTGGACATCCGGTACGCGGCGCTGCGCGAGCGCGACGGGCTGATCCCCGGGGCGCTGGTCGTGGAGCGCAACGAACTGGAGTGGCGCCTGGACCCGCGGGGCAGCCACCGCGTGCCGCAGGCGGTCAGCCACGACCTGCGGATCGTCGTCGTGTGCAACGAGGGCTACGCCTCCTCACTGGCGGCCGCGTCCCTGCACCAGCTGGGGCTCCACCGCGCGACGGACCTGATCGGCGGCTTCCAGGCGTGGCGGGCGGAGAGCCTGCCGGTCGAGTCGATCACGGCGAACGGGCCGTGACCGGCCGGAAGCGGGCCCGCCGGAAAGGACCAGGTCACGAAGAGACCGGCCGGGGAGGGTCCGGCCGGGCGTGGCCCGATCAGGCAGGGATCGGTCAGGAGAGGATCGGTCAGGAGGGGATCGGTCAGGAGGGGTCGAACGGCAGGTCGTCCGTGTCCTCGCCCTCCTCCTCCAGGGCCTGGCGCACCACGCGCAGGGCCATGCCCTCGGAGTAGCCCTTGCGGGCGAGCATGCCCGCGAGGCGGCGCAGGCGGCGGTCGCGGTCGAGGCCGCGGGTGGCGCGGAGCTTGCGCGCCACCAGCTCGCGGGCCGTGGCCTCCTCCTGCTCGGCGTCGAGCTGCCCGACCGCCTCGTCGATCAGCTCGGCGTCGACCCCCTTGGTACGCAGCTCCCGGGCGAGGGCGCGACGGGCCAGGCCCCGGCCGTGGTGCCGGGACTCCACCCACGCGCCCGCGAAGGCCGCGTCGTCGATGAGGCCGACGTCCTCGAAACGGGAGAGGACCTCGTCGGCGACCTCGTCCGGGATCTCGCGTTTGCGCAGCGCGTCCGCGAGCTGCTTGCGGGTGCGCGGGGTCCCGGTGAGCAGGCGCAGGCAGATCGCCCGCGCCCGCTCAGCCGGATCCTGGGGCGACAGCTCCTGCTCGGCCCTCGACGAGTCGGCGCTGTCGCCCGGCCATTCGGTGCGCCGGACCATGGGCTACGCCTTGGCCGCCGTGGCCTTGGTCGCCTTGGTGGCCTTCGCCGCCGGAGCGGGCACCGACTTCGCGGTGTCGTCCGTGGCGGCCGCACCCGCCGCACCCGCCGCGCCTGCCGCGTCCGCGCCCGGCTCGGTCGCCGGGGTCTCCGGGCGGACGCCGACGCCCAGCTTCTCCTTGATCTTCCGCTCGATCTCGTTGGCGAGGTCGGGGTTGTCCTTCAGGAAGTTCCGGGCGTTCTCCTTGCCCTGGCCGAGCTGGTCGCCCTCGTACGTGTACCAGGCGCCCGCCTTGCGGACGAAGCCGTGCTCCACGCCCATGTCGATCAGGCCGCCCTCGCGGCTGATGCCCTGGCCGTAGAGGATGTCGAACTCGGCCTGCTTGAAGGGCGGCGCGACCTTGTTCTTCACGACCTTGCAGCGGGTGCGGTTGCCGACCGCCTCCGTGCCGTCCTTGAGGGTCTCGATGCGGCGGATGTCGATGCGCACGGAGGCGTAGAACTTCAGCGCGCGGCCACCGGTCGTGGTCTCCGGCGAGCCGAACATCACACCGATCTTCTCGCGGAGCTGGTTGATGAAGATCGCCGTGGTCTTGGACTGGTTGAGCGCACTGGTGATCTTCCGGAGCGCCTGGCTCATCAGACGGGCCTGGAGACCGACGTGCGAGTCGCCCATCTCGCCCTCGATCTCGGCACGCGGGACGAGCGCCGCCACCGAGTCGATGACGATCAGGTCGAGCGCGCCGGAGCGGACGAGCATGTCCACGATCTCCAGGGCCTGCTCGCCGTTGTCGGGCTGGGACAGGATCAGGTTGTCGATGTCGACGCCGAGCTTCCTGGCGTACTCGGGGTCGAGGGCGTGCTCCGCGTCGACGAACGCGACCTGGCCGCCAGCCTTCTGCGCGTTGGCCACGGCGTGCAGGGTCAGGGTCGTCTTACCGGAGGACTCGGGGCCGTAGATCTCCACCACACGGCCGCGCGGCAGGCCGCCGACGCCGAGCGCCACGTCGAGCGCGGTCGAGCCGGTCGGGATGACCTCGATGGGCTCCCTCGACCGCTCGCCCATGCGCATCACAGCGCCCTTGCCGAATTGCCGTTCAATCTGTGCGAGCGCGGCGTCGAGCGCCTTCTCGCGGTCGGTACCTGCCATGGGTTCCACCCGATTTGCTTGTGTCGATCGCTTCACGTCAAAGACGCTAACCCCTGCCACTGACAATGGGCCCCGCCGTCCCTCCGGCCTGTGGATAACTCTGTGGACAACTCCGTGAACAGCGTCACGTACCCCCGGAATTCCGGGCCGGAACCCCATAAGAATGGATGTTCGATTTTAGTGTCAAGCGCGCCGCGCCGGACCCGGCTCAGGCACCGTCGCGCGGCGGAGCCTGGTCGGGGAGGCGGGGCGAGGCGGCCGGGGTCTCGTCGCCGGCCTGCTCCTTCTTGGCCCGCAGCGCCCGCTGCACCCTGGCCAGCACCAGCTCGCCATGGCGCCGGTGGCCGTGGACGCGCGGGTCCTCCGTCACGTCGTACCGCTTCACATAGGCCCCGAGGAACGCCTGGAGGGTGGCGACCGCCGGGATCGCGATGAGCGCCCCGACCGCGCCCAGCAGCGCCGTGCCGGCGACGACCGACCCGAAGGCGACCGCCGGGTGGATGTCGACGGTCCTGGCGGTGAGCTTGGGCTGCAGCACGTAGTTCTCGAACTGCTGGTACACCACCACGAACGCCAGCACCCACAGCGCGTACCAGGGGTTCTCGGTGAAGGCGATGAGCATCGGCAGGGCGCCCGCCAGGTACGTGCCGATGGTCGGGAGGAACTGCGACACCAGGCCCACCCACACCGCCAGCGCCGGCGCGTAGGGCACGTTCAGGAACTCCAGCAGGACGTAGTGCGCCAGACCGGAGATCAGGGCCATCAGGCCGCGCGAGTAGAGGTAGCCGCCCGTCTTGTCGACGGCGATCTCCCAGGCGCGCAGCACCTCGGCCTGCTTGGCCGGCGGGAGTACGGAGCACAGGGCCCGGCGCAGCCGCGGCCCGTCGGCCGCGAAGTAGAACGAGAACAGGAAGATCGTCAGCAGCTTGAACAGCCCGCCGAGCACGGTCGCGGAGACGTCCAGCACACCGCTGGCGCTGTTCTGCACGTACTTGCGCAGCCAGTCGGAGCGCAACAGGCTGTCCTGGACCTCGACCCGGGACAGCTCGGTGTGGAAGGTGTGGTTGCTCCAGTTGATCAGCGAGTCCAGGTAGCGGGGGAAGTCCTCGACGATCTCGATGATCTGCCCCGCCAGCATGGAACCGAGGAGCACCACGAACCCGACGCCGACGGCCACGACCGCGAAGAACACCAGGAAGGTGGCGAGGCCGCGGCGCATGCCGCGGGCCGCCATCCGCCCGACCGCCGGCTCGACCGCCAGCGCCAGGAAGAAGGCGATCAGGATGTTGATCAGCAGGCCGATGAGCTGGTGGAAGGCCCAGCTGCCGAGCTGGAAGCAGGCGTAGAGGGCCAGGGCGAGCACCATCGCGCGTGGCAGCCAGCGGGGCATGCGGCCGCCGGCCGGGGGCGGGGCGGACTCTTTCCCGGTCGGGGGCACGGTGGTCGTCGTCTCGTTCTCGTCAGTCGGGGCCACGGGGCAAGTCTCGCGTACGGCTCGGACAACCGGCGTATGCCCCGGGAATCCCCGGCGATGCGCGTCAGCGCTTGTCCGCGGGGACGCCCACCGCCTCGCACACCGCCCGCCACACGTCCTTGGCCTCCCAGCCGGCCCGCAGCGCCTCGTGCACCGTACGACCGCCGAGTTCGGACATCACGTGGTCCCGTGCGAAGGACTCGGCGTACGCCGAACCGAAGTGGTCCGCCATGCGCTCCCAGAAAATCGTCAACCGCATGAACCCAGTATCCCGCTCCTGAGAGTGCAGCCCTGTCCGCACCGCTTGCCGAAAGCCCTTTCCGCCCTACCGTCGGAACATGGCTGGAACTCCCCTCGCTGGAACTCCCCTCGCCGGGGCTCCGCTCGCCGGATCCCCTCTCACGCGCGCCGAGCACTTCGTCTGGCTGACGGCCCGCGTGCTCGAACAGCGGCGCTTCGCGTACCACTTCCTCGGCGGCGGCGCCGACGCGGTCGAGGCCGCCCTCACCGCGTACCTCGACGAGGACGGCGGTTACGGGCACGCGCTGGAGCCGGATCTGCGCGGCCCCGTCAGCCAGCCCCTGCACACGGCGCACGCGCTGCGGGTGCTGGACTCCATCGGCCGGTGCGGCGGGATGCGCGTGGAGCGCGTGTGCCGCTACCTGACTGGGGTGTCCACGCATGACGGCGCGCTGCCCGCGCTGGACCCCTCCGTGCGGGGCTATCCGGTCGCGCCGTTCCTGCCGGTCGTCGACGACCCGCCCAGCGACCTGCTGGCCACCGGGCCGGTGGTGGGGCTTCTGCACCGGAACCAGGTGTGGCACGCGTGGCTGTTCCGCGCCACGGACTTCTGCTGGGCCGCGGTCGAGGGGCTGGAGAAGTCGCACCCGTACGAGATCCAGGCCGCCGTCGCGTTCCTGGACGGTGTCCCGGACCGGGCCAGGGCGGAGGCGGCGGCGGACCGGCTGGGCCGGTCGGTGCGGGAGCAGCGGCTCGCGGTGCTGGACCCGGCGCGCGTCGGGGACTTCCCGCTCCCGCCGGGGTACGCGCCGGGCGAGCACCACTTCCCGCACGACTACGCGCGGGTGCCGGACTCCCTGGCCCGGCGCTGGTTCACGGACGAGGAGATGGCGCGCTCGCTGGACCACCTCGCCGCCGAGCAGCAGGAGGACGGGGGCTGGCCGATCCACTGGCGCGAGTGGGCCCCGGGGAGTGCCCTGGAGTGGCGGCCGATCGTGACCATCGAGGCGCTGCGGACGCTGCGCGCGTACGGCCGCCCGATCGGCTGAACCGGCGCCAGCCGGCCGTCGTATGCAGGGGCCGACCGTACGGAGGGACCCCGCACGGAGGGACCGCCGTCAGCCGCCCATGGCCCGTACCACCGCCGTCACCGCCACCGTGGCGGCGACCACCACCAGGAAGGGCGCGCGCAGGACCAGCGCGAGCGCCGCGGCCGCGAGGCCGGCACCGCGCGCGTCGACGACCAGCGAGCCGCCCGCGCTGAAGGTCTGCTGCGCGGTCAGGGCGGCCAGCAGGGCGACGGGCAGCAGCGCCGACAGTCGCTGGACGAGCGGCCTCTCCAGGGTCGCGGCCGGGACGAGGAGACCGGTCAGCTTCAGCAGGTAGCAGCCTGCGGCGGTCAGGCCGATGGCGATCCAGACGCTCAACGCTCCGCCCCCTGCCGTCCCGGGCGGTCACCGAGCGCCCCGCGCCCCTGGAACCACAGCACGGCCGGTGCCGCGAGCGCCGCGACGAGCACCGGCACCCCCGCGGGCAGCAACGGCAGGGACACGAGCCCCAGCACGACGGCGAGCCCGGCGACGGCCCGCTCGGTGGCCGTACGGAGCATGGGCGCGAGCAGGGCGAGGAAGACGGCCGGTCCTGCGGCGTCCAGGCCCAGGGCGTTGGTGTCGCCGATGGCCTCGGCCCCCAGGGCGCCGAGGAACGTGGTGAGGTTCCACAGCACGTACAGGGTGAGGCCGGTGACGGTGAAGCCGATCCGCGCGGCGCGGCGCGTGGGCTGGGCGAGGGAGACGGCGGCGGTCTCGTCGATGACCCAGTGGGCCCCGAGCGGGCGTACGAGGCGGGGCAGGGCGAGCAGCTGGGACAGGCGGAGCCCGTAGAAGGCGTTGCGGGTCCCGAGGAAGAAGGCGCCGGCCGCCGCGGTGAACGGGTTCCCGCCGGCCGCGAGCGCCCCCACGAGCGCGAACTGCGAGGCGCCGGTGAAGACCAGGAGGCTGAGCGCGCAGGTCTGCAGGAGGCTCAGCCCCGCGCCGGCCGACGTCACGCCGAAGGCGAAGCCGGACAGGCCGACGGCCAGCCCGACGCCGAGCGCGTCGCGGACGACGGCGCTGTCGGCCTTGCCCACGGACGGTGCGGCTGTCGGCTGTACCGGTTCTCCGATGTCTCTGGTGAGTGCTGTCTGTTCTGCCACGCCGGGGACGCTACGGGCGGGGGTCGTTCCCGGTCTTGTACGTTCTTGCGCGTTCGCGCTGGTAAGCGCCCGGTGGAACGCCGACGATGCGGGTGAAGTGCCGGTTCAGGTGCGGCTGGTCGGTGAAGCCGACCGCGACGGCGGCGGCCGCGGGCGCGGTGCCGGCCTCCAGGAGGTCACGGGCGGCACGCACGCGCGCGTTGGTGAGCCAGGTGTGCGGCGGCATGCCGTAGGCGGCCTTGAAGGCCCGCAGCAGGGCGAACGGGCTGGTGCCGAGTTCGCGCGCGAGCTGCTCCAGGGAGGGCGGCTCGGCCATCCGCGCCTGGAGGAGCTCCCGGGCCAGGGACGCCGTGCGGGCCCCGGCGGCGAGCGGCGCGCGGGCGGGCAGCGTCTGGCCGTGACGGTGCAGCAGCCGGGCTATGGCGACGCGCAGGAGGCTGTCGGCGGCCAGCGCGTTGCCCTCCTCGGCCGCCCGGTGCACGGCGCGGACGAGCCGGGCGGTGTCCTCGTCCTCGACGATGGTCTCGGCGAAGCCGGGCGTACCGCGCAGCGTGGTCTCCTCCGCCGCGATCCCGGCCACCAGGGCGGACGACGGGTAGAGGGTCGCGTACGACCAGCCTTCGGGGGCCCCGGCGTGCGCGGAGTGCGGCACCTCCGGGTTGATCATGACGACGGTGCCGGGGCGGGCGCGGATCGTGCCCTCCGGCATGACCACGTCCTCGGCCCCGCGGCGGACGGCGCCGAGGACGAACCCCTCGTGGCTGTGGCGCGCGAAGGTGTGGCGTACGTAGCGCGCCCGGAGCAGGTCGAGCCCGGGCACTCCGGGGTAGTTCCAGTGCCTGGCCCACTCGCCGTCCCGGTCGCCGCCCCGCTCACCGTTCCGTTCACTCGCCATGATTCCATTCTGCGCCCGTCCGCACGCCTCCGACCTGCGCGTCCATGGCGCGGGCGGGCGGGCGGCCCCGCCGCCGGGCCGGATTGTCAGTGGCGGGGTGCACGATGGTGGACATGGCCAGGACTGCGCTCGACTCCTTCTCCCCCGCGACCCGCGCCTGGTTCACGGGGGCCTTCAACGCGCCCACCGCCGCGCAGGAGGGCGCGTGGCGGGCGATCGGCGCGGGCTCGGACGTGCTGGTGGTGGCGCCGACCGGTTCCGGCAAGACCCTGGCCGCGTTCCTCGCCGCGCTGGACCGGCTCACCGCCACGCCGCCGCCCGCAGACGCCAAGAAGCGCTGCCGGGTGCTGTACGTGTCGCCGCTCAAGGCGCTCGCGGTCGACGTCGAGCGCAATCTGCGCAGTCCGCTGACCGGCATCCGCCAGGAGGCGGTCCGGCTGGGGCTGCCCGAGCCGGAGGTGCGGGTCGGCATCCGCTCCGGTGACACCCCGGCCGCCGAGCGGCGCTCGCTGGCCACCCGGCCGCCGGACATCCTGATCACCACGCCCGAGTCGCTGTTCCTGATGCTCACCTCCGCGACCCGGGACGCCCTGTCGGGCGTCGAGACGGTGATCCTCGACGAGGTCCACGCCGTCGCCGGTACGAAGCGGGGCGCGCACCTGGCCCTGTCCCTGGAGCGGCTGGACGAGCTGCTGCCGCGACCGGCGCGCCGCATCGGCCTGTCGGCGACGGTGCGCCCGGTGGACGAGGTGGCCCGCTATCTGTCCCCGCAGCGGAAGGTGGAGGTCGTCCAGCCGCCTTCCGGCAAGGAGTTCGACCTCTCCGTCGTCGTCCCGGTCGAGGACCTCGGCGAGCTCGGGGGCTCCCCCGCCACGGACACGGACCAGGCCGAGCGGCCGTCCATCTGGCCGCATGTCGAGGAGCGGATCGCCGACCTCGTACAGGCGCACCGCTCGACGATCGTCTTCGCCAACTCGCGTCGGCTGGCCGAGCGCCTGTGCAACCGGCTCAACGAGATCGGCTACGAGCGCGCCACCGGAGAGGCCCTTCCCGAGGACCAGTCACCGGCCGAGCTGATGGCCCAGTCGGGCGCGGCGAAGGGCGCCCCGCCGCTGCTGGCCCGGGCGCACCACGGGTCGGTCTCCAAGGAGCAGCGTGCCCTGGTCGAGGAGGACCTCAAGGCGGGCCGCCTGCCCGCCGTGGTGGCCACCTCCAGCCTGGAGCTGGGCATCGACATGGGCGCGGTGGACCTGGTGGTCCAGGTCGAGTCGCCGCCGTCCGTCGCCTCGGGCCTCCAGCGCGTGGGCCGGGCCGGGCACC
The DNA here is from genome assembly GCF_055571835.1 of Streptomyces sp. NPDC030862. Taxonomy (NCBI): domain Bacteria; kingdom Bacillati; phylum Actinomycetota; class Actinomycetes; order Kitasatosporales; family Streptomycetaceae; genus Streptomyces; species Streptomyces sp. NPDC030862. The sequence continues at coordinate 23,028 of NZ_JBVIEN010000012.1, read as the reverse complement.
AGGTGGGCGCGGTGTCCACCGGTGTCGTCTTCCCGAAGTATCGCGGTGACCTGGTGCAGGCGGCCGTGGTCACCGAGCGGATGCGCAGCGGTTCCATCGAGTCGATGCGCATCCCGTCCAACCCGCTGGACGTGCTGGCGCAGCAGGTCGTGGCCATGGTCGCCCTGGACACCTGGCAGTTCGACGACCTGCTCGCGGTGGTGCGGCGCGCGGCGCCCTTCGCGTCCCTCCCGGAGTCGGCGTTCACCGCCGTCCTGGACATGCTCGCCGGCCGCTATCCCTCCGACGCGTTCGCCGAGCTGCGCCCGCGCGTGGTGTGGGACCGGATCGCCGGCACCATCACGGGCCGGCCGGGAGCGCAGCGCCTCGCGGTCACCTCGGGCGGCACGATCCCCGACCGGGGCCTGTTCGGGGTGTTCCTGGCGGGCGCCGACCCGAAGAAGGGCGGCGGCCGGGTCGGGGAGCTCGACGAGGAGATGGTGTACGAGTCGCGCGTGGGCGACGTGTTCACGCTCGGCACCTCCTCCTGGCGGATCGAGGACATCACGCGCGACCGGGTGCTGGTCTCCCCCGCCCCGGGCGTGCCGGGGCGGCTGCCGTTCTGGAAGGGCGACCAGCTGGGCCGGCCCCTGGAGCTGGGCCGCGCGGTGGGGGCCTTCCTCCGCGAGGTCGGCTCGCTGGAGCCGGACGACGCCCGGCTGCGCCTGGTGGCGGCGGGCCTGGACGCGTGGGCTGCGGACAACCTCCTGGCGTACCTGGACGAGCAGCGCCGCGCCTGCGGTCACGTCCCGGACGACCGCACCATCCTGGTGGAGCGGTTCCGCGACGAGCTGGGCGACTGGCGGGTGGTGGTCCACTCGCCGTTCGGCGCCCAGGTGCACGCCCCCTGGGCGCTGGCTCTCGGCGCCCGCCTCGCCGAGCGGTACGGCATGGACGCCCAGGTGATGCACGCGGACGACGGCATCGTGCTGCGGCTGCCCGACGCCGACCTGATGGGTCTGGACCTGCTCGACCCGGACCCGGCAGCCACGCCCGCGCCCGGTCTGGAGTACGACAGCGAGCAGGCCCCGATCGGCGCCGCCGACGTCGTCTTCGACAAGGGCGACGTCGACCAGGTCGTCACCGATCAGGTGGGCGGCTCCGCGCTCTTCGCCTCACGGTTCCGCGAGTGCGCGGCCCGCGCCCTGCTGCTGCCGCGCCGCAACCCCGGCAAGCGCACCCCCCTGTGGCAGCAGCGCCAGCGCGCGGCCCAGCTGCTCCAGGTGGCGAGCGAGTTCGGCTCGTTCCCGATCGTGCTGGAGGCCGTCCGCGAGTGCCTCCAGGACGTCTTCGACGTGCCGGGCCTCAAGGAGCTGATGGGCGACATCGAGTCGCGCCGCGTCCGCCTGGTCGAGGTCACCACCCCCGAGCCGTCCCCCTTCGCCCGCTCGCTCCTCTTCGGGTACGTCGCCCAGTTCCTGTACGAGGGCGACTCCCCGCTCGCCGAGCGGCGGGCGGCCGCCCTGTCCCTGGACTCGCGGCTGCTGGCCGAGCTGCTGGGCCAGGCGGAGCTGCGGGAGCTGCTCGACGCGGACGTCCTGACCGAGCTGGAGCGCGAGCTGCAGTGGCTCGCCGAGGACCGCCGCGTCAAGGACGTGGAGGGCGCCGCCGACGCCCTGCGCGTCCTCGGCCCCCTCAGCGACGCCGAGCTGGCGGAGCGCGGCGCCGACCCGGCGTGGGCGCAGGACCTCGCCAGGACGCGCAGGGCGATCCGCGTCCGTATCGCCGGGGCCGACCACTGGGCGGCCGTCGAGGACGCGGGCCGGCTGCGCGACGCCCTGGGCACCGCGCTGCCGGTCGGCGTCCCGGAGGCGTTCACCGAGCCCGTGAAGGACCCGCTCGGTGACCTCCTCGCCCGGTACGCCCGCACGCACGGCCCGTTCACGTCCTCGCAGGCCGCCGCCCGCTTCGGTCTGGGCACCGCCGTCACCGACGGCGCGCTGCACCGCCTGGCCGCGAGCGGGCGGGTCGTCCAGGGCGAGTTCCATCCCTCCGGCATCGGCCAGGAGTGGTGCGACGCCGCCGTTCTGCGCCGCTTGCGCCGCCGCTCCCTGGCCGCCCTCCGCCACGAGCTGGAGCCGGTCCCGCCGGCCGCCCTGGCGACCTTCCTGCCCCAGTGGCAGCACCTCGGGAGCAGCAGCCTGCGCGGCATCGACGGGCTGGTCCGCGCCATCGAGCAGTTGCAGGGCGCCCCGGTCCCCGCCTCCGCGCTCGAAAAACTGATCCTGCCCTCCCGCGTGGCGCACTACGCGCCCACCCTCCTCGACGAGCTCACCACCACGGGCGAGGTCCTGTGGGCCGGGGCCGGGGCGCTGCCCGGCAAGGACGGCTGGGTCTCGCTCTACCTCGCCGACGCCGCCCCGCTCCTCCTGCCCCCGCCCCACCCCCTGGAGCTCACCGCCCTCCACGAGTCGATCCTCACGGCGCTCTCCGGCGGCTACGGCCTGTTCTTCCGCCAGATCGCCGACCAGGTCCGCGCCACCACCCACCCCGACGCCACCGATCCGCAGCTCGCCGACGCCCTGTGGGACCTGGCCTGGTCCGGCCGGCTCACCAACGACACCCTCGCGCCGCTACGCGCCCTGCTCGGCTCGGGCCGTACGGCGGGCGCCACCGCCCACCGCGCCAAGCGCACCGTCCCTCGTGGCCGGTACGGCACCCTCACCGCGGCCGCCCACCCGACCGGCCGTGCCGCCTCCCGTTCCGGCCCGCCGACCGTGAGCGGCCGCTGGTCGCTGCTGCCGCCCGCCGAGCCGGACCCGACGCACCGCGCCCACGCCCTGGCCCGCACCCTGCTGGACCGGCACGGCGTGGTCACGCGCGGCGCCGTGGCCGCCGAAGGCGTGGAGGGCGGCTTCTCGGCGACGTACCGTGTCCTGTCGGCGTTCGAGGACAGTGGGCAGGCGCGCCGCGGCTATGTCGTCGAGGGCCTGGGCGCCGCCCAGTTCGCGATGGACGGCGCGGTCGACCGCCTCCGCGCGGCGGCGACCGCGCGCGACCGTGCCGAGCCCGGCGCCGCCCCGCGCGCGGTGGTCCTCGCCGCCGCCGACCCGGCCAACGCGTACGGCGCCGCCCTGTCCTGGCCCGAGCCCCCGACGGGCGCCGGGCACAAGCCGGGCCGCAAGGCGGGCTCCCTCGTCGTGCTCGTCGACGGCGAGCTCGCGCTCTACATGGAGCGCGGCGGCAAGACCCTGCTGTCCTGGCCCACCGAGCCGGAGGACCCGGTCCTGCGAGCGGCGGCCGAAGCGCTGGCCGAGGCCGCCCGCGCGGGCGCCCTGGGCACCGTCACCGTGGAGCGGATCAACGGCACGGCGGCCCTGACGTCGCCGCTGTCCCGCGCCCTGGAGACGGCCGGTTTCCACGCCACTCCGCGGGGCCTGCGGCTGCGCGCGTAGCCGCAAGCGCACCGGCCCTCGGCGCTGGCCCATCATGGAGACATGCCCGAAGGAGACACCGTCTGGCTGACCGCCCGTCGCCTGCACACCGCCCTCGCGGGCAGGCTCCTGACGCGCTCCGACCTCCGCGTCCCCAAGCTGGCCACCGCCGATCTGACCGGCCGGGAGGTTCTCGACGTCACTCCTCGCGGCAAGCACCTGCTCACCCGCATCGAGGGCGGTCTGACCCTGCACTCCCATCTCCGGATGGACGGCTCCTGGCGCGTCTTCGCAGCCGACGAGCGCTGGCGCGGCGGCCCCGCCCACCAGATCCGGGCCATCCTCGCCACCACGGCCCACACCGCCGTCGGCTACCGCCTGCCCGTCCTGGACCTCATCCGTACCAGCGGCGAACACACCGTCGTGGGCCACCTGGGCCCCGATCTCCTCGGCCCGGACTGGGACTTCGAGGAAGCCGTACGCCGTGTGTGCGCCGACCCGGCGCGCCCTCTCGGCGAGGCGCTGCTGGACCAGCGGAACCTCGCCGGCATCGGCAATGTCTTCAAGTGCGAGCTCGCCTTCCTCGCCCGCGTCACCCCCTGGCTCCCCGTCGGCGACCTGCCGCCCGGCGTGCCCGAGCGGCTCGTCGCCACCGCCCACCGCCTGCTGGAGGAGAACAAGGAGCGCGTCGAGCGCCGCACCATGCCGGGTTCACGCCCCGACCAGAAGGTGTACGTCTACGGCCGCAGGCAGCAGCCCTGTTACCGCTGCGGCACCCCGATCCGCTGGGACGACCGGCACGAGCGGATCTCGTACTGGTGCCCCGGATGCCAGAAGGGGCCCGGCCCCGAGGCCGCCGCCGCCAGTTGACGCCTTGTCGGCGCCGGAGCCCGTCAGGCGCGCGAACGGCCCCAGCGCACCGCACTGGTGAATCTCAAGGCCCTGGACGTCTTGGAGGCCCTGCGCGTCGGCGGTGGTGACGCGGCGTGCACCGGCAGGAGACTGAGCCCCCATCCGCCGGCCGCCACGGCACCCTCCACGACGCCCACCTGACCCGGCGCCAGGGCCAGGCGGAGCACCGCCCAGCACCACAGCCCACCCAGCACCAGCGCCAGTGTCACCCGCCCGGCCGTCACCACCCGCGCGCGCGCCCGCCGTTCGGATACCGGGCGCCCGGGCCCCCGTCGTCCAGCCACCGGCAGTCCAGCCGCCGGCAGTTCAGCCGCCGCCGACCGCCGTTCAGGCGCCGGCCGCGAGACCCGTCGCCGTACCATGGCCGCCTCCTCCGGTCGACGCTAGACCGGCCAGTCAACCGGCGGGAGGGGCGTACCGGTGCACGCCTCCCGCGCGCACCCGGCCGCCCTCACGCGCTCCTCGCGCTCCGCCGGCGCCGTACCGCCTGTAACGCCCGTACCGCCACGCGCGCGTAATCCGGCTCCGCGCCGCTTACACACTGTCCGCCTGGCGGCTCTCGGCCTGGAACATCCATGCGTGCTTCTCGAGGTCGGCGGTCAGGGCGATCAGCAGGTCCTGCGTCACCGGGTCCGGCTCGTCGGTCGCGGCGATCCGCTCCCGCATCCGGCCGACCACGGCGACGAGCGCGTCCACCATGATCTTCACGGCCTCGTCGTCCTTGATCCACCCCATCGGCACGTTCCCGATCGCGCTGCTCGACGCGACCGTCGAGGCTCGCCCGTCCGGGTTCACCCCCAGCGCCGAGGCCCTCTCCGCCACGGTGTCGGCGTGCTGCCGCGCGGTGGCCACGACCTCGTCAAGCTGGAGGTGTACGGAGCGGAAGCGCGGTCCGACGACGTTCCAGTGCACCTGCTTGGCCACCAGGGACAGGTCCACCACGTCCACCAGCGTCCCTTGCAGGGCCTCGCCGACCACCTTGAGGTCGGCGTCGGGCAGAGAGCTCTTCACGACAGTCATTCCGAATCCTCCGTTCCGGCGTGCGGCTGTGCGCGCACACGCCTCGTCCACCATGACACATACGACCTAAAACGGGCATTCGGAGTAAACGAAAGCCCCGGTCGGCACTCGGGTACCCGACCGGGGCTCAGCTCAAAACGCTAGCTCTCTCTCAACACGAGCGCGCGCGCTCAGGCGGCGACGACGTCCACCGCCTCGGCGGGCGCCTTGATGGTCACCCGCTCCGTCGGCACGCCCGCCACCGACGTCACGGACACAGAGTTGAGCATGGGACGCACTGGTGCCGGCACCGGCTCACTCGCCGCTGCCGATTCCGCCAGCTCCGCCAGCGAGAGCTCGTCGCTCACCTCTCGCATGAGCTCGGACATCCGTACGTCAAGCGCGTCGCAAATCGCGGAGAGCAGCTCGGAGGAAGCCTCCTTCTGCCCCCGCTCCACCTCGGAGAGATAGCCGAGCGAGACTCGGGCGGACGAGGAGACTTCGCGCAGAGTACGGCCCTGGCGTTGGCGCTGCCGACGCAGCACGTCACCCAGCAGGCGACGGAGCAGAATCATCGGTGGCTCCCTCCTCGGACCGCGTAGCCGCATCCTTCACGCCCCACCGTACCGCCTCGCGCTGCGGCCGTGCGGGGAGCGATGTCGTGTTCACTCAGGGCTGCAAACATCAATTCCCCCCGTTCTGTTCCGTATCCTGTGCCCGCGCATTCTCCGAGAGTTCGTTCGCGAGCAGCTCCAGCACGCTCCGTACACTCTCTTTACGGATTTCCGCACGGTCGCCGTTCAATCTCAGGGCGACGACTTTCCCCGCTCCGAGTGGCCCGTCGGGCGGTCCGCAAACCGCCACGAACACCGTGCCGACCGGCTGCCCGTCCTGCGGTTCGGGCCCCGCGACACCCGTCGTCGCGACCCCCCAGACGGCATCCAGCCGGACCCGTACACCCGCCGCCATCTGCAGTGCCACGTCCGGGTCGACCGCCCCGCGCTCCGCCAGAAGGGTGCCGTCCACGCCCAGCAGCTCGCGCTTGAGCGCCGTCGCGTAGGCCGTGACGGAGCCGCGGAACGAGCGGGAGGCGCCCGGTACGGAGGTGAGCTCGGCGGCCACCAGGCCGCCGGTGAGGGACTCGGCCACGGCGAGCGTTTGGTTACGCTCCGCGAGCAGCGCCAGCGCCCGCGCCGCGAGGGCCGCCTCGTCCGCAGCCGCCGGCGTCGCGACGGCGGCTCCGGCCGGACCCGGCGAAGTCGCCACGGCGCCCGCCGCCGAACCCGACGAAGTCGTCGCCGACGTCATCGGCCCGGCTCCGATCCGCTCTCCGCCCCCGCTCCCGAAGCCGTCCCCGCGCCACCCGGCGCCGCGTCCCCCGGAGCCGCCCCGGCCGCCGTCGCGGCGGCGGCCTGCCGGGCCGCCGCCTGCTCCGCCGCGAGGCCGCGGCGCCGCAGCACCACGGCCTGCCGCACGTAGTCGAGGCCGGTCACCACGGTCAGGACGACGGCCAGCGCCATCACCCACCACCGCAGCGTGGCCAGCGGCCCGGTGAGCATGAGCACGTACATCCCGACCGCCGTGCCCTGCGCCAGCGTCTTCATCTTGCCGCCACGGCTCGCCGGGATGACGCCGTGCCGGATCACCCAGAAGCGCATCAGCGTGATGCCGAGCTCGCGGAAGAGGATGACGCCGGTCACCCACCACGGCAGGTCGCCCAGCGCCGACAGGCACAGCAGACCGGCCGCCATGATCGCCTTGTCGGCGATCGGGTCCGCGATCTTGCCGAAGTCCGTGACCAGGTTGTACGCCCGGGCCAGGTGCCCGTCGAAGATGTCCGTGATCATGGCGACGGCGAACGCCGCCCACGCCCAGGCGCGCCAGGCCGGGTCGTACCCGCCGTCCTGGAGCATCAGCACCACGAACGCCGGTACGAGCACCAGCCGCACCATGGTGAGGATGTTCGCGATGTTCCAGAGGCTGGCCTGGTTGACGGCCGCAGCGCCCAGCTTGCCGCCGGGCGGCGTCGGCCTGCCCGTACCGCCCGCGGCGGATGCCGGGACTCCGGTCATCTGCCCGCCTCCTCGAAAAGACACTCGGCGATGAGGTCGACGCCCTCCGTGCCCACGACCTTCGCCGTGACCATGCGGCCGGGCACCAGCCCCTCGGTCGTCGTGAAGACGATCTGGCCGTCCGTCTCGGGCGCCTGGTGCGGACCCCGCCCCACGGCACCGTCACCGTCCGGCGAGGCGTCCACCGACTCGACCAGTACCTCCATGGTCTCGCCGATCCGCTCCTCCGCGCGCTGCGCGGTGAGCTCCTCCGCGAGCCGCGACAGATGGGCGAGCCGCTCGTCGACGACGTCCTGGTCGAGCTTGTCCTCGTACGTGGCGGCTTCGGTGCCGTCCTCGTCGGAGTAGCCGAAGACGCCGATGGCGTCGAGGCGGGCGTGCGTGAGGAAGCGTTCCAGCTCCGCGAAGTCCTCCTCGGTCTCGCCGGGGAAGCCCACGATGAAGTTCGAGCGCACTCCGGCCTGCGGTGCCTTGGAGCGGATGGTGTCCAGCAGCTCCAGGAACCGGTCGGTGTCGCCGAAGCGGCGCATGGCGCGCAGCACGGCCGGCGCCGAGTGCTGGAAGGACAGGTCGAAGTACGGGGCGACCTTCTCGGTCGAGGTCAGCACGTCGATCAGCCCCGGGCGCATCTCGGCGGGCTGGAGGTAGCTGACGCGTACGCGCTCGATCCCGTCGACCGCCGCCAGCTCCGGCAGCAGGGTCTCCAGGAGGCGGATGTCGCCGAGGTCCTTGCCGTACGAGGTGTTGTTCTCGGAGACCAGCATGATCTCCTTCACGCCCTGCTCCGCCAGCCAGCGGGTCTCGCCGAGCACGTCGCTCGGCCGCCGCGAGACGAAGGAGCCGCGGAAGGAGGGGATGGCGCAGAACGAGCAGCGCCGGTCGCAGCCGGAGGCGAGCTTCACCGAGGCGACGGGGCTGGAGTCGAGGCGGCGGCGCAGCGGGGCGCGCGGCCCGGACGCGGGCGCGACGCCCTCGGGCAGGTCCTCGGGGGCGGCCGCGGGGGCCTCCGCGGCGCCGTGCCCGGGCAGGGCGACGTCGGCGGCGGCCTGCTGGCGCTCCACCGGGGACAGCGGCAGGAGCTTGCGCCGGTCGCGCGGGGTGTGGGCCTCCACGCTGCCACCGCTCAGGATGGTCTGGAGGCGCCCGGAGATGTCGGCGTAGTCGTCGAAGCCGAGCACGCCGTCGGCCTCGGGCAGCGCCTCGGCGAGCTCCTTGCCGTACCGCTCGGCCATGCAGCCGACCGCGACGACGGCCTGGGTCCTGCCGTGGTCCTTCAGATCGTTGGCTTCCAGCAGGGCGTCGACGGAGTCCTTCTTGGCGGCCTCGACGAACCCACACGTGTTGACGACCGCGACGTCCGCGTCGGCGGCGTCCTCGACGAGCTCCCAGCCGTCCGCTGCCAAGCGGCCTGCGAGCTCCTCCGAGTCCACCTCGTTACGGGCGCAGCCAAGAGTGACAAGGGCGACGGTACGGCGTTCGGGCATGGACTCAAGACTACTTCGTCCCAGCCATGCCCCCGCCGCTCAGGGGTCACCCGCCCGTCCCCGGGCCCTCCGGTCACCGGAACCGGGGGTCACCGGCCCCCCGGGGCACCCGGTGATCACCCGGCGGTCACCCGACCTGGGGGTCACCCTTCGTGTACGACAGCCGCTCGACCTGCCCGGTCTCGAACTGGTCCTCGACCTTCTTCCCGTTCACGAACAGCTCGATCGCCCCGGCGTTGCCCAGGATGAGGTCGATCTTCTCGTCGTCCTGGAAGGTCTTGGAGTCGCCCTTGAGGAGGAGCCCGTCGAAGAGCAGCTTGCCGTCGCTGGCCTTCGCGGAGATCCAGCTCTTGTCGTCGGTCGCGGTGAGCTTGACCGTCACCTTGTCCTTGGGGACGGCCGCGATCGCGCTCTCGGACGGCGCGGGCGGCGGCACCGCCGGCTTGGGCGGCTGGGGCTTCGGGGTGGCCTTCTGCGCCGGGGCCGGTCCCTCGGCCACCTGCGTGCGGCGGGAGTCGCCGTCGTTCCCGTTGACCATGGTGAAGCCGACGAAACCGATCACGACGACGATGGCCGCGACCATGGCGGCGGTCCAGTTCGGGCGGCGGCGCTCCGGGCGGATGCGCTCGGCCTCGAAGAGCGGCGCCGCGGGCGTCGGCGACGGGCGGCCGCCGTGCTCCGCGTCGTACTGCTCCACCAGTCGAGCGGGATCGAGTCCCACGGCGCGCGCGAGCGTGCGGATGTGCCCTCGGGCGTACACGTGGCCGCCGCACCGCGAGAAGTCGTCCTCCTCGATGGCGTGCACGATGGGGATGCGCACGCGCGTGGAGGTGCTGACCTCTTCCACGGTCAGGCCCGCGTCGATCCGTGCCTGCTGGAGCGCACGGCCGATCGAGGGGCGGTCCTCCGCTTCCGTATCCGAGGGGACAGAAGCGTCGGAAACGGTCGAAGGGGGTGAAGGGGGCGAAGGCCGGTCGTCTTCGGGGGAGTTGCCGATGGACACGAGGGCGCCTTTCGAGCGTGTAACCACCTGCTGGAGGTTCAGTCTATGGGTGGTACGAAAGGGTTAAGCAACCGGGCGGACGCACTTTGTACGCCATCGGAATGGCCGTGCGTCCGAGGGGCGGGGCAGGGGGCGGGACGGGCAGCAGACCCATTGTCCGTCCCTCCCTCCAACTTGACGTACGACGCGGGGAAACGGTTGCTCACGATCCCCTTACGAGTGAGACTCGGAGACGCGTCGAAGGGGGCCCCGCGCCGATTCCCTTACGTCTCGGACTCCCCACGGATCACCGCGAGTACTCCATCCAGCTCATCCGGTTTGACGAGCACGTCGCGCGCCTTGGAGCCCTCGCTCGGGCCCACGATGTTGCGCGACTCCATCAGGTCCATCAGCCGGCCCGCCTTCGCGAAGCCGACGCGCAGCTTGCGCTGGAGCATGGAGGTGGAGCCGAACTGCGTGGTGACGACCAGTTCGGCGGCCTGGCACAGCAGGTCGAGGTCGTCGCCGATGTCCTCGTCGATCTCCTTCTTCTGCTTCGTACCGACCGTGACGTCGTCCCGGAAGACGGGCGCCATCTGCTCCTTGCAGTGCCGGACGACCGCCTGGACCTCGTCCTCCGTCACGAAGGCGCCCTGCATGCGGACCGGCTTGTTCGCGCCCATCGGCAGGAAGAGCCCGTCGCCCTTGCCGATGAGCTTCTCGGCGCCGGGCTGGTCGAGGATGACCCGGCTGTCGGCGAGCGAGGAGGTGGCGAAGGCGAGCCGTGACGGCACGTTGGCCTTGATGAGGCCGGTGACGACGTCCACGGAGGGCCGCTGGGTGGCGAGCACCAGGTGGATGCCGGCGGCGCGGGCCAGCTGGGTGATGCGGACGATGGCGTCCTCGACGTCCCGTGGCGCGACCATCATCAGGTCGGCGAGCTCGTCGACGATGACCAGCAGGTACGGGTACGGCTGGAGCTCGCGCTCGCTGCCCGCCGGCTGCTTGACCTTCCCGGCCCGTACGGCGGCGTTGAAGTCGTCGATGTGCCGGAAGCCGTACGCGGCCAGGTCGTCGTAGCGCAGGTCCATCTCGCGCACGACCCACTGGAGCGCCTCGGCGGCCCGCTTGGGGTTGGTGATGATGGGCGTGATGAGGTGCGGGATGCCCTCGTACGCCGTCAGTTCGACGCGCTTGGGGTCGACCAGCACCATCCGGACGTCCTCGGGGGTCGCCCTTATCATCACGGACGTGATCAGGCAGTTGATGCACGACGACTTGCCGGATCCGGTCGCTCCCGCGACGAGCACGTGCGGCATCGTCGCCAGGTTGGCCATCACGTAGCCGCCCTCGACGTCCTTGCCGAGCGCGACCAGCATCGGGTGGTCGTCCCCGGCGGCGTCCGCGAGCCGCAGGACGTCGCCGACCTTGACCATCTCTCGGTCGGTGTTCGGGATCTCGATGCCGACGGCGGACTTGCCGGGGATCGGCGAGATGATCCGGACGTCGGGGCTGGCGACGGCGTACGCGATGTTCTTCGTCAGCGCCGTGATCCGCTCGACCTTCACGGCCGGGCCGAGCTCCACCTCGTACCGCGTGACCGTCGGGCCGCGGGTGAAGCCGGTGACGGCCGCGTCGACCTTGAACTCGGAGAAGACGTTCGTGAGCGAGGCGACGATCGCGTCGTTGGCGGCGCTGCGCGTCTTGCCGGGCCCGCCGCGCTCCAGCAGGTCGAGCGAGGGCAGGACGTACGTGATGTCCCCGGCGAGCTGCAGCTGCTCGGCGCGCGGCGGCAGGGACTCGGTCTCGTCGCGCACCGGCGCGGGCTTGGTCAGGTCCGGTACGAGGCCGCCGGGCGCCCCGGCGTCGCCCCGCGCGGACGGTACGGACCCGGTGCCTCCGGCCCCGCCGGCTCCCCCGGCCCCGGTGCGCGCCGTACGCCCGGAACCGCCGGAACGCCCGTCGGCCGTCCGCTCCCGGTCGGCCGCCACGTCCCGCGTCAGGTCGGCGACGACCGGCGAGGGCGGCATGCCGTTCAGCACGGCCCCGTCCAGCGCGGCGGCGGCCGCCGCGGCGATGTCGACCGCGTCCCTGGGCCGGTCGAAGTCGGGCTCGGGGGCGGCGGACGACGGCTTGCGCGGCCGCCTGCGCCGGGTGAGCGCCTCCTCCTCGGCCTGCTCCGGGTCGTACGGGCCCGCGGCCCCGGCTCCGGCGGCCCGGCGCCGCGGCCGGGCGGGCAGCGCCTCGCGCCACTGGTCGTCGTACCGCTCGTCGTCCTCGCCCCACTCCGGCTCCTGCGGCGCGACGAGCCCGAGCCGGACGCCGAGGGCCCGCAGCCGCTGCGGGATGGCGTACACAGGCGTCGCCGTGACGACGAGCAGCCCGAAGACGGTGAGCAGCACCAGCATCGGTACGGCGAGGACCTCGCCCATCATGAAGACGAGCGGCTTGGACGCCCCCCAGCCGATCAGGCCGCCCGCGTCCCGCACCGCCTCGCTGCCCTGGTCCCGGCCCGGCGAGCCGCACGCGATGTGCACCTGCCCGAGGACGCCGACGACGAGGGCGGACAGACCGATGACGATGCGCCCGTTCGCCTCGGGCTTCTCCGGGTGCAGGATCAGCCGGACGGCGATGGCGCCGATCAGCAGCGGTACGAGCAGGTCGAGTCGGCCGAACGCGCCGGTGACCAGCATCTCGACGAGGTCGCCGACCGGACCGCGGAGGCTGGCCCAGGTGCCGGCGGCGACGATCAGCGCGATGCCGAGCAGCAGCAGCGCCAGTCCGTCCTTGCGGTGCGCCGGGTCGAGTCCCTTGGCGCCACGTCCTATGCCGCGCAGCATCGCGCCGACGGCGTGGGCGAGCCCGAGCCAGAGGGCGCGTACGAGCCGGTACACACCCGCGGTGGGAGACGGCGCCGCCTTCGGTGCGCCCTTGGCGCCCCCTGCGGCCTTCCTCGCGCCGGCCGCCTTCTTGGCGGGCGCCTTCTTCGCGGGACCCTTCCGGGCGGCGGGCGCGGACTTCTTGGCGGGGGGCTTCGCGGGCGCCGCCTTCTTCGCGGCGCCGGCGACGCGAGCGGTGCCGCCCGCCGTACGGCCGGCGGCGCGCGGCTTCGCGGTGCCCGCCGTGCCTGGGGAACCCTTGCCGGACGTACGTGAGGCCATGGGGGTGAGGTTACCGGGGTGAAGCACCGTCGACACGTGTGCCTACAGCTTCACCCGTTCGTGTCGCCCGTATGGTCATCGGAAACTGACGGCCGCTCACCGAGGCGCGCTGCAACGAGGGGGAGCCGGTGCGTCAGCCCTGGGCGGGAAGGCTCGGCGAGCCGCCGCCGCTGCCCGGCTCCAGGGCGTCCAGCGCCCGGCGCAGCCCGGTGAGTTTGCGCTCCAGGTGCGCGGCGGTGGCGACGGCGGCGGCGTCCGCCGACTCGTCGTCGAGCTGCTTGGAGAGCGCCTCGGCCTGCTCCTCGACGGCGGCGAGCCGCGCGGACAGCTCGGCGAGCAGGCCGGCGGACTCGCGGGCCGCACCGTCCTGGGCCCCCTGGCCGCCTTCGAGCTGGAGCCGCAGCAGCGCGGCCTGTTCACGCAGCTGACAGTTCTTCATGTACAGCTCGACGAAGACGGAGACCTTGGCGCGCAGCACCCAGGGGTCGAACGGCTTGGAGATGTAGTCCACGGCGCCCGCCGCGTAACCCCGGAAGGTGTGGTGCGGGCCGTGGTTGATCGCGGTCAGGAAGATGATCGGGATGTCCCGTGTCCGTTCCCGACGCTTGATGTGCGCGGCGGTCTCGAAGCCGTCCATTCCCGGCATCTGGACGTCCAGGAGAATGACCGCGAAGTCGTCCGTCAGCAGCGCCTTGAGCGCTTCCTCCCCTGACGATGCCCGGACCAGCGTCTGATCGAGCGCAGAGAGGATGGCCTCCAGCGCCAGCAGATTCTCCGGTCGGTCATCGACCAGGAGGATCTTGGCCTTCTGCACCATGGCCCGTCCTCCTCGCCCCGGCAGTTGGCCGGGCGCCGCCCCAGGGGACGACTCCCTTGCGCCGTCCGTCCTTGTGCCGGTCATGGTAGCCGCACCCCGCCTGTCGCCACACCCTGTCACCGCGATGTCACTGTGCACGTAGCGGAAACGCGGTGGGAGACCAGAAGGTTCCCCGTATGCCGCCCTCTCACACGCTTTCGACCACAGTCAGTCAACAACTCGCCGTCATTCGTGCGGCCTCCGATCACTCTCCGCGCATCCACTGCTCCATAACCGAGAGAAGATGGTCCGGATCAACCGGCTTCGTAACGTAGTCGGAAGCACCGGACTCGATGGCCTTCTCCCGGTCGCCCTTCATCGCCTTCGCCGTCAGCGCGATGATCGGCAGCCCGGCGAACTGCGGCATCCGCCGGATCGCCGTCGTCGTCGCGTACCCGTCCATCTCGGGCATCATGATGTCCATCAGGACGACGGTCACGTCGTCGTGCTGCTCCAGGACCTCGATGCCCTCGCGGCCGTTCTCCGCGTACAGCACCGCCAGGCCGTGCTGCTCCAGCACGCTGGTGAGCGCGAAGACGTTACGGATGTCGTCGTCGACGATCAGCACCTTCTCGCCGCTGAACTCGAAGCGGCGGCCCGGCTCGAACGCCTCCTGCCCGGCGCCCGCCCACTCCGCGGCCTCAGAGGCGCCGTTGGCTCCCGAGGCCGTGGACGCGCTCGTTCCGCCGGCACCCGCCGGAGCCGGAGCCTCCTGCGCCGACGGGCCCGACTCACCCGGACCCGACGGACTCGGCTGCCCCGGCTGGCCGGGCAGCGCGGCCCGCTGGCCGGCCCGGCCCAGGGCCCTGCGCCGGTGCCGGAACAGCGCCCCGGAGCCGCCGGCCCGCCCCTCGGCGGCCGACAGACCACCGGCGCCCTCGGGGCCCATGCCGTCGAGCTCACCGGACTCCGGCCCCGCGCCCGGGACCTGGTGCCCGTAGCCGTGCGGCGGCAGCCCGTTGGGGTGCAGCGGCAGGTACAGCGTGAAGGTCGAGCCGCGGCCCGGCTCGCTCGCCGCGTGGATCTCGCCGCCCAGCAGCCGCGCGATCTCCCGGCTGATCGACAGGCCCAGGCCCGTACCGCCGTACTTGCGGCTCGTCGTCCCGTCCGCCTGCTTGAACGCCTCGAAGATCACCCGCATCTTGCTGGCCGCGATGCCGATCCCGGTGTCGGTCACCGAGAACGCGATCAGGTCGGCGCCCGGCTCGGTCAGCGAACCCGACTCCAGCAGCTGCTCCCGGATCGACTGCGGCACGTCCGTCTTGGCCGGGCGGATCACCAGCTCCACCGCCCCGCTGTCGGTGAACTTCACGGCGTTCGACAGCAGGTTGCGCAGCACCTGCAGCAGCCGCTGCTCGTCGGTGTGCAGCGTGGCGGGCAGCTCCGGCGAGACCCGTACGGAGAAGTCCAGGCCCTTCTCGGCGGTCAGCGGCCGGAAGGTGGCCTCCACGTAGTCGACGAGCTGGACCAGCGCGATACGGGTCGGGCTGACGTCCATCTTGCCCGCCTCGACCTTCGACAGGTCGAGGATGTCGTTGATCAGCTGCAGCAGGTCCGAACCGGCGCCGTGGATGGTCTCGGCGAACTCGACCTGCTTGGGCGACAGGTTCCCCTCGGCGTTGTCCGCGAGCAGCTTGGCGAGGATCAGCAGCGAGTTCAGCGGCGTACGCAGCTCGTGCGACATGTTCGCCAGGAACTCGGACTTGTAGCGCATGGAGACCGCGAGCTGCTCGGCCCGCTCCTCCAGCACCTGCCGCGCCTCCTCGATCTCGGTGTTCTTCACCTCGATGTCGCGGTTCTGCTGCGCCAGCAGCTCCGCCTTCTCCTCCAGCTCGGCGTTGGAGTCCTGCAGCGCCTTCTGCCGGCTCTCCAGCTCCGCCGAACGCTCGCGGAGCTGCTCCGTCAGCTCCTGCGACTGCTTCAGCAGCACCTCGGTCTTGGTGTTGACGCTGATGGTGTTGACGCTCGTCGCGATCATCTCGGCGAGCTGGTTGAGGAAGTCGCGCTGGATCTGGGTGAAGGGCTGGAAGGACGCCAGCTCGATCACGCCGAGGACCTTCCCCTCGAAGACCACCGGCAGCACGATCACGTACGCCGGGGACGCCTCTCCGAGGCCCGAGGAGATCTTCAGGTACCCCGGCGGCACGTTGACCTGGATGGTCCGCTTCTCCTCGGCCGCCGTGCCGATCAGCGTCTCGCCGGGCCGGAAGGTCGTGGGCATCGACCCGGCCGAGTAGCCGTAGCTGCCCCGCATGACGAGCTCGTACGAGCCGTCCTCGTCGGCCCCGATCTCGTTGCCGCCGCCCGTGGGCATCGCCAGGAAGAACGCGCCGTGCTGCGCCGAGACGACCGGCGTCAGCTCGCTCATGATCAGCGAGGCCACGTCGTCGAGGTCGCGGCGGCCCTGCATGAGGCCGGAGATACGGGCCAGGTTGCCCTTGAGCCAGTCCTGCTCCTCGTTGGCGAGGGTGGTGTCGCGCAGGTTGGCGATCATCGTGTTGATGTTGTCCTGGAGGACCTGGATCTCGCCCGCCGCGTCCACGTCGATCTTCAGGTTCAGGTCGCCGCGGGTCACCGCCGTGGCGACGGCCGCGATGGCGCGCACCTGCCGGGTGAGGTTCCCGGCCATCTCGTTCACCGACTCGGTCAGGTCGCGCCAGGTGCCGTCGACGTCCCGTACGCGCGCCTGGCCGCCGAGGATGCCCTCCGTGCCCACCTCGCGGGCCACCCGCGTGACCTCCTCGGCGAACGACGACAGCTGGTCGACCATCGTGTTGATGGTGTTCTTCAGCTCCAGGATCTCGCCGCGGGCGTCGATGTCGATCTTCTTGGTGAGGTCGCCCTTGGCGATGGCGGTGGTGACGGCGGCGATCTGGCGCACCTGGCCGGTCAGGTTGGACGCCATCGAGTTCACCGACTCGGTCAGGTCCTTCCACGTCCCCGAGACGCCCGGCACCCGGGCCTGGCCGCCCAGTTCGCCCTCCGTGCCCACCTCGCGCGCCACCCGCGTCACCTCGTCCGCGAACGACGACAGCGTGGTCACCATCGTGTTGACGGTGTTCGCGAGCTCGGCGACCTCGCCGCGCGCCTCGACCGTCACCTTCTTGGTCAGATCGCCGTTGGCGACGGCCGACGACACCCGCGAGATGTTCCGCACCTGCGAGGTGAGGTTGTTGGCCATCACGTTGACGTTGTCGCTGAGGTCCTTCCAGATGCCGGTGACGCCCCGCACCCGGGCCTGACCGCCGAGGATGCCCTCCGTACCCACCTCGCGGGCCACCCGCGTGACCTCGTCCGCGAAGTTGGAGAGCTGGTCCACCATCGTGTTGACGGTCGTGACGAGGTCGAGGATCTCCCCGCGCGCGTCGACGGTGATCTTCTTCGACAGGTCGCCCTTCGCGACCGCCGTCGTCACCTCGGCGATGTTGCGCACCTGCGACGTCAGGTTGTTCGCCATCGAGTTGACGGACTGGGTCAGGTCCTTCCAGGTGCCGGAGACACCCTGCACCTCGGCCTGCCCGCCCAGGATGCCCTCGGTGCCCACCTCGCGGGCCACCCGGGTCACCTGCTCCGCGAAGTTGGAGAGCTGGTCCACCATCGTGTTGAGGGTGTTCTTGAGCTCCAGGATCTCGCCGCGCGCGTCCACGTCGATCTTCTGCGACAGGTCACCCCGCGCCACCGCGGTCGCCACCTGCGCGATGTTACGGACCTGGGCGGTGAGGTTCCCGGCCATGCTGTTGACGGAGTCCGTGAGGTCCCGCCACACGCCCGCGACGCCCGGCACCTGCGCCTGTCCGCCGAGGCGGCCCTCCGTGCCCACCTCGCGGGCCACCCGGGTCACCTGCTCCGCGAACGCGGACAGCTGGTCGACCATCGTGTTGATGGTGTTCTTCAGCTCCAGGATCTCGCCGCGCGCGTCCACGTCGATCTTCTGCGACAGGTCACCCCGCGCCACGGCCGTCGTCACCTGCGCGATCTGCCGCACCTGCGACGTCAGGTTCCCGGCCATGAAGTTGACGGAGTCCGTGAGCTCCTTCCACGTCCCCGAGACGCCGTCGACACGCGCCTGACCGCCGAGGCGGCCCTCCGTGCCCACGTCCCGGGCCATCCGCGTCACCTGGTCGGCGAAGGACGACAGCTGCGCCACCATCGTGTTGACGGTGTTCTTCAACTCCAGCATCTCGCCCGCGACATCGACGGTGACCTTCTGCGTCAGATCACCGTTCGCCACCGCCGTCGTCACCTGCGCGATGTCCCGCACCTGACCGGTGAGGTTGCGGAACGCCGTGTTGACGGAGTCCGTCAGGTCCTTCCAGGTCCCGGCGGCCCCCGGCACATGGGCCTGACCGCCGAGCCGGCCCTCGACGCCCACCTCGCGGGCCACCCGGGTCACTTCGGAACCGAACGCCGACAGCTGGTCCACCATCGTGTTGACGGTGTTCTTCAACTCCAGCATCTCGCCGGCCACATCGACGGTGACCTTCTGCGACAGGTCGCCGTTCGCCACCGCCGTCGTCACCTGCGCGATGTCCCGCACCTGGGTGGTCAGATTGCGGAAGACGGTGTTGACGGAGTCCGTCAGGTCCTTCCACGTGCCCGCCGCGCCCGGCACCTGCGCCTGCCCGCCGAGCAGTCCCTCGGCACCGACCTCGCTCGCCACCCGGGTCACCTCGTCGGCGAACGTCCGCAGCGTCTCGGTCATCTGGTTGATCGTGTCGGCGAGCTGCGCCACCTCACCGCGTGCGCTCACCGTCACCTTCTGCGACAGGTCACCGTTGGCGACGGCGGTCGTCACCTCGGCGATGCCCCGCACCTGCGAGGTCAGGTTCCCCGCCATCGTGTTGACGGAGTCGGTCAGGTCCTTCCACACACCGGCCACACCCGGCACCTCGGCCTGCCCGCCGAGCTCACCCTCCGTACCGACCTCCCGCGCGACCCGCGTGACCTCGGACGAGAACGACGACAGCTGGTCCACCATCGTGTTCACGGTGTTCTTCAGCTGGAGCATCTCGCCGGCCACGTGCACGGTGACCTTCCGCGACAGATCGCCCTTGGCGACCGCCGTCGTCACCAGCGCGATGTCCCGCACCTGGGCCGTGAGCCGGTACGCCATGGTGTTCACCGAGTCCTGGAGGTCCTTCCAGGACCCGGACATCCCGCGCACCTGCGCCTGCCCGCCGAGCTTCCCCTCGGTGCCGACCTCCAGCGCGACCCGGGTCACCTCGTCGGTGAACGCGGACAGCTGGTCGACCAGGTTGTTGACCGTACGGGCGACCTTGAGGAACTCCCCGCGCAGCGGCCGCACGGTCCCGTCCAGCCCCTCCGAGCGCAGCTCCATCCGCTGCTCCAGGTCACCCTCGGCGACCGCGGAGAGCACCCGTCCGACCTCCGACACCGGCCGCGTCAGATCGTCCACCAGGGCGTTCGCCGCCTCGATGGCCTGCGCCCACGCGCCCTCGCTGGCCCCGACCTCCAGGCGCTCGGACAGCTTGCCCTCGCGCCCGACCATGCGCCGCACCCGCTGCAGCTCGCCGGTCAGATGCAGCTTCCGGTCGGCGACCTCGTTGAAGACGGCGGCGATCTCCGCCATCATGCCGTCGCCCGTCACCGTCAGGCGCTTGCGGAAGTTGCCGTCCCGCATCGACGCCAGTGCCGTGAGCAGCCGCTCCAGGGCGGCGGCGTCCACCTCGACCGTCCCACTGCTCCGGGACCGCCCGCCCTTCGTGCGCGTGCTGCCGCCCCGCGCCGTCACGCCAGACTCCACCGTGTCCCTCCCGCAGGGGTTGACCGTACCGCTCGGCAATACTGCCCGGGCGTTGCTCCTCCGGCTGTTACTGGGAGCCTTCCCAGTGTTTCACCACGACCGATCGAGGCCATAACAGTTCGGCAGCTTCGCATAACGTCCCCGCCCTCGGGGGACGGAAACGGTGGTGACCACCATCCGCCCGGACAGCGAAGGTAAGTAACCTGGCATGCGGCTGTCCAACCGCCCCGGTCCGCCCGGCGGGGGCGGTGCGGCACAGTATGACCACCGGGCACCGGGGAGGGGCAGAGCCGCATCATGGCTGAGCCGGGCGTCGAGACACGTACGAGGAGTTCTGTGATCACCGCTCGGGCGGCTGCCACCTTCGAACCTGTGGGGCGGTCCGTCGCGACCGCGCGGGCCTTCGTCCGGGACACCCTCCAGGGCTGGGGATACACCGATGTCGTGGACGACGCCGTCGTCCTGACCAGCGAACTCGTCACCAATGCGATCGTCCATGCCGGCACCGCCGCCGACGTCCTGTGCCTGCGCACGGAGCAGGGCGTCCGCGTCGAGGTCGCCGACCGCTATCCGGAGCGCGAGGTGCCCCTCCAGGGCACCGGCCGCTACGACCTGAACCCGGACAGTGAGAACGGCCGCGGACTGCTGCTGTGTGCCGCCCTCGCCTCCCGCTGGGGCGTCGAGTACTCCCCCACCCAGAAGCAGGTCTGGTTCCAGCTGGACCTGCCCGAGCGGCCCGTGGGCACCCGCTCCGCCGGCCCGGCCCTCCCCACCGACCTGCTCCCGGTCGCGGACGAACGGGTCCGCGTCGCCGTCGTCCAGATCGACCGCAAGGGCGCCATCGCCGCCTGGAACGAAGACGCCGAGCACCTCTTCGGGTACGTCGCCGACCAGGTCGTCGGCAAACCGCTCGGCGACCTCGCCGCCTGGCCCCACACCCCCGGCATCGGCACCGGCCTCGCCGAGGCCCTGCGGCTGTCCCGCTGGGAGGGCAGCTACGGAGTCCGCGGCGCCGACGGGCGCGTGATCCCCGTGTACGCCTCCCACCTGCGGGTCCGCGACACCCAGGGCGAGCCCTCCACCGTCTGCCTCCTGGTGCGCGACTACGAACGGGCCGTGCTCCAGTCGCCGCCCCGCACCCCCGTCGACTCCAACAACGAGGGCCGCAGCTCCGACCCGTTCGAGGTCTTCATCGGCTCCCCCGCCCCCGACGACCTCGACGGCTTGCTCCAGCGCACCGTGGAGCGCGCCCGCGACATGCTCGACGGCGACGCCGCCTTCCTGCTGCTGGCCACCGACGACGAGACCGAGCTGGAGGTACGCGCCACCACGGGCCTGCCCTCCGCCCGCCAGCGCTTCGCCCGCGTCCCCGTCGAGTCCGGTACCGGCCGCTACTCCTCGGCCCGCATGCCCGCCGTCCACGAGGACCTCGCCGCCGTCCCCGGCGCCGTACCGCTCCTCAACGGCACCGGCATGCGCTCGGTCGTCACCGTCCCGCTCAAGGTCGAGGGCCGCCTGACCGGCTCCCTGGGCGTCGCCGCCGAGGCCCCCGGCCGCTACTCGAACGAGGAGGCGCTGCGCCTCCAGTTCGCCGCCGACCGCATCGCCCTGGCCGTCGAGTCGGCCCGCCTCGGCGAGCTCGAACGCCTCCGCCGCGGCTCCCTCAGCTTCCTCGTCGAGGCCTCCGACCTGCTCGCCGGCACCCTGGACCGGGACCAGACCCTGGCCCTGATGGCCCAGATGACCGTTCCGACCCTGGCCACCTGGTGCGCCGTCTACACGATCGCGGACCAGTCCTCGGACCCGTACCTCTCCTACGTCCTCCACGAGGACGAGGACCGCATCGACGGCCTCAAGGCCCTCCTCTCCAAGATCCCCCCGCCGGAGCCCGTCCCATCGCCCGGCGCCCGCGTGTGGTCCGCCCCCTCCGAGGCCGCCCACCAGGCCGCCCTGCGCACCTCCATGCGCGAGCTCGGCTACGGTTCCGCACCCCTGTCCTCCGGCATCGGTACGACGCTGGCGACAGCCGCGGCGGTCGGCGGCGAGACGGTGGTCCTGCCCCTGGTCGCCCGCAACCGCGTGATCGGCATGCTCACCCTGGGCAAGCCCTCCGACGACCACTTCCGCCAGGAGATCCTGGAGCTCGCCGAGGACCTCTCCCGCCGGGCCGCCCTCGCCCTCGACAACGCCCGCCTGTACTCGGAGCGCACGGCGATCAGCCAGTCCCTCCAGCGCAGCCTGCTGCCCCCCGGTCTCCCGCAGGTACCCGGCGTCGAGGTCGACGTCATCTACCGCGCGGCCGGCGAGGGCAACGAGGTCGGCGGCGACTTCTACGACCTCTTCCCGATCCGGGACAACGCGTACGGCTTCGCCATCGGCGACGTCTGCGGTACGGGCCCGGAGGCCGCGGCCGTCACGGGCCTGGCCCGCCACGCCCTGCGCCTGCTGGCCCGCGAGGGCTTCGGCGGCCCGGCGGTCCTGGAGCGCCTCAACGCCGCGATCCTCGACGAGGGAGCCCGCAGTCGCTTCCTGACGCTGCTCTACGGCGAGCTGTGGCCCCAGGAGGACGGCAGCGCCCTCCTCAAGGTCGTCTGCGCCGGCCACCCCCTCCCGCTGCGTCTGCGCCAGGACGGCACGGTCGAACCCGCCGCCGACCCGCAGCCGCTCCTCGGCGTCATGGAGGACCTGGAGCTGTACGAGCAGACCGTCACGCTCGACCCGGGCGACGTCCTGCTGTGCGTCACGGACGGTGTCACCGAGCGCCGCGAGGGCTCCCGCATGCTCGGCGACGACGGCCTGATGGACGTCCTCCACACCTGTACGGGCCTGACGGCCGGCGCGGTCACCGCCCGCGTGATGCGCGCGGTCGAACGCTTCGCCGCGGAACCGGCCTCCGACGACATGGCGATCCTCGCGATGCGCGTCCCGGAGCCGCACACGGACTGACCCGTGGCGGCAACGCCGAACACGAAGAAGGCCCCCCGCCATGTGGCGGGGGGCCTTCTTGATCAGAGCCCCCAAACGGAATCGAACCGTTGACCTTCTCCTTACCATGGAGACGCTCTGCCGACTGAGCTATAGGGGCCGGCTTGTCGCTTCGGGGTTTTCCCCGCCGCAACGAGAGAAAGCATACCCCGAACGAGCGGATTCGCATAACCGGCTCCCGACGCACGTGAGTCACGAACTACGGGAGGCGGGAACGGTCCTGACGCCCCCCTCGGACGGACCCGAAACGCAGAAATCGGACCCGGAACGCAGAAAAGCCCCGCACCAGAAGGTGCGGGGCTTTCCCCAAAAATTGTTCGGCGGCGTCCTACTCTCCCACAGGGTCCCCCCTGCAGTACCATCGGCGCTGAAAGGCTTAGCTTCCGGGTTCGGAATGTAA
>NZ_JBVIEN010000011.1:0-349414 GCF_055571835.1 Streptomyces sp. NPDC030862 | reverse complement strand
CCATCGCCTCGATCGGGCTGCCGCCGGCCCCCCCCCCCCCCCCCACCTCCCCCCCCCCCCCCCCCCCCCCCCCCCCCCCCCCCCCCCCCCCCCCCCCCCCCCCCCCCCCCCCCCCCCCCCCCCCCCCCCCCCCCCCCCCCCCCCCCCCCCCCCCCCCCCCCCTGCGGCACGTACGGCCTACTCGGCGCTCGCGCGCAGCATGCCCTCGCGCTCGACGATCTTCACGCGCTCGCGGCCCTCGGCCTCGCCCAGCGCGCGCTCGGCGGCGTCCAGCCGGTACCAGCCCTCCCACGTCGTGTACTCGACGCCCTTGCCGCGCAGGAAGTCCACGACGGCGTCCTCGCCCGGCGCCTCCGGGGCGAGCAGGCGGCTCTCGCGGTGGTCCTCCAGCAGGTTGGCGACCGTCTCGTTGGCGTCGCCCTTGGTGTGGCCGATGAGGCCGATGGGGCCGCGGCGGATCCAGCCGGTGACGTACGTCGACGGCATCGGCGCGTCGCCCTGGACGACGCGGCCGCCCTCGTCCGGGACGGTGCCGGAGACGGCGTCCCACGGCAGCTTGGGCAGCTCGTCGGAGAGGTAGCCGACCGCGCGGTAGACCGCCTGGACGTCCCAGGTGGTGAACTCGCCCGTGCCCTTCACATTGCCCGTGCCGTCCAGCTCCGTGCGCTCGGTGCGCAGGCCGGTGACCTTGCCGTCCTCGCCGACGATCTCGGTCGGCGACTCGAAGAAGTGCAGGAACAGCTTGTGCGGCCGGTCGCCGATGTCGCGGATCGCCCAGTTCTCCAGCGTCTTGGCGACCATGTCGACCTGCTTGTTGGAGCGCCGGGCCTCGATCGAGCCGCCGTCGTAGTCGATGTCCTCGGGGTTGACGATGACCTCGATGTTCGGGGAGTGGTCCAGCTCCCGCAGCTCCATGGGGCTGAACTTCGCCTGCGCCGGGCCGCGCCGCCCGAAGACGTGGATCTCCTTGGCGCGGTTGGCCTTGAGGCCGTCGTAGACGTTCGGCGGGATCTCGGTCGGGAGCAGCTCGTCGGCGGTCTTGGCGAGGATGCGCGCCACGTCCAGCGCCACGTTGCCCACGCCGAGGACCGCGACCTTCTCGGCCTCCAGCGGCCAGGTGCGCGGCACGTCCGGGTGGCCGTCGTACCAGGAGACGAAGTCGGCGGCGCCGTACGAGCCGTCGAGCCCGACGCCCGGGATGGCCAGCTCGCGGTCCGCCATGGCGCCGGTCGAGAAGATCACCGCGTCGTAGAAGGCCCGCAGGTCGTCCAGGGTGATGTCGGAGGGGTAGTCGACGTTGCCGAAGAGACGTATCTGCGGCTTGTCGAGCACCTGGTGGAGGGCGGTGATGATGCCCTTGATCCGCGGGTGGTCCGGGGCGACGCCGTACCGGATCAGGCCGAACGGCGCCGGCATCCGCTCGAAGAGGTCGATGGAGACGCCCGGGTCGGTGGCGGCCTCGGACTTCAGCAGCGCGTCCGCGGCGTAGATTCCGGCGGGGCCGGCGCCGACGATCGCGACCCGCAGGGGGCGAGGCATGAGGATTCCCTTCGAGCGGTGGGTGGTCTGAGCTGTGGCTTCGTGACACCACTGCTCACCGCACTCTAAGTAAGGCTCACCTCACCTCGGTACCCGCCCCCCGCCTATGACCCCATAAGTCGGCCTTATGGGGTCTCTCGCCTCCGTGCATGAATCGCGCCACGCTGGAGGTATGAACGGTGGAGCGGGCTGGGGCGCCAGACTGATGAACAGCTCCATCACCGGGATGTCCCCGTGGATGCTCTTCTCGCTGCTGGCCGGCCCCGGCCGTTACGTCCTGGCCGCCGGGCTCGCCGCCGCGGTGGCGCTCGCGCTCGTCCTCGTACGGCAACGGCCCGCCTTCCTCGAAGTGGCCGGGCTCGTCCTCTTCGCCGCCCTGACGGTCATCGGCATGATCGTCCTGCCGCCCACGCTGCGCTGGCTGGAGACGTACGCGGACGAGCTCGCCAACCTCACCCTCGTCGCCCTCGCGGCCGGCTCGCTCGCGGTGCGGGCACCGCTGACGACTCCGTACGCGCGCCGGAAGGTGCCCCGGGAGTTCTGGCGCACGCCGGACTTCCTGCGCACCAACGTCGTCATCACGGCGGCGTGGGGCCTCGCCTTCCTGGCCGCGGCCCTCGCGGGCGGGGTCGGCGACCTGCTGCTGCACAACCCCGAGAACCTGTGGACCGGCTGGATCGTCCAGGTCTCGGCGCTCGTCACCGCCGCGCGCTTCACCGAGTGGTACCCCACGTTGGTGCGCGCCCGCCTCGCCCCCGCGACCGAGCCGAGGCCGCGCGTGTCCAGTCTGCTGATGCCCTTCGTGGGGCTGCTGATCCCGATGGGTGTGCTCGTGCTGGTCTTCGGTGCGGCGCCGAGGTGGTTCGCGGTCGCGCTGATGGTGATCGGGGTGGTGCTGGCGCGGGCGCTCAGGGCGGAGGTCGTGATCGAGGAGCGGGAGGGCGAGCGGCACGAGCTGAAGTAGCGCGGGGGAAACGCCCGGCGAGCGCGGTCAGGCCGAGAGCGCCTGCCGCTCCTCGCCCTCGCCCTCGCCCTCGTCGCCGTACGCGCACGCCACCACCAGCTCGTCCAGGGACAGCCCGAGCGCTCCCGCCAACGCCGCCACCGTGAAGAACGCGGGTGTCGGCGCCCGGCCCGTCTCGATCTTCCGCAGCGTCTCCGCGGACACCCCGGCCGCCGCCGCGATCTCCACCATGCTGCGGTCGCCGCGCGCCTCGCGCAGCAGCGCGCCGAACCGCTCTCCGCGCTGCCGTTCCCACGGGGTCAAGGGAGTTCTCACCATGCCCGTGATACTAATACCGGTATAAGAATGGGGAGAGGGGACACCGGAACATGGTGGAGATCAAGAGCGACGCGGCCCTGGACGCGATGCGGGAGGCCGGGCGCGTCGTGGCGCACGCACTCGCCGCCGTACGAGAAGCGGCGGACATCGGGGTGTCCCTGCGGGAACTGGACGAGGCGGCCCGCGCGGTCCTGGCCAAGGCCGGCGCCCGGTCGCCCTTCCTCGGCTACCAGCCGTCCTTCGCGCCCACGCCGTTCCCGGCGGTCATCTGTACGTCGGTCAACGACGCCGTCGTCCACGGCGTGCCCACCGACTACCGTCTGCGCGACGGCGACCTCGTCAGCGTCGACTGCGGCGCGGTCCTCGACGGCTGGACCGGCGACGCCGCGATCAGCTTCACCGTCGGTACGCCCCGCCCCGCCGACGTGGCCCTCATCGACGCCACCCAGCGCGCCCTCGACGCCGGCATCGCCGCGGCCGTCCCGGGCAACCGCGTCGGCGACATCGGCCACGCCATCGGCGCCGTCGCCCGCGCGGCCCGCTGCGGCATGCCCGCGGACTTCGGCGGCCACGGCATCGGCCGCACCATGCACGAGGACCCGCACGTCCCCAACCGGGGCCGCCCGGGCCGCGGCTTCCCGCTGCGCCACGGCCTGGTCCTCGCCATCGAGCCGATGCTCATGGCCGGAGGCGACGACTACCGCACCGGCGAGGACGGCTGGACCCTCCATACGACGGACGGCAGCCGCGCGGCGCACATCGAACACACGGTCGCCATCACGGACGCGGGGCCGCGCGTCCTCACCCTGCCCTAGGCCCTGTCGGCCGATCTTGCCGGGCTCGCATGCTCTGGCACGCGCTCCCCCAGAGCTTCGCCTGGGGGTGCCCCCAGCCGCGTTGTCGTCGGTCGCCAATGGCCCCCGTAGCCCTTCGGGCGACGGGGGAGGCTCCCTCCTCCGCCTTGCAGCTGCACGCCCCAGACCCCGCTCCCTGGTCCGGCCTGATCGACCGGACAGGGCCTAGGCGTTCTCCGCGCCGCCGTCGCGCCGGCGATGGTCCCCCGCAGCTCCACCTCCGCATCGCGCCTGGCGTTGGCCATGGATTAACTCCCCTGGAGGGGTGGGCCTTTGCCTCGAGCCCGCATCTGCCGATGTAACGGATGGGCCGTCACCGCGCGGGCAGAAAGCGGGAAATAGACGGGGAAAGGACGGGGTTGGCGATGGAAGAAGTGAAGCGGCCGTCGATGGCGGGAACCGAGACCGCCGGGGCCATGGAGACGGCCATGGGACCGGCAGTGGAGACGGCCATGGAATCAGCCGTGGAATCGGCCGTGGAAGCGGTGGCCGAATCGCGCGCGGCACGAAGCGGCGCGCCGGCGGACCGCCGCGATGTCGGGGGAAGGGGTCCGGGAATGAGCGTGCCCGTGGGGTCGTACGTCGTGGAGATCAGTACGGGGCGTGTGGGGCGCGTGATGGGGCACGAGGGCCCGTGCCTCCAGCTGAGACCGTACGGGGGCGGACGCGAGTGGGAGTGTCCCGTGGAGGAGGTGCGGCCCGCGACGGACGCGGAGCGGCTCAGCGCGGCGACCGCGTACGCGAACGCCCGCAGCCGCGGCGAGGTGCCGTGACCCCGCCGGTGTGACCGGCCGCCCATGAGGCCCGGCCCCCGGGCCCCGGCCCCCGGGCCCCGGCCCGGGTTCGGCCCCGGGCCCGGCGCCCCGCCGCGTACGGGACAATGACTCCATGACCCTGTTCCGCGACGACGGCATCGTGCTGCGCACCCAGAAGCTGGGCGAGGCGGATCGCATCATCACGATCCTCACGCGCGGCCACGGGCGCGTGCGCGCCGTCGCGCGCGGCGTACGGCGGACGAAGTCCAAGTTCGGGGCGCGGCTGGAGCCCTTCAGCCACGTGGACGTGCAGTTCTTCTCCCGGGGCAGCGAGCTCGTCGGGCGCGGGCTGCCGCTGTGTACGCAGAGCGAGACGATCGCCCCGTACGGCAGCGGCATCGTCACCGACTACGCCCGCTACACCGCCGGGACGGCCATGCTGGAGACCGCCGAGCGGTTCACGGACCACGAGGGCGAGCCCGCCGTACAGCAGTACCTGCTGCTCATCGGCGGGCTGCGGACCCTCTCGCGCGGCGAGCACGCGCCGAACCTGATCCTCGACGCCTTCCTGCTCCGCTCCCTCGCCGTCAACGGCTACGCGCCGTCGTTCGAGGACTGCGCCCGGTGCGGACTCCCCGGGCCGAACCGGTTCTTCTCGGTCGCCGCGGGCGGGGTCATCTGCGGCGACTGCCGGGTCCCCGGCAGCGTCGTACCCTCTGCGGAGGCCGTGGGCCTGCTCAGCGCGCTGCTGACCGGCGACTGGGAGACGGCGGACGCGTGCGAGCCGCGCCACGTCAGGGAGGGGAGCGGACTGGTGTCCGCGTATCTGCACTGGCATCTGGAGCGGGGGCTGCGCTCCCTCCGGTACGTGGAGAAGTGACAAGAGGAAGTAGGAGATGGAGCGCATGGCACGACGCGGATTCCTGGGCCGGTCCCGCCGCGACTACAAGGACCCCGAGCCGCACCCGTCGGGCGCGCGCCCGCCGAAGTTCCCCGGCGAGCTGGTGCCCAAGCACGTGGCGATCGTCATGGACGGCAACGGGCGCTGGGCGAAGGACCGCGGCCTGCCGCGCACCGAGGGCCACAAGGTCGGGGCCGAGCGGGTGCTGGACGTGCTCCAGGGGGCCATCGAGATGGGCGTCGGCGCCATCTCGCTGTACGCCTTCTCCACCGAGAACTGGAAGCGCTCCCCGGACGAGGTGCGCTTCCTGATGAACTTCAACCGGGACTTCATCCGCAAGACCCGCGACCAGCTCGACGAGCTCGGCATCCGGGTCCGCTGGGTGGGCCGGATGCCCAAGCTGTGGAAGTCGGTGGCCCAGGAGCTCCAGATCGCCCAGGAGCAGACCAAGGGCAACGACCGCCTCACGCTGTACTTCTGCATGAACTACGGCGGCCGCGCCGAGATCGCGGACGCGGCGCAGCGGATCGCCGAGGACGTCAAGGCGGGCAGGCTCGACCCGTCGAAGGTCAGCGAGAAGACGATCCAGAAGTACCTGTACTACCCGGACATGCCGGACGTGGACCTCTTCCTGCGGCCCAGCGGCGAGCAGCGCACCTCCAACTACCTGATCTGGCAGAGCGCGTACGCCGAGATGGTCTTCCAGGACGTGCTGTGGCCCGACTTCGACCGCCGCGACCTGTGGCGGGCCTGCCTGGAGTACGCCCAGCGCGACCGCCGCTTCGGCGGGGCCATCCCCAACGAGGAACTGCTGGCGATGCAGGGCCGGCAGGACGAGGGCGGCGAGCGGAGCCCGCAGGCGTGACGTGGGTGCACAGGATCGTCGCGCTCGCGCTGTACCTGTTCGCCCTGCTGGTGATGGGCTTCAGCTTCATGGGGACCATCGAGATGGAGTCGTTCCCCGGGCTGCGGGAGAACCTCACGATCCCCGTGATCGCCGTCGGCGTCTTCGCGGTCGTGGTGGCCGGCGCCGCACTGGTCCTGGCGGGGTACCGCTCCCGCCTGGCCCAGGCCGCGACCGCCTGCGTGGTCCTGCTGCTGGCGTGGCGGGTGTACACGCTGGGGCCGGTGCTGCACTGCTGGAACCACAACAGCGTGGGACGCGGTGACGACGGTACGTACACCTGCTACGACCTCTGACCGGAACACGGCTGTGGCCCGCACCCCCGACTCGCGGGGTGCGGGCCACAGCCGTGTGCCTGGTCGTGTCCTGTGCTCAGTCGTTCTTCAGCGACGCCGCGCACTCCGTGCACGTGCCGAAGATCTCCACCGTGTGCGCCACGTTCACGAAGCCGTGCTCCGCCGCGATCGTCTCCGCCCACTGCTCGACCGCCGGGCCCTCGACCTCGACCGCCTTGCCGCAGACGCGGCACACCAGGTGGTGGTGGTGCTCGCCCGAGGAGCAGCGGCGGTAGACGGCCTCGCCGTCGCTGGTGCGCAGCACGTCCACCTCCCCCGCGTCGGCGAGCGACTGCAGGGTGCGGTAGACCGTCGTCAGGCCCACGGAGTCGCCGCGGTGCTTGAGCATGTCGTGCAGCTCCTGCGCGCTGCGGAACTCGTCCACCTCGTTCAGCGCCGCCGAAACGGCGGCTCGCTGTCGGGTCGACCGGCCGCGTACGCCGGTAGGTCCAGCCGTCGCCACAGGTGCCTCCTTAGCCTCGGCCCGCTCGGAAAGTCGTGAAGTCCGTCGGGCCATTCTGCCAGGCCGTCCCGCGGGGCCCGGCAGACCGTACTCAGCCCTTCGCCGCCTTGACGTCGTCCGCGGCGTCCGCGGGGGCGATGTCGAGGTCGCAGACCTCCGGCGCGGGGCGCTCCGCCGCCCGGGCGCGGCGCCTGGCCAGCGGGGCGGCCAGGGCGGTCAGGACCACGAACACCGCGATGGCCATCAATACGATGGTCGCTCCCGGCGGCACGTCGTTGTAGTACGTCGTGACCGTGCCGGCCAGCGTCACGCCCGTACCGATGAGCACCGCCACCGCGAACGTCGTACGGAAGCTGCGCGACAGTTGCTGCGCCGCCGCCACCGGGACCACCATCAACGCGCTGACCAGCAGCAGGCCGACCACCCGCATGGCGACCGTCACGGTCACGGCGGCGGTGATCGCGACCAGCAGGTTCAGCGTGCGCACCGGCAGGCCGGTGACCCGCGCGAACTCCTCGTCCTGGCTGATCGCGAACAGCTGGCGCCGCAGCCCCAGCGTGACCAGCAGCACGAAGGCCGCCAGCACGCACATCGCGACGACGTCCTCGTCCGAGACGGTCGACAGGGAGCCGAAGAGGTACGAGACGAGGTTGGCGTTCGAGCCGGTCGGGGAGAGGTTGATCAGCATGACGCCGCCGGCCATGCCGCCGTAGAAGAGCAGCGCCAGCGCGATGTCGCCGCGCGTGCGCCCGTACGTCCGGATCAGCTCCATCGTGACGGCGCCGGCGACCGCCACCAGCGTGGCCATCCACACCGGGTTCGCGGACATCAGGAAGCCGAGGCCGACGCCGGTCATGGCGACGTGGCCGATGCCGTCGCCCATCAGGGCCTGGCGGCGCTGCACCAGGTGGATGCCGACGGCGGGCGCGGTGATGCCGACCAGGACGGCCGCGAGGAGCGCCCGTTGCATGAAGGTGTCGTGCAGGAGGTCCATGATCAGGTCAGCAGTCCCGTGCGGAGCGGCTCGTCGGCCGCGTGCGGATGTACGTGGTCGTGGCCGGGCAGCGCGTGCTGGCCGACGGCCTGCGGCGGCGGTCCGTCGTGGACGACGCACCCGTCGCGCAGCACGACCGCGCGGTCGATCAGCGGCTCCAGCGGGCCCAGCTCGTGCAGCACGAGCAGCACGGTCGTGCCGGTCGCGACCTGCTCGCGCAGCGTCGAGGCGAGCACCTCCTGGCTGGTCAGGTCGACGCCCGCCATCGGCTCGTCCATGATCAGCAGGTCGGGCTCGGAGGCGAGCGCCCGGGCGATCAGCACCCGCTGGTGCTGGCCCCCGGAGAGGGCGCCGACGGAGTCCTTGGCGCGGTCGGCGAGGCCCACGAGCGCGATGGCCCGCTCCACGGCCGCCTTGTCGGCCCTGGACGGCCACCTCAGCCTCGTACGCGACAGGCGGCCGGAGGAGACCACCTCGCGGACGGTGGCGGGCACACCGCTCGCGGCGGTCGTGCGCTGCGGTACGTAGCCGACGCGCGCCCAGTCGCGGAAGCGCTTCAGCTCCGTACCGAAGAGGGAGACGGACCCGCCGGTGAGCGGGACCTGGCCGATGACCGAGCGGACGGCGGTCGACTTGCCCGAGCCGTTCGCGCCGAGCAGGGCGACGACCTCACCGCGGTGGACGGTGAGGTCGACGCCGCGCAGCACGGGGCGGGCGCCCAGCGTGGCGGTGGCCGCGCGGACGGATATGACGGGCTCGGATACGGCGGGCTCGCTGCTCACGTCGCTGCCTCCGTTGCGTGCTTGACGTGCGGGGATGTCACTTGCTGCCGAGGGCCTTGCGCAGCGCGGCGAGGTTGGACTCCATCACCTCGATGTAGTCAGCGCCCTTGGACTTGTCCGTGATTCCCTCCAGCGGGTCCAGGACGTCCGTCTTGAGGCCGGCGTCCTTCGCGAGGGTCTTCGCGGTCTTGTCGCTGGCGAGCGTCTCGAAGAAGACCGTCGTGACCTTCTCCGCCTTCGCGACCTCGCGCAGCTCCTTGATCCGGGCGGGGCTCGGCTCGGACTCGGGGTCCATGCCGGAGATGCCCTCCTGGTCCAGCTTGTACCGCTCGGCGAGGTAGCCGAAGGCGGAGTGGGTGGTGATGAAGGTGCGGGTGGAGGTGTTCTTCAGGCCCTCGTCGAACTTCTTGTGCAGGGCGTCGAGCTTCTTCACCAGCTCGGCGGTGTTCTTCTTGTAGTCGGCGGCGTGGGCCGGGTCGGCCTTCTCCAGGGAGGCGCCGACACCCTTGGCGACCTCGGCGTACTTCACCGGGTCCAGCCAGATGTGCGGGTCGGCTCCGGCCTCCTCGCCGTGGTGCTCTTCCTCGCCGTGGTGCTCTTCTTCGCCTTCGTGGCCGTGGTCGTGGCCGCCGGTGGAGGTGGAGTGCTCCTCCAGCTTGGTGAGGGTGGCCGCGTCGACCGTGTT
Organism: Streptomyces sp. NPDC030862; assembly: GCF_055571835.1. NCBI lineage: Bacteria > Bacillati > Actinomycetota > Actinomycetes > Kitasatosporales > Streptomycetaceae > Streptomyces > Streptomyces sp. NPDC030862. Next base: position 339,920 of record NZ_JBVIEN010000011.1, on the reverse strand, counting down.
CTCGACGCCCGCCTGCTGGATCGCGTCGTCGACGGCGGGCTGGATGCCCTTGAGGTACAGGATGTAGTCGGCCTGGCCGAGCTCGCGGACCTGGCTCGCCTTGAGCTCCAGGTCGTGCGGCTCGACGCCCGGCTTGGTGAGCGTGTTGACGGTGACGTGGTCGCCGCCTATCTGCTCGGCCAGGAACTGCATGGGGTAGAAGGACGCCACCACGTCCAGCTTGCCGCCCTTCTCCTTGCCCGCGGCGCCCGACGCGTCCGAGCAGGCGGACAGCGTGACCAGGCCCAGGATCACGGCTCCGGTGACGGCGGTGGTGGGTATGAGGCGGCGTCGTACGTTCATGGGATTCATTTTCATCAAAAGTGGAAACGATTGTCAACAAACGTGGTATGTGGCCCAGCCCACCCCCGATTTGATCCAAGGCCCCCGCGCGCCGCTAATCTGAAGCATTCGCCCGCCCGTCTCCCGACCGCCACCCCTCATCGAGGCGCTTCGCGCCGCACCTGTCCATTCCATCGTCGTACTGAAGAGAGCACCGTGGCCGCCGACAAGATCGACACCATCGTCAGCCTGAGCAAGCGCCGTGGCTTCGTCTACCCCTGCAGCGAGATCTACGGCGGTCAGCGGGCCGCCTGGGACTACGGGCCGCTGGGTGTCGAGCTGAAGGAGAACATCAAGCGCCAGTGGTGGCGTTACATGGTCACCTCGCGTGAGGACGTCGTCGGTCTCGACTCGTCGGTGATCCTGGCCCCCGAGGTCTGGGAGGCCTCCGGCCACGTCGCCACCTTCACCGACCCGCTCACCGAGTGCACCTCCTGCCACAAGCGTTACCGCGCCGACCACCTGGAGGAGGCGTACGAGGAGAAGCACGGCCGCCTCCCCGAGAACGGCCTCGCCGGCCTCAACTGCCCCAACTGCGGCAACAAGGGCACCTTCACCGAGCCCAAGCAGTTCTCCGGCCTGCTCTCCACGCACCTCGGCCCGACCCAGGACTCCGGCTCCGTCGCCTACCTGCGGCCCGAGACCGCGCAAGGCATCTTCACCAACTTCGCCCAGGTGCAGCAGACGTCGCGCAAGAAGCCGCCGTTCGGCATCGCGCAGATGGGCAAGTCCTTCCGGAACGAGATCACTCCGGGCAACTTCATCTTCCGCACCCGCGAGTTCGAGCAGATGGAGATGGAGTTCTTCGTCAAGCCGGGCGAGGACGAGCAGTGGCAGGAATACTGGATGGAGCAGCGCTGGAACTGGTACACGGGCCTGGGTCTCCGTGAGGAGAACATGCGCTGGTACGAGCACCCCAAGGAGAAGCTCTCCCACTACTCCAAGCGCACGGCCGACATCGAGTACCGCTTCCAGTTCGGCGGCAGCGAGTGGGGCGAGCTCGAGGGCGTCGCCAACCGCACCGACTACGACCTGTCCGCGCACTCCAAGGCGTCCGGCCAGGACCTGTCGTACTTCGACCAGGAGGCCGGTGAGCGCTGGACTCCGTACGTCATCGAGCCCGCCGCCGGTGTCGGCCGCACCATGCTGGCCTTCCTGCTCGACGCGTACATCGAGGACGAGGCCCCGAACGCCAAGGGCGTCATGGAGAAGCGCACCGTGATGCGCCTCGACCACCGCATCGCGCCGGTCAAGGTCGCCGTGCTGCCGCTGTCCCGCAACGCGCAGCTCTCCCCGAAGGCCAAGGGCCTCGCGGCGGACCTGCGCCAGAACTGGAACATCGACTTCGACGACGCCGGCGCCATCGGCCGCCGCTACCGCCGCCAGGACGAGATCGGCACCCCGTTCTGCGTCACCGTCGACTTCGACACCCTCGACGACAACGCGGTGACCGTGCGCGAGCGCGACACGATGAAGCAGGAGCGCGTCTCCCTGGACCAGATCCAGGGCTACCTCGCGAGCCGCCTCATCGGCTGCTGACGCACCCGCCGCACACGGCCTCGGGCGTCCGCTCCCTCACGGGGGCGGGCGCCCGTCGCGTACGCACGCGGCAGCGGGACCGGTTCATGGATGGATCTTGCCGTCACCTAAGCTCGGGACACAGGGCGGCAGCAGGGCTGTGCAGGGGGGAGCGGAACACGTGACCAACATTCCGGAGACCGGGCGCACTCCGCGCGTGCGGATACGACTCGTCGTCCTCCAGGTGCTGGTGGTCTCCCTGCTCCTGACCCTCGGCGGCCGCCTCTGGTACATGCAGATCCGCAACGGCCAGGAGTACGCCGAGGAGGCGTCCCGCAACCGCGTGCAGCAGGTCGTCCAGCCCGCCGTGCGGGGCTCGATACTCGACGCGCGCGGCGTACCGCTCGCCGACAACGAGACGCGGCTGGTGGTGTCGGCCTCGCGTACCGAGCTGATGAAGATGAAGGACGACGGCAAGGGCGTCCTCACGCGGCTCGCGGGGGTGCTGGGCATGGCACCGAAGGACGTCATGGACAAGGTCCGCCTCTGTGACGCCGAGACCCCGCAGCCGTGCTGGAACGGCTCCCCGTACCAGCCGATCCCCGTCACCGACGAGGCCACCCCGAAGCAGGCGCTCCAGATCCGCGAGCGCGCCGAGGACTTCCCCGGCATCACCGCCGAGCCCACCGCCGTACGCCGCTACACCGCGCCCGGCGGAGCCCGTACCGCCCAGGTCCTCGGCTACCTCTCGCCCGTCACGGACGCGGAGATCGAGAAGGCGAAGCACACCGACTCGCCGTTCCTCCGCTCCGACCAGGTCGGCCGCTCCGGCCTGGAGCGCACCTACGACGAGGCGCTGCGCGGCAAGGCCGGCATCACCCGGTACGAGGTCGACCACCTCGGCCGCGTCCTCGGCGAGGCCCGGCGCGACCCGGCCCGGCCGGGCTCCAACGTCGTCACCTCCATCGACGCGCGCGTGCAGGCGGTCGCCGAGTACGAGCTCAACGAGGCCATGAAGGCCGCCCGCAAGGAGTTCGACCGCAACACCAAGCGGAAGTACGAAGCCGACTCCGGCGCCGTCGTGGTCATGGAGGCCAAGACCGGCCGCGTCGTCGCGATGGCCTCGCTGCCGGACTACGACCCCAACGCCTGGGTCGGCGGCATATCCGCGAAGGACTACGCCAAGCTCACCGGCGGCAAGTCCAACTTCCCGCTGCTCAACCGCGCCATCCAGGGCCAGTCGGCGCCCGGCTCCATCTTCAAGGTCATCCCGACCACCGCCGCCGTCAACGCCGGATACCCCTTCAACGGCCGCTACGACTGCTCCAGCTCGTACTCCATCGGCGACCGGTCCTTCTCGAACTTCGAGTCCAAGGGCTACGGCATGATCGACCTCGGCCGCGCCCTCGAAGTCTCCTGCGACACCGTGTACTACCGGCTGGCGCACGAGGAGTGGCGCAAGGACGGCGGCACCAAGCCGAAGAAGAACGCCAAGGACATCCTCTACACCACCGCCCGCCAGTACGGGCTCGGCAAGGAGACCGGCATCGACCTGCCCAACGAGGTCAGGGGCCGGGTCCCGGACCGCCGGTGGAAGCAGGACTACTGGGAGGCCAACAAGGACGCCTGGTGCAAGCAGGGCAAGAGGAACGGCTCGTACACGCAGCGGATCGCGTACGAGAACTGCGTCTCCTTCAAGGACCTGCGCGCGGGCGACTCCGTGAACTACTCCATCGGGCAGGGCGACACCCTCGTCACGCCGATCCAGATGGCCACCATCTACGCCGCGCTCTCCAACGGCGGCACCCTCTACACCCCGAGCGTCGGCAAGGCGATCGTCAGCCCCGACGGCCGCGCGGTCCAGGAGATCAAGCCCAAGGCGCACGGCAGGCTGCCCGTCGACAAGAAGCTGCTGGAGCAGATGGGCGACGCCCTCGCCGGAGTCGCCACGCGCGGCACCGCCGCCTGGCGGTTCGGCGGCTGGCCGCAGGACAAGATCCCGATGCACGCCAAGACGGGTACGGCCGAGGTCTACGGCAAGCAGACGACGTCGTGGTTCGCCACGTACACCAAGGACTACTCGATCGTCATGACGATCTCCCAGGGCGGTACGGGCTCCGGCGCGTCCGGACCCGCCGTGCGCAACATCTACGACGCGCTGTACGGCCTCGACAAGCAGGGCAACCAGGACCTCGAGCGCGCCCTGCTGCCCCAGCCGCAGAAGACGCTGCCGAAGATCCAGCCGGACGGCACGATCGACGCGCCGCGCGTCCAGCCGTACAAGCCGGTCAGGCCGTCCGGGACGGCGGCCAGGCCGAAAAACTGATGCGCGGCGGGACGCCGGGGGCTACCGTCGACTGCATGTGGTTCTTCCAGATCTACGAGTGAGATCCCCCAGGTACGACGTTCCGATCACTTCTCACCACGTTGGGAGACACCGTGGCCAAGAGCCGTAACAACCTTCTCGGCGTCGGCGGACAGCGCAAGAAGCTGTCCCGCGCCGACCAGCAGGGCTCCGCGCCGGCGCGCGCCGCCGACCGCAGGGCGGCCGCCGACCAGAAGCAGGAGCTGCTGCGCAAGATGCGCGAGCGGGCGGAGGGCAAGCAGCAGCAGGAGAGCTGACGCCGCGCCCCGCACCTACGGGGGACTGCGCGTACGGGGGAGCGGACGGGGGACTGCGCGTACGGGGGACGGAAGGGCTCGGGCGGATCGCCGCCCGGGCCCTTCCGTGTGCCGGGCTCCGGGGACGCCGCCCTCCAGGGATGCCGGGCTCCGGGCGTCCGGCGGGGCGTGTGCGCGGGTGGGTGACAATGGGGGGCATGACCGCGTTCAGTCCTCTCTCCATCGGGCCGCACGTCGTGCAGCCGCCGGTGGTGCTCGCGCCGATGGCCGGCATCACGAATGCTCCGTTCCGCACCCTGTGCCGCGAGTTCAGCGGCGGGAAGGGGCTGTTCGTGAGCGAGATGATCACCACGCGGGCGCTGGTCGAGCGCAACGAGAAGACCATGCAGCTGATCCACTTCGACGCGAGCGAGACGCCCCGGTCGATCCAGCTGTACGGAGTCGACCCGGTGACGGTCGGCAAGGCGGTCCGGATGATCGTCGACGAGGACCTCGCCGATCACATCGACCTGAACTTCGGCTGCCCGGTCCCGAAGGTCACCCGCAAGGGCGGCGGCTCCGCCCTCCCCTACAAGCGCCCGCTGCTGCGGGCGATCCTGAACGAGGCCGTCTCCAACGCCGGTGACCTGCCGGTCACCATGAAGATGCGCAAGGGCATCGACGACGACCACATCACGTACCTGGACGCGGGGCGCATAGCCGTCGAGGAGGGCGTCACCGCCATCGCCCTGCACGGCCGCACGGCCGCCCAGCACTACGGCGGCACGGCGGACTGGGACGCCATCGCCCGGCTGAAGGAGCACGTGCCCGAGATCCCCGTGCTCGGCAACGGCGACATCTGGTGCGCCGAGGACGCGCTGCGCATGATGCGCGAGACCGGCTGCGACGGCGTCGTGGTCGGGCGCGGCTGCCTGGGCCGCCCGTGGCTCTTCGGCGACCTGGTCGGCGCCTTCGAGGGTACGGGCGCCTCGGCGGCGCCCACGCTGCGCGAGGTCGCGGACGTCATGGTGCGGCACGCACAGCTGCTGGGGGAGTGGATCGGCGACGAGACGCGGGGCGTCATCGACTTCCGCAAGCACGTGGCCTGGTACCTGAAGGGCTTCGCGGTGGGCTCGGAGATGCGCAAGCGGCTGGCGGTGACGTCGTCGCTGGACGAGCTGCGCGCTCAGTTGAGCGAGCTGGACCTGGAGCAGGCGTGGCCGCTGGGCGCGGACGGGCCGCGCGGGCGGACGTCCGGCAACAACCGGGTCGTCCTGCCGGACGGCTGGCTCAAGGACCCGTACGACTGCTCCGCGGTCGTGGGCGCGGAAGCCGAACTGGACACGTCGGGGGGCTGAGCGGTCGTCGACGCCGCCGTCGCCGCTCTGGCCCCGCTGTCGCCGCCCGTACCCCCGCCCACCTGCGCTGTTCGGCTGCGGGCTGGGTGGGGTGCGCCCGGCCTGCAGCCGGGCCTGCGGTTCCCGCCGGCACCACCCGCCCCCACCCCGCGCCCCCGCGCCATCCGTGCCGGCGCCGTCGAGTACGCGGGGAAGCGCCTGCGGAGGGAAGTGCCTGCGCGGGGAACGCGCCTCCACCCGCCCCACCACGGTCCGGATGCTGGAATTTTCGGTGATCAGCGCGCGTGATTCTCGCCACCCCTGATAGGGGTTGCGCTCAGATGAGCGCATGCGCAGCGACTGTACTTTTCAAAGGGTGGCACCCAGTGCCATCCTTCTTGTGTTCAAGAGTTGAACTCATTTGGCACACGACTCGCTCATGTGAGCACTTAAGCCCAGGTTTTGGTCAACCGGCATTCAGGTGTTGAAGGATTAACCCCTCACCTCGTTACTGGCGAGTTGCCTGCGATCTGCTGGCGGACGGGTGGTTAAGGCCGCATGACGGGTAAGTGGACGTACCCAGAAGCCTTCGATCTGGGTATGTTCCTCGCCGTCAGGGCAGCCACCGAGTCCTCGAGGAGTCGAGACCCGTGTCGGAAATCAAAGATCAGAAGTTCGTGTACGACTTCACCGAGGGCAACAAGGACCTCAAGGACCTGCTCGGCGGAAAAGGTGCCAACCTCGCCGAGATGACCAACCTTGGTCTCCCCGTCCCTCCGGGCTTCACCATCACCACCGAGGCCTGCAAGGTGTACCTCGAGAGCGGCGACGAGCCGGTCGAGCTGAGGGACGAGGTCACCGCGCACCTCGACGCGCTCGAGAAGAAGATGGGCAAGAAGCTCGGCCAGGCCGACAACCCCCTCCTCGTCTCGGTCCGCTCCGGCGCGAAGTTCTCGATGCCCGGCATGATGGACACCGTCCTCAACATCGGACTCTCAGACAAGTCCGTCGAGGGCCTCGCCAAGCAGGCCGGCGACGAGCGCTTCGCGTGGGACTCGTACCGCCGTCTGATCCAGATGTTCGGCAAGACCGTCCTCGGCGTGGACGGCGAGCTCTTCGAGGAAGCCCTCGAAGAGGCCAAGGCCGCCAAGAAGATCACCGTCGACACCGACCTCGACGCGGGCGACCTGAAGAAGCTGGTCAAGCAGTTCAAGAAGATCGTCAAGGCCGAGGCCGGGCGCGACTTCCCGCAGGACCCGCGTGAGCAGATGGACCTCGCCATCAAGGCCGTCTTCGACTCCTGGAACGGCGACCGCGCGAAGCTGTACCGCCGCCAGGAGCGCATCCCGCACGACCTCGGCACCGCGGTCAACGTCTGCTCCATGGTCTTCGGCAACCTCGGCCCCGACTCCGGCACCGGTGTCGCCTTCACCCGCGACCCCGCCTCCGGCCACCAGGGCGTCTACGGCGACTACCTCCAGAACGCCCAGGGCGAGGACGTCGTCGCCGGTATCCGCAACACCGTGCCGCTGGCCGACCTCGAGTCGATCGACAAGAAGTCGTACGACCAGCTGATGCAGATCATGGAGACGCTGGAGAACCACTACAAGGATCTCTGCGACATCGAGTTCACCATCGAGCGCGGCCAGCTGTGGATGCTCCAGACCCGTGTCGGCAAGCGCACCGCCGGTGCCGCCTTCCGCATCGCGACGCAGCTCGTCGACCAGGGCCTCATCGACGAGGCCGAGGCGCTTCAGCGCGTCAACGGCGCCCAGCTCGCGCAGCTGATGTTCCCGCGCTTCGACGAGAAGGCCGAGGTGCAGCAGGTCGGCCGCGGCATCGCCGCCTCCCCGGGCGCGGCCGTCGGCAAGGCCGTCTTCGACTCGTACACCGCCGTCAAGTGGTCCCGGTCCGGCGAGAAGGTCATCCTCATCCGCCGTGAGACCAACCCGGATGACCTGGACGGCATGATCGCCGCCGAGGGCATCCTCACCTCGCGCGGCGGCAAGACCTCCCACGCGGCCGTCGTCGCCCGCGGCATGGGCAAGACCTGTGTCTGCGGCGCCGAGGAGCTCGAGGTCGACACCAAGCGCCGCCGCATGACCGTGCCCGGCGGGCACGTGGTCGAGGAGGGCGACGTCGTCTCCATCGACGGCTCCACCGGCAAGGTGTACCTCGGTGAGGTCCCGGTCGTGCCGTCGCCGGTCGTCGAGTACTTCGAGGGCCGCATGCACGCGGGCGCCGACGACGCCGACGAGCTGGTCCAGGCCGTGCACCGGATCATGGCGTACGCGGACCGAGTACGCCGGCTGCGCGTACGCGCCAACGCCGACAACGCCGAGGACGCGCTGCGCGCCCGCCGCTTCGGCGCGCAGGGCATCGGCCTGTGCCGCACCGAGCACATGTTCCTCGGTGAGCGCCGCGAGTACGTCGAGCGCCTGATCCTCGCCGACACGGACGCCGAGCGCGAGGACGCCCTCAAGGCCCTGCTGCCGCTGCAGAAGCAGGACTTCGTCGAGCTGTTCGAGGCGATGGACGGCCTGCCGGTCACGGTCCGCCTCCTCGACCCGCCGCTGCACGAGTTCCTGCCCGACATCACCGAGCTGTCGGTGCGCGTCGCCCTCGCCGAGGCCCGCAAGGAGCCGCACGAGAACGAGCTGCGCCTGCTCCAGGCCGTGCACCGGCTGCACGAGCAGAACCCGATGCTGGGCCTGCGCGGCGTACGCCTCGGCCTGGTCATCCCCGGCCTGTTCACCATGCAGGTGCGGGCCATCGCCGAGGCCGCGGCCCAGCGCATCGAGGCGAAGGGCGACCCGCGCGCGGAGATCATGATCCCGCTCGTCGGCACCGTGCAGGAGCTGGAGCTCGTCCGCGACGAGGCCGAGCAGGTCATCGCCGAGGTGCAGGCCCAGACCGGCGTCGAGCTGAAGCTCGCGCTCGGCACGATGATCGAGCTGCCGCGCGCCGCGGTGACCGCCGGTCAGATCGCCGAGTGCGCGGAGTTCTTCTCCTTCGGTACGAACGACCTCACCCAGACCGTGTGGGGCTTCTCCCGCGACGACGTGGAGGCGAGCTTCTTCACGGCGTACCTGGAGAAGGGCATCTTCGGCGTCAGCCCGTTCGAGACCATCGACAAGGACGGCGTCGGCGCGCTCGTGCGCAGCGCGGTCGAGTCCGGCCGCGCCACCCGCCCCGACATCAAGCTCGGTGTCTGCGGTGAGCACGGCGGCGACCCCGAGTCGGTGCACTTCTTCCACGAGGTGGGTCTCGACTACGTCTCCTGCTCGCCCTTCCGGATCCCGGTGGCGCGCCTGGAGGCGGGCCGCGCGGCAGCGCAGTCGTCGGGCAGCGACAGCCGCTGACGCCCAGCCGTGCCCGGCCGCTGAGCCGAGCCGTGCCCGGCCGCTGAGCCGAGCCGTGCCCGGCCCTGACGCCGGGCCTCGCCCGGCCGCTGAGGCCGGGTCCTGTCCGACCGTCCCCTGGCCCCGCCCGGCCCGGACGGTCGGGCTCCGAGTCACCGGAGCCGCCGTTGGTCCCCGACCCTCACCGATCGGCGGCGGCTCCGGGTTGCAAGAGAGACGGGGCGGACACCTTGTGCGGAGGTGTCCGCCCCGTCGTATTTCGTCCGGGTATTTCGTTCAGGTGCCGATGTGCATTCCCGTGGCGTTACGGGCGGTTGAATTCCGGGCTGTTGAAGAGCGGACTTCAGGTGCCCGCTCGAATTGCGCCATTCGCCCCGCAAACAATGGGCGGAGCGCGGCCACCGGATCCCCACCCGCCGACCGCGCCCCATTACCCCTGCCGGACAGGAGAGCCGCAACCTGTCAGGACCGCCGCCGGACGCGAGAAGCCCCCCACGGTCTTCACCACGTCACCTCGGTCCTGACGGTTTCCCGTCCGACGCCGTACAGCTTTTCGGTTTACACCCTGCCTCCGCGATGCGTTTCAACTGTGGCTGAAATGCCGTGGTGACGTCCTGTGATGGCGTGCATACTCAGTGGTGGGGGGTGATTGCGGATGCAACAGGTGGGGGTTCAGTGCTGCGTATACATTTCACCGGGGCCGACCTTGCCGGGGTTCGGATGGCGGCCCGGCCGGATGTGTTGTGGGAAACCGTCCTCAGCTTTCACCGATTGCGGGACCGGCGCGGTGCCCTCGTCTACGGAGAATGGCGCTCGGAAACCCGCACGCGGTTGAACGGTGAAACACGGTTGCTGGGGGCACTCGTCCCGCAGCGGGGCTATTTCCCGGACTTCCTGACGCCCCCCGAGGGGCTCGGCGGCCTCGACACGGCTCTGGAGGCCGTACGGGAGACCCCGCCCACCCGGATCGGCACCGAGCTGGCCCTGCTCGCCGCCTCACGGCCCGGCGCGGCGCCGCTGCCCGGTTGGGCCGCCGGACTCCGGGAGGGCCGTCCCGAGCCGTTCAGCCGGCTGCTGGGGGCGCTGCGCGGCTACCACCGCGCGGCCATCGAGCCCTACTGGACGTACATCCAGTCCCGCGTGGAGGCCGACCGCGCCGTGCGCGGCCGGGCGCTGCTCGACGGCGGCGCCGACGAGCTGCTGGCCTCCCTGCCGCCGACGCTGCGCTGGCGCTCGCCCGTGCTGGAGGCGGACTACCCGGTCGACCGGGACCTGCACCTCGACGGGCGGGGGCTGCTGCTGCAGCCGTCGTTCTTCTGCCGAGGCACCCCGGTCGTCTACCGCGACCCGGAGCTGCCGCCCGTGCTGGTGTACCCGGTGACGCACTCCGACGCCCCGGCGGCCGGCGAGCCGGCCGGCGGCGGCGCCGCGTCGTCCTCACTCGGCCGGCTCGTCGGGCACACCCGCTCCGCCGTCCTCAAGGCCATCGGCCACGGCGGCACGACCAGCGAACTGGCCCGCCGGGCCGGGGTGTCGCTCGCCTCCGCCAGCCAGCACGCGGGCGTGCTCCGCGAGGCGGGCCTGGTGGTCACGCTGCGCCAGGGCAGCTCCGTCCTGCACACACTGACACCCCTGGGCGCCGCCCTCCTGCACGGCGGCGCCCAGTACGGCCGGATCCCGCATCAGCAGCGGCGGCGGAGTTACGCCCGGAACGGGCCCGTCACCTCGTAGGTGATGCCGCCCGACGAGCTGCCCGTCGTACCGCGCTGGCTGGAGAAGTACAGCCGCTTGCCGTCCGGCGAGAAGGCCGGCCCGCAGATCTCCGAACCGGACTGGCCCTCGATGCGCAGGAACGGCGCCACGACGTCGTCCGGCGTGACGACGCAGATGTCCATCGAGCCGCCGTCCTCCGCGATGTACAGGTCGCCGGAGGACGCGCCGGTGACGTTGTCCACGCCGGTCAGCGGGGCGGTGCCGCTGCTGACGAGCGAGTCGTCGTAGGCCAGCTCGTAGGTGTTGGTGGTGAGGTTCAGCTGCCACAGGCGGTTGTCGCCCTTGGTGGTGAACCAGACGGTGTCGTTGGCGTAGTAGCAGCCCTCGCCGCCGTTGAACTTCTTCGCGCCGGACACCTGGCTGCGGGTGGCGGTGGGGGAGCCGTCCGGGTCGGGGACGTTCTGCCAGGTGAAGGAGCCGGAGGTGGCCGTGGACGCCACCAGCACCTGGAGGGTGCCGGAGGACAGGTTGCCCCAGGTGGAGGGGATGAAGCGGTAGAAGCAGCCGTCCGACTTGTCCTCGGTCAGGTAGATCACCCTGCGGACCGGGTCGGCGGCCGCGGCCTCGTGGTTGAAGCGGCCCATGGCGGGGTGGCGGACGGCCGCCTTCACGCCCCAGGGGTCGGTCTCGTAGACGTACCCCGTGTCCACCTCCTCGCAGGACAGCCAGGTGTTCCACGGCGTCGCGCCGCCCGCGCAGTTGCGGTTGGTGTTGGAGAGGATGCGGTACGCGCCGGTGATGGCGCCGGTCGCGGAGAACTTGATCGCGCTCGCGCCGCCCGTGGAGGAGATCTCGGAGTTGGAGACGTAGATCCAGCCCGTGCCGTCGGCGAAACAGGCGCCGCCGTCGGGCGCGTTGTGCCAGGTGTACGAGGTGGAGCCGACCTTCTGGCCGGAGCGGGCTATCACCCGGCTGGTGAAGCCGCTGGGCAGCCGGATGCCGTTGGCGTCCGCCGCGCCGAGCGCCCCGTACGGGCCCGGGCCCGGCTGTGCGGGCGCCGCGTAGGCCGCGCCGCGCATCAGGGTGAAGCCGAAGGCGGCGGCCGAGCCGCCGATGACCGCTCCGCGCAGGAAACTGCGACGTTCCACTTGTCACTCCAGGAGGGGGTGTGAGCCTGCCGCGCGGCCGGACGGCCGGCGGGGTCGCGCGCTTGGAGGAACCTAGAACTCCGGCATGGGTCCTGCATTGACGGTGCATCAACAACCGGTGAAGGGGAAGCGGCGGACGGCCGAGCCGGTGGTCGACTTCCGGCCTTTTACGGTCGAGCTCGGTCCCGCTTGTGCGCACTCGATCGAAGTCGGTCGGAGGTGGTCGGAGTTGGTCGGGGGGCGCGGTGGGGCTCGACCGGTGTCGCCCGGCCTCAGCTCTCCAGGAGTCGCTTCAGCTCCGCCAGCCGCTCCCGCCAGAAGCTCCTGTACGCGGCGACCGCGTCCGCGTCCGGCAGCTTCGTGTGGCCCAGGCCGATCTGCGTCCCGCCCTCGCCCTTCGGGGTCAGGCGGACCGCGACACGGCTCGTCGCGCCGCCCCAGTCGGCGGTCAGCGACCGGCCCGGGCGGTGCATCCGCAGCACGAAGTCCCCCTCCGGGACGTCCGGAAGCCAGCGCCGGCGCAGCTCCGGGTCGGCGAACGCCTCGGAGACCTGCTCCGGCGGGACGCCCACCGTCTTGCTGACGGACACCTGCCAGTCGCCCGTGCTGGACTGGCCGACCTCCCGCAGGCCCCGCTCCTGCTCGTACCCGACGGTGATCGACTGGGCGTGCCAGCCCGGCACCCCGTACGCCTCGACGAGGTGGCGGGCGATCTCGGTGTGGGAGCGCCCGGTCGCGGCGCCCCAGGCGTCGAGCAGGGTGAACCAGCCGTCCCAGTCCTTGCCGGTGGCGGCGGCCAGGGCGTCGCCCGACAGCTTCTGTGTGATCCGCCGGCCCGGGGAGCTCGCGGGGCTCATGAGGCCGACGCTAGGTGGGGGTGCGCGGGCCCGCAAGGTGAGGGAGATTTTTTTCGAGAGGTGTTCCGAGGGAGCGATGAGTTTCCGAGGAGTGCCGGGTCTACCCCTTCGACAGCACACGGCGCCACGCCAAACGCCGCACGGCAACCGCACCGAACGGATGGATGACATGCCTCAGATGATCTTCGTGAACCTGCCCGTCAAGGACCTGGAGGTCTCCAAGGCCTTCTGGGGCAAGCTCGGCTACTCCTTCAACGAGCAGTTCACCGACGAGAACGCCGCCTGCCTGGTGTTCAGCGACACCATCTTCGCGATGCTCCTCACCGAGCAGCGCTTCAAGGACTTCACGAAGAAGGAGATCGCCGACGCGCGGACGTCGACGGAGGCGATCATCGCGCTGAGCGCCGACAGCCGGGAGAAGGTGGACGAGCTGGCCGACGCCGCCCTGGCGGCCGGTGGCTCCCCGGCCAACGACCCCCAGGACTACGGCATGATGTACGGCCGCTCCTTCCAGGACCCCGACCACCACCTGTGGGAGGTCATGTGGATGGACCCGTCGGCCGTCCAGGGCTGAGACGCGGGTCGGTCCGTTACGCCGCCGCGCCGCCGTCCACGACCAGATCGGTGCCGACCGTCGATCCCGCGTCCGGTGAGGCCAGGTACAGCACCGCCGCGGCGACCTCCTCGGCGGATGTCAGCCGGCCGAGCGGCGTGGTGAACCTGGCCGCGCGCTCCTCGTGCGTCTCGCCCGGCAGCAGGGACATCGGGGCGTCCGAGGCGCCGGGGCTGACCAGGTTGATCCGGATGCCGTCCCCGATGTGGTCCAGGGCGGCGGCGCGGGTCAGCGCGGTGACCGCCGCCTTGCCGGCCGCGTACCCGCCCATGCCGGACAGGCGGACGTGCGCGCCCAGGGTCGAGCCGACATTGACGATCGCCCCGCCGCCGTTCGCCCGCATGTGGGCGATCTCGGCCTGGAGCGCGTACAGCACTCCGGTGACGTTGATGTCGAGCATCGCCTGCCAGTCCGCCGGGTCGAGGTCGCCGACCGGGTTGCCCTCGCCGCGCAGCACGGCGGCGTTGTTGACCGCCACGTCCAGCCCGCCGAAGCGCTCGACGGTACGCCGCACCAGGGTGCGTACGTCGTCGGCGCGGCTCACGTCGGCGGTGAAGGCGGCCGCCGTGCCGCCCTCCTTCTCGATCAGGGCGACGGTCTCGTCGAGGGTCGCGGCGGTGCGCCCGGCCACGGCGACCGAGGCGCCCTCGGCGGCGAAGGCGAGCGCGATGGCCCGGCCGAGGCCGGAGCCCGCGCCGGTGACGAGGGCGGTGGTGCCGGTGAAGCGTGCGGACATGATCGTCCCCTCCATTAATTTTTGACCGAACGTTCCAATTTGAGGGCGGAAAGGAGGGGTGCCCGTGCCTCGAGCACCCCTCGTCGAGCCGTTGTGGTCCGTGTGTTGTGGTCCGTGCGTTGTGGTCGGTGTGTGGTCAGTCCAGCAGCGTCAGGGCCTGCTCGGCCGCGTCGCGCACCCGTGCGGGATCACCGGACGCCTTGCCCACGACGCGCAGACCCTGCATCAGCACCAGCAGCATCCGGGCCAGCGCACGCGGATCGCGGTCGGCCGCCAGCTCCCCCTGGGCCCGCGCCCGGGCCAGCGCGGAGTGCAGCATCGTCTCGATGTGCTCCCAGCCGATCTCCACCCGGCGGGCCATCGCCGGGTCGTGCGGCGCCATCTCGGCCGCCGTGTTGGTGAACAGGCAGCCGGTGAGCCGTTGGTCACCCGAGGACGCCTCGGCGGCGAACCGCCGCACCACCGCCCGTACGGCCGGAAGGGCCGGACCAGGCCGGGACAGCTCGTCCATCAGGTTCGGCTCGCGGGTCTCGGCGTACCGGTCCATGACCTTCAGGTACAGCTCGTGCTTGTTGCCGAAGGTCGCGTAGATGCTGGCGCGGCCGATGCCGAGGCGGTCCACGAGGTCCGCCATCGACGTCGCCTCGTAGCCGCGCTCCCAGAACAGCTCGAGGGCTGCCTGGAGCGCGGCGTCCGGATCGAATTCCTTGGTCCTGGCCACGGACAGGACCCTAGATCAAACTGGAACGTACGGTCAAGAAACCGGGGCCAGTTCCCGCGTACGCACCGGGAAGACGGCCACCGCGACCTCCTCGTCGTCCAGGCACCGCCCCGTCTCCAGGTCGAAGCGCTGCTTCAGCAGCGGCGACGCCACGAACGGCCGCCCGCCCGCCGAGCCGAGGAGCCCGCGCGCCAGCACCTGGGCGCCGGTGAAGGGGTCGCGGTTGTCGATCGCGTACCAGCGGCCCGCCCGGTCCTGGAACAGCGCCACCTGGCGTCCGTCGGGCAGCAGCGCCGCCATGCCGCGCCCCGGGGTCAGCGCCGAGGCCTCGCAGATCGGCAGCCAGGCGTCGTCGTAGGAGAGTTCGAGCATCATCGGGCGGAAGCTCCTTCCAGGGGTTCCAGCGTCAGGATCGTCAGGTCGGGCTTGATCTGGCCGCGCTCCGGTACGAACTTCACCGACGGGTCCGGCGCGTCCGGGGCGTTGACGAAGGAGACGAACCGGCGCAGCCGCTCGGGGTCGTTCAGGGTCTCGGCCCACTCGTCGTGGTAGCTCGCGACGTGCGCGGCCATCTGCGCCTCCAGCTCGTCGCAGAGGCCGAGCCTGTCGTGCACGATCACGTCGCGGAGGTGGTCGAGGCCGCCCTCCAGCCGCTCCAGCCAGGTCGCGGTGCGCTCCAGCCGGTCGGCGGTGCGGATGTAGAACATCAGGAACCGGTCGATCAGCCGGATCAGCTCCGCGTCCGACAGGTCCTGGGCGAGCAGGTCCGCGTGGCGGGGCGTGGCGCCGCCGTTGCCGCCGACGTACAGGTTCCAGCCGTTGGCGGTGGCGATCACGCCGAAGTCCTTCGACTGGGCCTCGGCGCACTCGCGCGCGCAGCCGGAGACGGCGGACTTGAGCTTGTGCGGGGCGCGCAGGCCCCGGTAGCGCAGCTCCAGGTCGATGGCCATCTTCACGGAGTCCTGCACGCCGTAGCGGCACCAGGTCTGGCCCACGCACGACTTCACCGTGCGCAGCGACTTGCCGTACGCGTGCCCCGACTCGAAGCCCGCGTCCACCAGCCGCGCCCAGATCGCCGGCAGCTGGTCGACCCGGGCGCCGAACAGGTCGATCCGCTGACCGCCCGTGATTTTGGTGTAGAGGCCGAAGTCGCGGGCCACCTCGCCGATCACGATCAGCTTCTCGGGGGTGATCTCCCCGCCCGGGATGCGCGGCACGATCGAGTACGAGCCGTTGCGCTGCATGTTCGCCAGGAAGTGGTCGTTGGTGTCCTGGAGCGCGGCCCGCTCGCCGTCGAGGATGTACTCGTTGTGCAGGCTCGCCAGGATCGACGCGACGGCCGGCTTGCAGATCTCGCAGCCCTCGCCGCCGCGCGCCTCCTCCCGCCCGTGCGAGTCGAGGAGCTGCCCGTACGACGTGAAGCGCATGGTCCGGACGATCTCGAACAGCTCGCTGCGGGTGTAGGAGAAGCAGCCGCACATACCGCTGTCGGCGGGCTTCGGCAGCAGCTGCTGGATCACCTTCACGCAGCTGCCGCAGCCCGTGCCCGCCTTGGTGCACTTCTTCACCTCGGGCAGCGAGGAACAGGCACAGATGGCGCCCTTGGTGACGTTGTGGCAGGAGCAGATGATCGCGTCGTCGGGGAGGGCGGACGGGCCGAGCGTCACCGGCGCCCCCGCGCCCGCCGGCAGCACCAGCTGCTCGGGCGCGACGGGCGGCTTGGTGCCGGTCATCGGCCGCAGCATGCCGTACGACTCGGCGTCGCCGACGAGCACGCCGCCGAGGAGCACGCCGTCCGCGTCCACGACGAGCTTCTTGTAGACGCCGGCGCGCGAGTCGGAGTACACGACGTCGAGGCAGCCCTCGGCCGTGCCGTGCGCGTCGCCGAAGGAGGCCACGTCCACGCCGAGCAGCTTCAGCTTGGTGGAGGTGTCGGCGCCGGTGAACGCCGGGCCCTGCTCGTCGGCGATCGTGGCGGCCGCCGTCAGCGCCATCTCGTAGCCGGGTGCCACCAGCCCGTACACCCGGCCGTCGGCCGCGAGGGCGCACTCGCCGATCGCGTACACCGCCGGGTCCGACGTACGGCACCGCTCGTCGACGGCGATGCCGCCGCGCTCGCCGACCGCCAGGCCGCAGTCGCGTGCCAGCTGGTCCCGGGGGCGTACGCCCGCCGAGAAGACCACCAGGTCGGTGCCGATCGTGGAGCCGTCCGACAGCGCCATGCCGGTCACCGAGCCGTCCTCCGTGAGGACCTCCTGCGTACCGGTTCCGGTGTGGACGATGAGGCCCATGTTCTCGATGGTGCGCAGCAGGGCCGCACCGCCGCCCTCGTCCACCTGCACCGGCATCAGGCGCGGCGCGAACTCCACGATGTGCGTCTCCAGGCCCAGGCCCTTGAGCGCGCCCGCCGCCTCCAGACCGAGCAGCCCGCCGCCGACCACCGCGCCGGTCCGCGCCGTCTTCGCGTACTCCTCGATGGCGAGGAGGTCCTCGATCGTGCGGTAGACGAAGCAGCCGGTCGCGTCCTTGCCCGGAACGGGCGGCACGAAGGGGTACGAGCCCGTCGCCAGGACGAGCGTGTCGTACGCGATCACGCGGCCGGCGCGGGAGGTGACCGTGCGCGCCTCGCGGTCGACGGTCTCGGCCGGGTCGTCCAGGTGCAGCTCGATGCCGTGCCGCGCCATGAAGCCGTCCTCGACCATGGAGAGGTCGTCGGGCGTCCTGCCGTCGAAGTACGAGGTGAGCCGGACCCGGTCGTACGCGGGGCGCGGCTCCTCGCAGAAGACGACGATCCGGGCCCGCTCGGTGACGCCCCGCTCGGCGAGGGCCTCCAGGAAGCGCTGGCCGACCATGCCGTGGCCGATGAGGACGATGGTGGGCTGGTGGGCCATGTTATGAGCCTCCGTCATGGGTGAGCAGGTGGAGCAGGGGCGCTTCCGGCAGGGCCTCATCGCCCTCCCAGGCCCGGGCGAGCGCCCCGACCGCGCCGAGATCGCCGAGCAGGACCCCGCCGACGAGCCGGTCGCCGCGGACGACGACCTTCCGGTACGCGCCGCTGGTCGCGTCGGCCAGCCGCACGGTGTCGTCACCGGGCAGCGGCGTCGCCTCGCCGAACGCCGCCAGTTCGAGGGCGTCCATGCTGAGCCGGGTCAGCGCGCGGGTGCCGCGGTAGGCGCCGGTGCCGTGCAGGAGGACGTCCGCGAGGACGTCGGCCTGCTCCAGCGCGGCGCCGGCCAGGCCGTAGAGCCGGCCGTCGTGCTCGGCGCAGTCCCCGACGGCGTGGATGTACGGGTCGGAGGTGCGCAGCTGGTCGTCCACGACGATGCCGCGCCGGACGTCGAGCCCCGCCTCCAGGGCGAGCCCGACGCGCGGCCGTACGCCGCAGGCGATGACGACGACGTCCGCGTCGAGCACGAAGCCGTCGGCGAGTTCGACGGCCTCGACGGCGCCGTCCTCGCACCGCAGGCCGCGGACGCGGCACTCGGTGTGGACCTCCACGCCCAGGTCGGCCTCCAGATGACGGCGCAGCAGCCGCGCGGCCTCCGCGTCCAGCTGGCGCTCCATCAGGTGCTCGCCCTGCTGGGCCAGCACCACCTCGGCGCCCCGGGCGGCCAGCGCGCGGGCCGCCGACACGCCCAGCAGGCCGCCGCCGATCACCACCGCCCGGGCCCCGGGGCCGACCACCGCGTCCAGCGCCATGCAGTCGTCGAGGGTGCGGAAGGCGTGCACCCCGGAAGGCAGCCGGTCGCCGCCGAGGCCGCGCAGCGGCGGGAGCACCGGGTTCGAGCCGGTGGCCAGCACCAGCCGGTCGTACGCGAACGCCTCGCCGCCCGCGCAGTGCACCACCCGCGCGGCGCGGTCGACGGCGGTCACCCGCACCTCGTGCCGCGCCCCCTCCTCGCGCGCCGCGGGCAGGGTGATGACCTCGGGCCCGTACCGCCCGGCGAGGACGTCCGCGAGCAGCACCCTGTTGTACGGGGGGTGCGGCTCCTCGCCGAGCAGGGTGACGGGCAGCCGCTCGGCGAGGCGTGCGCCCGCCGTGCCTCCGCCGACCACCACGATCCGTGAACTCATGCTCAGCAGCGTGCGTCGGCGGTGTTTCCCGGCCGCATCCCGTTTGTTTCGCGCGCGGAAAGCTGACCTCAGCGGGTGGGGGCGGGGGCGGTGAGGGAGGTGGGGGAGAGTGGGTGACCTCAGAGGTACCTCAAGTCTCACGCATTCATGGACGGGGCACCTATCCCGTCCCCTAGGGTCATGGTCATGCCCGACATATCGCTGACCACCCTGGTCTTCCTCTGTGCGGCCGCTCTCGTGGCGGGCTGGATCGACGCCGTGGTGGGTGGTGGCGGTCTGCTGCTCCTGCCCGCGCTGCTCCTCGGAGTCCCGCACGTGCCGGCCCCCCAGGTCCTCGGTACCAACAAGGCGGTGGCCATCGTCGGCACGACGGGTGCGGCCGTGACGTACGTCCGCCGGGCGCCGGTGCGGGTGTCGGTGCGGACGGCGGTACGGGTCGGGCTGGCGGCCCTCGCCGGCTCCATGGGCGGGGCGTTCTTCGCCGACGGGATCGACGACGAGGCCCTGCGGCCGGTGATCATGGTGGTGCTGCTGGGGGTGGCGGCGTTCGTGATGCTGCGGCCGTCGTTCGGGACCGTCGGGGACAGGGGCCCGGTGACCCGCGCCCGCGTCGTGACGGCGATCGTGCTCGTCGGCGGCGGGATCGGCTTCTACGACGGGCTGTTCGGTCCGGGGACGGGGACGTTCCTGGTGCTGGCGCTCACCGCCGTGCTCCATCTGGACCTGGTGACCGCGTCCGCGACCGCGAAGATCGTCAACGTGTGCACCAACGCGGGCGCGCTGGCGATGTTCGCGTACCAGGGGAACGTGCTGTGGCGGCTGGCCGCCGTCATGGCGGTGTTCAACCTGGCGGGCGGCATGCTGGGCGCGCGGACGGCGCTCAGCAAGGGCGCGGGCTTCGTGCGCGGGGTGCTGCTGGTCGTCGTCTTCTCGTTGGTGGCCAAGCTCGCGTTCGATCAGTGGTACTGAGCAGGACGCCGGAGGTAAATTTACTTCCGTAGCAAATTTATGTTGACGTGCCGCATGCGGCTGATCTAAGTTTACGTCCGTCGCAATTTTGCGGGTGACGGGGGCGCGGCTCGCTCCTCCGTCCGCTTCGAGCAAAGGACCCCCGTGCAGATCACCGCATCCACCGTCTCGCTCACCGTCGACGACGTCGCCGCATCCTCTGCCTTCTTCACCGCACACCTCGGATACGAGGAGCGGATGGCCGCCGACGGCTTCGCCTCGCTCGGCCGCCCCGACGCCGCGGCCGACGTCGTCCTGCTGCGCCGCGGCACCGAGGTCCTGCCCGCCGACCAGCGCGACCGGCACGCCGGCGGGCTGATCCTCGCGTTCACCCTTGACGGTGGCATCGCGGAGGAGGAGGCCAGGCTCCGGGCCGAGGGCGTCGAGATCACCATGCCGTTGCGCGAAGAGCCGTGGGGCGAGCGGCTCTTCCAGATCACCGACCCCAACGGCGTGGTCGTCCAGTTCGTGGAGTGGGCCGCGGCGACCGAAGAAGGTGGCGTATGAGAGTGCTCCAGACCGTCGCCCTGACGACGTCCACGCTCGCGGCCGGGCTGATGGCAGGGCTGTTCGCGGCTTTCGCCTACGCCGTGATGCCCGGTCTGGCGCGCTCGGACGACCACGCGTTCGTCCAGGTCATGCAGAACATCAACCGGGCCATCATCAACGCCTGGTTCCTGATCCCCTTCCTGCTGCCGCTGCCCCTGCTGATCCTCGCGGCCTTCCTCGCCGGGGGCGGGCCGAACGCAGGCGCCGTCCGCCTCTGGGTCATCGCGGCGCTCGTGCTGTACGCCGCCGCGTTCTTCGTCACCGGGACGCAGAACGTCCCCCTCAACGAGGCACTCGACAAGGTGGCCGCCCTCGCCACCGACCACGACCGACTCGCCGCCGCCCGCGCCGCGTTCGAGGAGGCGTGGGTCAGGTGGAACACCGTACGAGCCGTCCTGCACACCGCGGCCTTCGGCTGCACGGCCTGGGCCCTGCACCTGCACGGCTGACCGAACCGCCTCCTGCCGCCCCGGGCCCCGCCGCCGCCGTTTGCTCCCCGCCGCCGTTTGCCCCCACCGCCGTCTCCTCCGTCGGCATCTGCTTCGTCGGCTTCCGTTTCAGCGCCATCCAATCCACCGACGTCCGCTCCACGAAGGGTCTCCATGCGCAAGCTCGTCTACTACATCGCCTCCACCCTCGACGGCTTCATCGCCGGCCCCGACGGTACCGACCCCACGGGCCCCGACGGTTTCTGGCCGATCACGCCGGACTACATCCAGCACATGTCCGCCACCTACCCCGAGACCCTCCCCGGCCCGGCCCGCGAGGCGCTGGGCATCACGGCCGAGGGCACGCACTTCGACACCGTCCTCGAAGGCCGCAAGAGTTACGAGATCGGCCTGGCGGCCGGAGTCCCGGACGCCTACCCGCACCTGCGCCACCTCGTCTTCTCCACCACCCTCACCGAGGTGCCGGCCCCGGCCGTGGAACTCGTCGCCGGCGACCCCGCCGCGAAGGTCCGAGAGCTGAAGCAGGAGAGCGGCGGCAAGGACATCTGGCTGATCGGCGGGGCGGGGTTGGCCGGTGCCCTCTACCCCGAGATCGACCGGCTGATCGTCAAGCTCAGCCCCCTCACCATCGGCAACGGCATCCCGCTGTTCTCCCGCGACACCGCGTTCGACCCGCGGGGCTGGAAGCTCACCGACCACACCGCACTGGAGAGCGGCGCCTTCTTCCTCACCTACGACCGATGAGGTGCGCGTACGCGACCACGTTGCCCTGGTAGCCGGTCCTCGCGTCGAACTCGCCCCCGCAGGTGATCAGGCGGAGTTCGGCGCGGTGGGCGGCGCCGTAGACCTTGTGGTCGGGGAAGTCGTCGTTGTCGTACACCTCGACCGCGTCGACCGCGAAGACGGCGGTGCGGCCGTCGAGGCGGGTGACCTCGACGCGGTGGCCCTTCCTGAGCGCCCCGAGGGCGTAGAAGACGGCGGGGCCGTCGGCGTTGTCGACGTGACCGGCGATGATCGCGGTGCCGATGGCCCCGGGCGGGGTGCCGTGCTGGAACCAGCCGGCGATGTTCGGGTCGCCGACGGGCGGGACCTCCAGGCTGCGGTCGGGGGCGAGGCCCAGGCGCATGACGGGCGCGTCGACGTCGATGTCGGGGATGCGGACGCGGACGGGTGGGGAGGGCGGCAGGGGGCCGGCGGCCTCGGTGTGCTGGTGCGGGCCGCCGGCGGCGAAGGCTTCGGCGGCGGAGGGCGCGGGCGGCGTGACGTCGGCGGAGCCGTTCTGGACGAGCCACACGCCGACGACGGCGGCGATCACCACCGCCCATCCCTTGCCGCTGCGGCTCCCGCTGCCGTAGCCGGAGCCGGAGCCGTAGCCATGGCTGCAGCCGCCGCTGCTGCTGCCGCTGCCGCCTGCGCTCATGGGGCTTTCCCGCCTCCTGTGCCGTGCGTGCCCGTGGTGCTCCCCGCCCGCACCGCGGCCTCGGGGCGCGCGCGGCGGGGGCGGGGAGCGGAGCGGCGGGTCAGCGGCCCTGCGCGCCGCTCGCCCGGCGGCGCAGGAGCCAGACCCCGCCGACGGCGGCCGCGGCCAGGACGGCCGCACCCGCCGCGATCTGGGCGGTGTCGGGGCCGACGCTGCCCCCGACACCGGTCTTGACGGGTCCGCTCGGAACGTGGCCGGCGCCGCTGGCGTGCCCCTGTTCCTGCGCCTGCTCCCGCGGCTGTTCCGGCAGCTGCACCGGCGGCTGCTCCTGCGCGTGGCCGCCGGTCTCCTTGCCGCCGACGTCGGTCGTCCCGCCCGTGCCGCTGGTGCCGCCGCCGGCGGCGTGCGTGACGGTCAGGTCGCCGGTGGCCGTCTTGCCGTTCTGGCACGCCGCGCTGATGGCGTACGTGCCCGGCTTGGCGTGCGCGGGCACCCGGAACTGCCCGATCACCACCTCTTGGTGGGTGCCGGGCTCCAGCTTGAACTCGCCTGCGCCCAGGGAGCCCGCGTCGCCGACGCCCTTGCCGTTCTTGCCGCAGGCGGTGGTGTTGACGGTGACGGTCTGGCCCGGTGCGGCGCTCGACGGGTAGACCTCCAGCCGCCCGAGGTCCCCGGCGTACGCGGTCGGCGAGGCCACGGCGATGCCGCCGAGCGAGGCGACCGCCAGCACGGTACCGGTCAGCGGGCGGATGGTGGTGCGCATGAGGGGTCCTCCGAGCGCGAGGGGCGGTGTCCTAGTCCCATGGGTAAGGCCGCGACCCCCGCGCCCGCATGCCGATGACCGCTCGATTACCGGTCGCCGCGCCGGCTTCGTACGGGCGTTTCCGCAGGTCGGGACGGTACCGGGGGGTCAGGAGGCGCGGCCCGCGCCGCGCGCACCGAACGGGTGACCCCGACCGGCGAAAGAGGGGCTTGACCTCAAGTTTGGTTGAGGTAGGAGGCTCCTCGGCATGGACATCACCAACGCCACGCCGCTGAAGCTCGCCGTCGTCATCGCCAGCAACCGTGAGGGCCGCTTCGGGCCCGTCATCGCCGACTGGTTCCTTTCCCGGACCGCCGAGCGCGACGACTTCACCGTCGATGTCGTCGACCTCGCCGCCACCGACCTGCCCACCGCCCTCTCCCGCGAACCCGGCCCGGCGGCCCGCGCCGCACTCGCCGAGGTCAGCCCCAAGCTCGCCGACGCCGACGCGTTCGTCGTCCTCACCCCCGAGTACAACCACTCCTTCCCCGCCGCCCTCAAGAGCCTCATCGACTGGCACTTCACCGAGTGGCAGGCCAAGCCCGTCGGCTTCATCTCCTACGGCGGCATGTCCGGCGGCCTGCGCGCCGTCGAGCAACTGCGCCAGGTCTTCGCCGAGATGCACGCCGTCACGATCCGCGACACCGTCTCCTTCCACAACGCCCACGGCCACTTCGACGAGACCGGCCGGCACAAGGACCCCACCGGCCCCGACGCCGCCGCGAAGACGATGCTCGACCAGCTCGCCTGGTGGGCCCACGCCCTGCGCGACGCCAAGTCCGTCCGCCCCTACGCCGGCTGAGGCGCGCCCCCATGGTGCTGACCCGACTGCTGCGCGCCCGTCTGCGCCCGTACCGGCGGACGATCGCGCTGCTCGTCCTCCTCCAGCTGACCCAGTCCCTCGCCACCCTCTACCTGCCCACCCTCAACGCCGACATCGTCAACAACGGCGTCCTGCGCGGCGAGACCGACCGCATCCTGTCCACCGGCGGGGTCATGCTCGCCGTCACCCTGCTCCAGGTCGCGGCCGCGGCCGCCGCCGTGTACTGCGCCGCCCGCATCGCCATGGGCGTCGGCCGCGACCTGCGGTCCGCCGTCTTCCGCCGCGTACAGGACTTCTCCGTACGGGAGATGGGGCGCTTCGGCGCCTCGTCCCTGATCACCCGCACCACCAACGACGTCACGCAGGTGCAGACCTTCACCGTCCTCGCCCTCACCCTGCTCGTCGCCGCGCCCCTGATGTCCCTCGGCGGCATCGCGCTGGCCGTCGGCCAGGACGTACCGCTCGCGCTGCTCCTGCTCCTCTTCGTACCGCTGCTCGGCGGCTCCGTCGGGCTCATCGTCCGCCGCCTGCCGCCGCTGTTCCGCACCCTGCAGGAGCGGCTGGACACGGTGAACCGGGTGTTGCGCGAGCAGATCACCGGCATCCGCGTCATCCGCGCCTTCGTCCGCGACCGGCACGAGCAGTACCGCTTCGCCGGCGCCAACGCGGAGCTGATGAACGTCGCGCTGCGCGCCGGGCGGCTCATGGCGCTGATGTTCCCGACGGTGCTGCTGGTCTGGGAGGCGGCCACCGTGGCCGTCATCTGGTTCGGCGGGCTGCGGCTCGACTCCGGCTCGCTGCAGGCGGGTTCGCTGATCGCCTTCCTCGGCTACCTGATGCAGATCCTGATGGCCGTGATGATGACGATGTTCCTGATGATGCAGCTGCCACGCGCCGAGGTCAGCGCCGAACGCATCCAGGAGGTGCTCGCCACCGCCCCGTCCGTCGCCCCGCCCCTCGCACCCGTCCACGCGCTGCGCGGCCCCGCCCATCTCGACATCCGCGCGGCCGACTTCAGCTACCCGGGCGCCGAGGAACCGGTGCTGCGCGGCGTGGACCTGGTCGCCCGGCCGGGCCGTACCACCGCCGTCATCGGCTCCACCGGCAGCGGCAAGAGCACCCTGCTCAACCTGGTGCCCCGGCTCTTCGACGCGACCGGCGGCGAAGTCCGCGTCGGCGGCGTCGACGTCCGCGACCTGGAGCCCGAGGCGCTGGCGCGGACGGTCGGGCTCGTACCGCAGAAGCCGTACCTCTTCTCGGGCACGATCGCGACGAACCTGCGGTACGGCGATCCGGACGCGACGGACGAAGAGCTGTGGCACGCGCTGGAGGTCGCGCAGGCCGCCGACTTCGTACGGGAGCTGGGGGAAGGGCTGGACGCCCCGGTCTCCCAGGGTGGCACCAACCTCTCCGGCGGACAGCGCCAGCGCCTCGCCATCGCCCGCGTGCTCGTCACCCGGCCGGCCGTCTACCTCTTCGACGACTCGTTCTCGGCGCTGGACTACGCCACGGACGCGCGGCTGCGGGCGGCGCTGGCGGCCGAGACGGCGGACGCGACGGTGGTGATCGTGGCCCAGCGGGTGTCGACCATCCGCGACGCCGACCGGATCGTCGTCCTCGACGAGGGCCGCGTCGTCGGCGCCGGCACCCATGAGGTGCTGCTGCGGGACAACCACACGTACCGGGAGATCGTGCTCTCCCAGCTGACCGAGGAGGAAGCCGCGTGAACGCGGAGGAGAAGCCGACGCCCGAGGGGCGTGCCGCGCACCGGGCGCCGGGCGGCCAACCCGGCAGCGTCGGACAGGGTGGAAGAGTCGACCGGGCCGGCAGAGCCGGCCAAGGCGGCCACGAGGTGCGGGCCGCACCCGAGCGGCGGGGCCCCGTCGTCCAGCGGGGGCCCGGCATGGTGGCCACGCCGTCCCTCGAACGCTCGCTGGACTTCCGCCGCTCCGGGCTCCGGCTGCTGCGCACCCTCGCCCCCGAGCGCCGCCTCGTCCTCGGGGTCCTCGCCGCCGGCACCGCCGCCGTCGCGCTCGCCGTCACGGCGCCCAGGATCCTGGGTTACGCCACCGACCTGGTCGTGGCCGGCGCGGCGAGTCCCGCCGGCGTGGACTTCCGGGCCGTGGGCGAGGTCCTCGCCCTCGCCGTCGGCGTCATCGCCGCCTCCTCCGCCCTCACCTGGGTGCAGATGCGCCTCGCCATGACCGCCGTCCAGCGGACCGGCCACCGGCTGCGCGAGCTGGCTCAGGCGAAGCTGGCGCGGCTGCCGCTCGCGTACTTCGACAAGCAGCCGCGCGGCGAGATCCTCAGCCGGGCCACCAACGACATCGACAACATCACCCAGACCATGCAGCAGGCCTTCAGCCAGATGGTGCGCGCGCTGCTCACCCTCGTCGGCGTGCTGGCGATGATGTTCTGGATCTCGCCCCTGCTCGCGCTCATCGCACTCGCGACCGTTCCCGTCTCCGTGGTGGTCGCCACCCTCATCGGCAAGCGCGCCCAGCCGCAGTTCGTCCGCCAGTGGGCCGTCACCGGCAAGCTCAACGCCCACGTCGAGGAGGCGTACACCGGCCACGCCGAGGTGCTGCTCTTCGGCCGCAAACGGCAGGCCGTCGAGGCCTTCGACGAGCTCGGCGAGCAGCTGTACGCGTCGAGCTTCCGCGCCCAGTTCATGTCGGGGCTCATCCAGCCCGCCACCGCCTTCGTCGGCAACCTCAACTACGTCCTCATCGCGGTCGTCGGCGGACTGCGCGTGGCGTCCGGGACGCTGTCGATCGGCGACGTACAGGCCTTCGTCCAGTACTCGTACGAGTTCAACGGCCCGATCTCGCAGGTCGCGGCCATGGCCAACCTCCTCCAGTCCGGGGTGGCGTCGGCCGAGCGGGTCTTCGACCTGCTGGACGCGGAGGAGGAGCGCGAGGACGAGGTGAGCACCCCGGCGCCGGCGGCCCCCACCCGCGAGCGCGGCAAGGCCGGGAGGGTCTCCTTCGAGAAGGTCGCCTTCCGGTACGAGCCGGGCAAGCCGCTCATCGAGGACCTGTCGCTGACCGTCGAGCCCGGCCAGACCGTCGCCATCGTCGGCCCGACCGGCGCCGGGAAGACCACGCTCGTCAACCTGCTCATGCGCTTCTACGAGACGACCGCGGGCCGCATCCTGCTCGACGGTGTCGACGTATCGACGACGTCCCGGCGCGAACTGCGGTCCGGTATCGGCATGGTGCTCCAGGACACGTGGCTCTTCGGCGGCACGATCGCCGACAACATCGCGTACGGCGTGCCGGGCGAGGTGCCACGCGAGCGGATCGTCGAGGCGGCCATGGCCACGCACGCGGACCGCTTCATCCGGACCCTGCCCGACGGCTACGACACCGTCGTCGACGAGGAGGGTGCGAACCTCAGCGCCGGCGAGAAGCAGCTCCTCACCATCGCCCGGGCGTTCCTCACCGAGCCGTCCATCCTCGTCCTCGACGAGGCCACCAGCTCCGTCGACACCCGCACCGAGCTCCTCATCCAGCGCGCGATGGCGTCGCTGCGGGCGGGCCGGACGTCGTTCGTGATCGCGCACCGGCTCTCCACCATCCGGGACGCGGACGTGATCCTGGTGATGGAGGCGGGCCGCATCGTGGAGCAGGGCACGCACGAGGAGCTCCTCGCGTCCGGGGGTGCGTACGCTCGGCTGTACGCGGCGCAGTTCGCCGCCGCCGTATGACCACCGTGGAGGAGAGACGACCGTGACCCTGGCCCTGACCGTGCTCACCACGACCGACAGCGCCGAGAAGGCCGAGGAACTGGCCCGAGGCGCGGTGGAGGCGCGGCTCGCCGCCTGCGCGCAGATCTCCGGCCCGGTCACCTCCGTCTACCACTGGAAGAACGCCATCGAGACCAGCCAGGAGTGGCAGGTGCTCTTCAAGACGACGGAGGCGTCCTACGACGCGCTGGAGGCGCACCTCGTCGCGGCGCACGACTACGAGACGCCCGAGATCATCGCCATGCCGGTGGTCCAGGGCAGCACGGGCTACCTGGCGTGGCTGCGGCAGGAGACGTCGGCGCGATGACGAGGAACGAGCTGCCGTTCTTCGTGTACGGGACGCTGCGGCCGGGCGAGTACAACCACGACCTGTTCCTGCGCGGCCGTACGGCGGCGGAGGAGCCGGCCCGGCTGCCCGGCGCGCTCCTGTACGACGGCCCCGGCTACCCCTACCTGGCGCGTGCCGAAGGGCGGGGTGAGGTCGCGGGCGAGCTGATCAGCGCGGCGCCCGGCGAGTACGGCGCCCTCCTCTCCGTACTGGACGGCCTGGAGGGGTACCTGGGCCCCGGCCACCCGCTGAACCTGTACGAGCGCGAGCTCTGTGACGTACGGCGGACGCGGGACGGGCGGACGGTGCGGGCGTGGGTGTACGTCGCGGCGCCGGCGGCGCGGCTCGGCCCGCCGATCGCGGGCGGCGACTGGCTCAGCCGGCGGCGGACACAGGACGGTTCGGGGTGGCAGGACCGTCCGGGGGCGCAGGGCTGCTGGCCGGGGTCGCAGGGCCGGCCGCGGACGGAGGGGCGGCCGCGGACGGAGGGCCGGCCGCCGCTTCGAGACGTACCGCGCACACCTTGAACTCCGGCATGCGGGAGGTCGGGTCGAGGGCGGGGTTGGTGAGGGTGTTGGCCCGGCCCTCGCCCGCCCAGTGGAACGGCATGAAGACCGTGTCCGGCCGGATGCCGGTGGTGATGCGGGCCGGGGCCACCGCCCGCCCGCGCCGCGACACGACGGCCACCGGCTCGCCCTCGGCGACGCCCAGCCGCTCGGCCAGCCGGGGGTGCAGTTCCACGAACGGGCCGGGTGCGGCGGCGTTCAGCTCCGCGACCCGCCGGGTCTGGGCGCCCGACTGGTACTGCGAGACCACACGCCCGGTCGTCAGCACCACCGGATACTCGTCGTCCGTCTCCTCACCGGCCGGGCGGTGCGTGACGGGTACGAAGCGGGCCCGCCCGTCCGGGGTGGCGAACCGCTCCAGGAAGAGGCGCGGCGTGCCGGGGTGCGCGGGCTCGGGGCAGGGCCAGAAGACCCCGTCCTCCTCGGCGATGCGGCGGTAGCTGATGCCCGCGTAGTCGGCGGGG
This sequence comes from Streptomyces sp. NPDC030862, assembly GCF_055571835.1. Taxonomy (NCBI): domain Bacteria; kingdom Bacillati; phylum Actinomycetota; class Actinomycetes; order Kitasatosporales; family Streptomycetaceae; genus Streptomyces; species Streptomyces sp. NPDC030862. The sequence continues at coordinate 310,702 of NZ_JBVIEN010000011.1, read as the reverse complement.
CCGCCGGCCGAGGCGCGGCGCAGCTCCTCGAAGACCTCCTCGGGGTCGGTGGGGAAGCCCTTCTCCCAGCCGAGCAGCTCGGCGAGGGCGTTCATGACCTCCAGATCACTGCGTACGCCCTCCGGGGGGTCGATCGCCCGCTGCCGGAGGATGACGCGGCCTTCGAGGTTGGTGAGGGTGCCGGTCTCCTCGGCCCACTGGGTGACGGGCAGGACGACGTCGGCGAGCGCGGCGGTCTCCGACAGCACCACATCGGCGACGGCGAGGAAGTCGAGGGATTCGAGCCGCTCCTGGATGTGCGCGGCGCGCGGCGCGGAGACGACGGGGTTGGACCCCATGAGGAGGAGGGCCTTGATGTCGGTGCCGAGCGCGTCGAGGAGTTCGTAGGCGCTGCGGCCGGGACCGGGGAGGCTGTCGGGGTCGACGCCCCAAACGCCGGCGACGTGGGCGCGGGCGGCGGGGTCGTCGAGCTTGCGGTAGCCGGGCAGCTGGTCGGCCTTCTGGCCGTGCTCGCGGCCGCCCTGCCCGTTGCCCTGCCCGGTCAGGCACCCGTAACCGGACAGGGGCCGGCCGGCGCGGCCGGTGGCCAGGCACAGGTTGATCCAGGCGCCGACGGTGTCGGTGCCCTTGGACTGCTGCTCGGGCCCGCGGGCGGTGAGGACCATGGAGCTGTCGGCGTCGCAGAACATCGCGACGGCCTCCCGGAGCTGCGGCACCGGCACCCCGGTGATGCGCTCCACGAGCGCGGGCCAGTGGGACATCGCGGCGGAGCGGGCGTCGGCCCAGCCGGTCGTACGCTCCCGGATGAAGTCCTCGTCCGTGCGGCCCTCGGCCACGACCAGGTGCAGCAGCCCGAGCGCGAGCGCGAGATCGGTGCCGGGGCGGGGGGCCAGGTGCAGGTCGGCCTGCTCGGCGGTACGGGTGCGGCGCGGGTCGACAACGATGAGGCGGCCGCCGTTCTCCTTCAGTTCGGTGAGGTAGCGGAGGGCCGGCGGCATCGTCTCGGCGAGGTTCGACCCGACGAGGACCACGCAACCGGTGCGCGGGATGTCCTCCAGGGGGAAGGGGAGCCCCCGGTCCAGCCCGAAGGCCCGCTGGTGCGCCGCGGCGGCGGAGGACATGCAGAAGCGGCCGTTGTAGTCGATCTGCGAGGTCCCGAGGACTAGGCGGGCGAACTTGCCGAGCGCGTACGCCTTCTCGTTGGTGAGCCCGCCGCCCCCGAAGACCCCGACGGCGTCGGCCCCGTGACGCTCCCTGGTGCCGCGCAGCCCGTCGGCGACGGCACGCAGAGCCTCCTCCCAGGTGGCCGGCTCGAGCCTGCCTGTGGCGGGGCGTCGGACCAGCGGCCCGGCCAGCCTGGCCTGGGAGGAGAGCACCGCGGGCGCGGTACGTCCCTTACCGCACAGGGCCCCCCGGTTCACGGGGAAGTCCGCGCGCTCCACCACCTCGACGCCTTGCCCGGCGCCCTGCCCGGCGGGTCGCAGGTTCATCCCGCACTGCAGGGAGCAGTACGGACAGTGCGTGGGGGTGGTGACGGTGAGCATGCCCCCGAGCATGCGACGCCTGTGTTACGCCCACGCACCCGCCGCATTACGCCCCCGGTACGTCCCTCTCCAGGTGGTGGGGTCAGGCCGGTGAGCCGGGGCGGGGGAGGGGCCGCCGTCAAGGAGAGGCCAACGCCTCCGCCACACCCGGCTCCTCACGCCCCAAGAACCTCGGCTCCGGCTCGAACACCGCGTCCACCGCCGCCTTCCCGGCCGCCGCCAGCTCCCTCACCTCGCCGTAGTACCAGACCGAGTCGTGCGGCTCGGCCACGCCGACCCCGTACGAGTCGACGCCCGCCTCCCGGCACAGCGTCACGGCCCGCTGGATGTGGAAGCCCTGCGTCACCAGGACCGCGCGGTCGACGCCAAAGACCTTCTTCGCGCGCACGCACGAATCCCATGTGTCGAAACCGGCGTAGTCGCTGACGATCCGCCCGTCCGGAACGCCCCGCTCCGTCAGGTACGCGCGCATGGCGTCGGGCTCGTCGTACTCGACGCGGCTGTTGTCCCCGGTGACGAGGAGCACCTTCACCTTGCCGTCCCGGTACAGCTTGGCGGCCGTGTCGAGGCGGTGGGCCAGGTACGGGGTCGGCCGGCCGTTCCACAGGCCCGCGCCGAAGACGACGGCGACGTCGTGGGCGGGGACGTCGTCGGCGGTGCGCAGCCGGCCGTCGGCGACGGCGTGCATCCAGGTCATGGGCGCGAGCGCGAGGACGCACCCGAGCATGACGGCCTGCACCACCCGCCGCTGTCCCCGCCGGCCCCGTGGCAGCAGCGGCAGCCGCGTGCGTCGCATGTTCGAACCTCCGTTTGGTTGTTCCCGCCCTGTCCTCTCCGACGCGAAAGGCCCCGGCGCGGTTCACCCGACGACGGTTTCAGCCGACAACCGGCCCGCCAGCCCCCGCCCGGCTGGGCAACCGGCTCGCCCTCCGCGTGGCTGGGTGGGCAACGGGCCCGTCGAGCGCCCGGCTCAGCGGGCAACCGGCCCGCCGCGTGTCCGGCTGGTAGGCGACCGGCTTGCCCTACGCCCGACTGGGCAGGTAACCGGACCGCCGCAACGTCGGCTCAGCCCGCGCCCGGCTCAGCCCGCGCCCGACTCAGCCCGCGGCCGGCTCGGCCCCCGGCGGCCGCCTCCCGTACAGCAGGCTCGCCAGCCCCGCGCCGAGGAGCCCGCCGACGAGCTGCGCCGCGATGAAGCCCGGGAGCGAGGCCGGGGCGATCCCGGTGAAGGAGTCGGTCAGAGACCGGCCGACCGTCGCCGCCGGGTTGGCGAACGACCCGGACGACGTGAACCAGATCGCCGCCGCGATGTACGCCGCCACCGCCACGGGCGCCAACCCGGCACGCCCGATCCGGTCCAAGCCCTGGATCAGCAGGACAAGCCCGGCCGTGGCGACCGTCTCGCCGAGCAGCAGGTGCCCGTCCGACCGCATCTGGGTGGACCAGCTGCCGGGCGCCCGCCCGAACATCGCCTCGGCGAGCAGCGCCCCGGCGACCGCTCCGGCCAGCTGCGCGCCGATGTACAGCGCCACCTCGCGCCCGAGCAGCCCGTCCCCGCCGCGCCGCCGGGTCCACCAGACGCAGAGGGTGACGACGGGGTTGAGATGCGCCCCGGAGACGGGCGCGAACAGTGCGATGAGCAGGCCGAGCCCGATCGCCGACGCAAGCGAGTTGGCGAGCAGCCGCACGCCGACGTCGTCGCTGAGCGCGCTGGCCTGCAGGCCGGAGCCGATGATGACGGCGACCAGTGCCGCGCTGCCGACCAGCTCGGCGACTGCGCGGCGGGGCAGAGCCCGGTCCGTAGCCATGAGTACCCCCAAGTCCCGATTCAACGGAAAATATATTCCGTGTTTCGGAAAGTTCGATAGGGGGCAGGGTAGCGTCACCACACCTGTCACGATCGCCACATGAAGCGCGAAGCGGCCGCCTCGCAACAACGCCGAGTGGTGCGATGCGATGTGCAGGGCTCACGGACTCCCAGGTGGGACGTTCGGCGACCGCGCCTGGACGCACCCGCGCCGCACTCCGCCGCACTACCCGGACGCCGTCACCCTCGCCCCCGGCGCATCGGACACCGAGATACGCGCCATGCTGGACGCCGTCGACCGGAGCACGCCCGGCTGCTCGGTCAAGGACAGCTTCGCGGAGCTGGACCTGACGCCACACGGCTTCGAGGTGCTCTTCGAAGGACAGTGGGTCCACCGCCCCGCTGCCCTCGCCGCCCCGGGACCGGTCACCAGAGCCTGGGAACCGGTCGAGACCGCCGCCGAGCTCGCCGCCTGGGAGGCCGCCTGGAACGGCGGCGACCGCATGGACCTCTTCCGCCCCGCGCTGCGCGCCGACCCGGCGACCACGGTCCTCGCCGGCCGCGCGCCGGACGGCCGTATCGTCGCGGGAGCCGTCGTCAGCCGCACCGCTGCCACCGCCACCGCGGCCGCCACTGGCATGGTCGGCGTCTCCAACCTGTTCGGCCCCGACGCTTGGCCCGGCTGCCTCGCCACGATCGCCGACCGCTGGCCGGGCATGCCGGTCGTCGGGTACGAACACGGCGACGACCTCGCAGCCGCCCTGCGTCACGGCTTCACGGCCACCGGCCCCCTACGGGTTTGGCTCTCGTCATCAGCCGTCCCCGTCCCCGTCTCCGACCCGTGCCCCAGCGCCAGCCCCGAGCTCGACCACGCCGCCGACACCAGCGAACGCGACGCTGCCGACGCGTAGACGGCCGCGGCAAGCCAGGCCCGGGCGAACGCGCCCGAGTCCGCGGGCAGCAGGCGCCCCAGTGCGTCCAGGTTCCGTGCCGTGGCCGCGTCCTCGAGGTCCTGCGCGCACCGCGCCCCGGTCGTGAAGCCGACTGCGCGCAGCCTGTGCGGCAGGTCACCGTCGGCCGCGGCCGCCGCTACGGGACGGCCGCCCGCCACCGCACGGTCAACCGCGCGGCGCAGCAGGTCCAGCTCCAGGGGCAAGGTCTCCGGCGACGTCCCGGGCGACGTCCCGGGCGACGCTTCGGGCAATGCCTCCGGCGCCGACGGGCCGGCGGCCGCGAGCGCCCCCGCGGCGGGTACGTCCGTACGGTTCAGCCTCCGCAGGCCCAGGTCCGCGCGGACCGGCTCACCGTCGTGACCGGCCCAGGCCGCCGCGAGCGCCCGCACCCCGCCGGCCGGATCAGCGGCGGCCCGGGCGATCAACCTCAGCCGCAGGCCCGGGCGCGCGCCGAGCAGCCGCAGGTTCTCGGCGTACGGCAACTCGGTCCGTTCGTCCGGCGCGTACAGCGTGACGACCGGCCCGCCGTCGACGGCGAACCGGACGCGGCCGCCGTCACCGGCGACCGTGCCCGTGAGGAACAGCAGGTCACCGCCCGCCGGACGTTCGTCGGCGGGCTGTGTCAGCCAGTCCAGGGCGGCATCCAGCTGGGCGGACGGCGGACGCCGCCAGAAGGTGTCGAGCGGCGGCTCGTGCCAGGCGCACCCCGCCGCCCGTACGGAACGAACCGACCCGCCGCCGCCGATCCGGCCGTCCGCCGAGACGGTCGGCGAGGTGAGGATGACCCCGCCGCCGTCGCCCAGCTCCCGCAGCGGCAGCGCGGAGCCACCCGGCACCAGAGCCGTGGCGGACGCGTGGACCGCCCGCTCCGGGCCGCCGGGCGCCACGTCCGACACGGTGTGGAAGGAACCGTCCGGCGTGACCGCGTACACCGTCGCGCCCGCGTACCCCGACGCCGTGACGACCGGCTCGGTGAACAGCCCGTACAGCCGCAACGGCTGGGACGGCCGGTACTCGCGCCGCACCGGGCCGCCCAGCACCGCCGCATCCGGCCGCTGTACGGAGTCGAGGAGCGCGGCCAGGTCGGCGGACAACTCGGGCAACCGGAAGGCCGGGTCCTCCGACCGCGCCTCTCCGAGGCGCCGCGCGACGCGTACGGCGACGGCGGCGGGCCGGTGCAGCCCGGCGAGCCGCGCGGAGTGCGCCGCCCGCAGCAGTTCGGCCCGCACCACGGCCCCCGCCCCGGCCACGCCCGCGACGAGGACCGCCACCGCGGCGTCCCCGAGCGCGTGCAGCGCCGCCGCCTGCGCGGCGGTGGGCCCGCCGTCTCCGCGAGCCGTCCCCGTGCCGTCGCTCGCGCCCTCGCCCGTGCCCGGCTCCTGCCCTTGCCTCGGCCCCTGCGCTTGCGCTTGCCCTTGCTCCTGCGCTTGCCGGGGACCGGGCTGCTCTCCCGGCACGGCCGCCGCCTCGGCGGAGCCCTCCTCCGCGACCGGCGCACGGGACAGGACCGCCGCACGGTGCAGGCAGGCCGGGGCCAGCAGGCAACTGCACACCGCCGCCTCCGCCGACGCCACGACACCGGCGGCCGCCGTCGTCAGCGTCACCACCGTGTCGTCACCGGCGCGGACCAGCACACCGTCGGCCGTCCGCTCCACCGGCCAGCCGGCCGCCTTCGCCACCGCGCCGTCCACGCGCTTGCGCAGCCGTGCGGGCAGCAGATCGAGCGCGGTCGCCACCACCTCCGCGGCCACCGGAGGCAGGCCAGAGGAAAGATCCGTCACCGCTGCGTACCTCCTACGCGTTCGCCGACCCAGCGGGCCAGTTCCAAGGGGCTGAGCGCGGCGACCGGCATGCCTGCCGCCACCAACAGCCCCGCCACGCCCGCCGAATACCGCGGCCGCCCCTGGTCGTCGAGCGAGGCGCAGCCGAGGACGTGGCAGCCCGCGTCCACCAGCGCCCGCACCTCCGACAGGAGGGGACCGACCGGGCCGCCCTCCTCGAAGTCGCTGACCAGCACGACGAGCGTGCGCGACGGCACCGTGACCAGCTCGCGGGCGTGCCGCAGGCCCCGCGCGATGCTGGTGCCGCCGCCGACCCTGACTTCCAGCAGGAGGCTCAGTGGGTCGTCGACGTGGCCCGTCAGGTCCAGTACCTCGGTGGAGAAGGCGACGAAGTGCGTACTGAGCGTGGGCACTCCCGCGAGGACGGACGCGGTCAGCGCGGACCAGATGGTGGACGCCTCCATCGACCCGGACACGTCCACGACGAGCACCAGCCGCCAGTCCGCCTGCCTGCGCGCCCGGCTACGGAACACGGGCCGCTCGGGCAGAACGGTCACCGCGCCCGTCACCGGGTCGCGGCGGGCCGAGGCCAGATTCGCGCGCAGGGTGCGCGGTAGATCCAGCGGCCCTCCGGGGCGGCGCGTGGGACGCGGATGCGCGAGCCCGGCCAGCGCGGGGCGCAGCCGGTTGGCGAGCGCCTGCGTCAACTCCCGTACGAGTCGGGCGACCAGCGGCCGCAAGCGGGCGAGCCGCTGCTCCGACAGGCCGCCCGCGTACGACAGGACCGTACGCAGCAGCTCCACCGAGGGGCGGGCCGCCTCGGGGTTGAGCTCCAGCGCGGCATCCAGCCGCCCCGCGTCGGCCGCAGCGGCCAGGACCTCCTCGCGTACGCCGGGCCCGAACAGCGCGGCCAGCTCCTCCGACCAGGACCGTACGTCCGGGAACGGCGCCCCGTCGCCGGCTCCGGGCCCGTAACCGGCGGCCTCTTCGCCTCGCGAGCCCTCTCCGCGGCCCCGCCCGTACAGTTCGTCGAGAGCCCGGGCCAGCCGCCCGGCGGCCCCGGTCAACTCCCGCGCCTGCCCGAGCAGCAGCCGCCACCGCTCTCCGGCGGTGAGTGCCCCCGGCTCGGGCATGCCCGAGCGCACCTCGTCGGGCGCAGCCGGGCCCATACCGGCCGGACCCAAGCCGGCCGAGTCGGCCCCGTCGGCGGGGACCGCCCTGCCAGGGGCCGCGCAGTCGGGGGTTGCGCCGAAGCCCCGTGCCGCCAGCGCCTCGCGGCCCGCCAGGTCCGCCCGGGCGAGGAGCGCGAGCGCCGCCGGGTCGCGTATCTCGGGCGGCAGGGAGCCGGACGAGGCGCAGCCGGTGCGGTCCTCGACTACGGCCAGCAGCCGTGAACGGGCCGCGGGCGCCAGCGTGTCGAACCCGGCTCGCAGCGCGGGCAGGCGGTCCAGGAAGTCGCGGTCCGGCCAGGTCTCCACCCGCTCGAGCAACGGGTCGAGGGCGCGGCCCGCCTCCAGGAGCGGGCCCGCCGCCAGCAGGGCGCCGCGGAGCAGACCGGTCAGTTCCGCCCGCAGCTCGGGCGTCGTGGCGCTGTCCGCCCGCGAGGCCAGCCGCATTCCGAACTCCCCGGCGTCCCGCTGCGCCAGCAGCACGCGCGCTGCGCCGGCCGCCCCCCGGATCAGGGGCGTGGCTCCGGCGTCGAGCCGGGCGAGGGCGTCGGCCAGCCGCAGGCCGCCGCCCGACGCGGTGTCGGCCTGCGCCGCGAGGGCGACGAGCGCGCGGGCGTCCTCCGGATCCGTGGAGCCGGCCAGCCCGTCCAGCGCACGGACCCCGGCCGCCGCAAGCTCCTCGTACGCCGCGTCCACCGCGTCCCGCCGCCACCCCTGGGGCAGGCCCGGCACATGACCGGACCGGATGCGGTCCAACAGTGCGAGGCCGTCGAGGAGTTGCGGCAGCGTGCCCGATGCGGGCAGCGCGACGGCCACCTCCGCGAGCCGCTCGGCCGCCAGATCTGACAGCGCGCACCGTGCCGCCTCCCGCAGGCTGTCCAGGACCTCGACCGCCGTCGGGCCGCCTTCCCGCGCCTGCACCGCGTGCCGCTGCCGCAGCACCCCGGTGGCCGCCTGCTCGAGGGTCACTCCATGCACACCCGCCACATCGAGCATCGCCGCGGTGGACGGCGACCAGGCGACCGTCCACCGCGTGGTGAGCGCGTCGGCTCCGCCCACGCCCGCGACCTCGGCCTCATGCCCGTACGGCACTCCGCACACCGCGAGCCGCCGCAGACAGACCTCCCGATCCCGGTCCAGCTCCGCGCGCAAGGCGTCCAGCCGCAGCTCACGCGCGGCGGGCGCGTCCGGCGTCGGCAGCGACAACCGCGACAACAGCGCCTCCACCGCCGGTCCCAGACCGGAGCGCGGCGTGCCCGGCGCGAGCCGCCCGCGCCGGTCGCCGACCAGGATCTTCTCCATCGCCGCGGCCACGACCCGGCCTCGCCCGAACAGCCGGCCCTGCGTCAGCACGGACTGCGCGGCCTCCGCGAGCTCCCCCCGCCCGGCGGCGGGCAGCCCCCGCAGCGTGGCCAAATCCCTGGCCAGTCGCACCACTTCACGCGCATCGGCAGGCCCACACGGGTGGCCCGCATCCCGTACTGCGGCACAGATCCGTACCGCCGTCGACAGCAGGAGTTCGTCCATCAGCGCCGGGTCCCCCGCGGCGGCGTGGACGCCGTGCTGCCACTCCGGGTCACGGATCCCGGCGGGATAGCCGGAGCGCTCGTCCAGCAGCCCGTACGCGTACGGCACGAGCGACGTGACGACCCCACTGGGAGCTCCCTCACCGGGCCCCACCCCACCGGGAGCCACCTCACCAAGAGCCGAGTCGCCTGGTGCAACCTCACCGGAGCGGGTCTCCGCGGGGGCACCCTCCCGCGTGACCGCCGGCAGCAGCGCAGGCGCGTGGAACGCGCCGACGACGGCCGCCGTGCGCCGGCCCGCGTATGCGGCCAGCCTGCGCCGCATGTGCGCCTCCCTCCGGAGGTCGTACGGATCGACCGCCTCCTGGTCCGCCCTCAACGCCCAGCCCACCACCAGCGCCGCCCGCCGCAAGGCCTCGGGCGTCGCACCCGGAGCGGCGGCCTCGACGAGCCGGTCCCACAGATCGTCCCCGGCCCGGCCCCCGACCCGTGTCCGCAGAGCAGCAGCGACCCCCCGCTCGCCGGAAGCGAGAGCGGATGCGGAAGCGGAAGCCGCAACGGACGCCGACGCCGACGCCGACGGCCGAGCCGGCACCGGCCCCGCCACCGGCCTCGGTGCCGAAGCCCCCCGGCCCTGACCCCGAGCCCCCAACGGCAGATCGAACGGCACCACCTCGACGCCCGCCTCCCGCGCCCAGCGGATCGCGGCCAGCTCCGGCGAGAACTCCGCGAACGGCAGGAACACCAGCCCACCGTCATCACCGCCGCTGCCGGCCAGCGCCACCGGCGGCACCGTCGCCGGGTCCGCCAGCCACACCAGCCACGGTGCGAACTCCTCCGGCAGCTCCACCAACAGCACCTCCGGTGCCGCCTCGGCCAACATCGCCGGCACGGACGCCGCCAGCGCGGGGGAGTGGTGCCGTACCCCGATCAGGAACGGGTCACGGCACCCCGCCAGCTCCTCCACCGCCTCCGCAGGCCCGTCAGGTGAGCTCATCGCGCAGCTCCCACAGCGTCCGCCACAGCGGAGCCCCGCCCTCCGCACGGCGCCGCACCGGCCCGTCCCAATACCCCAGCAGCCGCCCGTGGTCCGCCGGGTCGTCCTTGCGGACCGTGCCGAGGAGATGGCCCGGCAGCGTACGCACCACATCGCGGCCGTTGCCGAGGTACGCCGCGCCGAGCCCCATGGAGGTGGCGACCTGTACGGCCTCCGCCGTCGACATCACCGTGGACGGCCGCTCCACCTCCCAGCCCTCCGCGCTGCGCCCGGTGCGCAGGTCCCGGAACGCCGTGACCAGCGCCTCCAGCACCGCCTCGTCCAGCGCGAACGCCGCCCCGCCGCGCGCCAGCGCCGCCGTGGCCTGCACCCGCACCAGCTCCGTCTCGGCCGCCACGTCGTCGATGGGGCCGACGGTCTCGAAGTTGAAGCGCCGCTTGAGCGCGGCGGACATCTCCGATACGCCCCGGTCGCGCAGGTTGGCCGTGGCGATGAGGGTGAAGCCGGGCGCCGCGTGCACGGTCCCGTCCTCGCCCTCCCGGCCCGACTCACCCGTCCCCGCCAGCTCCGGCACGGACATGCGCCGCTCCGACAGGAGCGACACCAGCGAGTCCTGCACCTCCGGCAGGCAACGGGTCACCTCCTCGACCCGGGCGACCGCACCCCGCACCATCGCCGTCAGCACCGGCGAGGGCACCAGAGCCTCCCGGCTGGGCCCCTTGGCCAGCAGCATCGCGTAGTTCCAGCCGTACCGCAGCTGGTCCTCCGTCGTACCGGCGGTGCCCTGCACCGTGAGGGTGCTGGTGCCGCACACGGCGGCGGCCAGCAGCTCCGACAGCATCGACTTCGCGGTGCCCGGCTCGCCGACGAGGAGCAGCCCGCGCTCGCCGGCCAGCGTCACCACGCACCGCTCCACGAGCGCCCGGTCACCCACGAACTTCCGCGACACGACCAGTCGCCGGCCGTCATCCGACTCCAGCGCCTCCCCACCGGAACCGCACACGAAGACCACCACCGCGCGCGGGGTCAAACGCCACCCCGGCGGCCGCGGGCCCTCGTCGTACGCCGCCAGGAACGCCAGCTCCTCGGCGTACCGGTCCTCCGGCAGCTCCACCTGCCGCCGAACCCCCTGGTGCCCGCCTGACCCCTCAGCCCGCACGCTCACGCTCATCGCCTTCCTCCCCGGCCGTCGCCCGTGCCACGGCCCGTGCCGCGCCCCCGGGCCCGGCTCTCGAACTCCTCGTATCCGGGCACGTCACCGTCGACGACCCGGCGCCATGCAGCCGCGTACACCTCGGCCACCGGGCGGTCCGGCACCAGGAAGGCGGATCCCTCCCCCGGGAACAGCCCCGTCTTCCAGCTCTCCAGCGGCAGTTGCGGTGCCGCCCGCTCCAGCCAGCCGCCGGGCAGGAACAACGACCGCCCCGCGCGGGGCCGCTTGGCCTCCACCACCAAGTCGGTGGCGGCCAGTTCGGCCCGGGCCTTCTTCAGCCGGGCCGGCTTCCACCCCGTCCACTCCGCCTGCTTGCGGTCCGTCGGGTCCGGAAGTGCGAGCAGCATCAGGTACAGCGCGGCCGCGTCCTGGGACAGCCCGTGGAGCTCCGCCGCCTGCTCCACCAGCTCGGGCACGCTGTACACCGGGTGCTGCGGCGCGCCCGCCGTGCCGCCCGCCGGACAGTCCGCCGTCACCAGCGCCTCGAACTCGTCGCTCAGCAGCGTGCGGAACGCATCCAGCAGTTCCGACGGCCTGGACAGGGCCGCCAGCAGCGTCAGTGCCGGATGGTCGGGGCCGCCGTGCTCGCCCGCGCCCGGCAGCACTGCCGCCGACCGGAGCCACACCTCCTCCCACTCCGGCCTGTACTGCATCGGCATGAGCACCAGGGCATCCCCCACCTCGACGACGCCCTGCCGGTCACCCCCGCCCTGAGCGGGCAGCCCACACGCCTCCCGGATCCGCGGCGCGCTGCAGCTGCCCTGTGTGTCCCAGCTGACACCCAGGTCCAGCAGCAGCCCCGGGTCCGCCAGCCGCTCGCGCAGCATCCGCAGCGTGACGGGCAGCACCGCGCGCAGCGGGTGACCGAACGGCAGCCGGTACGCCAGCCAGCGCAGCATGTCCACGTACAACGTGATGCGGTTCCCCGTGAGCAGCTGCTCCGGCTCGGCGGCGGCGAGCCGGCCCGACTCGGATTCGACGCGCTGTTCGGTACGGCCCGTGAGCTCCGGCTGCGCCTCCGGGTTGAGCACGGCGTCGAGCATGCCGCTCTGCCGGGGCTGGGTCTCGGTAACGGCGCGGGCGACCAGCTCGGGTGGTACCACGCGCCGCCTGCCCCGCGCCCGTACCCAAGCGTCGGTCAACGGCTCCAGATCGAAGCCGGAGTCCCACAGGCCGGCGACGGCATCGGCGTCACGGGGAAGCAACAGGGCGGTGTAGTGCTGCCGATCGATGGTGGCCAGCGTCCTGAGGCTCGTCCTGGCCGCCTCAGCCTGCGCGGTCTTGGCTCCCAGCGGGGCCAGCATCTCCGCGGGCAGCAGGCTCTGCCGGTCCCACCCGTCCACGCCCGGCATGCCGAGCAGCACCAGGGCCGCCGTAGGAGCGCTGACCCCCACCTGCTCCGCGAAGTGGAGCGCCTGATCCGGCCGGTACGGCAGCGGGCCCCGCTCCCGCACCAGTTCCACCACGCGCCGCAGCGACGCGGCCAGCGGTGCGTCGTCCCGCTCCCCGAGCACCGTGGAATCGACCAGGGCGAAGCCGTCCCACGCCCCGAACGCGCCCGACGGGTCGTATTCGAGCCCGGCGTAGAAGGAGTGCTGTTCGTCCTGCCGCACCATGGCGAACAGCACCATGCGCCGGGCCGCCGACCGGTGCACCTCACCCAGTCGCTGCGTGCCGCCCGGCCGGGCGACCTTCAGCCGCACGAGCCGCAACCGCCCCCGCGGGTCCACCAGTACCGGCTCGCCGTCCACCATCACGGCACCCACCAGCTCCAGGAACTCCAGCAGCGCGGCCCGGTGCGCCTCCTCGGTCACCGGCGCCGCGGCCCGAATCGCGAGTGCGGCGAGACCGCGCCCCGCGAACGACAACCACGGCACCCCCGACCCGCGCAGCTTCACCTTCTCCGGCACGCCGTCCGCCGGCGCGCCGAGAACGGCGGCCACCTGACGCAGCTGGTCGACGGCCGTGTGCGTGCCGGGGCCTCGACCCCAGAGCCCGTACGCGTTCGCCGCAGGGCCCAGGCCGACCATCGCACCGGCCAACGCCTCATCCCCCGCGAACCGCACCAGCGGCTCCGCCTCAACAGGCGCCCGACGCCCTTGCTCCGCCTTCTCGGCGAGCTGCGTCAGCCACTTGCCGCACCGGGCCGCCTCCTCCACGAGCCCGGCGACACCGGCGACCAGCCCCGGGTGCGTCACCTCGGGCAGCACCCGCGCCACCGCCTCGGCGGGGGCCGCGCCCCCGGCCACGGCCTCCAGCAGCGCGGCGGCGTCCGCGTCCGTCACGGCACGCAGGCGCGCCGAGCCGCGCTCGTCGCGCGGCCGCAGCGCGTGCCAGTACGCCAGCGGCGGCACCAGCGGCGTACCGGCCGCGTACCTGCCACCCCGGTCGCACAGCTGGACCTGCGCGATCCGCACGCCCTCCGCGTCGTACAGGTCGACGACGGTGTCGAAGCGCTGGGTCTCCCGCGGATGCAGCACCGCCCCGCCCGGCAGGTGCAGCGGCGGCAGCGGAACGCCCCCGGCGATCTGCTCGCCGTACGCCCCCGGCAGCGCCGGGACCGCCGGACTGCGGCTGCCGTCCACCGAACACGCCGTCATCGTCCGCGTCTTCGGGTTGTACAGCACCCACCAGCCCAGCAGGCCGTCCTTGCTGCCGAACGGCGACGACTCCAGGCCGGGCTGCACGGGCATGAGCCGGCAGTACCCCGCCAGCAGCCGCTCCCCGTCGGCCGCCCCGGCCAGGGCCTCGTCGAAGAACGCGGGGCCTGCCGCACGGCCGCGCCGTGCGGTCAACGGGTCGTATTCCCACCAGCCGTCGTCGTGCAGCACCCACACCGAGACGCCGTCGGAGGCAACCTTCCGGCGCTCCTCGGCGAACGACGTGTCGCCCGCGTGTACCGGCCGTCCGCCGTAGCAGCGGCCTCCGCCCGGCAGCGGCAACGACGCCATGTGCGCCGCGACCCAGTGGTCGTCCAGCCGGCCGGCCGGCACGAAGACGTCGGCGGGTCTGCCGGACCACACCGCGCGCCGATCGGGGCCATGGCCGTTCGCCACCAGCCACTGTCCGTCCACGTACCGCACGGTGGGCTGGTCCCAGCCGCTGGTCTTCGCCGCCGGCAGCGTCAGCGGGCGTACGTCGAGGGCCTCGTCCGGGCCCACCACCGCCGCCTCGTTGCCGTTGCGCACGATCAACGCGGGCCAGGCGTCCGCCAGCCGGTACCACTGCTCGGCGAGGAACGCGTGCCGCTGCCCGGCCGCCACCGGATAGACCTTGCCGAGCTTCGGCAGCGTCTCCTCCAGGGCGGGCCAGCCCAGCTCGTCCAGCACACCCGCACGCAGGGTCCGCGCCAGCGCGGCGGTCGGCGTGACGGCGGAGATCCGCTCCATCGCGGCGGGCGCCGCGGCCAGCACGGAGGGGCTCGAGAACTTCGCCAGCCGGGCCAACTGCTCGCGCAGCTCCGGCAGGCCGCACGCCCGTGACAGGTCGTCCGCGCGGTCCGCGATCCAGCCCGCCAGCACGCCTCGCAGCGCGGGGTGTTCCACTACCCGGCGCAGCCGAGCCGGGGCCTCGCCGTCACCGGCCAGCTGCTCCACGGAACGGCGCAACATCCCCGTGAAACGCTCGTCTGCGGCCAGGGCCACCAGATCCCGGCGCCCCTCCGCCTCGTCCTGCAGCCAGCCCGCCAGATCCAGGTAGCCGGTGGTGCTTTCCGCAGGCGGCTCCACCGGAACACCCAGCGACAGGCACAGGTCCAGCAGATCCAGGTCGGCGCCCATGCGCCAACCGCCGCCCGAGATCAGCCGTACCGGCACGCCGTCCCGTACGAGCCGGTCCGCGAGCCGCTCCACCAGGGCCAGCTCGGCCGCCAGCCGCGTCGCCCGCCCGTACCCGCGTCGGCGGTACGCCGCCCAGGCCGACAGCCACCCGGCCGCCGGTACCGTCCCGTCCAGCAGCAGGTCCGTCGCGCCGCAGTCGTCCAGCAGCGTCAGCCAGGACGTCTCGAACTCCGCCCGATGGTCGCCGCTCGCCGTCGGCATCACGTGGAGCAGCCGCTCCCGCACCGCCCGGTCCTCGGCCGCGACCGCCGTCAGCGCGGACAGGGCCGACTTCCAGAAGCCCACCGCCGCCCGGCTCACCGCACCGGTCTGGATGATCTCCGCCAGCAGCGACCGCTCCTCGGCGGCCACGTCGAGCCGCGCCGCCTTCGCCAGGCGCCGCAGGTCCTCCAGCATGCCCGCGTACGGCGCGAGACCCGCCGCACACCGCTCCAGCGACACCACCCTGAACTGCTCGTACGCCGTCGGCGCGGGCAGCCTGGCGGCCAGGCCCTTGGCATGCTCGCGCAGCGCCTTGCCGCTCAGCGCACCCGCCCCCGCGAACTCCAGGAACACCTCGCGCAGCCGCTCCTCGTCCACGGCGAGCGCGTGCCGCTGCTCGGCTGCCCGCGCCTTGCCGAAGAACAGCGACGCGTACGACCGCGACTCGGCGGCCAGGAAGAGCCGCGCCACCTGTTCGTAGTAGGTGGGGAGGAAGTGCGGTACGGAACGGTCGAGGCGTTCCCCGATGCCCTCGAAGCCCTCCTTGGCCAGGCCGGGCTTGGTGGCGACGAGCCGGGACAGCCGCTCCATCTCCTTGACTACCGCCAGGGCGTGGTGGCCGTTGTCCGGGTCGTGCACCAGTGCCCAGGCCGGGAAGCCGAGCGCCTTCCGCCGCACGCGCCCCACCGGCTCGGGGTCCTGCTCGCTGGTGAACCCCAGGTACTCCAGGGACAGGTCCTCGGCGGGTCCGATCGCCTGCGGCACCAGCCGCACCACCGTGCGCCCGTCCAGCGCCGGGTGCGCGTACGCCCGCGCGGTCAGCACATCCACATCTCCGGCACCGCCTCGGCCCGCACCTCCCGGGGCTTCGCCCGCCCGGCCTGCGCCTGCCTGGCCTGAGCCTGCCCGGCCGGCGACCGTCGGGTCCGCACCCGCGCCTGCGGGGGCTGCGTCCATCCCGAGCACGCCGGTCGGCCCCCGGCCAGCCTCCGTACCCGGTGCCGCGCCGACAACGACGGCCCCGCCGACGGCACCACCGCTGATCCTGTCACCGCCGGCGGCGACGCCGTCGCTCTCACCACCCGCACCGCCGGCCAGCGGCAGCACCGCGCCGGCGTCCAGCAAACCGTCCAGCAGCCGGTTCAGCATCGCGTCCGACAGGGCCGCCAGGCCGGCCAAGAGCCCTTCCGGCGCCCCCCGGTCGGCAGCCGCCGCCGACACCCCGTCAGCCGCCTCCTCCGACACCCCGTTCAGCACCCCGCTCATCGCGCTTCCCCCTCCTCGTCCACCACACGCCCCGCGTACACCAGCGCGGCCATCCGCTCGCCCTCCGACCAGGCGACCGGCCCCACCTCCGCGAGCGGCAGCCGCCGCCCCGCCCGGTCGCGCCACTCCAGCGTGCCGGTCTCCGTCTCCGCCTCCGGGTACTCGTCGCCGAGCCAGTACGCCGCCTCCAGCGGCAGGCCCGCCTCGACCAGCGGGCACACCGCGAACCCGCCGCGCACCCGGTACCCCAGCGAGGCCGCCCGCGCCGTGGCGTGCCGCAGCTCCGCGAACTTCCCCCGCGCGTACGCGTCCCAGGTCGCCTTCGGGCCCGCACCCGAGCTCCCGCCCGCATCCGCCTCCGCAATCTCGTCCGGACGCCGCCACACCTCACGGAACAGCTGCTCGGTACCCTGCTCGACCCCCAGCTCGACCGCGAACTCCCGCAGCTCCTCCAGGTCCTCCAGCAGCACCGGGTGGGGTATCAGCACCGCCTCGACGCCCTGCTCCGAGCCCAGCCGCACCGAGTCGCCGTCCAGGTCGACTATGCCCAGTCCACGCGCCGGATCCGGATCCGCGTCCCGGAGGAACCCGGCCCGCTCCACCTCGGCCGACCCGTCCGCGCCCACCGGCGCCACCACCAGGTCCCGCAGCACCCCCTGCCACGCCGCGTCCTGCCACACCCGGGCGAGCAACGGCACCGGAACCGGCAGCGAACGCACCAGCCAGGCGTCCACCTGCGCGCGGCACTCCAGCTCGTGCCGCTCCAGCCACTCCGCCAGCTGCCGCAGCCGCACCACCTCGGCGTCGTCCCGCAGCTTCGCCGGTACCTGCTTCAGCGTGCGCCCCGCGGCGTTGCGGCACACCACCCGTGTGCCGTCCAGCGTGACGGCGTACCCGCCACTCTTCGTATCGATCCAGCCCATGGCGCGACCGCCTCCCCGACCTTCCGGTTCCGATGCCGATCACAGTAGGTGACGGGTCTGACAGCGCCCCCGCGAGCCCGTGAGCCTGTGGAAAACTTCCGTCACGCCCGCGCAACGGCCCCGCAACGTCCGCCCGTGACCATCGGTTCATGACGGAGCCGACAGATCCCCGCACCTGCAGCGCATGCACCTTCGACTCCACCGCCCACCTGCTCAGCCGCATCACCGAGCAACTCGGTGCGCAGCTGAACCACCCGCAGCTGCGGCACCATCTCCACCGCAACGGAACGCGCAGGCCCATGACCACACCCGACCGCCCCACCCTCGTCGCCGTCGCGCACGGCAGCCGCGACCCGCGAGCGCTGCCGGCCGTGTCGGCCCTGCTCGACCGGGTGCGCGAGCTGCGGCCCGGCCTGCGCGTCCGCCTCGGGCACATCGAACTGAACGCGCCGCTGCTCACCGACACCCTGCGCGACCTGGGCGGCGGTGACGCCGTCCTCGTACCGCTGCTCCTCAGCCGGGGCTATCACGTCAAGCACGACCTGCCCGGCGCGGCAGCCGCCGCCGAGCCGGGCCTGCGCGTACGCGTCGCCGCCCCCCTCGGGCCACACCCGCTGCTCGTCGAGGCGCTCTACGCCCGGCTCACCGACGCGGGGTGGCGCTCCGACCAGGGCAGCAGCCGCAGCACCGGTGTGGTGCTCGCCGCCGCCGGCTCGCGCGACCCCGAATCGGCTGCCGACACCCGCCGCACGGCCCGGCTGCTCAGCGAACGGCTCGGCGGCGTGCCCGTCGTCCCCGCGTACGCCTCCGCCGCCTCGCCGACCGTCCCGCAGGCGATCCGCGCGCTCACCGCCCGTGGCCGCCACCGCATAGCCGTCGCGTCCTGCTTCACCGCTCCCGGCCTGTTCGCGACGCGTGCAGCCGACGCCGCGCCCTGGATCGCCTCCGCCCCGCTCGGCCCGCATCCGGCCATGGCCCGTCTCGTCCTGCACCGCTACGACCAGGCTGTCGAGCGGGCCGAGACCAGCCGCGGGGCCACCGACTTCCCGCTCTCCCTGGAACTCGCTTCCGCTTGACGGGTTCGCTGTCAGTGCCTGCGGTTACCTTCAGTGCATGGAAGGTCCTGACGAGAAGGCTGGCGAGACGGCGTACAACACGACGCACCACGACAACGCGGCGCAGCACCATGACAACGCGGCGATGCACCACGACGACGCGGCGACGCACCCCGACGCCTACGACACCTATGACGCCGCGGCGACCGAGCGCTGGGCCGCCGAGCCCGACAAGCGGCCCGGCCGCACCGCCTTCCAGCGCGACCGCGCGCGCGTGCTGCACTCCTCGGCGCTACGCCGTCTGGCCGGCAAGACGCAGGTCGTCACCCCCGGCACCCGCAGCCCGGCCTGGGACGCCAGCCCCCGCACGCGACTCACCCACTCCCTGGAGTGCGCCCAGGTCGGCCGGGAGCTGGGCGCCGCACTCGGCTGCGACCCCGACCTCGTCGAGGCCGCCTGCCTCGCCCACGACATGGGGCACCCGCCCTTCGGGCACAACGGCGAACAGGCGCTCAACGACTTCGCCAAGGACTGCGGCGGCTTCGAGGGCAACGCCCAGTCGCTGCGCCTGCTCACCCGCATCGAACCCAAGCGGTTCGTGCCCAGCGCGGCGACCGGGGACCTCGTCAGCGTCGGCCTCAACCTCACGCGGGCCACCCTGGACGCCGCCACCAAGTACCCGTGGCCGCGTGGCGCCCACCCCACCGAGCCGGGCTCACCGAAGTTCGGCGTGTACGAGGACGACCTGCCCGTCTTCGAGTGGGTGAGGCAGGGTGCGCCCCGCCACCGCAAGTGCTTCGAGGCGCAGGTCATGGACTGGGCCGACGACGTCGCGTACTCGGTGCACGACTTCGAGGACGGCCTGCACGCGGGCCACATCGACCCCAACATGCTGCTCGCCGAGCCGGAGCGTGCCGACATCTGGCGGGTGGCCATCGGCAGGTACGTACCGGAGGACACCGATCCGCAGGAGCTCGCCGACGCCCTCGACCGGCTCATCGAGCAGGAGTGGTGGCCGCACGGCTACGACGGGACGGCCGTCGCCCAGGCCCGCCTCAAGGACGCCACCAGCCAGCTGATCGGCCGCTTCTGCCTGGCCGCCGAGGGCGCCACGCGGCAGGCGTACGGTTCGGGGCGCCTCACCCGGTACGGCGCCGCGCTCGTCGTGCCCCGGGAGACCCGCAACGAGTGCGCGGTGCTCAAGGCCGTCGCCGACCGTTACGTCATGCAGCGCGCCGAGCAGGAGGCGCTGCGCGCCGACCAGCGCATCGTGCTCGCCGAGCTCGCCGAGGCGCTGACCATACGGGCGCCCGAGGGCCTGGACCCGCAGTTCCGCGCGCTGTTCGACGCGGCGCCGGACGACCGCGCCCGCAAGCGGGTCATCGTCGACCAGATCGCCTCGCTCACCGACGCCTCGGCCCGCACCCTGCACGCCCGCCTGGCGACGCATCGCTGAGCGGCCGTGGCCCACCGCCGCGGCCGAGCCGCCATGCCCGGGCCGCCGCGGCAGGGACACCGTGCCCGGGCCGCCGCGGTCGGGCGGCTGGAGGCGACCGGCCGCACCCGATCGCCGTAGCCAAGCGGGAGCATCACGGCGGCGTAGCGTGGAAAACGCCCTGAACCGCAAGGAGGTACCCAGTGGTCGACGCACCGCGCACCTTCGTCATCGTCGGCGGGGGACTGGCCGGCGCCAAGGCGGCGGAGACTCTCCGCTCCGAAGGCTTCACCGGCCGCGTCATCCTCGTCGGTGACGAGCACGACCACCCCTACGAACGCCCGCCGCTCTCCAAGGGCTACCTCACCGGCAAGGAGGAGCGCGACAGCGCCTACGTCCACGAACCGAGCTGGTACACCGGCGCCGGGATCGAGCTCCACCTCGGGCAGCCCGTCACAGCGATCGACCGCGCCCAGAAAGCCGTGCACCTCAGTGACGGCGCCACGATCCGGTACGACAAGCTGCTCCTCGCCACTGGTGCGGAGCCGCGCCGTCTCGACATCCCCGGCACCGGCCTGGCGGACGTGCACCAGCTGCGCCGGCTCGTCGACGCGGACCGCCTCCGGTCCACCCTCGCCTCGCTCGGCCGCGACAACGGCCATCTGGTCATCGCCGGGGCCGGCTGGATCGGCCTGGAGGTCGCCGCCGCGGCCCGCGGGTACGGCGCCGAGGTCACCGTCGTCGAACCGGAACCGACGCCGCTCCACCGGGTCATCGGCCCCGAGCTCGGCCAGTTCTTCAGGGAACTGCACGCCGACCGGGGCGTCCGCTTCCGCTTCGGTACCCGCCTGACCGAGATCACCGGGCAGGACGGCCTGGTGCTGGCCGCCCGCACCGACGACGGCGACGAGCACCCGGCACACGCCGTCCTCATCGCCATCGGCGCCGCCCCGAACACCGCCCTCGCCGAGGCCGCCGGACTCGACCTGGCGGACCGGTCCGAGGGCGGAGGCATCGCCGTCGACGCCGCCCTGCGCACCTCCGACCCCGACATCCACGCCGTCGGCGACGTGGCCAACGCCCTGCATCCCCTGCTCGGCTTCCGGCTGCGCGTCGAGCACTGGGCCAACGCCCTCAACGGCGGCCCGGCCGCCGCCCGCGCCATGCTCGGCCAGGACGTCTCCTACGACCGGATCCCGTACTTCTACTCCGACCAGTACGACCTGGGCATGGAGTACTCGGGCTGGGCCCCGCCCGGCTCGTACGACCAGGTCGTCCTGCGCGGCGACGCGGGCAAGCGGCAGTTCATCGCCTTCTGGCTGAAGGAGCGCCGCGTGCTGGCGGGGATGAACGTCAATGTGTGGGACGTCACAGAGACCGTCCAGCAGCTCGTCCGTTCCGGCGCCCCCGTGGACCCCGAGGCCCTCGCGGACCCCGCGACGCCGCTCGATGCCGTCGTGCCCGGCCCGTAGGCCGTCGTGGGCCACCCGTGGAACCGTAGAATTCGTGCGTGGCAGGCGGCAGGATCAACGATGACGACGTGAAGGCGGTACGGGACGCGGTCCCGATCGACGCCGTCGTGTCCGAGTACCTCCAGCTGCGCAACGCCGGCGGCGGCAACCTCAAGGGCCTGTGCCCCTTCCACGACGAGAAGTCCCCCTCCTTCCAGGTCAGCCCCAGCAAGGGCCTCTTCCACTGCTTCGGCTGCCAGGAGGGCGGCGACACCATCGCCTTCGTGATGAAGATCGACCACCTCTCCTTCTCGGAGACGGTCGAGCGCCTCGCCGGCAAGGCGGGCATCACCCTGCGGTACGAGGAAGGCGGGTACACCCCCGGCCACCAGCGCGGCGAGCGCATCCGCCTGATCGAGGCCCACAAGGCCGCCGCCCAGTTCTACGTCGAGCAGCTCGACAGCGCCGAGGCCGAGATCGGCCGGAAGTTCCTCGCCGAGCGCGGATTCGACCAGGCCGCCGCCCAGCACTTCGCCGTCGGCTACAGCCCCGCCGGCTGGGACCACCTCACCCGCTATCTGCGCGGCAAGGGCTTCTCCGACAAGGAGCTCATCCTCTCCGGCCTCTCGCAGGACGGCCGCCGCGGCCCCATCGACCGCTTCCGCGGACGCCTGATGTGGCCCATCCGGGACGTCGGCGGCGACGTCGTCGGCTTCGGCGCGCGCAAGCTCCGCGACGACGACAACGGACCCAAGTACCTCAACACCCCCGAGACCCCGATCTACAAGAAGTCCCAGGTCCTGTACGGCATCGACTTGGCCAAGAAGGACATCGCCAAGTCCAGCCGGGCCGTGGTCGTCGAGGGGTACACCGACGTGATGGCCTGCCACCTCGCCGGGGTCACCACCGCCATCGCCACCTGCGGCACCGCCTTCGGCGGCGACCACATCAAGATCCTTCGCCGGCTGCTGATGGACAACGGCTCCGCCCGCGTGATCTTCACCTTCGACGGCGACGCCGCGGGCCAGAAGGCCGCCCTGCGCGCCTTCGAGGACGACCAGAAGTTCGCCGCCGAGACGTACATCGCCATCGCCCCCGACGGCATGGACCCCTGTGAGCTGCGTCTCGCCAAGGGCGACGAGGCCGTCCAGGAGCTCGTCGAGCCGCGCACCCCGCTCTTCGAGTTCGCGCTGCGCCAGATCGTCGGCCGGTACGACCTGGAGACCCCGGCCGGCCGCGCCGCCGCGCTCGACGAGGCCGCGCCGATCGTCGCCCGCATCAAGAACGTCGCCTCGCAGCACGAGGTCGCCGTGCAACTCGCCGGCATGCTCGGCATCCTCGACACCCAGTTCGTCGTCCGGCGCGTCGCCCAGCTGGCCCGCTGGGCCCGGGACCGCGGCGGCCGGGGCCCGGCGCCCACGAACCGCCCGGCACCCGCACCCCAGGCGCACGCCCACGCCCCCACCGCTCCCTCCGGGCCCGCGCTCAACCTGCGCAACCCCGTCCACCAGACCGAGCGCGAGCTGCTCAAGCTCGCGCTCCAGTACCCGGCTCTGGTCTCGCCGGCCTTCGACGCGTACGGCGTCGACGAGTTCACCGCCCCGCCGTACGCCGCCGTGCGCCAGACCATCGCCGACGCGGGCGGCGCCGAGCAGGGCATCGACGGCAGCACCGACTACCTGACCCGAGTCCGGGACGCCGCACCCAACGACACAGTGCGCGCTCTGGTCACGGAGCTCGCCGTGGAGGCGATCCACGGGCGCGTGGTCGACGAGACGTACGCGGGCATGCAGCTCGTCGCCGTCCGCCTCCGTGCCGTGGACCGCCGCATCCGCGACGTCCAGGGCACCCTCACCCGCCTCGGCGCCCACGGCGACCCGGAGCGCCTGGCGGCCGTTCAGAACGAGCTGTGGGTGCTCCAGCAGTACGCCCAGTCCCTCCGCAACCGCGGTTCCGACGCGCTCTGACCGCGTAACCGCCCAGTCACACACCGCCCGCAAAAAGTGCTCGCACGCCCCTCGTGGCGGCGATGTGTCGTACCCCACACTAAGGGGCGGTGCCTGAGTCCTCGGAGCGCGGCCGGTCCATAGACGGTGGACCACTCACCCCCGCGGATCCGCTCATCGTGTACGGGACGGAAGAAAGCGGCACGGCCGCCGCAGCCGTCCCGCTGCCGCACGCCCCCGAACCGGCAGCGATCACCCTGGAGGTCGCCCCCGTGCAGACCCAGACCCTGACCGACATCGACTCCGCCACGGCCGCAGCCACGGCTCCCTCCACAGCCGCCGCCGCTGCCGCAGCCGCTGCCCTGGCCGTACCCGTGCACGCGCTGTCGCCGCACCATCCGGAAGCACTCCTCGAGGTCGCGGACACGGAGGACGCCTCCGAGCTCCCGGAGATCACCGACATCGCCGACGTACCCCACATCGCCGAGGCCGCCGAGGCCGCCGACGTGGTCGAAGCCGTCGAGCCACCCGCGGGCCGCCCCGCCGCCACGGCCGGGACCGGCAGCGGGCCCTCCGCCGACCTCTTCCGCCAGTACCTGCGCGAGATAGGCCGGATACCGCTCCTCACCGCCGCCGAGGAGGTGGAACTGGCCCGCCGGGTCGAAGCCGGCCTCTTCGCCGAGGAGAAGCTCGCCGGCACCCCGGACCTGGACTCGCAGCTCGCCCTCGACCTCGACCGGCTCGTCGTCATGGGCCGCATGGCCAAGCGCCGCCTCATCGAGGCGAACCTGCGCCTCGTCGTCTCCGTGGCCAAGCGCTACGTCGGCCGCGGCCTGACCATGCTCGACCTCGTCCAGGAGGGAAACCTGGGCCTGATCAGGGCCGTGGAGAAGTTCGACTACGCGCGCGGCTACAAGTTCTCGACGTACGCGACCTGGTGGATACGCCAGGCCATGTCCCGCGCCCTCGCCGACCAGGCCCGCACCATCCGGGTCCCGGTCCATGTCGTCGAGCTGATCAACCGGGTCGTACGGGTCCAGCGCCGCATGCTCCAGGAGCGCGGCTACGAACCGACCCACGACGAGGTCGCCGCCCACCTGGACCTGCCGCCCGAGCGGGTCGGCGAGGTGCTGCGCCTCGCCCAGGAGCCGGTCTCTCTGCACGCACCGGTCGGCGAGGAGGACGACGTCGCGCTCGGCGACCTCATCGAGGACGGCGACGCCACGTCCCCCGTCGAGTCCGCGGCGTTCCTGCTGCTGCGTGAGCACCTGGACGCGGTGCTCTCCACCCTCGGCGAACGCGAGCGCAAGGTCGTCCAGCTCCGTTACGGACTGGTCGACGGCAGGCCCCGCACCCTGGAGGAGATCGGACGGATCTTCGGCGTGACGCGCGAACGCATCCGCCAGATCGAGTCCAAGACCCTCGGCAAGCTACGGGACCACGCCTTCGCGGACCAACTGCGCGGCTACCTCGACTGACCGGTCAGAAACCCGCCCAGAAGAGGCAAGGTTCAGGCGCAGGTGATCAGAAGTGACCACACCTGGTCACGAGTGGTCGGCGGAGCCTTGCTTGCGGCGTGAGGCGTCCACCCCGGCGCCGACCGCCACACCCAGGCCCAGCCCCAAGGCGATGCCCAGCCCCAGGTTGTCGCTCAGCTGGCCCAGGCTGATCCCCAGCGCCACCCCGATCGGCAGCCACAGCGCCAGCCCCGCCCCCTCCCGGCTGCTGTCCGGCCGCGCACCCTCGCCCGTTTCCGCCGTGTCCCCTGTTTCCGCCATGTCCCCCAACTCCCGTTGATGTGCTTCACCGTCACACGGCGGGTCAGTCCACCTCGGCGACCGCTTGCGCGAACTGCGCCGCGTACAGGCGTGCGTACGCGCCCTCCGCCGCCAACAGCTCCGCATGCGTCCCCTGTTCGACGATCGCACCATTCTCCATCACCAAGATCACGTCCGCATCGCGGATCGTCGACAGCCGGTGAGCGATCACGAAACTCGTCCGCCCGTGCGCCAGCCGCGCCATCGCCTTCTGGATCAGCACCTCGGTCCGCGTGTCCACGGAGCTCGTCGCCTCGTCCAGGATCAGGATCACCGGGTCCGACAGGAACGCCCGCGCGATCGTGATCAGCTGCTTCTCGCCTGCGCTCACCCCCGCGCCCTCGTCGTCGATGACGGTGTCGTACCCGTCCGGGAGCGTCCGGATGAACCGGTCCGCGTGCGCCGCCCGCGCCGCCGCCTCGATCTCCTCCCGCGAGACCCTGCGCGAGCGCGGTGCGCCGTACGCGATGTTGTCGGCGATCGTGCCGCCGAACAGCCAGGTGTCCTGGAGCACCATGCCGATGCGCGACCGCAGTTCCTCGCGCGACAGCGCGGTCGCGTCCACCCCGTCGAAGAGGATCCGGCCGCCCGTCACCTCGTAGAACCGCATCAGCAGGTTCACGAGCGTCGTCTTGCCCGCGCCCGTCGGACCGACGATGGCGACCGTCTGCCCCGGCTCGACCGTCAGCGACAGATCCTCGATGAGCGGCTTGTCCGGCTCGTACCGGAACGACACCTTCTCCAGTGACACCCGCCCCGCCGGCTCGAAGACCCGCCCGGCCACCGGCGCGGCGTCCGGATCCTGCTCCTCCGCGTCCAGCAGCTCGAAGATCCGCTCGGCGGACGCGACACCCGACTGCACCAGGTTCGCCATCGACGCCACCTGCGTCAGCGGCATCGAGAACTGCCGCGAGTACTGGATGAATGCCTGCACGTCCCCGATGGACAACGTCCCCGAGGCGACCCGCAGCCCGCCCACCACGGCCACCAGCACGTAGTTGAGGTTCGACACGAAGAACATCAGCGGCTGCATGAGCCCGCTGTTGAACTGCGCCTTGAACCCGGCCTCGTACAGCGCCTCGTTCTGCTCCCGGAAGCCCTCGGCCGCCTCCTCCTGCCGCCCGAAGACCTTCACCAGCGCGTGCCCGCTGTACATCTCCTCGATATGGGCGTTGAGCCGGCCCGTCGACTGCCACTGCCGTACGAAATGCGGCTGCGACCGCTTGCCCACCCTCGTCGCCACGACCACCGACAACGGCACGGTCACCAGCGCGACCAGAGCCAGCAGCGGCGAGATCCAGAACATCATCGCCAGCACGCCCACGATGGTCAGCGCCGAGTTGATCAGCTGTCCCATGGTCTGCTGCATGGTCTGCGAGATGTTGTCGATGTCGTTCGTCACACGGCTCAGCACCTCGCCGCGCTTGGCCCGGTCGAAGTACGACAGCGGCAACCGCTCCAGCTTCGCCTGGACGTCCTCGCGCATCCGGTACACGGTCCGGTTGATGACCTTGATCGACAGGCGCGTCGACACCAGCATCGTCACACCGGCGCCCACGTACACCCCCAGCACCACCAGCAACACCGCAGCCACGGCGCCGAAGTCGATCCCGTGCCCGGGTGTGAAGTCCACCCCGGACAGCATGTCCGCGAGCCCGTCGTCACCCTTCGCCCGCAGCGCCTCCAGCGCCTGCTCCTTGGAGGCGCCCTCCGGCATCCCGCGCCCCACCATCCCCGCGAAGATCAGGTCCGTGGCCTTGCCGAGGATCAGCGGCCCGACCACCGACAGCGCCACGCTCACCACACCGGCCGCCAGCATCAGCCACAGCGTGGCCTTCTCCGGCGCCAGCTGCCGCAGCAGCCGCCTGCCCGACCCCTTGAAGTCCATCGACCTCTGGTCGGGGCCGCCGCCGGCCATCATCCGTCCCGCCGGCCCCGCCATCAGGCTGCCTCCGCTTCCGTCAGCTGGGAGAGCACGATCTCCCGGTACGTCTCATTCGCCGCCATCAGCTCCTGATGGCGCCCCGCCCCCACGACCCGGCCCTCGTCGAGGACCACGATCCGGTCGGCGTCGCGGATGGTCGACACCCGCTGGGCGACGATCACCACCGTCGCGTCCGCCGTCTCGGCCGCCAGCGCCGCGCGCAGCCGCGCGTCCGTGGCATAGTCCAGCGCCGAGAACGAGTCGTCGAAGAGGTAGATCTCCGGCCGCTGCACCAGCGTCCGCGCGATCGCCAGCCGCTGCCGCTGCCCGCCCGACACGTTCGTCCCGCCCTGCGCGATCGGCGCCTCGAGCCCGTGTTCCAGCTCCCGTACGAAGTCGGCGGCCTGGGCCACCTCCAGCGCGTGCCACAGTTCCTCGTCCGTGGCGTCGGGGTTCCCGTAGCGCAGGTTCGTCGCGATCGTCCCCGAGAAGAGGTACGGCTTCTGCGGTACGAGCCCGACCGTGCTCGCCATCAGCGCCGGGTCGAGCTCGCGCACGTCGACCCCGTCGACCAGCACCTCCCCGCCCGTCGCGTCGAACAGCCGCGGCACCAGTCCCAGCAGCGTCGACTTGCCGCTGCCCGTCGAGCCGATGACCGCCGTCACCTCCCCGGGCCGGGCGACCAGATCGACCCCGCGCAGCACCGGCTCCTCGGCACCCGGATAGCGGAAGTCCGCGTTCCGTATCTCCAGGTGTCCATGGCGGGCCAGTTCCCGTACCGGCGACGCCGGCGGCACGACGCTCGACTCGGTCCGCAGCACCTCCTCGATGCGCTCCGCGCACACCTCGGCGCGCGGCACCATCATGAACATGAAGGTGGCCATCATCACAGCCATCACGATCTGCATCAGGTACGCGAGGAAGGCCGTCAGCGCCCCGATCCGCATCTCGCCATCGTCGATCCGGTGCGCGCCGAACCACACGACCGCGACGCTCGACACGTTCACCACGGTCATCACCGTCGGGAACATCAGCGCCATCAGCCGCCCCGTAGCCATGGACACGTCGGTGAGAGCGCCGTTCGCCGCCCCGAACCGCTCCCGCTCGTAGGCGTCCCGCACGAAGGCCCGGATGACCCGGTTGCCGGTGATCTGCTCGCGCAGCACCCGGTTCACGGCGTCCAGCCGCTCCTGCATGGTGCGGAACAGCGGCCGCATCCGCTTCACGATGAGCGAGACGGAGACGCCGAGCACCGGCACCACGGCCAGCAGCACCGCCGACAGCGGCACGTCCTGCCCGAGCGCCATGACGATGCCGCCCACGCACATGATCGGCGCCGACACCATCAGCGTGAACGACATCAGCACCAGCATCTGGACCTGCTGGACGTCATTGGTGGTACGCGTGATGAGCGAGGGCGCCCCGAACTGCCCGACCTCGCGCGCCGAGAACGACTGCACCCGGTCGAAGACCGCCGCCCGCACGTCCCGGCCCAGCGCGGCCGCCGTGCGCGCCCCGTAGTAGACGGCGCCGATGTTGCAGACCACCTGCACCACCGAGACGGCGATCATCACGGCGCCGAACCGCAGGATGTAGCCCGTGTCACCGGTGACGACACCGTTGTCGATGATGTCGGCGTTCAGGCTGGGGAGGTAGAGGGAGGCGCAGGTCTGCAGGAACTGAAGGACCACCAACACGACGATGGGCCGCTTGTACGGCCCTAGGTGGCGTCGAAGAAGTTGTCTGAGCACACCATCAACTATCCCCACCGCCCGGGCCTGTTACGAGCCGATTTCCCGGAACTAGGGGCGGCGAAGAACCCCGGGCCGAAGAACCCCGGGCCGCCCGGGCCGAGGAAACCCGGGCCGGCGCTCAGGCGTCGAACGCGCCCGGGTGCAGCTGGTCCCGCGTCGCCCCGTACTGCTGCCGCACCGCCTGCCCCACGGCCAGCTCCTCGCCCGGCTCGAAGACCTGCATCGCGGCCGCCTGCCAGGCCGGCGGCGCCTGCGGCGACAGCACGCCGTGCGACGCCCCCAGTGCCCACGCCGCCTGCCGCGCCGCGCCGAGCGCCGCGTAATCCGCCGGCTGCGGTACGACGACCTGGGCGCCGAAGATCGCCGGCGCGGCGGCCTGCACGGCGGGCAGCTCGGCGGCCGCCCCCAGCAGGAACACCCGCCGCACCTCCACACCGCGCCCGCGCAGTACGTCCATCGCGTCCGCGAGCGAGCACAGCATGCCCTCGAAGGCGGCCCGCGCCAGGTGCTCGGGCTTCATCGACTCGCGCCGCAGCCCGCTCAGGGTCCCCGCCGTGTGCGGCAGCTGCGGCGTCCGCTCGCCTTCCAGATACGGCAGGAGTACGAGCCCGGACGCGCCCGGCGTGGACTTCAGCGCCAGCGCCGACAGCTCCTCCAGGCTCTCCACGCCCAGCATCTCGGCGGTGCCGCGCAGCGCCCGCACGGCGTTCGAGGTGTGGACGACCGGCAGGTGCATCCCCGCCGCGTCCGCGAACGCCGTGATCATGCCGCGCGGATCGGCCAGCGCCTCGTGGTGCACGGCCATCACCGACCCCGACGCGCCGAGCGACACCACGGCGTCACCGAGCCCGAGTCCGAGCCCCAGCGCGGCGGCCATGGTCTCGCCCGTCCCGGCGGAGATCAGCAGCCCCTCGGGCGTGATACCCGCGACCTCGGCGGGACCCAGCACCTCCGGCAGCGCGGCCTGGTGCCCCAGCGCCAGCTCCACCAGATCGGGCCGGTACGCACCGGTGCCGGCCGACCAGTAACCCGTACCGGAAGCCGCCCCCCGGTCCGTCGTGCGACGCGCCGGCCGCCCCAGCAGCTGCCACACCAGCCAGTCGTGCGGCTGCATCACCATCGCCACACGCGCCGCCGCCTCCGGCTCGGTCCGCGCCAGCCAGCGCAGCTTCGCCACCGGCTGCGCCGCCTGCGGTACGCAACCGACGGCCTCGGCCCATGCCTGACGGCCGCCGAACGCCTCGATCAGGTCCGCGGCGGCCACCTGCGCGCGCTTGTCGTTGCCGACCAGGGCCGGCCGCACCAGCGCGCCCTGCGGGTCCAGCGGCAGCAGCCCGTGCTGCTGCGCGGAGACGCCGATGGCCTGCACGCCCTCGAGCAGGCCGCCGGAAGCGGCCTCTCCGAGGGAGAGAAGCCACGCCTGCGGGTCCACCTCGGTGGCCTTCGGCTCGACGGGATGCGGCGCGTAGCCCTGTCGCAGTACGGCGCCCGTGTCCGTGTCACAGACGACGATGCGCGTGAAACCCGACGAACTGTCCAACCCGGCGACTATCCCCATGGGCATAGATTCTGCCGCACTCGGGACACACCCCGACCCGCCAGGCACCGCGGCCGGTCGCCACCGGCCGGGGTACCACCGGCCGGGGTGTCACCGGTCCACCGATCCACTGGCGCAACGGCCCAACGGCCCAACGGCCGAATGGCCCAACGGCCCAACGGCCCAACGGCCGAATGGCCCAACGGCGTAACGGCCCAACGGCCGAGTGGCCCGCCGGGCTCACGGGCCACCCGGACAGGCCGCAGGCTCAGGTGTTAGTGGTTCCCCACTCGTCCTCACCGCCCTGGCCGCGCTCTCGCAACGATCGCACCCGCTCGGCGACCGACTCGGGCACCCGGTCCCCGACCTTGTCGCTCACGGCGTGGAGTGCTTTCTCGGCCACCTCCCGCCCGGTGTGCGCGGCGGACTCTGCTGCGTTGCGCACAGCCGGGTTCTGGGAGATGTCACGCGCGGACTTCCGCAACTGTTCGTACCGCTCCCGGCCTGCCCGGGTGCCGAGCACGTACCCGACGGCCAGTCCAACGACGAACGCGAGCTTGTACCGCATGGCTGCCACCCTTCCGAAGGCGTTGGTGCTGGCCGCCTACCCGCGTGGCCGGAGATCACCCCGGGAACCGATTGGCGGAGCACCCCCCTGCTTGCGCTAATGTATGTGTCGCAGCGAGCGAGCGCCGCCCGGGAAGCCCCGGGTGGGTGCGTTCGGTGCAACGCAGCAATCCCCTGTAGCTCAATTGGCAGAGCAGCCGGCTGTTAACCGGCAGGTTACTGGTTCGAGTCCAGTCGGGGGAGCGCGATCCCCTGTAGCTCAATTGGCAGAGCATTCGGCTGTTAACCGGAGGGTTACTGGTTCGAGTCCAGTCGGGGGAGCGGTGCTGGAAGAGGGCCCCTGGGAGGGGGTCCTCTTTCGCGTTTCCGGCGGGGAGTCGAGGCTTCCCGGGGCGATCCGACCGCGACGGGAACCGCGCAGCGCCCAGCGCAGTCTTCATGGACGTGCGTATGCCGACCATCCGGAGCAGGAGATCGTATGAGCGGCTATGCTGCGGCAGACGGCGCGCACAAATGTGCGCGACGCGCCGTAAGGGGCGGTAGCTCAGCCGGTTAGAGCAGCGGACTCATAATCCGTCGGCCGTGGGTTCGAGTCCCACCCGCCCCACCACAGCAGTGGTCAGCAGAAACGTTTCTGTCCACGGAGACGTCCGAGCGGGCACCGCCGCTCCCGCCGCTCCCGGCGGTGCCGCCGCTGAACCGCTGCGTGTCCGCCACAGCCCCTCGTATGCCCCTCGTGCCCCTCGTATACCCCACTACGGATGTGTACGGGCTGTACGGGCACGGCGCGACTGCCGCGCGCGGCTGAAGCTACGCCGCCGAGGCGACGTCCCCCTGCTGCGCGGCAGCCCACAGGACGACGAGGCGCTGATAGATCCGGTGCTCATCCGGGGACAGCTGCCCGCCGGCGCGCGCCCACAGCTCTCGGATCGCCGAATTCAGGGCTTCGGCATCCGGCTGGACAGGAGAACGCAGGGTCTGGGACATGCCATCCAGCGTAGGGCGAGGATCCGATAATCCGGGCACTCGGCGGACGTGCGATCCGCCACGAATGCCGGCATACCGGTGACGCAGGCCACTCTACTGTCCACCGCCCACCCTCCTCCCGCCCACCGGTCGTTCCGCTCCGGTCGGCTGCGCCGTGATCAGACCACGCCAGGCGTACGCGACGAGGAGCGCGAGCAGGACGAGGAGGCCGCTCGCCCAGAGCGGCCCGAGGGCTCGGGTGCCGGTGGTGAGGGTGGCCGCGGCGAAAAGGGGCCCGGCGGCGGCGCCGATGTTGAGGGCCGCGGTCGCGTACGAGGCGGCCATGGTGGGGGCTCCCGCTGCCTCGTAGAGGACGCGCGTGATCAGTGTGCCGCCCAGTGCGAAGGACAGCGCGCCCTGAGTGAAGACGAGGACGAGCAGGGCGACCGGCTTGTCCGCCAGCAGCGCCAGAGCCGGCCAGCCGGCGAGCAGGAGCGGCCCCCCGGAGGCGATCACCAGGCCGGGCCGCCGGTCGGACAGGCGCCCGGCGAGAGTGACGCCGGCGAAGGAACCGGCGCCGAAGAGCATCAGGGCGACGGGGACCCACAGCTCGCCGAGCCGGGCGACGTCGGTCACGACGGGGGCGAGGAAGGTGAAGCCGGCGAAGGTCGCCGCGTTGACCAGCGCGCCGAGCGCCATGACGAGGACCAGCCGCGGCCTTCGGAGCTGCGCCAGCTCCGAACGCAGGGCCGGGCCGCCGGTGTGGTGCTCCGTCGCGGCCCGCGCCGGGAGGCCCGTGAGGATGCCGACCGCCGCCGGAAGGCAGAGCACGGCGACGGCCCAGAAGGTGGCACGCCAGCCGAGCAGTGTGCCGAGTGCCGATCCCGCCGGGACACCGGCGATCGTGGCCACCGTCGTGCCGGACAGCAGCACGGCCAACGCGCGTCCCTTCTTGTCGGGCGGGACGAGTGCGGCGGCCGTGGTCAGAGCCACGGCAAGGAATCCGGCGTTCGCGAGCGCCGCGACCACCCGCGTCGCGCACAGCACCGTGAAGCTCGTGGTGGCGGCGCCCACGACATGGGCTGCCAGGAACACGAGGACGAACCAGAGGAGGCTCCGCCGCCCTGGCCAGGTGCGGGCGAGCGCCGCCATGAGCGGGGCGGCGCCGGCCATGCCGAGGGCGAAGGCCGAGGTGAGCGTTCCGGTCGCCGCGACGGTGACGCCGAAGTCCGAGGCGATGTCCGGCACAAGCCCGGCGAGCATGAATTCGGAGGTGCCCATGGCGAAGACCGCCATGGCGAGCAGATACAGAGGGAGGGGCATCGAGGGGCTCCGGGTGAGGAGAGGCGGGGAAGGGCATCTCGTCACCGCGGTCAGCACCCGAAGGCACGCGCGTCCGACCCGGCCGCGCACGCGGGCGGGAGGCACGCGGCGGGAGGCCGGGGACGGCAGGGCTCAGTGGTTCAGGGGCTGACGGCGTGACCGAAAGCCCCCACCTCGTCCGACTCGGGGCTCGACATGGCCCGCACGTTACCCACCCACGCCGCCTCGTCGCACCCGTGTTTCCCAGCCGTCCGCGCGGCGGCGAAGGCGGGAGCAATCAGAGCGCGAGTCGGCATATCGACATGTCCGGATGTTCACCGGCAGCGTGTGTCGATATATGTGATGAGCCCTCACGAGTGTTGTGCTACTGGAATTCTATTAATCCCAAAGAGTGGCGCGAATTAAGATTTTCGGCGGCAGCGCACCAGAATGGCGGAACCCCCCGCCGCTGGAGGTCCCGTTGTCCCGTGCATCCTCGTCCCCGTCGACCATCACGACCATCGGCCTGGCCCTGTTCGCCACCCGCTGGCTCCAAGCCCCGCTGTATTTCGGCCTCGTGGCCGCACAGGGGGTGTACGTCTACAAGTTCTTCAACGAGCTCTGGCACCTCGTCGACCACGTCGTCAGCGGCCAGGCGGACGAGACCTACGTCATGCTCGCGGTCCTCAAGCTGGTCGATGTCGTGATGATCGCCAATCTGCTGATCATGGTCATCGTGGGCGGGTACGAGACGTTCGTCTCGCGTATCGGACTGCAAGGGCACCGCGATCAGCCGGAGTGGCTTTCGCACGTCAATTCCAATGTGCTGAAGGTGAAGCTGGCGACGGCGATCGTCGGAATTTCGTCCGTGCACCTGCTCCAAATGTTCGTGGACGTCCACCACACGCCCCGGCACGATCTGTTGTGGGGCACCGTCATCCACATGGCGTTCATCGTCTCCGCGGCGATCCTCGCGTACATGTCCGGGCCGATGGCCGCGTACGAGCCCAAAGGTCATGGGGTGAAGGAGTCGCCGCACTTCGTCGTCCTGCCGCGCCAGCGGGACGGGCGGAAGGCGGACGAGAGGGATGTGAGCGACGGAAGCGACGACGTGAGTAACCGTGCTGACGGAGTCGCCCGAGCCGACGCGCCGGGGCGCGGAGGCGGCGGCGGGCGCGAGCGCGACGAGGAGCGCTCCAAGGCGGAGGAGCTGATCCAGGCCGCCGGCTTTCCGGCCCGCAAGCTCCTGGAGATGTTCGACGACGGACACCTCCGGGCGCCCGACCCGCAGACGCTCGCTCGGCTAGGGAAGGTCGACTTCGTCACGCGCCGGGCCAACGTCGTACTCCTCGGCCCGCCCGGTACCGGCAAGACGCACCTCGCCATCGCGCTGGGGGTGCGGGCCTGCCAGGCGGGCCACCGGGTGCTGTTCGCCACCGCCGCCGACTGGGCCGACCGGCTCCGGGAGGCCAAGTCCGCGGGCCGGCTCGGGAAGCTGCTCGCGGAGCTCGACACGTACCCGCTGCTGATCGTGGACGAGGTCGGGTACGTGCCGTTCGAGGACGACGTCGCCCACCTCTTCTTCCGGCTGGTGTCGCACCGCTACGAGCGCGCCTCGCTGATCGTCACCAGCGACCGGCCCTTCGGTCGCTGGGACGAGGTCTTCGGCGACAGCGGTATCGCCTCGGCGACGGTCGACCGCCTCGTCCACCATGCGGACGTCCTCACCCTCGACGGTGAGAGCTACCGCTCGCGACGGCTGGAGCCGACGGCGGTCAAGGGATGGGGCGGGCAGGGCTACTGACCGCGCCCGCCCTCGCCTCCGTCCCTGCTGCCACCGCCGTGGTCGACACCGTGGTCGTGGTCGTCCTCGTCGTACGGGTCACTCGATGACGAGCTCCACCGGGATGTTGCCGCGCGTCGCCTTGGAGTACGGGCAGTACGCGTGCGTCTTCTCCAGCAGCTCGCGGCCCGCCTCGCCCTGGAGGTGGTCCGGGAGCTCGACGCGCATCACCACGGCGAGCCCGAAGCCGCCGTCGCCGTCCTTGCCGATGCTCACCTCGGCGGTGACCGAGGCGTCCTTGACGTCGATCTTCTCCTGGCGGCCGATCGCGCCCATGGCGCTGGCGAAGCACGCGGCGTAACCGGCGGCGAAGAGTTGCTCCGGATTGGTGCCCTGTCCGTTGCCGCCCAGCGGCTTGGGGTGGGCGAGGGGCAGGTCTATGTGGCCGTCGGAGCTGATGGTGCGGCCTTCGCGGCCGTTGGCGGTGGCGACGGCGGTGTACAGGGCGTCCATGGAGGGGGTCGTCCTCTCGTGTGCGGGACTGGTGAGACTGATGACAGGTCTCTTTGTAGCGCACTATTTAGTTGTGCACAACTCAATGGTGCGCGGAGTATCATGGCTCCATGGATATGCCCGGTACCGTGCGCGACGAGGACTTCCTCCGCCTCGACCACCAGATCTGCTTCTCGCTCCACGCCGCCACCCGCGCCTTCAACGGCGTGTACCGCACCGCGCTGAAGGACCTCGGCCTCACCTACCCCCAGTACCTGGTCATGCTGGTGCTCTGGGAACACGGCGAACTGCCCGTGAAGCGCATCGGCGCACACCTGCGCCTCGACTCCGGCACCCTCTCGCCCCTGCTCAAGCGCCTGGAGGGTGCCGGCTACGTCGAGCGCCGCCGCAGCCCCGAGGACGAGCGCTCCGTGACCGTGCGTACCACGGAGACCGGGACGGCCCTGCGTGAGCGCGCCCTCGGGGTGCCGCGACGGATCGCCGCCGCGACCGGCATGTCACTGGACGAGGTCCGCGCCCTGCGTGCCCGCCTCAACGAACTGACCGCCGCGCTCGACCTCGCCGAGGTGGACCTGGCGCAGGGCGACTGCCTGGAGGAGACGCCCTGATGCGCGGCGGCGTCACGTCACACGATGCCGCGCACGATGCCCAGCTCCACGAGGTTCTGCGGGCGCAGCCGTAGCTGCTCGGCCGTCCGCGGGGCTTCCTCGGGAGGCCGTTTGAGTATCGCGGCCGCCAGCTCCGGGGCGATCACCGAGAAGTAGCTGTCGGGCGTCGCCCAGGTGTGGCCCGGGGCCGCCAGGGCCAGCGCCCCGCCCGAGCCGCCCTCGCCGATCAGCAGCGTCGTCACCGGCACCCGCGCCCCGGCGACCGCCGCGAACGCGTCCGCGATCGCCGCGCCCGCGCCCGTACGCTCCGCCTCGGCGTCGTTCGCGGCGCCCGGCGTGTCGACGAGGGTCAGCACCGGCAGGCCGAGCCGGTCCGCGAGGCGGATCACGCGGGCGGCCGTGCGGTACCCGGCCGGCCGGGTCGCGGTGCCGCACTGGGCGACATACGCGACCGCCCGCCCGTCGGGACGTATCCCTACGCCGGACAGCAGCCCCGGGTCCGTACCGCCGCAGCGGTCGCCCACCAACGGCAGCCGGTACGTGAAGTACCCGTCCAGGTACGCCGCGGCGCGCGGCCTGGCCGGGTCGCGTGCCTGGCGCACCGCGTCCCAGCCGCTGGCGGGGAGGGCGGCCTCATCCGACAGGGCGGAGGGCGGTTCCACGGGCCCCGGCGCGGGAGTCGTCAGCGCCGTCAGCCAGCGCGTGACCGTCTCGCGGAGCTCTTCCGGACGCACGACGGCGTCGATGTGCCCGGCCGCCAGCTGGCCCTCGGCCGTGTACGCCGAGGGGTCCGCGTCCGGCGGCCGTACGCGCGAGCCGGCGAAACCGATCTGCGCACCCGGCAGAGCCAGGATCACATCGGCGCCGGCACCGACCGTTGCCCAGCCGCCGCCTGTGGACGGGTCCCGCAACACGGTGACGTGGGGCACCCCCGCCTCCCGGAGCAGCACCGTCGCACGCGCCACCCGCTGGAGCTGGGTCAGCGCGACCATGCCCTCCTGCATACGGCTGCCGCCCGTCGCGACGAGCGAGACCAGCGGAACGCGCTGCTCGCGTGCCAGGCGGTAGGCGTCCTCCAGGCGGTCGCCGGCCCGCTGGCCCAGGGAGCCGCCGAGGAAGCCGAACTCGAAGGCGAGCAGCGCGCAGCGGCGGCCGCCGATGGTCGCCGTGCCGTACAGGATGGACTCGTCCTCGCCCGTATGGTCGGCGGCACGCGCGCGTGAGGCGTCGTAACCCTGCCAGGACAGTGGCCCGTCGGGGGCGGTGTGCCGGGCGGGGGGCTTGTGCTCGACGAAGTCGTCGGTGAGGAGGGCGATCGCGCGGCGGGCCGGCAGGCGCGAGTTCTCAGGCCGCGAGTTCTCAGACCGGGAGTTTTCAGGCCGGGAGTTCTCAGACATGGTGGAGGGCCCGCTTCATGACCTTGCCCATGTCGTTGCGGGGCAGCGCGTCGAGGTAGTGGACGGTACGGGGCCGCTTGTGGGGGGCGAGCTGGGCCGCCACATGGTCGGTCAGCTCGCGCGCGGCGGGTGGGTTCCCGGGGTCCGCGGGGACGATCCAGGCCACGATCCGCTCTCCCAGGTCGGGGTCCGGTTCGCCGGTGACGGCGGCTTCGCGTACGCCCGGGTGGTCCAGGAGCGTGTTCTCGATCTCGCCAGCGCCGATCTTGTAGCCACCGCTCTTGATCAGGTCGGTCGTCTTGCGCCCCACCAGCCGTACCGAACCGTCCGCGTCCCGTACCGCCATGTCGCCGGTACGGAACCACGGGCCGTCGAAAGCGGCGGCGGTGGCGTCCGGGCGGTTGAGGTATTCCGTGAACAGGTTCGGCCCGCGTACCTGGATCTCGCCGACCGTCTCCCCGTCGTACGCGGTGATCTCCGAGCCGTCCTCCTCGATCAGGCGCAGCTCGACGTCGCGCAGGGGCACGCCGACCGAGCCGGGGCGGGGCTCGCCGTCGACGCGGATGCCGGTGTTCATCAGGGTCTCGGTCATGCCGTACCGCTCGATGACGCGCCGTCCCGTCGCGGCGGCGATCCGTTCGTGGTCGTGGACGGGCAGTGCCGCCGAGCCGGAGACCAGCAGCCGTGCGCCGGCCAGTGCCTTGGTCAGCTCCGGGTCGGAGGGGAGGGCCTCGGCGAGGCGGTGGTACATCGTCGGTACGCCGAACAGCATGGTTCCGCCCGACGCCAGCTCCCGCGTGACCCCGTCCGTGGTGAACGAGCCGAGGTGGCGTACGGATCCGCCACGCCGGAGGGGACCGAGGACGCCGAGGATCAGCCCGTGGACGTGGAAGAGGGGCAGGGCGTGCACGAGGACGTCGTCGGACGTCCACGCCCATGCCTCCTCCAACGCGTCCAGCGACGCCGCGATCGCGCGGCGGGGGAGGACCGCGCCCTTGGGCGGGCCCGTCGTGCCGGAGGTGTAGACGATGAGGGCGGGGGCTTCGGGGTCCTGCGGCTCGGGCGGAAGCAGGCCCTCCGGGAGCTCGGCCCCGTCCGTGGCGAGGGTGGCGAGGGTGACGTCCACGCGCGCCACGTCCGCGAGCGGTGCCGGCAGGTCGTCGCCGGGCGCGGCGAGCACCAGGTCGGGCGCGCTGTCGGTGACGATGTGCGTCAGCTCGCGCTCGCCTGTCTTCGGGTTGAGCGGTACGGCCGGTACGCCGGCGAGCAGGGCGGCGACCACCGCGACGGCGGTCTCCGCGGTGGGCGTGGCCCACACGGCGATCCGCCCCGGCTGCTGACCTCCCCGCTGCCGGGATTCCAGGGGGCGGGAGTCCGCCGCGTGGGTGGCCGGCCGAAGGGCCGACTGGAGGCGTGCAGCCAACGCGCCTGCCGCCGCGCCCAGTTCGCCGTACGTGAGCGCGTTCCGCTCGCCGAAACGCAGCGCGAGCCGGTCCGGCCGGGTGGCCAGTGCCGGGAACAGGGTGGTCACTCGTCGTCTCCTCGCTGTCGGTGGCCCCACCATTCTCTCCGCGCGGCGCCGCGGGGGAAGCGGGGTCAGGGCAGCGGCAGGGCCAGTTTCACCGCGTACGCCGCCACCAGGCCGTACCCGATGCGGAAGGTCCATGTCCGTACGCGGGCGGAGGCACGGGCTCCGGCGGCGCCGCTCGCCGCCACGAGCAACTGCTGCCACGCCAGCGACGCGACGAACACCCCGGCCACGAACACCGTCCCGGCCGCCGCGCCGCGCAGCGCGGTGCCCTGGGCCGTGGTGAGCGCTGCGAAGTAGAGGGCGGTGGTGGGGTTGATGAAGGTCAGCGCCGCGAACCGCAGGAACGTCCGCCCCGCGGTCTGGGGCGGCTGTGGAAGGGTGGCGGGCTCCGCTGAGCCGGTCGGCTCCGCTGATCCGGCCGGCTCCGCCGTGTGCCGTGAGGCCCGCAGGCCGTGTGCGGCGATGCCCAGCAGCACGGCGGCGGAGACGAGCCGCACCCACGCCTCGACGCCGGACAGCGCGGCTGCGACGAGCGGCCCCAGCGCGGTGGCCACCGCCGCGTAGACCATGTCGACGACGGCCACGGCCGCCGCGGCGGCCCTGGCGCCCTGCCGGTCGCGCATGCCCTGCTGAACGAGTAGTACGCCGACGGCACCCAGGGGCATGGCGACCCCGAGCCCGGCGGCCGCGCCCGCGAGGGCGGGGGTCCACATCTCGGTCATCGCGTCACTGTGGCCGCGTGGGCGGCGACGGTGCGAGCGCTTTTCGGTGGTCTCTGCCGTGGCGAGTTGTCGCCAAGGTGACGGCTCTCCCGCATAGGTCGTGATTACTCAGCGTAATAATGATGTTGCGGCGCGCTCCCGCGCCGGCGCTCGACCGGAGGTGTACATGCGGTATTTCGCCACCAAGGTGACCACGCTCATCTCAGTTCTGATGCTGGCCCTCACCCTGGCCCAGCCCGCCCACGGGGCCGGGGCCGGGAGCGCTCCGTCGCGGGCCGCGGCGGCCGAGGCGGCGTACTTCGAATTCGACTACCCGCCCATGCAGGAGAAGTTCGTCTTCCAGCTCACCGACCCCGCCAGGATCCAGGAGGCCAGGGACATCCTGAGCGGCAAGGAGAAGGACAAGGTCCATGTCATGGGCCGGATCATCAAGCGGCCGGCGCCGTACAACCCCGGCTGGAGCTTCCACCTCGACCCCGGCACCATCAACTTCTTCGAGGTCGCCATCGAGGTGTGCGACGCGTCCGTGATGTATGTCGAGGACCACCTCGACGAGGCGGGCGGCGCCTTCCTGCCCGGCCTGTACTGGTGCCCCTGGGGTTCGCGCCTGCTGAGGGAGGTTCCCGCCCCGTAACGACCGTCAGCGGGGCGACTGCCACGTCAAGGCGGCACTCCGACTGCCGTCGTCCGCCGTGCCGTCGTCCCTGACCACCAGGCGGACAGCCGGGCGGCCGTCCGGCAGGACGGCCGTCGCGTCCACCTCGACGTCCACGGACGATACGTCGGTGCGGCGGTGGGCCGCGGCGAGCGCGGTGCGCAGGGTGGAGAGGAGCTCATCGGCCACCGGACCGCTGACCAGCGTGTCCACCGCGCCGGTGAAGTGGACCGAGGGCTGGAAGCCGAGGAGCGCGGCCGCGCCGCCCGTCTCGCGCAGCACGCGGCCGCGGAAGGAGCGGGGCACCTCGGCCGGGGGCTGCTGGAGCGCGAAGATGGCGGTCCTGACCTCCTGGATCGTCGAGTCCAGTTCGTCCACGGCCCGGTCCAGCAGGTCGGCATCCGGCGATCCCGGCTCCGCCCGTCGCCGGGTGGACTCCAGCATCATCTCGGTGGCGAACAGCCGCTGGACCACCAGATCGTGCAGGTCGCGGGCGATGCGGTCGCGGTCCTCGTACACCGCCAAGCGCTCCCGGTTCCGCCGCGCGTCCGCGAGTACGAGCGCGAGGGCGGCCTGGGAGGCGAACTGCGAGGCGAGCAGCCGCTCCAGTGCCGTGTAGGGGCGGCCGCCGCGGCGGCGCGGTAGCGCGAGGGTGCCGATCAGCTTCCCTCCGCTCTGCAACGGCAGCATCATCGAGGGCCCGAAGCGCGTGCGTACGTGGGTCGTCATGCGGGGGTCGGTCGCGGAGTCCTCGACGAAGACCGGTTCGCCGCCCAGCAGGTGTGCCAGCACGGGCGAGCCCGGCGCGATCGTCGTACCGATCAGGTCGCCCGGGTCGTGCGGGGTGGACGCGGCGACGATCTCCATGCCGCCCTCCTCGGTCGGCTGGAGGACGACACCCGCCGACGCGTCGGCCAGCACACGGGCCCGCTCGGCGACCGTCGTCAGCGCGTCTCCCGTGGGGTCTCCCGCGGGGTCGCCCATGGGGTCAACCGTGGAGTCGCCTGCGGAGTCGTCTGTGGCGCCGCCTGTGGAGTGGCCCGCCGGCTCGCCCGTCAGCAGCGCGGTCGTGACGGCGGCGGCGCCCTCGATCCAGCGTTCGCGCTGCCGTGCCGTCTCGTACAGCCGGGCGTTGCCGATCGCGATGCCGGCCTGCGAGGCCAGCACGCGCAGCATGGCCAGGTCCTCTTCGGTGAAGGTGCCGGCACGCTTCTCGGTGAGGTAGAGGTTGCCGAACACCTCGGTGTCGACGCGGATCGGTACGCCGAGGAAGGTTCGCATCCGCGGATGGCCGGGCGGTACGCCGCACGAGCGCGGATCGGCCGTCAGGTCGTCCAGCCTCAGCGGCTCGCCGTCCTGGATCAGCGCGCCCAGCACCCCGCGACGCCCGTCGGGCAGCGGGCCGACGCGCTGCCGCTCGGCCTCCGTCATCCCGTACGTGTAGAGCTCGGTGATCCGTCCCCGCTCCGGGTCGACGACGCCGAGCGCGCCGTACCGCGCGCCGGTCAGCTCGGCGGCGGAGTCCACGATCCGCTGGAGCGTGGTGCGCAGGTCGAGGTCGGTGCCGAGGCTCAGTACCGCCTGGAGCAGTGACGGAAGCCTGCTTCCGCTCCCGTTCCCGGTCCCGTTCCCGGTCCCGCCCCCGGTCCCGCCCCCGCTCCCGGCTCCGCTCCCAGTCCCGCTTCCGGTCACTCGGCTTCGGTGAGCGGGTTCATCGTCAGCGGCTGGATGCGGCCCTCCAGCATCGCGCCGAGTCCCAGAACGGCGCAGATGTCGGGCCGTTCCGCGATGTGCACCGGCATGCCGGTCGCGTCGCGCAGCATCTGGTCCAGGCCCGGCAGCAGCGCGCTGCCGCCGACCATCATGATGCCGCGGTCGACGAGGTCGGCCACCAGGTCGGGCGGGCAGTCGCGCAGCACCTTGCCGATGCCGTCGAGTACGGCCGTCAGCGGGGTGTGCAGAGCCTGGCGTACGGCGGCGGTGTCGACGAGCACCGAACGGGCCAGGCCCGTGGCCACGTCACGCCCGTGGATCTCGGTGGACGCGGGCCCAGCAGGGGTCAGGCCGTTGCCGTGCAGGGCGAGCTGGAGGGGGCGTACGGACTGGCTCGGCAGCATCAGCTCGTGCTGGTGGCGCAGGTACTGGATGACCGCGTGGTCGATGGCGTTCCCGCCGACCGGGATGCGCTCGGCGGTGACGATCGCGCCGAGCGAGAGCACCGCCACCTGGGTGGTGGCCGCCCCGCACACCAGGATCATCGTGGCGGTGGGCTCCTCCACCGGCAGGCCGCAGCCGACGGCCGCCGCGATGAGGGTGTCGACGAGTTCGACACGCCGGGCGCCGAGGCCGACGAGCGTCTCGACGGTGGCGCGCTGCGCGAGCGGATCGCTGTCGTGCGGTGTACACGCGGCGGCGCGCAGCAGCGGCTTGCGGCGCAGCTGGCGGCGGAGCTTCTCGCCCAGCAGGTGACGCAGCATCCGCTGGGCCATCTCGATGTCGACGACGGTGCCGCCGGAGACGGGGCGGACGACCCGGATGTAGTCGGGGGTACGGCCGGTCATCTTCTCCGCGAACTCGCCGACGGCGATCAGCGCTCCGGTGCGGGTGTTGACGGCGGCGACGCTCGGCTCGTCGACGACGAGCCCGACGCCCTTGACGAAGACCCGGGTCCTGGCGGCTCCCAGATCGACGGCGACATGGCAGCGGCGCAACTGCTC
This sequence comes from Streptomyces sp. NPDC030862, assembly GCF_055571835.1. NCBI lineage: Bacteria > Bacillati > Actinomycetota > Actinomycetes > Kitasatosporales > Streptomycetaceae > Streptomyces > Streptomyces sp. NPDC030862. Next base: position 267,803 of record NZ_JBVIEN010000011.1, on the reverse strand, counting down.
AAGACTGACGGTCACGGTGACGATCCTCCCGAGAGCGGTACGTCTTCGCATCGTCCGGTCACCGGGCGCGCGGCGCGCGCTGGGGGAGCTGACGGGGTGACAGGACCCGGGGCCGTACGGGGCGGGCCTCGGGTGCCGGGAGGTCGGACCGCTCCGGGCCCCGTCACACGAGCCGCTGCAGCAACCCCCACGTGAACTCCGCCACGCACGCCTCTCCCTCCGGCAGCGTGAACGCCAGTCGCCACCTGGTCGGCGCGCTGCCCTCCTGCGGGCGCGCCGGCGGGAAGGCGCGGGCCACCTCGTCGGCCGTGCAGCTCCACGGGCGCAGGTCGGCGGCCGTGCGCAGCTCCGGGCCGCGTGCGCCGGGGGCGCGTACGAGCCACTCGTTCCACACGCCCCGGCCTCCCGGTGCGGTCAGCACCTCGAAGCGCAGGTCAGGCCAGAGCGGCAGGCGCCACAGCAGCGCGTCGCACTCCAGGTCGCCGATGCGCCGCCGGGCCCGCGACTCCGGCTCGCCCAGCACGGAGCGGTAGCGGGAAACCGCCCCCCGCCTGCCGGGCGCCCGCACCATGGCCTGCCAGCGGCGGTTCGCCTCGCGCATGTCGGCGATCGAGGCCCCGAGCTCCCGCCTGGCCTCCTCCACGAGCCCCGGTTGGAAGTCGGCCATCCGGCGCAGGAGCACCAGCTGGAAATGGACCGGCCCGAACGAGCCGGCGGAGGGTACGGAATCGGAGGGTCCCTTGTCCACCATGCGGACATCCTGCCCCGTTCCGGGCCCTAAAGGGTGAACCGAACGGACACGCCGAGTGGTGGCTGGTTCCTCACAGGATCCTCACAACACCGGCTATCTCCGGTGTTGTGTCCCCGCATACTCTGCGGGCGCCATGGATTTCTGCCACCAGTGTCAGCGGCACCTCAACGGCGCCCTGGCCTGTGCCGGCTGCGGGACGCCCGCCGAGGAGCTCCGGCACGACGACCCGCACATGCCTGCGGCGGACGACCTCGTCATCGAGCTGAGCCGTGACGAGGAACCGCCCGCGGGCCCTCGCCGTGCGCGTACCCAGGCCAACCGCCGCCGGGGCCGCACGGCCGGCCGCCGTGCCCGCAAGCGGCGCGGCCGCAAGGTCCTGATCGGTCTCGGCGCCCTGCTGCTGGCGGCCGGTGCGCTGAGCCTGGCCGAACTGGCGATCGAGCATCCCGGCGAGGACGGCGCCGCCACCGCCGTACGGCAGGACGACATGGCCGAAACGGCGCAGCCGGCGCCGAACGAGCCGTCCGGCGACAGCGAGCGCCCCGACGGCCCCAGCCCGATCACCGCGTCGGCCTCCACGGTCTCCGACGGGCCCTCCGGCGACGCCGAACCCGGTGAGGGTGACGGGGAGGGCGAGGGGGCCCAGGCGTCCGGTGTGCCCGGCGCCTCCGCGTCCCCCGGAGCCCCGAGCCCCGGAGCGTCCGCTCCCGGAGCCCCCGGAGCCCCCGGCGCCCCGACGGCGTCCGCGGCTCCGGGTGAGCCCGGCGCTCCCGCGCCGGAGGACCCGGCTCCGGACGAGCCCGACCCCGGTACCGACCCGGACCCCGGCCCCGACCCGGGCGACGATGACCCGCCCTCCGACCCGGCCCCGGAGCAGCCCCCGTCCCAGCCCTCCCCGGACCCGACGCCGACGGAGAGCTGCGACTGGTTCCTCTGGTGGTGCGTGTAGCAGCCCCCCGAGGGGAGGCCCCTGAGGGGAGGCCCCTGAGCGGAGGCCTCTGAGCCGGTGCCCCCTGAGCGGAGGCCCCTGAGCCGGGGCCCCTGACCCGGGGTCGCCCACTGGGTCCGGGCTCTACACGGGATCGAGCCCCGCCCCCGGCCCTGGCTCCGTGCCAGGCCCCGGCCCCGGCTCGCCCAGCATCCGCCGCAACAGGTCCCGCAGCACCGTGCGCTCCTCCTCCGAGAGCGCCGCCAGTGGCTCGTTCGCGAAGTCCAGCGCGTCCCGCAGGCGCCGCGCCGTCGCGCGGCCCTCCTCCGTCGCGGCGGCCACTTTCACCCGGCGGTCCGCCGGATCGGGCCGGCGTTCCACCAGCCCTCGTGACTCCAGGCGGTCCACGATGCCGGTGACGTTCGACGGCTCGCACCGCAGGGACGTCGCGATACGGCGCATAGGGAGCGGCTGGAGCGTCAGCAGCCTCAGGACCCGCGCCTGCGCGCCGGTCAGGGAGTGCTGCGCCGCGGCCTGCTCGTACTCCTCGTGGTAGCGGGCCACGATCGTGCCGATGAGCTCTACCACCTCAAGGGTGAGCGGATCCGTACGCGGACTGTGCGTGGGTCTGTCCGTGCGCGGTCTGTCCGGACTACCGGTGCTGCTGCTGGCCATGGACATCAGAATACCCATTTACTTGACAACCTGAAATATCCGGTCGCATGGTTGTTTCAGGTAGTGAAGCAATTTGAAGGATTGCTGAAGCACGTCTCAGGAGGCAACGCAGATGTCCGCTCTTCCCGCGTCCGGCCGTGAATGGCACCTCGTCGCCCGCCCGCACGGCTGGCCGAAGCCGGAGGACTTCGCGCTGCGCGAGGCGCCGGTCACCGAGCCCGGTGAGGGCCGCATCCTCGTCCGCAACCTGCACTTCTCGGTCGACCCGTACATGCGCGGCCGCATGAACGACGTGAAGTCGTACGTCCCGCCCTTCCAGCTGGACCGCCCCATGGACGGCGGCGCGGTCGGTGAGGTCATCGCCTCCCGTGCCGAGGGCTTCGCCGTCGGTGACCACGTCCTCCACGGCCTCGGCTGGCGCGAGTACGCCGAGCTCGACCCCAAGCACGCCACCAAGGTCGACGGCTCGATCGCCCCGCTCTCCGCGTACCTCGGCGTCCTCGGCATGACGGGCCTCACCGCGTACGCCGGCCTCTTCGAGACCGCCTCCTTCAAGGAGGGCGACGCCGTCTTCGTCTCCGGCGCGGCCGGCGCCGTCGGCAGCCAGGTCGGCCAGCTGGCCAAGCTCCGGGGCGCCTCGCGCGTCATCGGCTCGGCGGGCTCCGACGAAAAGGTGAAGCTCCTCGTCGAGGAGTACGGCTTCGACGCCGCCTTCAACTACAAGAACGGCCCCGTCGCCGAGCAGCTCAAGGCGGCCGCGCCCGACGGCATCGACGTCTACTTCGACAACGTCGGCGGCGAGCACCTCGAAGCCGCCATAGCCCGGCTCAACCTCCACGGCCGCGTCACCATCTGCGGCATGATCGCCGGCTACAACGACACCGAGCCGACCCCCGGCCCGCGCAACATGGCCATGGTCATCGGCAAGCGGCTGCGCCTCCAGGGCATGCTGGTCAGCGACCACGCCAAGCTCCAGCCGCAGTTCGTGAAGGACGTCGCCGGCTGGCTGGCGTCCGGCGAGCTCAAGTACAAGGAGACCGTCGTCGAGGGCATGGAGAACGGCGTCGAGGCCTTCCTCGGCATGCTGCGGGGCGAGAACACCGGGAAGATGATCGTTTCGCTCACCCGTTAGGCTCACCCCAGGCCGCCGCGATCGTGGGCGCGAGTCGCGGCGCAACACAGGAGGAAACCTCTTACATGTCCATCACGCAGTCCGACGTTCTGTACACCGCTGTCGCCACCGCCGAGAACGGCCGTGACGGTCGCGTCGCCACCAACGACGGCAAGCTCGACGTGGTCGTCAACCCGCCGAAGGAGATGGGCGGCTCCGGCGAGGGCACCAACCCGGAGCAGCTGTTCGCCGCCGGTTACAGCGCCTGCTTCCAGGGCGCGCTCGGCGTGGTCGCCCGCCAGGAGGGCGCCGACATCTCCGGCTCGACGGTCACCGCCGAGGTCGGCATCGGCAAGAACGCCGAGGGCTTCGGGATCATCGTCAAGATCTCGGCGAACATCCCGAACGTCAGCGAGGCCACCGCCAAGGACCTCATCGAGAAGGCCCACCAGGTCTGCCCGTACTCCAAGGCGACCCGCGGCAACATCACGGTCGAGCTCGCGGTCTGATCGCACCCCGTGCCAAGGGCCGCACCCCCACACGGGGGGTGCGGCCCTTCACGTTGCCCGCCCGGACCGCCGGACCGCCGGACCGCCGGCCCCGTGACACGGCCGCCTCGCGCCCCGATCGGGTGACGCCATAGGGTGACCCCATGCGTGATCTCGGGGCGGGCTTCGGCTACGTGATGAAGGGCCAGCGATGGGTCGGCCGGCACGGCCGGTGGTTCGGGTTCGGGCTGCTGCCCGGCCTGGTCACCCTCGTGCTGTACGCGGGGGCGATGATCGGTCTGGTGTACGGCGCCGACGACCTGACCGCGTGGGTGACGCCCTTCGCGGACGACTGGTCCTCGCCCTGGCAGGGCCTGCTGCGCGGCTTCCTGACCGCGCTGGTCTTCGCCTTCGGCCTGTTCCTCGCCGTCATCACCTTCACCGCCGTGACGCTCCTCGTGGGCCAGCCCTTCTACGAGTCGCTCTCCGAGCAGGTCGACCGCACCGAGGGTGGCGACGTACCGGAATCCGGTCTGCCGCTCTGGCGTGAGCTGTGGATCTCCGCTCGCGACAGCCTGCGCGTCCTGGTACGCGTCGCGCTGTACGGCATCCTCCTCTTCGCCCTCGGCTTCATCCCGGTCGTCGGCCAGACCGTCGTCCCGGTGCTGGGCTTCTGCGTCTCCGGCTACTTCCTCGCCGAGGAGCTCACGGCGGTGGCGCTCCAGCGCCGCGGCGTCGAGCTCAAGGAGCGCCTCGCCCTCCTGCGCGGACGCCGCATGCTCACCCTCGGCTTCGGCGTGCCGCTGGCGCTCGCGTTCCTGGTCCCCTTCGTCGCGGTGTTCCTGATGCCCGGCGCGGTGGCGGGCGCGACGCTGATGGCCCGCGACCTGAGGGGCGAGGCGAACCCGGACCAGCCGAACCCGGACCAGCCGAACACGGCGTATCCCGGTCAGGCGAACCCGTACGCGGCGTACCCGGGTCAGGCGCATCCGCAGGCGGCGCACCCGCATGCCACGCACCCGGACCAGGCGAACCCGTACGCGGCCCACCCGCCCGCGGGCCCCGACCCGCGGACCGCGACGCCGCCGAACCCGGACCCGCTCCGCAAGGGCTGACGCCATGGCCGAGCTGATCGCCGTCGCCGTCATCACGGTCCTCGCCGTCATCAGCCCGGGCGCCGACTTCGCCATGGTCGTCCGCAACAGCTACCTGTACGGCCGCACGACGGGCCTCTTAGCCGCGGCGGGCGTCGCGGCGGGCGTCCTCGTCCACGTCACGTACACGATGCTGGGCGTCGGCCTGCTGATCGCCGCCAACGCCGCGCTGTTCACGGTCATCAAGCTCGTGGGCGCCGCGTATCTCGTCTACATCGGCCTGCGCACCTTCTTCGCCCGCGCCGACCTGGAGGTCGACCTCGGGAACAAGGCGTCCCTGTCCCGCTGGGGCGCCCTGCGCACCGGCTTCCTGACGAACGTCCTGAACCCGAAGACCACGCTCTTCGTCGTGTCGACCTTCACCCAGGTCGTCGGCCCGGACACGCCGCTGTGGCGGCAGGTGGGCTACGGCCTGTTCATGTCGTTGGCCCACCTGGCCTGGTTCGCCCTGGTCGCGCTGTTCTTCTCCCACACCCGCCTGCGCACCGCCATGCTGCGGGCGCAGAAGGTCCTGAACCGCACCATCGGCGGCACGCTGGTGGGCCTGGGCGTCGCCCTGGGCGTCACCAGCTCGCCCTGAGCGCGTGTCCGGTCAGCCCTTCGCCCCCGTCCCCGCCCCTGCCGCCACCGCGATGATCGACCGCACCTGGGCGGTGATGTCCGCGCGGTCGCGCAGGAACTCCGGGTCCGTCACCGCGTCCGTGTTGCCCGCGCCGAACCGCAGCACCGGCGTGTGGACGTGGCCGCCCGGCAGGGCGGGCAGCCCCAGCCGGTCGCGCAGCAGGGTCGCGCGGTAGGCGATCTCGTTCGAGAGGTAGTCGCCGCCCCCGCCCGCGCGGGCCGTGGAGCCGGGTGTCGGACCGCCCGGGCGGACCACCGGTTCCGTCGCGCCGGCGGGGACCTCGGTCACCGAGGTGTTGTCGTACACCGGGAAGCGACCGGTGTCCGCCGCCGTGATGGCCGCGTACGGCAGGGTCGTCGTGGTCCACTGCGGCTGGGAGGCCGGGCCGGCGACGGGCACGGTCCCCGTCGACGAGGCGTTCTCGTTGTCGGGGAAACCGCCCCGCCATGCTCCGTTGAAGCGTTCGATGTCGAAGCGGCCGATCCGCCCCTGGCTCACCGTCGTGAAGAGGTCCACGCGCGGCAGGTGCGGGCGCAGGGCGCGCTCGACCGTGCCGTCGGCGAAGTCACGCCAGCGTACGGGGAAGACCGCCGTCTCGACGCGAGCCCAGGAGCCGTCCGCCGTGCGGATCAGCGTGCCGTCCAGGGCGAGGGCCGCCGCGCCCGACGGGTTGCCGATGCGGATGTCGCGGTCCAGCGTGAACGGGTCGAAGCCCGTCATCAGGACGCGCTTCACGCCCCTCGCGGCCGGGAAGCGGATCGTGTCCTGCCCGCGCGAGGCGACCTCCAGCCGGTCCAGCAGCCGGGCCCGCCGCGCGTCGGAGAGCGCGAAGTCCGGCTCCCAGGAGCGCAGCTCGCGAACCATGCCCAACCGCGCCCAGTACAGCGGCCGGTCGTCGTCCCGGCTCAGATCGCCGCCCGCGGGACCGCGCCCCTGCGCCCGGTCCACCGCGCGGCGCCACAGCCGCGACCCGTGCCGTACGACGGCACGCTCGGCCGCCTCGTACGAACCGGCCTCCTCGAGTGCGGCGGCGAAGTCCCCGGCCGCGGTGTCGAATCCGCTCCGCCGCAGGATCTCCCGCGGTACGGCCCTGTCGAGGCGCGCCTCCTCGGCGGTGGGAACAGCGGCGGCCGGTTCCGCCGCCTGTACGGGCGCGGAGGACACGGCGAGGCCGAGGGCCAGCAGCGACGCCAACAGGACCGTACGTAAACGGGGCACAGGGGACACGGGACGCCATCCTTCCGTCGGGTCCCGGAACGCTACCGCGCCCCCAACAGCCTCAGGAAGTCCCGGAAGGCGGCCGGCATGTCCACCGACTCCGGGTCCAGCAGCCACTGGTACTGCAGCCCGTCCATCACCGCCGTGAGCAGCGGCGCCGCCTGTTCCGGCGTCAGCCCGCCCGGCAGGCGGTCCCCGTACTCGGCGCGCAGCACCTTCGCCATCTCCCCGCGCACCTGGGCGTAGCGCCGGGTGAAGAAGTCCCGCGCCGGGTGATCCTCCGTCACGCTCTCGCCGAGCAGCGCCGAGAAGGTCTGCACGATGCCGGGCCGCATCGCGTTGTACTCGACGAGGGAGCCGAGCAGATCGAGCCGCCAGCCCTCCCGGGCGGCGCCGCCGGTGTCCCACTGGTCGCGCTCCTCCAGGACCGCGACGAGCAGAGCCTCCTTGGTGGGGAAGTAGTGCAGGAGCCCCTGCTGGGTGAGGCCGACGCGCTCGGCGACCGCGCCGAGGGTCGCGCCCCGGTAGCCGCGCTCGGCGATCACTTCGAGGGCCGCGCGCACGATCTCCGCCCGCCGCTCCTCACTCCTGGCCCTCGCCGCTGCCATCGCCCGTGGCCCTTCCCTTCGTCGTGTCGCATGTCGCCGCGGGACCGACCGTACCGGCCCACGTAATATCACGGAACCATAACGAAACCTACCGATCTACAAGTAAGTGGCCCACCATGGGCAGCACACGTCCATGGCGGTACGCCAACGCGTCAACGAGGAGGTACGACGGTGACGAGAGACCACGCCCCGGAGCACGCCGCCGCACAAGGCACCGCGCAAGCCGCCGCGCATGCCGCCGAGCAGGCCGCCGAGCGAGCCCGCGAACAGGTGGTGGAAGCCGCGCTCCGCAAGCTCGACCTGGAGGCCAAGACCCGGCTGCTGGCCGGCCGGGACATGTGGTCGCTCCCTGCCCTCCCCGAGATCGGCCTCGCCTCCCTCGTCATGTCCGACGGCCCCATTGGCGTACGCGGCGTCCGCTGGACCGCCGACGACCCCTCCGTCGCCCTGCCGTCCCCCACCGCCCTCGCGGCCACCTGGGACCCGGTCCTCGCCCGCCGCGCCGGCCGCCTCCTCGCCCAGGAGGCCCGCCGCAAGGGCGTCCACGTCCTCCTCGCGCCCACCGTCAACCTGCACCGCTCGCCGCTCGGCGGCCGCCACTTCGAGGCGTACAGCGAGGACCCGTACCTCACCGGCGAGATCGGCACCGGCTACGTCCTCGGCGTCCAGGACGGCGGCGTCGGCACCACCGTCAAGCACTTCGTCGCCAACGACGCCGAGACCGACCGCTTCACCGTCGACAACATCGTGGCCGCGCGCCCGCTCCGCGAGCTCTACCTCGCCCCCTTCGAAGCGATCGTCAAGAACGCCCGCCCCTGGGGCGTCATGGCCGCCTACAACCAGGTCAACGGCGTCACCATGACCGAGCACGCCCACCTCCAGAACGACGTCCTGCGCGGCGAGTGGGGCTTCGACGGCTTCATCGTCTCCGACTGGATGGCCGCCCGCTCCACCAAGGGCGCCATCGAGGGCGGCCTCGACGTCGCCATGCCCGGCCCCCACACCGTCTACGGCGAGGCGCTGGCCGCCGCCGTCCGCGCCGGCGAGGTCGCGGAGGAGACGGTCGACCACGCCGTACGCCGCGTCCTGCGCCTCGCCGCCCGCGTCGGCGCGCTGGACGGCGCGGAACCGGCCGTTCCGGAGTCCCGCCTGCCGGAGCCCGTCGACGGCGACGCCCTCGCCCGCGAGATCGCCCACCGCTCCTTCGTCCTCGTACGCAACGAACGCGGCGCCCTGCCCCTCCCCGGAGGCGGCACGATCGCCCTCATCGGCGCCGCCGCCCGCGACGCCCGCGTCCTCGGCGGCGGCTCCGCCCAGGTCTTCCCCGCACACACCGTCTCCCCGCTCGACGGCCTCACCGCCGCGCTCCCGCCGGACACCCTCACGTACGCGATCGGCGCCGACCCCAGCGACGAACTCGCCCCCGCCGGCACCGGCTTCACCCTGCGCGCCGTCTGCCGGGACGTCGACGGCCGCGTCCTCGGCGAGGGCTCGCTGCCCAGCGGCCAGGTGCAGTGGATCGGCGACGACCTGCCCGACGGCGTCACCTACGACACCCTCCACAGCGTCGAGGTCACCGGCACCTTCACGCCCCGCGAGAGCGGCGAACACGCCTTCGGCACGCGTGGCCTCGGCGCCTTCACGCTCACCGTCGCGGGCGAGGTGCTCTACGACGGCGTCCAGGAGATGGGCGACGAGTCCGACCCCTTCGAGGCGTTCTTCGGCGCGCCCACCGAACGCGGCCGGGTCACCCTCACCGAGGGCGTCCCGGTCGAGGTGTCCCTCCTCCACCCGCTTGACCGCGAGCACGCGGTCCCGCTGCCGGGCGTGATGTTCTCCTTCGTCCACCTCGGCCCGCGCCGCGACCCCGACGAGCTGATCGCGGAGGCCGCCCGGGCCGCCCGCGCCGCCGACACCGCGGTCGTCGTGGTCGCCACCACCGAACGCGTCGAGTCCGAGGGCTTCGACCGCCGCGACCTGAAGCTGCCGGGCCGTCAGGACGACCTCGTACGCGCCGTGGCCGCCGCCAACCCGAACACCGTCGTGGTCGTCAACGCCGGCTCCCCGGTCGAGATGGAGTGGCGCGACGACGTCGCCGCGATCCTGCTCAGCTGGTTCCCCGGCCAGGAGGGCGGCGCCGCGCTCGCCGACGTCCTCCTCGGCGCCGAGGAACCGGGCGGCCGTCTGCCCACCACCTGGCCGGCCCGCCTCACCGACGCACCCGTCACCGAGGTCACCCCCACCGACGGCCGCCTGCCCTACACCGAGGGCGTCTTCATCGGGTACCGCGCCTGGGAGCGGTCGGGCGCCACGCCGGCGTACCCCTTCGGTCACGGCCTCGGCTACACCACCTGGGAGTACGAGTCCCTCGACGTGACCCCGGACCACGCCACGGTCAGGATCCGCAACGTCGGCACCCGCCCCGGCCGCGAGGTCGTCCAGGTCTACGCGGCCGCCGCCCCGACGACCGGGGGCGCCGCCGAGCGCCCGGCGCGCCGGCTGGCGGGCTTCGGATGCGTCGAGGCGGCCCCCGGCGAGGCCGTCGACGTGGACGTCCCGCTGCCGCGCCGCACCTTCGAGATCTGGGACGAGGCGGCGGGGAGGTGGTCCGTGGTCCCGGGGACGTACACGATCGAGGCCGGCCGCTCGGTCACGGACCGGCGCCTGAGCACCTCACTGGTGGTGTGACGGAGCACGCTCAGCCGTGACCGTGCGGTACGCGATCTCGGCCAGCAGCCGCTGCCCGTCCCTGCTGGGGTGGAACCAGTCCGGGCTCAGCTGCTCGGCGGAGAAGCGGTACGCGAACACCGCGCCGCCGTCGTACCGGCAGCGCGGGTCCTCGGCACAGACGTCCTGCAGGACCGTGTTGTACGCGACCACCCGCTCGTGCACCCGTTCCCGCCGCTGCTCGGCCGTGGCCGACAGGTCGTGGGCGTCCCCGAGCATCGAGCGGCACAGGCCCAGTTCCCAGACGCGGGCGCCGATCGCGTCGCCGCGCCCGGTGGACCAGAGGCGCTTGAGGTCGGGCACGCTCGACACGTACACCCGCGCCGTGGGCGCGGTCGCGCGCAGCCGCCGCATCGCCTCCTCGAAGGAGGCACGGAAGTCGGCGACCGGGGTCATCAGATCGGTGGTGTCCCGGCAGGCGTCGTTGGCGCCCGCCATCACCGTCACCAGCTCCGGCCGCTGCGCCGCGGCCTGGGCCATCTGCTCGGGCAGGTCCGCCATCCGGGAGCCGGAGCGGGCGAAGTTCCAGCGGTGGCTGACGCCGAACCGCGAGGCGAGGCTGTTCACCCGCTCGTCGGTACCGGTCGCCCAGGAGGCCTCGGGGCAGTCGGCGAGGAGGGCGCAGGCGTCGAAACCGCGCGTGATCGAGTCGCCCACGGCGGCGAGGGACGCCGGGCTGCGGTCCCACGCGTCCGACCGGGACGGGGACGGGGAGGGTGACGGGAAGGCGGACGAGGAGGCGGACGGGGAGGCGGGCGGGGAGGAGCGCTGGCCCGCCGTCCCCGTACCGGCCGGGGCCGGCGGGCTGCCGCACCCGGCGAGGGCGCACGCGGCCATCACGAGGACCGCCGCCCCCCAGCGGGCGGCGGCGGAACGCTTGTTCACGGCGGGCATCCCCCTGGCCCTTTCGTCGGCGTCCTGGCGAGTGAAAGCTTGGTGTCGACGGCCACCGGGACCGACCGTACGTCATACCGAGCCGCCCGGCGCACGGTAGCTTTTCCCCGTCGAACCTGAGGCGCCTTTGCCGACCGGCTCCGGTAAATTACATCACGTCACATGCTGTCCCTTTTGCGGAGTTTCGCTCCCGATGCTGTTTACTGAGGCCGCTGGGAAAGGCGAACCTCGTCCCACACTGGAGGTCCCGGTGACGACACGTGGAGTCCTGTACGTACACTCCGCACCGCGCGCGCTGTGCCCGCACGTCGAATGGGCGGTCGCGGGTGTGCTCGGCGGGCGGGTCCAGCTGGACTGGATCCGGCAGCCGGCCTCTCCGGGCACCTGGCGGGCCGAATTCTCCTGGCGGGGCGAACCGGGCACCGCCTCCAAGCTGGCCTCCGCGCTGCGCGGCTGGCAGATGCTCCGCTTCGAGGTCACCGCCGAGCCGTGCCCGACGGCAGAGGGCGAGCGGTACAGCGCCACGCCCGAGCTGGGCATCTTCCACGCCGTCACCGGCATCCACGGCGACATCCTGGTCCCCGAGGACCGCCTCCGCGCCGCCCTGGCCCGCTCCGCCCAGGGCGAGACCCAGCTGGAGGCGGAGATCGCCAAGCTGCTCGGCAAGCCGTGGGACGACGAGCTCGAACCCTTCCGCTACGCCGGCGAGGGCGCCCCGGTCCGCTGGCTTCACCAGGTGGTCTGAGCCCCCGCGTATGCGACTGCATACGGCTGAAAACTGCTTTTAAAACTGCTGAAGGCGGCTGAAGACCGCTGGATACGGCACCGGGCCCGTCCCCCTCGCAGGGGACGGGCCCGGTCGCGTACCGCTGGGATCAGACCGTGCGGAAGGCGAGCACCACGTTGTGGCCGCCGAAGCCGAAGGAGTTGTTGATCGCGGCGATCGTGCCCTCCGGCAGCGGGCGGGGCTCGTCGCGGACGATGTCGGCGTCGACCTCCTCGTCCAGCTCGTCGACGTTGATCGTCGGCGGGGCGAGGCGGTGGTGCAGCGCCAGGACCGTCGCGACGGTCTCGATGCCGCCCGCGCCGCCCAGCAGGTGGCCGGTCATCGACTTGGTGGCGGAGATCGCCACGTGGCTCAGGTCGTCGCCCAGAACCTTGCGCAGCGCCTTCACCTCGGCGACGTCACCCTGCGGGGTGGACGTCGCGTGCGCGTTCAGGTGTACGACCTCGGCCGGCTTCAGGTCCGTCGAGTCCAGGAGGTTCTGCAGCGCGGCGGCGATGCCGCGGCCCGTCGGCTCGGGCTGCGCGATGTGGTGGCTGTCGGCCGACAGGCCCTGGCCCAGCACCTCGCAGTAGACCCGGGCGCCGCGCGCGGCGGCGTGCTCGGCGGACTCGAGGATGACGACACCCGCGCCCTCGCCGAGGACGAAGCCGTCACGGCCCTTGTCGTACGGGCGCGACGCCTTCTCGGGCTCGTCGTTGTTCTTGGACATCGCCATCATGTTGGCGAACGCGGCGACCGGCAGCGGGTGGATCGCCGCCTCGGTGCCGCCCGCGACGACCACGTCGGCGCGGCCGGTGCGGATCATCTCGACCGCGTAGCCGATCGCCTCGGCACCCGACGCGCAGGCCGAGACCGGGGTGTGGACACCCGCCTGGGCGTTCACCTCCAAGCCGACGTTGGCGGAGGGGCTGTTGGGCATCAGCATCGGCACGGTGTGCGGGGAGACGCGGCGTACGCCCTTCTCCTTCAGCACGTCGTACTGGTCGAGCAGGGTGGTCACACCGCCGATGCCGGAGGCGATGACGGAGCCCAGCCGCTCGGGCCGGACCTTCTCGTCCTCACCGGCGGGTGCGGTGTAACCGGCGTCCGCCCACGCCTCGCGGGCCGCGATCAGCGCGAACTGCGCCGAGCGGTCCAACTTGCGGGCGAGCGGACGGGGCAGGACCTCGCCCGGGTCGACGGCCGCGGGGGCCGCGATACGGACGGGCATGTCGGCGAAGCGGTCGCCCTCCAGGGGCTTCACGCCGGAGCGACCCGCCAGCAGACCTTCCCAGGTCGAGGCGGTGTCGCCACCCAGCGGTGTGGTTGCGCCGATACCGGTGACGACCACGGTGCGATTGGTCGGGCTCACAGGAATTCTTTCTCCACGTGTATGAGGTATGCGTGAATACGGCGCCACCGCCGGGTGGCGAACCGATCAGCCCTGGTGCTTCAGGATGTAGTCGGCAGCATCGCCGACCGTCTTGAGGTTCTTGACGTCCTCGTCCGGGATCTTGACGTCGAAGCGCTCTTCAGCGGCGACGACGACCTCGACCATGGACAGCGAGTCGACGTCCAGGTCGTCGGTGAAGGACTTGTCCAGCTGGACGTCCTCGACCGGGATGCCGGCGATCTCGTTCACGATTTCGGCGAGACCGGCGACGATCTCTTCCTGAGTGGCGGCCATGTGGCGCTCCTTCGGTGTGTTCCTCAGAGGGTGTTTCTCAGAGGGTGCTTCTCAGAGGGGGTGGGCTGTTCGTCCGAGTTCGTCCGGATGTCTCCGGGGAAAGCTCCGAACAGTGCCTAGGGGAGGGTAACGACCGTCGCGGCGTACACGAGACCCGCCCCGAAGCCGATGACGAGCGCGGTGTCGCCGCTCTTCGCCTGACCGGTCGCCAGGAGCCGCTCCATCGCGAGCGGGATCGAGGCGGCCGAGGTGTTGCCGGTGGTCTCCACGTCACGGGCGACCGTGACGTGCTCCGGCAGCTTCAGGGTCTTCACCATCGAGTCGATGATCCGCATGTTGGCCTGGTGCGGAATGAAGACGTCCAGGTCGGCCGCCGTGATGCCGGCCGCGTCCAGCGCCTGCTGGGCGACCTTCGCCATCTCGAAGACGGCCCAGCGGAACACCGCCTGGCCCTCCTGCGTGATGGCCGGGAACTTCTCGACCGTGCCGTCGCGGTAATCGGTCCAGGCGACGGTCTGCTTGATGGTCTCGGACTTGTCGCCCTCGGAACCCCACACGGTCGGGCCGATCGCGGGCTCCTTGGCGGGGCCGACGACGACCGCGCCCGCGCCGTCACCGAAGAGGAAGGCCGTCGCGCGGTCCTCCAGGTCGGTCAGGTCGCTGAGCCGCTCCACGCCGATGACCAGCACGTACTCGGCGGAACCTTCCACCACCATGCCCTTGGCGAGGGTCAGGGCGTAGCCGAAGCCGGCGCAGCCCGCCGAGATGTCGAACGCCGCCGGCTTGACCGCGCCGATCTTGTCGGCGATCTCGGTGGCGACGGCCGGCGTCTGCTTGAAGTGCGAGACGGTGGAGACGATGACGCCGCCGATCTGCTCCGGGGTGACCCCGGCGTCCGCGATGGCCTTGCCGGCCGCCTCGACCGACATCGCCGTCACGGTCTCCTCCGGGGAGGCCCAGTGGCGGGTGGTGATGCCGGAGCGCGAGCGGATCCACTCGTCGGACGAGTCGATCGTCTCGAGGATCACCTCGTTGGGCACGACCCGGGTCGGGCGGTAGCCGCCGACGCCCATGATCCGTGCGTACGGGGCGCCCTGGCTGGGCTTGATCTTCGCCATGCTCTATGGCTCCTTGTCAGGCGGGCGTCGTCGTCGGGGCGTGCGTCACGCGGCCGGGCCGGCGTGCTCGGCGATGAGCGCGCGCGCCGCGTCGAGGTCGTCCGGCGTCTTCAGCGCGAGGGTCGCGACACCCGGCAGGGCGCGCTTGGCGATGCCGGTCAGGGTGCCACCGGGGCACACCTCGACCAGCGCGGTCGCGCCGAGCTGCTGGAACGTTTCCATGCACAGGTCCCAGCGGACCGGGTTGGCGACCTGCCCCACCAGGCGGGCGACGACGTCGGCGCCCGTGGCAACGGTACGCCCGTCCTTGTTCGACACGTACGGCACCACCGGGTCGGCCGGGTCGAGACCCTCTGCCGCCTGCTGGAGTGCCGTGACCGCGGGCGCCATGTGGTGCGTGTGGAATGCGCCGGCGACCTTGAGCGCCACCACGCGGCGTACGCCCTCGGGCTTGTCCGCCTCCAGCGCCGCGAGCTGCTCCATCGTGCCGGCGGCGACGATCTGGCCCGCGCCGTTGACGTTCGCCGGGGTCAGCCCCAGCTTCTCCAGGTGCGGAACGGTGACCTCCGGGTCGCCGCCGAGCAGCGCCGACATGCCCGTCGCGGTGACGGCGGCGGCCTCGGCCATCGCCAGGCCGCGCGTCCGGACGAAGCGGAGCGCGGCGGTCTCGTCGAGGACCCGCGCGAACGCCGCCGCGGTGATCTCGCCGACGCTGTGGCCCGCCACGGCACCCGGCGTCACGTCACCGAGGGCGGAGGCCGACAGCAGACCGGCCGCCACCAGCAGCGGCTGGGCCACGGCCGTGTCGCGGATCTCGTCCGCGTCCGCCTTCGTGCCGTAGTGGACGAGATCGAGCCCGATGGCCTCGGACCACGCGCCGACACGGTCGGTGGCGCCGGGGAGGTCGAGCCAGGGAGTCAGGAAGCCGGGCGTCTGAGCGCCTTGGCCGGGAGCGACGAGTACGAGCACCCTCACACTCTCTCTTGCGGACGGCTCCCACCGCCCGTGGGGACTGGGACGAAGAACCGTCGGGTGAATTGTTGGTGTTCGACAAAGTCTAGGGGCGGTTCACGCCTGCGTGTCCGCCTCGGCGAGCCGCCCGAGGATCAGGGCGATCCGCAGGGTGAACGCCGAGCGGACGTCGGACGGTGACCATCCGGTGACGTCCGTCACACGTCGGAGCCGGTAGCGCACGGTGTTGGGGTGCACGAACAGCATCCTGGCCGCGCCCTCCAGACTGCTCGCCTGCTCCAGGTAGACACTGAGCGTCTCCAGGAGCGCGGAGCCCGCCTCCTCCAGCGGTCTGTAGATCTCCTCCACCAGCTGCTCGCGCGCCGACGGGTCGCCGGCCATCGCGCGTTCCGGCAGCAGGTCGTCCGCCAGCACCGGCCGCGGCGCGTCCTGCCACGCCGAGCAGGCCTTCAGTCCGGCCGCCGCGGCCTGCGCGGACCGGGTCGCCGCCAGCAGGTCGGGCACGATCGGCCCCGCGACGACCGGGCCTGCGGCGTACGGGCCGATCAGCGCCTTCGCCACGTGGAGCGGGTTGTCGCTGCCGCCCGCGATGACCACGAGCCGGGAGCCGAGCACCCCGGTGAGGACCTGGAGCTTGGCGTGGCGGGCCGCCCGGCGGATCGCCTCCACCGTCAGCTCGCTGTCGCCGTCCGGCGCGGTGCCGAGGATCACGCACACGTGCTCCGGCGAGTTCCAGCCGAGGGCGGCCGCCCGCGACACCGCGCCCTCGTCCGCCTCGCCCGACAGCACGGCGTTGACGACCAGCGACTCCAGCCGTGCGTCCCACGCGCCGCGCGCCTCCGCCGCCTGCGCGTACACCTGCGCCGTCGCGAAGGCGATCTCCCGGGCGTAGACGAGCAGCGCCTCGCGCAGCACCGATTCGTCACCGGGGGCGGCGACCTCCTCGATCGCCGACTCCATGACCTCGATCGTCGTGCGCACCATCTCGACGGTCTGGCGCAGCGTGATCGCCCGGGTCAGCTCGCGCGGCGCCGTGCCGAAGACGTCGGTGGAGATGGCCTGCGGGGTCTCCGGGTGCCGGAACCACTCCGTGAACGCGGCGATGCCCGCCTGGGCGACCAGTCCGATCCAGGACCGGTTCTCCGGCGGCATCGCCCGGTACCACGGCAGCGTCTCGTCCATACGGGCGATGGCGTTCGCCGCGAGCCGCCCGGAGGACTGCTCCAGGCGCTTGAGGGTCGCGGAGTGCGGGTGGGCGTCGTTCGCAGCGGGTTGAGGCACGGGACAAGACTGCCTTATCGGGACGGGGGAGTGACCAGCCGGTCTACCGTTGGCCTTGTGATTTCCGTTCAGCGCGCTGACGAGAGGTACGCCGGCGGCGACCCGGCGGCCGGCATAGCCACCCTGCACGCCTTCTCCTTCGGGCGCTTCTACGACCCCGACAACCTGCGTTTCGGCGCCCTCCTCGCCTGCAACGAGGAGCGGCTCGCCCCCGGCGCCGGATTCGCCGAGCACCCGCACAGCCACACCGAGATCGTCACCTGGGTCGTCGAGGGCGAGCTGACGCACCGCGACTCCGCCGGGCACGCGTCGGTGGTGCGCCCCGGCGACGTCCAGCACCTCAGCGCGGCGAGCGGGGTGCGGCACGAGGAGCGCAACGACGGCGCCGTACCCCTCACCTTCGTACAGATGTGGCTCGCGCCACTCGAGCCGGGCGGGGAGCCGTCGTACGAGACGGTGCCGGGCATCGCCGACTCGACGCCGTACGCGGTGCCGGCGGCCGGCGCCATGCTGCACGTGCGGCGCCTGAGCGCGGCGGGCGAGCGCACGGCGGTCCCGGACGCGCCCTTCGTGTACGCGCATGTCGTACGGGGACGGGTACGGCTGGCCGGCGAGGAACTCGGCCCCGGTGACGCGGCCCGGATCACCGGCGCGGAGGGCCTGGAGCTGGTGGCGCTGGAGGCGTGCGAGGTGCTGGTGTGGGAGATGTCGGGCTGAGGGACGGCGCGCGGCGCATGAGGATGCGGGGCGCTCAGGCCCGGGCGCCCGGCGCATGACGAGGCGCGGCGCTCAGGCCCGGGCGCCCGGCGCATGACGAGGCGTGGCGCTCAGGCCCGCGCGCCCGGCTCGTGAGGAGGCGGGGCGCTCAGGCCGAGGCGCGCAGTTCCGCCAGCACCGCGTCCGTGAACGGGGGCCACGCCTCGATCGCCCACGGCCCGAAGGCCCGGTCGGTCAGGGCCACGCACGCCGCGCCTGTGCCGTTCCCGTCCGCCCACCCGGCGTCCGGGTCGATCCACAGGAAGGTCCCCGACTGCCCGAAGTGCCCGAAGGTCCGCGGCGACGACGAAGCCCCCGTCCAGTGCGGAGACTTGGCGCCCCGGATCTCGAAGCCGAGACCCCAGTCGTTGGGCTTCTGGTGGCCGTACCCCGGCAGGATGCCGGTCAGCCCTGGGTGGACCACCGACATCGCCTCCAGCACGGTCCGCGGGTCCAGCAGCCTCGGCGCCTGCACCTCGGCGGCGAACCGCACCAGGTCGTCGACGGTCGAGACGCCGTCCTTCGCGGGCGAGCCCTCCAGGGCCGTGTCCTTCATACCGAGCGGCTCCAGCACCGCCTGGCGCAGGTACTCCGCGAACGGGATGTCCGTGGCCTTGGCCACAAGGTCGCCCAGCACCTCGAACCCGGCGTTGGAGTAGATCCGCCGCGCGCCCGGCGCCGCCATCACGCGGTGCTCGTCGAACGCCAGCCCCGACGTGTGCGCGAGCAGGTGCCGCACCGTGGACCCCTCGGGCCCCGCCGGCTCGTCGAGCTCGACGGCCCCCTCCTCGTACGCGACGAGCACGGCGTACGCGGCGAGCGGCTTGGTGACCGAGGCCAGGGGGAAGCGTCGCCCCGTGGGGCCGTGCGCTCCGGCCGGCGTGCCGTCGGCGCGTACGACGGCGGCGGCAGCGGTGGGGACGGGCCAGTTCTCGATCATCGCCAGGCTCTGCATGCGTACGAGCGTATCGTCGGCGCTGCCTCGTTCGAACGCGCCCGCGGTTCCGTCTTGGATCTTGCCCGGGAATCTCCTTGCTTCGAGTGCACTCCAACCTCCTAGCGTGGGGGCATGACGGTGATCGCAAGCACCCCCGTACGGACGCCGAGCATCGAGATCTGCGTCTCCGCGCCGCCGCCGCCGCACCCGCGCCCCGACGGCCGGGACCGCTACACGATCAGCGAAGTCGCGGAGTGGACCGGGCTCACCGCCCACACGCTGCGTTGGTACGAGCGGATCGGGTTGATGCCGCACATCGATCGTTCGCACACCGGACAGCGCCGGTTCACCAACCGGGACCTGGACTGGCTCACGTTCGTCGGCAAGCTGCGGCTGACCGGCATGCCGGTCGCCGACATGGTGCGGTACGCCGAGCTGGTGCGCGAGGGCGAGCACACCGTCGAGCAGCGGCAGGAGCTGCTGGAGCGGACGCGCCGGGACGTGCGGGCGCGGATCGAGGAGCTCCGGGACACCCTCGCCGTACTCGACCACAAGATCAACTATTACGCGGGCGTCCACGACAGGACGCCGGAGAGGGCCTGACAGCCTGATGAGCAGCACCGGTAGCACCAACAGCAACAGCACCAGCGGCGGCATCGAGAAGATCGCCACGGTACGGATGGGCGGGGCGGACGGCCCCGAGATCGGCGTCCAGGGGTTCGGCGCCATGGGCATCAGCGAGTTCTACGGCGCCACCGACGAGGCGGCCGCCCGCGACACCCTGGACGCCGCGCTGGAGGCGGGCGTCACCCTCATCGACACCGCCGACGTCTACGGGCGGGGTGCGAACGAGGAGTTCCTCGCGCCGTTCGTCGCCGCGCACCGCGACGAGATCACGCTTGCCACGAAGTTCGGCATCGTACGCACCGACGACCCGGCGTACCGGGGCATCCGCAACGACCCGGCGTACATCAGGTCGTCCGTCGAGGGCAGCCTGCGCCGCTTGGGCGTCGACGTCATCGACCTCTACTACATGCACCGCCGCGACCCCGCCGTGCCGCTCGCCGAGACCGTCGGCGCCATGGCCGAACTGGTCAAGGAGGGCAAGGTCAAGTACCTGGGCCTGAGCGAGGTGACCGGCGCCGAGCTGCGCGAGGCGCACGCCGTGCATCCGATCGCCGCGGTGCAGTCGGAGTGGTCGCTGTTCAGCCGCGACGTCGAGCGCAGCGCGGTGGGCGCGGCCGCCGAGCTGGGCGTGGCGTTCGTGCCGTACTCGCCGCTCGGCCGGGGTTTCCTGGCCGGGGTGTTCGTCGACGCGGTCAAGGACCTGTCGAGCGACGACTTCCGCAAGAGCCACCCGCGCTTCTCCGGCGACAACGCCCAGCGGAACGCCGATCTGCTGGCCCCGGTACGGAAGGTGGCCGAGGCACACGGGGTGACGCCGGCTCAGGTCGCGCTCGCGTGGGTGCAGCACCGGGCGTCCGTGCACGGCCTCACCGTCGTGCCCATCCCCGGCACGCGCAAGCGCGCCCGCCTGCTGGAGAACGCCGCGGCCACCCGGATCACGCTCGGCGCCGAGGAGCTGGCGCTGCTGGAGCCGATCGCCGATCGGGTGGCGGGGGACCGCTACGCCGACATGACGTTCACGTCGGCCGCCCGCGAGGGCTAGCCGTCCGAGAGCGCTGGCCGCCCGCGAGGGCTAGCCGTCCGAGAGCGCTGGTCGGCCACGAGGGCCGGCCGGCCGGGACGGCTGGTCGGCCGGGACGGCTGGTCGGCTGAGAGGGCTGGTCGGCCGCGGCAGGCGGCCGGGGCGCGCGGTCAGTTCAGTGCGAACACCGCGAACCCGGCCGCGAGCAGCGCCGCCGCCGTACGGAGGGCTGTGCCGGCCTCCGTCCACGGCGACTCGAAGCCGCGCGCGTACCGCCCGATGACGACGAGCAGCCCGGCGAAGAGCGGCAGCCAGGCGAGCCGCGCCCCGACCCAGCCGAGGGTGTCGGGCGCGGCCGTCAGGCCCGGCAGCGTGCCCGCGGTGAGGGACACCGGTACGGCCGCGGCGAGCATCGCCGTCTGGTGCCAGCACAGGATCGTCATCGCCGAGAGGTTGACGACCACGACCGGCGCCCACAGGGCGGGCCGCCGCAGAAGCCCGACCAGCCGGTCCCGCAGCAGGATCGCGGCGCCGCTCTGCGCGGCGGCGAGGGCGAGGACGAGCAGCGACGGCGGGTGGGAGTTGCTGCGGGCCTCACCCGGCACGCCGACCATCGAGGCCGGGTAGTCGAAGAAGGCGAGCAGCACCGCGAAGAGCCCCGCCCCGCAGAGGAGCAGCCCCCACGCATGCCGCCGGACGAGCCGCTGCTCGCCCCACGAGACGCCCAGTTGGTACGCGAAGAGCCAGCCGGGGAGGATCGTGAGCATGCCGAGCCAGGACGCCACGGCGTCGGCGTCGGCGTACGGCCCGTAGCGCAGGAGGTCGACGGCGGCGACCCAGCCGAGCAGTGGCGCCGCCGCCCAGGCGCCGAGGCGGCGCGAGGCCCGCACGCAGAAGGGGGTGAGGGCGGTGACGACCGCGTACACCCCGACGAACCACAGCGGCTGGACGACCAGCGTCGTCGCCGTGCGCAGCGTGGCGGCGGGCACGCCGGCGGCGTACAGCACCGGCAGCAGCACCGCCCACACGGCGGTGACCCCGAGCACCGGCCGGCCGAGCCGGGCGAGCCGCCCCCGCAGCCACGCGGCCGCCGAGCCGGTGCGCCTGCGGTACGACAGGACGGACGCGTAGCCGCCCACCAGGAAGAAGATGCCGAGCATCTGCAGCACCCAGCTGACGGGTGCGAAGAACCCGAAGGCGGTGAGGGGACTGGCGTTGTGCAGGCCCCCGTCACCGTCGAGGGTGAAGCCGCCGAGGAGCCAGTGCCCGAGGGGTACGGCGAGGAGGGCGAGGGCGCGCAACCCGTCGATGGCGCGGTCGCGATGCGCGGGCGTGCGCGCTTCGATGCGCGAGGCGAGGCCGAGGAGCCTGCTCATCGCGCGCGCCCCCTGTCCCCTTTCACGTCCGCGTCCGCGTCCGTGACAGCATCCGCATCCGCATCCGCGTCCGCTTCGGCGATGGCGGCGAAGGCGTGCAGCGACCGCGTGCCGGGTGCGAAGTAACCGGTGTGGCCGTCCGCGTCGGCGGCGGGCACGGCACGGGCGCCGAAGGCGGGGTCGGCCGGATCGGGGCCGTGGCCGACCCCGAGGACCTGGACGTTCGGGACGTCGTCGATCCAGTCCGACGGATCCTTGGCAGCCCAGACGCGGGCCGTGGTGTGGAGGTCGGCGACGTTCTCGGCGCGCATGCCGGGGGAGCCGAGCACGACGAGGTCCTTCGCCTTGAGCCGCTCGGCGGCCAGGCCGCACGCGACGGAGCCGTAACTGTGGCAGAACACGGCGGGCTCGGGAGCGCCGATGGCCGCGAGTCCGTCGGTCAGCCGGACCAGCCGCTCGGCCCCGGCCTCGGCGAGGTCGCCCGTGGCGGCGTCCAGCCCGACGCCGACGGGCGTGGTGTACCCGGTCCAGGCGATGACGGCCGTGTCCGTGGTCGCCCCGCGCAGCTGCTTGCCCATCCCGGCGGGGGTGCCGTACGGGTCGGTGGCCCGGTCGTACGTCCCCGCGTCGATGTCCGAGCCGGGCACGATGACCGCGATGTGCCGGCTGCGCGCCAGGTCCCCGTACACCTCGGCGACCTGGCCGCGGCCGCGCGGGTCGAACGCCAGGATCTGCCGCCCGGCGAGCCGGGCGTACCGCGCGTCACGGCGTACGGAGAGGGCGTTCGCCTCGTACCGCAGGGCCACGGGTGCACCGTCCAGATTGCCCACCACGCCCGGGTGACGCCGCGCGAGGTCGTGCCGCTGCGCGGCGCTGAGCCCGCCGAAGAAGGCGGCCACCTGTGCGGGTGTCGCCGTGGCCGGGTCGGGCAGCTCCCGTCCCAGCGACGTATCCGCTCGCCACGCGACCGTACCCGGCGGCGGCCCGGTCATGGCCTGCTGCCTGCCGCCGGCCCCTCCGGTGGCCCACCCGGTGGTCCCGGCCACGGCGGCCAGCACCAGCGCGGCGGTGATCGCGGCCCTCTTGTACGTCCTCCCGTACGTCTTCCCGTACGTCTTCCCGTGCGTCTTCGTGTACCGGCGCATCGCGCCCCCCTCTGTTTCCTTCGCCCTGTCCGGCGGGAGGAAGGTAGGGGCGCGGGCCCGACCGGAGCGTCACCCCGCGGAGCCATCCACGGGGTGATACCGGGGTACGGGGTGCCGGCGTCGGCGGTGGGTGGTGGGTGGTGGGTGGTGGGTGGTGGGTGGTCAGCGGTGCGCGTCGCCGGGGGTCACCAGCCCGGACTCGTACGCGAAGATCACGGCCTGCGCCCGGTCCCGCAGGTCCAGCTTGGACAGCACCCGACCGATGTGCGTCTTCACCGTCTGTTCGGCGAGGACGAGATGGCTCGCGATCTCCTGGTTCGACAGACCCCGGGCGATCAGCTCCAGGACCTCCGTCTCACGGGGCGTCAGACCGTTCAGGCGGAGGGAGTGGTTCCGGCGCGGGGCGGGCCGGGTCGCGGCGAAGTCGGCGATCAGACGGCGCGTCACCGAGGGTGCGAGCAGCGCCTCGCCCGCCGCCACCACCCGTACCGCCGCGATCAGGTCCGCCGGCGGGGCGTCCTTCAGCAGGAAGCCGGACGCCCCGGCGCGCAGCGCCTCGTACACGTAGTCGTCCACGTCGAAGGTGGTGAGCATCAGCACCCTCGGGCGGTGGACGTCTACACCGGGCGGCGGGTTCAGCACTTCGCGTGCCGCCGCCAACCCGTCCATCTCCGGCATCCGCACGTCCATCAGGACGACGTCGGGGTGCGTGGAACGGGCCACGGAGACGCCCGCCCGCCCGTCGGCCGCCTCGCCGACGACGTCGATGTCCGGCTGTGCCGACAGCAGGGCGGCGAACCCCGCCCGCACCATGGCCTGGTCGTCGACGATGATCACGCGGATGGTCACACATGCTCCTTCACGCTCAGGGGCATGCGGGCCGCCACCCGGTACCCCCCGTCCGGCAGCGGCCCGGTGTCCAGCGTGCCGCCCGTCAACCGTACGCGCTCGCGCATGCCGACCAGTCCATGCCCGGTGCCGCTCCCGGGCGCTTCCACGGGACGACCCTGCCGACCCTGCGCCGGCGACATCGGATCCCCGGGCGGGCCGTTGACCACCAGTACGGTCAGCCAGCCGTCCGCCGACGTCACCGACACCCGCGTCGGCGCCCCCGGCGCGTGCCGCACCACATTGGCGAGCGCCTCCTGCACGATCCGGTACGCGGAGAGGTCCACCGCCTGCGGTACGGCGCCGAGCGCCGAGGCCGCCGGTAGCGACAACTCGGCCGGCACCCCGGCCCGTACGGTCGCCTCGACGAGCTGCTGGAGCCGGTTCAGCCCGGGCTGCGGAGCCCGTTCGACCCCCGCGCCCGCGCCCGCACCCTCCGTACCGTCCCCTCCCTCCCTGCCGTCGCTGCGCAGCACCGCCAGCAGCCGCCGCATCTCCGTCAGCGACTCACGCGCGGACGCGGCGATCGTCGTGAACTCCTCGCGCGCCGCCTCGGGGAGCCCCTCGATCCGGTACGGCGCCGAGTCCGCCTGCACGGTGATCACCGACATGTGGTGGGCCACCACGTCGTGCAGCTCGCGCGCGATCCGGGCCCGCTCCTCCAGCAGCGTGCGCCGGGCGCGCTCGGCCTCGCTGATCGTCTCCTGCTCGGCCAGCCGCCGCTGCGCGTCGCGGCGTTCCCGCAGCGTCCCCGTCAGCAGCAGGATCACCCCGGTCAGGATGAACAGCAGCAGGTGGACGGCGCCGGCCCGCTGCTCCGACACCAGCTCGAAGGCGAACCCGGCCGCGCCCGTCACCAGCCATACGCCGAGGAGCGTGCGCCGCGACTCGCGCAATCCCACGGCCACCATGAGCACCAGGTAGCCGACCACGACCATCGGCGTCCACGGCCAGAGCCGCCCCGTCGCCTGGCCCACCGCGAGCACCAGCAGCGCGCCGACCACGTCGGCGGCCCCGATGATCCACCAGGCCTGCAGCGGCCGGCCCACGGCGAGCAGCAGCGGGGCGGTCTGGGCGGTGGCGAGGGCTCCGGCGAGCGCGCCGTTCAGCTCGTAGTTCTGGGCGAGGACGGTGGCCGTCACGGGCAGCAGCACCGCGACGAACACGAGGGCGACGGCGTACGGGAGTCGGCGCAGCCACGACGCCCCGGCGTGCCCGAACAGTGGCGCGCCGGGCCGGGTGGGGGTGACGAGCGCGGTCCCGAGCGCACGCAGGGAGACACGCGCGGCATCGCGCAGCCGGGGTGGGGGTGGAGGCTTGGGCGCGGATGAGGGAGGGGGAGGGGGAGAGGGCGGCGGGAGGGTGGGCATGACGGACCAGCCTAGGCAGCGGCTGGTGCGGCCGCGTCATACCGGGGTATCAGGCGGCGCGCCCACCGGAGTATCAGGTGGTCGTGCCGACGTCGAACGCCTGACGCCTGACGCCTGCGTGCCCAGGCCCGGCGGTGCAGCTCCGCCATGCTTCAGAGCCCTGCCATGCAGCAGGCTTCGCCATGCCTCACAGCTCCGCCAGCAGCTCCGCCTTCTTCGCCGTGAACTCCTCGTCGGTCACCAGCCCCGCCTGGTACAGCTCCCCCAGGTGCCGGATGCGTTCCGCGATGTCCGCCGGGTCGCGCCGCCCGGCTCCCACGGTCACCGGTACGGGCACGGCCGCCGGGCCCACGGCCGCGGAACCGTCCCTGCTTCCGTCCCTGCCCCCGTCCCGACACCCGTCGCGTACCGCCGCGAGCACCGCCGCCGCGAAGGGCAGCGACTCGTGCACGGGCCCGTACCCGAGGCCGAAGACGACGGCGGCCGGGTCCTGGTCCGCCTGGGGCTCCGGGGTGTGGCCGCGCCGCAGCAGCCGGAGGTAACCGTCCAGGACATCGGGCGAGCGCCACTCGACGCCGGACAACTCCCGTACGGAGAAGGACTGGTCACCGGCCTTCCACTTGGCGGAGGAGGCCCCGGTCCAGAACCACCGGAACGCCACCTGGCTCCCGTCGAAGGACGCCTTCCCGTCGTACGCCTTGAACTGGAGCGGCGCCTCGGGGGCCGCCACCAGGAACCGCTCGGCAGGTTCGTCCGCGCGCGGCCCGAGCTGGGCGCGCAGTTCGTCGGCGTAGTACTCGGCGAGGGTCTCGCGGTCGGCGGGCAGGACGAGCCGGTAGGGGTCGATGCCCTCCTTCAGCTGGCCGGCGGCCGCCTCCATCAGAGGATCGGCGCCTGGTCTCGGTACCGCGTGCAGCACGACGGTGCCGCGTTTGCCCGGGGAGAGGGTCACCGACGCCAACGCCTCGTGGGGAATGCGTCGTTCGCGCAGCGTCTGGAAGAGCTTCGGTGCGCGTATCCCCCGTTCGAAGCGGATGAGCACGGCGTCGGTTTCGAACTCCCAGGAAGCATGAATTCCGGCCAGCACATCACCCATGCGCCTCATCGTATGCGGCGTGCGCCCGCGCGTCGCCCCTCGAAAGTTCCGATGTGCGCCACACTGCGCGCGCCTCTACGCGCGTCAGGCGGCACTCGAACCGGAGATTCCACTGCGGCAGGCGTCGTCGGCGCCACGTCCGCCACGTGCGCCACTGCTGTCGTCGGCGTCTCGCGCGTCGCGGCCGTCGCTGTGGTCACTGTGGCTGTTCTCGCCACTGCCACTGCCACTGCCACTGCCGCCGCCCGCGCAGCTGACGCTGTCGTACGCGCCGACGCCTATCGCCGCGAAGTTCTCGAGGCTCTCGGTGCCCGGCTCGAAGTACCCGGCGTGGCCCACGGCACCGGACGCCGACAGCACGCGTGCGCCGAACTCCGGCGCCACCGGGTCGGCCCCGTGGCCGAGCCCGCCGACGTCCAGGTACGGCACGTCGGCGATCCAGTCGTCGGCGTCGCGCATGGCCCACACGCGGGCGCGGGTGCCGAGGGCGGCGGCGCTCTCGGCGCGCATGCCGGGGCTGCCCGCGACGGCGACGTCGGAGACGCGCGCGGGCAGGCGGCGCGCGGCGACGCCGCAGACGACGGAGCCGTAGCTGTGGCAGAAGAGCGAGACCCGCGAGTCCCCGGGCAGCGCGCCGGTCAGCGACACCAGCCGTACGGCGCCGTCGGCGGCGAGCCGCCCGGTGGCGGCGTCCATGCCGACCCCGACGGGCGAGGTGTAGTCGGCCCAGGCGATGACGGCGGTACGGGTGGTGGGGGAGGCGGCGCGTTCGGCGGCGTACAGCGACTGGGCCATCCCGACGGGGGCGGTGTACTTGCGGGCGCTCTTCTGGAAGGTGATCAGGTTGGTGTCGACCCCGGGCACGATCACCGAGACGCGCTCGGCGCGGTCGAGGTCACCGAAGACCTCGGCCACGCGGCCCTTGCCGGACGGGTCGAAGGAGAGGATCTGACGCCCGTCGCCCATGAGGGAGGTGAACCGGTGCGCGCGGCGCAGGGCTTCCTGGCGCCCGGCGGCGGACAGCCGGCCGTCGGCTGCCCGCTTGCGTTCGGTGTCGAGCGCCCGGCCCAGGGCGTAGCGGTTGGCGCGGTAGCGCAGCGTGACGGGCGCGCCGTCGAGGTTGCCCACGACGAGGGGGTGGTCGGCGGCGAGCCGCTCGCGCTGCGAGGCCTTGAGCGCCCGGAAGAACGCCGCGATGACGCCCGGCGGCGCCTCGGGGTCGGGCAGCTCATGCGTACCGATCCGGCCATTCCGCCATGCGGCCAGCGCGGCCTCGCGCGGCTCTCCCGGCGCCCCCTGGGGGCGTATCGCCGTCCAGCCGGTGGTCATGAGGAGGATGAAAACCACCGCGAGAGCGAGCAAAGTGCGCCAGACGGTGAGCGTGGGAGAGGAGTCGAAGGAAGTCACTGCGGGACACCCTAGGAGAAGCGCGCGGGGCCTCGCGAAACGGGTGACGCGGATCACGCTTGAGAGAGGGAATCCGGGGAAGCGCGGTCACCCACTGTGCGCACCCCGCGCGCCTGTGCGCCCGGGCGCACACGACGGCGCGGGGATGGGCCGGCCTCGCTGCGACGATGTTGTCCTCTTCGCGGCGCGGTCCGCGAGGATGTTGCCCTCTTCGCGGCCCGGGTCGTCCCGACTGGCTCGGAGTTCGCCGGCCGCTGTCATCGCGGCCCGGAAATCGGGCGGTGAGCCGTGCCCGTCCCGGAACCGGGCTCTGGCGAAGTAGGGCGTACGCCGCGGTTCTGCGCGTCCGGCTACGACGCAGGCGCGCGCGAGTGGGCCGGGTCGCGCCAGGCGCCGGCGAGGGCCGGGCCCAGGTGGTCGAGGTAGGACTCGGTGAGGGCGCGGATCGCCTCCAGGGAGGCGTCCTCCCCGCGGCCCCACAACTGGCCGGTGATCCGCATGACGCCGCTGAACGCGGCGACGGCGACGCGCGGCCGCGGGTCCGCGTCCACGTCCAGCCCCTCGCGGTCGGCGATGAGCCGGGCGATGTTCTCCTCCATCTCGATGGAGCGGCGGAGATGGACGGCGAGGAGCGCGGGCGTCGACTCGATCACCTGGAAGGTACGCAGGTACAGCTCGACCGGGACGACCTCGGTGATGGCCTCTTCGATGGTGTCCCAGGCGGAGAGGAGGGCGTTACGGAGGGCGTCGAGCGGGGCCTCGTGGGCGGGACGGTCGCACAGGGCGGTCACGAAGTGCCGCTCGACCATGTGCTGGACGGCGAAGGCGACCTCTTCCTTGCTGGCGAAGTAACGGAAGAAGGTGCGCTGCGAGACGTCCACGGTGGCGGCGATCTCGTCGACGGTGGTCCGCTCGTACCCCCGGGTGGTGAAGAGCTCCAGCGCGGCGCGCACGAGGGCGTCCCGGGTGCGCTGCTTCTTCCGCTCGCGCAACCCCACGGCGGGCGCCTGCTCAACCGTCACTTGATGGCCTTTGTCTCGACACTTTCACCAGCTCAGGGTACCTGTGAGCGATATGACAGTTACCGGCGTGTGAATTGCTTTGTCAATTGTCAGTCGCTGACATTAGCCTCGCCGTATGACTAGTCAGACCACCGTCAAGACGCCGTCGCAGGGTCCGGGGGGCCCGCAGGGCCAGGGCTTCCCTGGGTCACCTGGTAAGGGGCTGCGCGGCCATCCATGGCTAACTCTCTTCGCTGTTGCCGTGGGTGTGATGATGGTCGCGCTCGACGGCACGATCGTGGCCATCGCCAACCCCGCGATCCAGCGGGACCTCAACGCGTCGCTCGCCGACGTGCAGTGGATCACCAACGGCTACCTCCTCGCGCTCGCCGTCGCGCTCATCACGGCCGGCAAGCTCGGTGACCGCTTCGGCCACCGCCAGACCTTCCTCATAGGTATCGCAGGCTTTGCGGGGGCGTCCGCCGCGATCGGGATGTCCGACTCGATCGCCCTGGTGGTCGCCTTCCGTGTGCTCCAGGGCCTGTTCGGCGCGCTGCTGATGCCGGCCGCGCTCGGCCTGCTGCGCGCCACGTTCCCGGCCGAGAAGCTGAACATGGCCATCGGTATCTGGGGCATGGTCATCGGCGCGTCCACCGCGGGCGGCCCGATCCTGGGCGGCGTGCTGGTCGAGCACGTCAGCTGGCAGTCGGTGTTCTTCATCAACGTGCCGGTCGGCGTCGTCGCCCTCGTGCTGGGCGTGCTGATCCTCAAGGACCACCGGGCGGAGAACGCCCCGCGGTCGTTCGACGTCGTCGGCATCCTGCTGCTGTCCGGCGCGATGGGGTCGCTCGTCTTCGGTCTCATCAAGGCCGGCGAGTCCTGGGGCTGGGGCGGACGCAACACCTGGCTCTGCATGCTCGGCGCCGTGGTCCTCTTCGCGCTCTTCGCCGTCTGGGAGACGAAGGTCAGGGAACCTCTCATCCCGCTGGGCATGTTCCGCTCCGTCCCGCTCTCCGCGGGTGTCGTGCTGATGGTCCTGATGGCCTTCGCCTTCATGGGCGGCCTCTTCTTCGTGACGTTCTACCTCCAGGGCGTCAAGGGGCTCAGCCCGGTCGACAGCGGACTGCACCTGCTGCCGCTGACCGCGATGATGATCGTCTCCTCGCCGCTGGCGGGCGCGCTCATCACCAAGTTCGGACCGCGCGTCCCGCTGGTCGGCGGCATGGTCTGCACCGCCGCGGCCATGTTCGGCATGATCACGCTCACGCCGGGCACGGGCACGCTCGCGATGTCGCTGTGGTTCGCCCTGCTGGGCCTCGGCCTCGCGCCGGTCATGGTGGGCGCGACGGAGGTCATCGTCGGCAACGCCCCGCTGGAGCTCTCCGGCGTGGCCGGTGGTCTGCAGCAGGCCGCGATGCAGGTCGGCGGCGCGCTGGGTACGGCGGTGCTGGGCGCGGTGATGTCCTCGAAGGTCAGCGCCGAGTTCGCGGGCAACTGGAAGGCCGCCGGCATCCCGGTCCCGCCGGACCCGCGGCTGGAGGAGGCGGCGGAGTTCGGCATGGTCCCGTCCGAGCTGGCCAAGGCGCCCGGTATGACGCCGGACATGGCCGACCGGATCGGCGGGGTCATCCACGACACCTTCATGTCGGGCATGGGTATGGCGTTCACAGTGGCCGGCCTGGTGGCGGTCGTCGCGGCCCTGGTCGCGACCTTGACCAAGCGCGGCGAGAACGCCGAAGCGGGCGCGGGCGCCGCCCACATCTGACACATCGCCCCTCCGTCCTCGCTCCACCGCGGTGGACCGATCTCGCTCCACCACCGGTGGGCCGAACCCGGGCCCCGGCAGCGCACCGCCTGCCGGGGCCCGAGGCGTGCCCGGCGCCGGTCGGCCACCCGATCGGGTGAATGCGGCCGAGCCCCCTTCCCCAGGTCGATCACTCTGCGTCACGCTGTAGCAAGTGATCGTCACGACACGTAACGGGGGACTCATCATGCGCACCTACGCCACCGCCCTGCTCGCCTCCACCGCCGCCGCGCTCGCCGCGTGCGCGGTGGGGCTCGCCCTGCCGGCCACCGCCGGCGCGACCGTCACCACCGCCCCCGCGGCCCCCGCCGTGGCACCGCGGCTCGGACCATGCGACACCGGCCAGCTGTGCCTGTGGCCGAAGCAGGACTTCCGCGGCGGCCGGCAGACGTACGAGCTGACCGGCGTCGACATCGACAGCTGCGTCCCGCTTCCCGCGGGCACCACCGCCACCGCCGTCGCCAACCGCACCGGACGGCCCGTCACCACGTACCAGTCGGCCGAGTGCGCGGAGACCGGCGAATTCGAGACGTATCCGGGCGGCGGGACCTGGGTGCCCGAATCCCCCTACCAAGTACGGGCCTTCAAGGTCTGGGAATCATGAGCCGGGGTACCCGGACCCCAGCGCGTGGAACCCCCGGTCACGCGGCCGGACGTGGCGGCGGACCGGGCCGGATCGCGCGGCGCGGGACCTCAAGGCCGATCGGAAGGTGCCTGGGCGTGGCGCTGGGGCGGGACGCCCGCCGACAGGCGGGCGACCTCCGCTCGCAAGTCCTTGACCTCCTGCGTCAGGGCTTCGAGGAGCGCCGTCTGGCGGCGCTCCTCCGCGTCGTCCCGCTCGAAGCGGGAGATGAACCACGCCGCGATGTTGGCGGTGACGACACCGAGCAAGGCGATGCCGGAGAGCATCAGTCCCACCGCCAGCACGCGCCCGAGCCCGGTCGTCGGCGCGTGGTCGCCGTACCCGACGGTGGTCATCGTCGTGAACGACCACCAGACGGCATCGCCCAGCGTCTTGATGTTCCCGTCCGGCGCGTCCCGCTCCACGTGCAGCACGGCCAGCGAGCCGAACATCATCAGCCCCACCACCGCGCCGGCCACGTACGTGGTCAGCGTGATCTGCGGCGCCATCCGGGCCCGCCGCCCGACCAGCAGCAGGGTGGAGACCAGCCGCAGGAGCCGCAGCGGCTGGATCAGCGGCAGCAGGACCGCGGCCAGGTCCAGCGGGTGGCGGCGTACGAAGAGCCACCGCTCCGGCGCCAGCACCAGCCGTGCGACGTAGTCCACGGCGAAGGCGCCCCACACCACCCACTCCACCACCAGACAGCTCTGGTGGACCCAGGGGGCGGCGTCGGGCGCCACGATCGGTATCGCGTAGGCCACGCCGAACGCGACGGCGAGCCCCAGCAGCGGCGCCTGGGTGCGCGCCTCCCAGCGTTCGTTCATGTCCGGAATGCTAGGCGGGTGCGGGGAGACACAGTCCCCCCGCACGGGCACCTACCACCGAGGTGTCCACCGTCGGGGCACCCACCGCCGAGGTGCCTGCCGCCGGGGCGTTCGCCGGGGCGCCTACGCGTCGCCGCCCGCCGCGCCCGGGTCGGCCGCCGACACGTCGAGGAGCTGGTAGCGGTCGATGGCCTGCTTCAGTGCCGAACCGTCCACCTTGCCCGCCCGCGCCAGCTCGGTCAGCACCGCCAGCACGATCGACTGCGCGTCGATGTGGAAGTACCGCCGCGCCGCCCCGCGGGTGTCCGCGAAGCCGAAGCCGTCCGCGCCCAGCGAGGTGTACGGGCCCGGGATCCAGCGCGCGATCTGGTCCGGGACCGACCGCATCCAGTCGGAGACGGCGACGAACGGCCCCTCCGCGCCGGACAGCTTGCGCGTCACGTACGGGACGCGCTGCTCCTCCTCCGGGTGCAGCAGGTTGTGCTCGTCGACCGCGACGGCCTCGCGGCGCAGCTCGTTCCACGAGGTCGCCGACCACACGTCGGCGCGGACGTTCCACTCCTCCGCGAGGATCCGCTGCGCCTCCAGTGCCCACGGCACGGCGACGCCCGACGCCATGATCTGCGCCGGGACCGCGCCCGCCGCACCGGCGCTGATGCGGTGCAGGCCCTTGAGGATGCCCTCGACGTCCACGTCCGCCGGTTCGGCCGGGTGCTGGATCGGCTCGTTGTAGACGGTCAGGTAGTAGAAGACGTCCTCACCCGCTGTGCCTTCGGCGGACTCCCCGTACATCCGGCGCAGACCGTCCTTGACGATGTGCGCGATCTCGTAGCCGTAGGCCGGGTCGTACGCGACGCAGGCCGGGTTCGTCGAGGCGAGCAGCTGCGAGTGGCCGTCCGCGTGCTGCAGGCCCTCGCCGGTCAGCGTGGTACGCCCAGCGGTCGCGCCCAGAACGAAACCGCGCGACAGCTGGTCGGCCATCTGCCAGAACTGGTCGCCGGTCCGCTGGAAACCGAACATCGAGTAGAAGACGTACACCGGGATCAGGTGCTGGCCGTGCGTCGCGTACGCCGACCCGGCGGCGATCAGCGAGGCCGTGCAGCCCGCCTCCGAGATGCCGTCGTGCAGCATCTGTCCGGTCGGCGACTCCTTGTACGCGAGCAGCAGCTCGCGGTCGACCGCCTCGTACTGCTGCCCCAGCGGGTTGTAGATCTTGGCGCTCGGGAAGAAGGAGTCCATACCGAACGTGCGGTACTCGTCGGGCGCGATCAGCACGAACCGCTTGCCGAGCTCCTTGTCCCGCATCAGGTCCTTCAGCAGGCGGACGAACGCCATCGTCGTCGCGATCGACTGCTGCCCCGAGCCCTTCTTCA
Organism: Streptomyces sp. NPDC030862; assembly: GCF_055571835.1. NCBI lineage: Bacteria > Bacillati > Actinomycetota > Actinomycetes > Kitasatosporales > Streptomycetaceae > Streptomyces > Streptomyces sp. NPDC030862. Next base: position 234,556 of record NZ_JBVIEN010000011.1, on the reverse strand, counting down.
CCGCCGCGTACGCCTTGTCGTCCGGCAGCGCCAGCGGCTTCGCCCGCACGACCCGGGTCGGGACGTACCCGCCCAGCGCCCTGCGGCGGTCGTGCATGTACTGGATCTCCTCGGACTCCGGGCCCGGGTGGTAGTACGGCGGCAGTCCGTCCTCGAGCTCCTTGTCGGCGATGGGCAGGTGCAGCCGGTCGCGGAAGCGCTTCAGGTCGTCGACCGTCAGCTTCTTCATCTGGTGGGTGGCGTTGCGGCCCTCGAAGTTCGGGCCGAGCGTCCAGCCCTTGACCGTCTGCGCCAGGATCACGGTCGGCTGGCCCTGGTGCTCCACGGCCGCCTTGTACGCCGCGTAGATCTTCCGGTGGTCGTGGCCGCCGCGCCCCAGCATCAGGATCTGGTGGTCGGTCATGTTCTCGACCATCGCGCGGAGCCGGTGGTCGCCGCCGAAGAAGTGCTCCCGGATGTAGGAGCCGGTCTCCGTGGCGTACGTCTGGAACTGTCCGTCCGGCGTGGTGTTCAGCTTGTTGACCAGCACGCCGTCGCGGTCCTGGGCCAGCAGCGGGTCCCACGAGCGGTCCCAGATCAGCTTGATCACGTTCCAGCCGGCGCCACGGAACTGCGACTCCAGCTCCTGGATGATCTTGCCGTTGCCGCGCACCGGGCCGTCGAGCCGCTGGAGGTTGCAGTTGACGACGAAGGTCAGGTTGTCCAGGCCCTCGCGGGCGGCGATCGACAGCTGGCCGAGCGACTCCGGCTCGTCCATCTCGCCATCGCCCAGGAAGGCCCAGACGTGCGACTTGGAGGTGTCGGCGATGCCGCGCGCGTGCATGTAACGGTTCATCCGCGCCTGGTAGATCGCGCCGATCGGGCCCAGGCCCATGGAGACCGTCGGGAACTCCCAGAAGTCCGGCATCGACCGCGGGTGCGGATACGAGGACAGGCCGTCGGGGTACTTCGACTTCTCCTGGCGGAAGCCGTCGAGCTGCGTCCCGGTCAGCCGGTCCAGCAGGAACGCGCGGGCGTAGATGCCGGGCGACGCGTGTCCCTGGAAGAAGATCTGGTCGCCGCCGTCGCCCTGGTCCTTGCCGCGGAAGAAGTGGTTGAAGCCCACGTCGTAGAGGGACGCGGAGGAGGCGAAGGTGGCGATGTGCCCGCCGACGCCGATGCCCGGGCGCTGGGCGCGGGAGACCATCACCGCGGCGTTCCAGCGGGTGGCGTTGAGGATCTTGCGCTCGATCTCCTCATTGCCGGGGAAGAACGGCTCGTCCTTGGTCGCGATGGTGTTCACGTAGTCCGTGCTGCGCATCTCGGGCACGGCCACGCGCTTCTCGCGGGCCCGCTCGATGAGGCGCAGCATCAGATAGCGGGCCCGCTCACGGCCGCGTGCGTCGATGGCGGCGTCGAGCGAGTCCAGCCATTCCTTGGTCTCTTCGGGATCGAAATCCGGGACCTGGCTGGGAAGGCCGCCAATGATGATCGGGTTGCGATCGGATCCGGAAGCCACGCTGTTCCTTCTGGTCGGTGGAGCCTACGGGGAAGGGCCGGTAGTACGGTCGCGCCGCCACCATCGTCTACCCCGTGGAGGCAAACGTCATCTCTACTGTGAGGTAACCCCGGGGGGAGTCCCGGACCAAGATCCGGGGTGAATCGCAACCTTACGCCCGATTCGGCCCCGCGTTCGGTGGGGTGATCGATCCTCTGCGGGCGCCAGGACGGAGCAGAAGCCCCTAAAGTGGGTCAAGAGCCGCGGTTGCATGACGGGCGCGGGCGGAGCGGTACCTGGAGTTGGGGCGAGACGGCCCCAAAAGTCACCGTTTCGGCGGTCTCGGCCGCCGGGTACTTGCGCGATCCGCCCAGCACGTGTGGACTACGGCCAACGCCTCGCGTACGCGCGCGGCCGAAGCATTTCCCAAAAACACGATCAGGAGGCAAGCCGTGAGCGCGACCGCGGACCACGCGGAGGAGCGGACCAACCCGGCAGCGAAGCTGGGGTTCGAGCCCGGACAGGTGGTCCAGGAGATCGGCTACGACGATGACGTCGAGCAGGAGCTCCGTGAGGCAATCGAGGCCGTCACCGGCCAGGAGCTCGTCGACGAGGACTACGACGACGTCGCCGACGTCGTGCTGCTGTGGTTCCGTGACGAGGACGGCGACCTCACGGACGCGCTGGTGGACGCCATCGGTCTGATCGACGAGGGCGGGGAGATCTGGCTCCTGACGCCCAAGACCGGCCGGGACGGCTACATCGAGCCCAGCGACATCAATGAGGCCGCCCAGACCGCCGGCCTCTCCCAGACCCGGAGCATCAGCTGGGGCAAGGACTGGACCGGCAGTCGGCTGATCACGCCGAAGGCCGCCAAGACCAGCACCAAGCGCTGACCCCGCCGACTCACTCGAGAGCTCTCAGGGCCCCCGCCGACACCGTCGGCCGGGGGCCCTGTGCGTAGGGTGGACCCGGCCGGAGCCCCGCCCGGCCCGCCCGCGCTCACCGGCAGCCACCGGAAGCCGCCGGAATGCCACCGGAAGCCCACTGGAAGCCCACTGGAAGGGATTGCGTTTTCATGACGATCGAGGCGACCCGTGCCGCTGAGCCGATCACCGTCGGCACCAAGGCCCCCGACTTCGAGCTGAAGGACAACCACGGGCGCACCGTGCGCCTCTCCGACTTCCGCGGCGAGAAGAACGTGGTGCTGCTCTTCTACCCGTTCGCCTTCACCGGCGTGTGCACGGGCGAGCTCTGCGCGCTCCGCGACGAGCTGCCGGCCTTCGTCAACGACGACACCCAGCTGCTGGCCGTCTCCAACGACTCCATCCACACGCTGCGGGTCTTCGCCGAGCAGGAGGGCCTGGAGTACCCGCTGCTGTCCGACTTCTGGCCGCACGGCGAGGTGTCGCGCGCGTACGGGGTCTTCGACGAGGAGAAGGGCTGCGCGGTGCGCGGCACCTTCATCATCGACAAGGAGGGCGTGGTGCGCTGGATCGTCGTCAACGCCCTGCCCGACGCCCGTGACCTGAACGAGTACATCAAGGCGCTCGACACCCTCTGAACTCTTCAGGCCAAGAGCCTGCTCGTCTCGGGAACCGGTCACTAGGATCCAGTCGTTGATCCGATGCCAACGCACGACGGGGGCGCTGCCCCTGGAAACCAATGGAGGGACTCGTGGGAGTCAGCCTCAGCAAGGGCGGCAACGTCTCGCTGACCAAGGAGGCCCCGGGCCTGACGGCCGTCACCGTCGGTCTGGGCTGGGACGTCCGCACCACCACCGGGACGGACTTCGACCTCGACGCCAGCGCCATCCTGACCGGCGAGGACGGCAAGGTCCGTAACGACCAGGACTTCGTGTTCTTCAACAACCTCAAGAGCGCCGACGGCTCCGTCGAGCACACCGGTGACAACCTCACCGGTGAGGGCGAGGGCGACGACGAGCAGATCAAGGTGAACCTCGCGGGCGTGCCCGCCGACGTCGCCAAGATCGTCTTCCCGGTGTCGATCTACGACGCCGAGAACCGCCAGCAGTCCTTCGGTCAGGTCCGCAACGCGTTCATCCGCGTCGTGAACCAGGCCGGCGGCGCCGAGATCGCCCGTTACGACCTCAGCGAGGACGCCTCGACCGAGACCGCCATGGTCTTCGGCGAGCTGTACCGCCACGGCACCGAGTGGAAGTTCCGCGCCGTCGGCCAGGGTTACGCCTCGGGCCTGCGCGGCATCGCGCAGGACTTCGGCGTCAACGTCTGAGCCCGCGGCGACACCCGCCGCGCAGTCTCGTCCGGCGCCGCACGCTTCCCGCGTGCGGCGCCGGACGTGCCTCATTGAGCAGTGCAGGCAGTACAGGCAGTACACGGCAGTACACCTCAGGGGAGGACCACCGTCATGGGCGTCACGCTCGCCAAGGGAGGCAACGTCTCCCTCTCCAAGGCCGCACCCAACCTCACCCAGGTGCTGATCGGGCTCGGCTGGGACGCGCGCTCCACCACCGGAGCGCCCTTCGACCTCGACGCCAGCGCGCTGCTCTGCCAGAACGGCCGGGTGCTGGGCGACGAATGGTTCGTCTTCTACAACAACCTCACCAGCCCCGACGGCTCCGTCGAGCACACCGGCGACAACCTGACGGGCGAGGGGGACGGCGACGACGAGTCCTTGATCGTGAACCTCTCGCAGGTGCCCGCCCACTGCGACAAGATCATCTTCCCTGTCTCGATCCACGACGCCGACCCGCGCGGCCAGACCTTCGGCCAGGTCGCCAACGCCTTCATCCGCGTGGTCGACCAGGCCGACGGCCAGGAGCTCGCGCGCTACGACCTCAGCGAGGACGCCTCCACCGAGACCGCGATGATCTTCGGCGAGCTGTACCGGTACGGCGGCGAGTGGAAGTTCCGGGCGGTGGGGCAGGGGTACGCGTCGGGCCTCAGGGGCATCGCTCTAGACTTCGGGGTCAATGTTTCCTAAAGCACTGCTCCGGGTCGGCTCAAAACCCGGCGCGCACGGCGCGGGGGAGTCCCGTACCCGTACTTAAAACACGATGGGGTAGCCAGTGGTTCTGAAAACCTTCGGCTGGTCGTTCGCCGTCACGGCGCTCGGCCTCGCATTCGCCGCCTGGCAGTGGGGGTGGGAGGCGTTCGGGGTCGTACTGATCCTGTCGATCCTCGAGATCTCGCTGTCCTTCGACAATGCGGTCGTCAACGCCGGAATCCTCAAGAAGATGAACGCCTTCTGGCAGAAGATCTTCCTGACGATCGGCATCCTGATCGCGGTCTTCGGCATGCGGCTGGTGTTCCCCGTCGTCATCGTCGCCATCAGCGCCAAGGTCGGTCCGATCGAAGCGGTCGAGCTGGCCCTGCAACAGCCCGAGCAGTACAAGAACCTCGTCACCGACGCGCACGCCGCGATCGCCTCCTTCGGTGGCATGTTCCTGCTGATGATCTTCCTCGACTTCATCTTCGAGGACCGCGACATCAAGTGGCTCGGCTGGCTGGAGCGCCCGCTCGCCAAGCTCGGCAAGGTCGACATGCTGTCGGTCTGCATCGCGCTGATCGCGCTTCTGGTCAGCGCCATCACCTTCGCCACCCAAGCGCACACCAGCGCCGGACACGTCGACAAGTCGGCCACGGTGCTCCTCTCCGGCGTCGCCGGCCTGATCACGTACCTGGTGGTCGGCGGCCTGTCGGGCTACTTCGAGAACAAGCTGGAGGAAGAGGAGGAGCGCGAGCACGAGCAGGAGGAGAAGGCCAAGCAGCAGGGCAAGCCGGTCTCGGCGGTCGGCCTGGCCGGCAAGGCCGCCTTCTTCCTGTTCCTGTACCTCGAGGTGCTGGACGCGTCGTTCTCCTTCGACGGAGTCATCGGCGCCTTCGCCATCACCAACCAGATCTTCTGGATGGCGCTCGGCCTCGGCATCGGCGCCATGTACGTCCGGTCGCTCACCGTCTACCTGGTCCGCCAGGGCACGCTGGACGACTACGTCTACCTGGAGCACGGCGCGCACTACGCCATCGGCGCCCTCGCCGTGATCCTGCTCATCACGATCCAGCACGAGATCAGCGAACTCATTACCGGCACCATCGGTGTCTTCCTGATCGCCGCCTCCTTCCTCTCCTCCGTCCGCCGCAACAAGCGGCTGGCGGCCGAAGGAGGAGCGGGACCGGACGACAAGAAGGCCGAGGTCCCGTCCGGAGTGTGACGACCGCGGCAACGAGGAACGCTCTGAGCGGGGCGGCCGGGTGCTCCCGGCCGCCCCGCGGCGTACGTCAGGAGAAGCGACGAGGGGCGGGGCATGGCTTTCTGGGACAACCTGTGGCGGAACAACGCGGCGCAGTTCGACTCCGGCAGCGCCGCGACGAACTCCATCGATCTCACCAAGCGGCGTCCGTCCGTCTCGCTCACCAAGCAGGGCGCCGCCACGGGCAACCTGCGCGTCAACCTCTCCTGGCGGATGCGCACCTCCGACATCGAGGGCCGCTCCAAGCAGAGCGGCCGGCTGCTGCGCCACCCCTCCAAGCTCTTCAAGCCCGAGGTGGTCCAGGCCCACACCCAGGGCGTGGCCAATGTGGACCTCGACATCGGCTGCCTGTGGGAGATGGCCGACGGCAGCAAGGGCGTGGTCCAGCCGCTGGGCGGTTTCTTCGGTGACCTCAACTCACCGCCGTACGTGAAGCTCAGCGGCGACGACCGGTTCGGTGCGCCGTCCGGCGAGACCATCTTCGTCAACCTGGACCACCGCGACGCGATCAAGCGGCTGCTGTTCTTCGTCTACATCTACGACCAGACGCCGGCGTTCGACCGTACGCACGCCACGATGACGCTCTACCCGAGCAACGGCCCGCGCATCGAGATAGAGCTCGACGAGCGGGCCCCGCAGGCCCGCTCCTGCGCCGTGTTCCTGCTGGAGAACGTCAAGGGCGAGTTGACGGTACGGCGGGAGGTGCGGTTCGTGTACGGCTTCCAGGCCGAACTGGACCGGCTGTACGGGTGGGGTCTGCAGTGGGGGCGCGGCTTCAAGGCCGGCAAGGTCTGAGGCCGCGCGCCGCGCACACCACCGTCACGTCACACACGCCACGCAGGTCATGCACGTCACGTCACGCACGTCACGTCCGGACGAACTGCGGCCCCATCGGCGGCAGCCGGAAGTCCGGGTCCGGCGCGGGGGCCGCGGCGGCGGCCGGCTGCGGATAGCCGTACGCGGGCTGCGGCGCGGGCGCCGAGCCGGGCTGCGGATAGCCGTACGCCGGATCCGGGGCCGGAGCCGCTGCCGGGGCCGATGTCGGCTGGGGGTAGCCGTAGGCGGGCTGCGCCGAGCCGGGCTGCGGATAGCCGTACGCCGGAGGCGAGGTGGGAGCGGGGGGCGCGTTCGGCACCGGAGGCGCGCTGGGCGCCGGCGAGGGCGCCGGTGTCTGTACCTGGGTGGGCGCCGCCGCGGATGCCGCCGCCGCTTCCGGCGTCGTCGCCCGAGGTTCCGGCTGCTCGCTCGGCGCCGCCGGCTCCGCACCCGCCGGTTCCTCCTCGTCCACCGAGATCCCGAACGCCGTCGCCAGGCCGATCAGACCTGTCGGATATCCCTGCCCCACCGCCCGGAACTTCCAGCCATCCCCGCGCCGGTACAGCTCACCGCAGATGATCGCGGTCTCCTCGCCCGTCTCCGGCTTCACCTCGAAGACGGCCAGCGGCTCCCCGGCCGCGCCCGCGCCCGCGTCGTACAGCAGGATCCGCAGATCCCGTACGCGGTCGAAGGTGTCCCCGTCCGACGACGCCGCCAGGACGACCTGGTCCACCGACGCGTCCAGCGCCGACAGATCGGCCTCCACCGTGTCGGTCAGACCCTCCGCCACGCGCTTCTTCGACAACCGCCTGACCAGGCCCGAGGGATGGCGCGGCTGGTTGTAGAAGACGAAGTCCTCGTCCGAACGCACCCGCCCGTCGGTGCCGAGCAGCAGGGCGGAGGCGTCCACGTCGGGGACCCCGGGACCGGGGGTCCAGCACAGTACGGCCCGTACGGCCGCGGCGTCGAGCGGGACGTTCGAGCCCTTCAGCATGGCGTGCGTCATGCCCGCCATCCTGCCTGGCGTCCCACGGGCCGGACAACGCGGGGGGCGGGGGAGTGCGGACGCATACGGGGGCGATAAGCAGACGAGTTACCTGAAGTTCATGACGGCGGGGAACCCACGACACCCGTCTCTACGTACTATTACCGGCCACATGTCATCGCGGCCCTCAGGGCAGTTCGGGGAGTTATATGCGTCATTTCGGGCACATCCCGTCCGCTGCCCGGGCCGGACTCTTCCACCGGCAGCCGTGCGAGTTCACCGCGGACTCCCCGGCGAAACTCCTGGCGGCGGCCCTCGGGGCCACCCTCTACAGCCCTGCCACGCGTCCGCACCTCGCCGACGACGTACTGAAACAGGTGGGGCGCGGGGTCGTATCGATGGTGCTGTGCCTGGAGGATTCCATTGATGACGGTGAGGTTGAAGGGGCTGAGGAGAACCTCGTCCGGCAGCTCACCGACCTTCACGTGCGTGGCGCGGAAACACCCCTGCTCTTCGTCCGGGTCCGCGAGCCCGCGCAGATATCCGACCTCATACGGCGGCTCGGCGAGGCCGGCCGACTGTTGTCCGGATTCGTACTACCCAAGTTCACGGAGGAGCGTGGCGCGGCGTTCCTGGAGGCGCTCACGGACGCCGAGTCCGCCAGTGGGCGGCGACTCTTCGCCATGCCCGTCCTCGAATCCCCCGAGCTGCTCCACCTGGAGACCCGCGCCGAGACGCTGACCGGCATCGGCCGGATCGTCGACAAGTACCGCGACCGGGTGCTGGCACTGCGGCTCGGCGTGACCGACTTCTGCTCCGCGTACGGGCTGCGCCGCTCGCCCGACATGACCGCGTACGACGTGCAGATCGTCGCGGGCGTGATCGGCGACGTGGTGAACGTGCTGGGCCGTTCCGACGGCACCGGCTTCACGATCACCGGGCCGGTGTGGGAGTACTTCCGGCTCGGCGAGCGTATGTTCAAGCCACAGCTGCGCCGCAGCCCCTTCATGGAGCAGCGCGCCGACGAGCTGCGCACCGCGCTGATCGAGCACGACCTCGACGGGCTGCTGCGCGAGATCGAACTGGACCGCGCCAACGGCCTGCTCGGCAAGACCTGCATCCACCCGTCGCATGTGATGCCGGTCCACGCGCTGTCCGTCGTCAGCCACGAGGAGTTCAGCGACGCGCAGGACATCCTGCGGCCGGAGCGGGGCGGCGGCGGAGTGCTGCGCTCCGCGTACACGAACAAGATGAACGAGGTGAAGCCGCACCGCGCCTGGGCCGAGCGGACCCTCCAGCGCGCCGAGGTGTTCGGCGTCGCCAGGGAGGACGTCGGTTTCGTGGAGCTGCTCACCGCCGGACTGGGCCTGTGAGGGCCGTGAGGGGGAACGACGACGTGGTGTGGTCGGGCACGTGGGTAGCCGAGCGGCTGGGCGTCGAACTGGACGGAGACCCCGCGCTGCGCGAGCTGCTGGGCCTGGCCCTGCGCCGCAACCCCAAGCGAGCGCACCTGCTCGTCTCGAACGTGCTCGGCAAGCACGTACCGCAGAGCCCGACGGTGGTGTGGCGTTCCGGTTACGACCTCGGCGTCCGCGTCCGTGAACTCCTCGGCCCAGCCGAGGCCCGGCGGGCCGTCGTCCTCGGTTACGCGGAGACCGCGACCGGCCTCGGCCACTCGGTCGCGGACGGGCTGGGTGTCGCGCCGTACCTGCACTCCACGCGCCGCCCGGTGCCGGGGGTCCCGCGCGCGGGCGGCTTCGAGGAGTCCCACTCGCACGCCACCTCGCACCTCCTGCTGCCCGAGGACCCGGAGCTGCTGGCGGGCGGCGGGCCGCTGATACTGGTCGACGACGAGTTCTCCACCGGGAACACCGTGCTCAACACGGTGCGGGCCCTCCATGAGAGCCACCCGCGCGACCGCTATGTGATCGTGGCCCTGGTCGACATGCGCGCCCCCGCCGACCGCGCCCGGCTGTCCGCCTTCGCCGCCGAGATCGGCGCCCGGGTGGACCTGGTCGCGCTGGCCTCGGGCACCGTGCGCCTGCCGGAGGGTGTACTGGAACGGGGCCAGGCGCTGGTCGCCGCGTACCCGCCGCCCGCGTCGCCGGTCGGTACGCCCGGTGCCGCGAGCCCCGGCGCGGTGCGCCGCGTGGAACTCGGCTGGCCCGCCGGAGTGCCCGACGGCGGTCGCCACGGCTTTACGCCGGACCACCGCGCCCGCCTCGACGCCGCGCTCCCGGCCATGGCGGAACGCCTCGCGGAAGCACTGGACCTGCCGGCGCCGGCCTCCACCTCCATGCCCGCGGGGCCCGATACTCCACCCCGCGTGCTCGTCCTCGGCTCCGAGGAGCTCATGTACGCGCCCCTCGCGCTCGCCGTCGCCCTGGAGCGGCGCGCCGGAGCGGCCGAGGTGCGGTACTCCACCACCACCCGCTCGCCCGTCCTCGCCGTCGACGACCCCGGCTACGCCATACGCACCCGGCTCGTCTTCCCCGCCCACGACGACCCCGCCGACGGCCCCGGCGACCGGTACGCCTACAACGTCGCGGGCGCCGGCTTCGACGCCGTCGTCGCCGTCGTCGACTCCGCCGCCGACACGCCCGCCCTGCACGCCCCGGACGGGCTGCTGGCCCAACTCGCCGCCCACATACCGCGCGTCGTGCTCGCCGTCGTACCGTCGTACGTCCCCGTCCCCGTCCCCGTCCCCGTCCCCGTCTCCGCATCCGAACCCGCATCCGACTCCGCATCCGAATCCGAAACGGACCTCATGCTGCCCGAGCCCCTCCGCGGCCCCGCCTTCTCCTCCTACGCCCCGGATGAGGTCGGCTGGCTCCTCCAGGACCTCTCCGGCGTCGAGCTGGAGGCGCCCACCGAGGAGCGGGAGGAGGCGATCCAGCGCGGCGGCGCGCACTACGCCGAGTCGCTGCCCGTCGAGTACCAGCCGACGCCGCAGTACCAGGAGCTGTACCGGGCCGCGCTCACCGCGTCCGCGGCGCGCATCGCCCGCGCCGTCGGCACCGTCACCGAGACCGTCCTCGCGGAGCGGTCGCCGCGGCCGGTGCTGGTATCGCTCGCGCGCGCCGGCACGCCCGTCGGGGTCCTCATGCGCCGCTGGGCGCGCCACCGCCACGGCCTGGACCTGCCCCACTACGCCGTCTCCATCGTGCGCGGCCGCGGCATCGACGCCAACGCGCTGCGCTGGCTCGCCGCCCACCACAACCCTGCCGACGTCGTCTTCGTCGACGGCTGGACCGGCAAGGGCGCCATCACCCGCGAACTGGCCGAGGCGCTGAGCGACTTCCCCGGCTTCGACCCGGAGATCGCGGTCCTCGCCGACCCGGGCTCCTGCGTGCGCACCTACGGCACCCGCGAGGACTTCCTGATCCCCTCCGCCTGCCTCAACTCCACCGTCTCCGGGCTGATATCGCGCACCGTGCTCCGCGCCGACCTGGTCGGCCCGGCCGACTACCACGGCGCCAAGTACTACCGCGAGCTCGCCGCGGCGGACGTCTCCCGCGACTTCCTCGACACCGTCACCGCCCGCTTCGAGGAGGTGACCGACGCCGTGGACGCCGACGTCAAGGAGCTCCTCGCCACCGACCGGACCCCGACCTGGGAGGGCTGGGCGGCCGTCGAGCGGATCAGCGAGGCGTACGGCATCCACGACGTCAACCTCGTCAAGCCGGGTGTCGGCGAGACCACGCGCGTCCTGCTGCGCCGCGTCCCCTGGAAGATCCTCGCCCAGCGCGGCGCGGGCGCCGACCTCGACCACGTACGCCTCCTCGCCCACCAGCGCGGCGTACCGGTCGAGGAGGTCGACGGCCTGCCGTACACGTGCGTCGGCCTCATCCACCCCCAGTACACGCGGGGCGCCACCGGCGCCGACGGCAAGGCGGTCTCGGGCCGATGACCGCCGTGACGATGGTCGCCAGCGACCTCGACCGCACCCTCATCTACTCGCCCGCCGCCCTCGGCCTGACCATGCCGGACGCCGACGCGCCGCGCCTGCTCTGCGTCGAGGTCTACCAGCACAAGCCGCTGTCGTACGTGACCGAGGCCGCCGCCACGCTCCTCGCCGACCTGCCGCGCCACGCCGTCTTCGTACCGACCACCACCCGCACGCGCGAGCAGTACCACCGCATCAAACTCCCCGGCCCGGCGCCGGAGTACGCGATCTGCGCGAACGGCGGGCACCTCCTCGTCGACGGCGTCACCGACGCCGGCTGGCAGCGCACGGTCGCCGGCCGCCTCGCCGACGAGTGCGCCACGCTGGAGGAGGTCCGCGCCCACCTGCTGGCCGCCGCCGACCCCGCCTGGCTGCTCAAGGAGCGGGTCGCCGAGGAGCTCTTCGCCTACCTCGTCGTCGAGCGCGCCCTGCTGCCGGCGGGCTGGGTGAAGGAGCTCGCCGAGTGGGCGGAGGAGCGCGGCTGGACCGTGTCTCTCCAGGGCCGGAAGGTGTACGCCGTGCCGAAGCCGCTGACCAAGAGCGCGGCCATGCGGGAAGTGGCCCGACGCACCGGCGCGTCCCGTGTCCTGGCCGCGGGGGACTCCCTCCTCGACGCGGACCTGCTGCTCGCCGCCGACCGGGCCTGGCGGCCGGGCCACGGGGAGCTCGCCGACACGGGCTGGAGCGCGGACCACGTCGACGTACTGGAGGAGAAGGGCGTCGTTGCGGGCGAGGAGATCCTGCGCCGCTTCATCCGCTCCGCCGCGCTCCCGTACCCGGCCTGAGCAGCCGTACGCCCACGAAGACGACGACCGCGCCCGCTGCCGCCACCAGCACGGCGGTGGAGTAGAGGGAGACGTAGCGGGTGACGTCGGCCCAGTTGTCGCCGAGGGCGTAACCGGCGAGCACGAAGGCGGTGTTCCAGATCGCGCTGCCGGCCGTCGTCAGCGCGAGGAAGAGGGGGAGGGGCATCCGCTCGATCCCGGCGGGAACGGAGATGAGGGACCGGAAGACCGGGATCATCCGCCCGAAGAACACCGCCTTGGTGCCGTGCCGGGCGAACCACGCCTCCGTCCGCTCGATGTCGGCGGCCTTCACCAGGGGCAGCCGCACGGCGAGGGAGACCATACGGTCCCGGCCGAGCGCCGCCCCGGCTCCGTAGAGCGCGAGCGCGCCGATCACCGAGCCGGCGAGGGTCCACAGCAGCGCGGCGGTGAGGCTCATCCGGCCGGTGGCGGAGGCGAAGCCCGCCAGCGGGAGGATCACCTCGCTCGGGATCGGCGGGAAGAGGTTCTCCAGGGCGATGGCCACTCCGGCGCCGGGCGCGCCCAGCGTGTCCATGAGGCTGTTGATCCAGCGTTCCATGGAGCCACGCTAGGAACCGGTGGCTGAAGGGACCCTGAAGCCGTCCCCGCCGCCCCCCCGGCCGAAGCCCCTGGGAGGCCGCGGCCTCCGGCTAGCCGCAGCACCCGCCGCCGCAGCACCCACCGCCACCGCCACCGCCGGCGGCCGGTGCGGGCGCGGCCCCCTTCGAGGCGACGCCGCCGACGGCGACGGTCGACAGCAGCTTGACGGTGTCGTCGTGCCCGGCGGGGCAGGCGGCGGGAGCGGAGGACTCGGCCATGGGCCGGCTCAGCTCGAAGGTGTCGCCGCAGCTGCGGCAGCGGTATTCGTAACGAGGCATGGACCCAGGTTAACGAGGCGTACGCCCGTGCGGAGCCCGTCCGGCTCAGACCCCTCGCCTGCCGGCGCCCGGAGTCCCGCCGCCCCCAGCGCGCTCCTCCCGGATCAGCTCCACCACGCGCGCCACGGTCGCCCGCACGGCCTCGGTCTCCTTCAGGAAGTGCCAGTAGTCGGGGTGGGGGCCCGCCTCCAGCCCGGCGACGGCCCGCTCCAGCCGGGCGACCGAGTCGTCCAGGGGGCGCGCGTGACGGGGATCGGGGGTGTTGCGGCCGGCCATGGCGAGGCGCTGGGCGTCGCGGATGGCGAAGCGGGTGCGCTCGATCTCCTGCTGAGGATCCCCCGCCACGGCGTCGAGCCGCCGCAGCCGCTCACCGGCGGCCGATACGGCTTCGTCGGTGCTGTTCAGCAGCGCCCGCACCGTGCCGAGGAGCGCGGTGGCGTCCGCCCAGCGCTGCTCGGCGTGAGCCTTGGCCGCCTCCTCCAGCTTCTCCTCCGCCTGGCGGACGCCGCGCGCCGCCTGCTCGGGGACGGGCTGGAGGTCCTGCCAGCAGGCGAGGGTGAACCGGCGGCGGAGCTCGCTGAGGACCGGCTCCACGGAGGCGGCGCGGTTGGCGAGCGCCTGCGCGCGGGTGCGGAGGGAGACGAGCCGCTTGGCCATCTCGGCGGCACGCTCCGGCAGCCGCTCGGCCTCCCCGCGTACGGCCTCGGCGTCGCGTACGACCCGGTCGGCGCGCTGCAGCGTCTCGGCGACACCGTGCCGGCCCGCGCCCTCGTTGAGCTTGGTCAGCTCGGGCGCGAGGGAGGCGAGCCGCGCCGCGAGATCGTCCGCGCGCAGACCGGAGCCGCGCACCGCGTCGAGAGCGGTGCTCGCGGACAGCAGCGCCGCCCGCGCGCGCTCCACCGCCGGCGCCAGCCGCGACAGCTGCGTCTCCGCCTGGTCGAGCAAGGGCCGCAGCCCCTGCTCGAACCGGTCCAGCTCGCCTTTGACCCGTACGAGCTCGTCCTTGGCGCGGTTCAGCTCGCCGCGCGCCCTGGCGGCGGTGGAGCCGTCGAGGTCGTCCCGGTCCAGGTCGTACGCGTCCACCGCCGTGATGTACGCGTGGCTCACCTCGTCGATGCGCCGCCCGAGCTCCGCGAAGTCGTCCACGGCCCGCCGCGCGGCCGGCGAACCGTCGACCGCGGTGATCGTCTCGATGGAGATCCGCAGGTCCCGCTGTGCACTGTCCAGCTCGTAGAACGCCGCGGCCGCGGCATCCTTGGCCGCCTGCGCGTCGGCCCTCCGGCTGTCGCCCCGCCCGCCGAACCAGCGCCGGGTGCCGCCGCCCGCGAAGGCGGCCGGCGCGGCGGCGATCAGGAGCGGCACAGGCAGCAGCACCAGCGCGAGGACGTCCGTCGCGTACCGCCGCGCGTGTGTCGCCGTCACATCCCGCTCCCGTGCCGTGTCCGCCCCTGCCCGGTCATTCTCCCACCAGGTAAGGACGAACACACGGGCCGTTCAGTTCGCCCCGTCGGTGCCCCGGATCCGCCCGGTCAGCTCGCCGAGTCCGCCGTCCGCACGGTGATGTGCCCGTTGTCGCTCCGTGCCTTGACTATGTGAGGGCTGCTCCCGTCGCGGGGCACGTCGACCTTCACCTCGCCGTGGTCACTGCGCGTCTCGACGGCGTACGCGGTCTTCCCGCGGGGCAGCTCGACCGTGATCTCGCCGTTGTCACCGGTGGTCTCCACCCGCTGGGGCGCCGCCCCGAACGCGAGCCGCGTCACGCCGTTGTCCGCCCGCGCGATCACGCTCTTCGACACGGCCCGTTCCACGACGATCTCGCCGTTGTCGCTCTGCAGCTCCAGCGGTCCCGTGGCGTCCCTCACGACGACCCGGCCATTGTCGGCCTGCACCTTCAGCGCCGTACGGAACCCGTCGGCGCTCACGCTCCCGTTGTCACCCTGCACGGTGACGGCGACCCCGCGCGGCACCTTCACCTCGTGCCGCGACTGACAGTCGCTGATCACGGCGTCGCACTTCACACGCAGCGTGAGCTTCCCGCCCTCCAGCCGCCAGCTCGGCGTGGGCCCCTCGCCCGCGACGACCCACCCGTCGATCTGCTGGCTGACCTCCACGTCCTTCACATCGGCCGGCACCAGCACCAGCTCGGAGTTCTCCGAGTCGATGGTCAGCGCCTCCCCCTCGAACGCGAACACCTTCCTCTCGACCGGCGCGCCCGCCACATCGGCCTCACCGCACCCGGTGACCCCCACCGCGACGAGCGCGGCCCCGCCGACGGCGACAAAAGTACGAATACGGTGACGCGTACGGCGTCCGGCCACGATGAACCCCCAGGTAGAGCTGCTGTGTCCCCTTTACGCTACGTAACCGCGCGCTCGACCGCGATCCGGGGACCCACCCTTCCCGGGGTAGGGACAACCCCCGCACGCCGCTGTGGCCGGCCACGCCTCAGGCCACGGGTTTGCCACGGGTTTGCAGGACACACCAGGGAGCGATGTACGCTGTTGCCTCACTCCACGGGTGCGTAGCTCAGGGGTAGAGCGCTGCTCTTACAAAGCAGATGTCGGCGGTTCGAAACCGTCCGCGCCCACCAGTGCACAGAGACCCCCAGTCGATCACGGCTGGGGGTTTTCGCCATCTGTGTCCGGCGACAACGGCGATGGCCGCTCACGGCCGGGAAGCCTCCTGAGCGGCTGGGCCACGTGGCCGACCGCCTCACGCTGTGTGGACCGGCGGCAGCCGGGATGGCAGGACGGGATGGCGGCTGGGTGAGGGTTTACGGGCCCGGGATCGAGTCGCAACAGCCGGCCTAGGCGTTGCTCGGACGGCGTGGGGAGGCGGGCGGCGCCGGTATCGTGCGGCCATGCCGTCCGCTGACCCTCCCCTGTGCCCCGACTGCGGCCGGCCGATGCGATTCGGCGGGTTCGTTCTGTGTGAGCGGGCAGAGGACGGGAAGCGCGTCTGCCGCGGTGTGTGGGGTTGCCCGCAGCGGCACATCTGGTGGCAGTGGGCGGATAGGCCGGGTGCCCCTCCGGAGCCGTGTCCGCACCCGGCCCTGTTCGGTTCTTGACTTGCCGAAGGGTGAGCAGGACGAGTCCACCGGTCCACCTCCGTTCGGCCCTAGGGCGGCTTCCCCAGAGTCGGGGCGGATCGAGGTGGAGCGGGCATGTTCGTGGCGATGTCGCCGGTGGACGCGATGCTGGCCGGTCTTCAGCGGCGGCATGGGACGCCGTGGACCCTTGCCGCCGTTCTCTCCGTGGAGGGGGCGCCCCTGTCCGTGCCGGAGGTCGCGGAGTTGGTGGCGCGGCGGTGGAGGAACGCCGGGCGGTTGTGGTGGAGCGCCGCCGACGACGGGACGTATCGCTGGTGCGCGGCGGGGCGCGGGGAGGAGCCGCCGCCGGTGTCCGCGCTGCGGGTTCCGCCGGGTGGGTCCTTGCCAGGGGCGGTGTCCTCGTTGCTGGAGCGGGTTCTGCCCGAGCGGCCCGGGGGGTTGCTGTGGGAGGTGCGCCTGCTGCCCTGGCAGGAGGGTCGGCAGGCGCTCGTGTTCCTCGTCCACCACGCCCTGCTGGACGGCTCGTCGGTGGGCACGGTGATGCGTCTGTTGTGCGACGACGCCGGTGGACTCACCGGTGAACAGGTCGCCGCCGCCCGGGAAAACGAGTCCGGTCCGCGGTTCGCACGGCGCCTCCGGGAGGAGGTCGCGTGCCTGCGCGGGGTCGTCGTCCCCGCGTCCGTCACGCGCCGCCCCACGGGGACGGGCCGGTCTGCGGCCTGGTCCACGGTCGACGACGACGTGGTGCAGCGGGCGCGGCGCGCCGCGGGCGAGGCGGCGGTGACCGTGAACGACGTCGTGCTGGCCGCCTTCACGGGGGCTCTGCGCACGGTGCCGGGCCGCCGGCCCGGGGTGCGGCCGCCGGCGAGGGTGTACGCGGCGGTGCCGGTCGACCTGCGGCCGCACTTGGGGCTGGAGCACCGGCTGGGCAATGTGGTGTCGTCGGTGCGGCTGCGGCTCCCCCTGGAGGTGGACGACCCCGTCGGCCGTCTGCGCGCAGTGCACCGCGCCATGGCCGTGAACAAGGCGCGCGGGCGGGCGAGGGGAGGGTTTTCCTTGGTGACGGCGCTGGGCTCGCGTCTCGGGCCGCGGGCGCTGGACACCGTCGGCGAGTGGCTGATGGCGAACCCCCGGATGGCCACCGTCTCCTGCTCCAACTTCCGGCTCAGCGAGGCGCCGCTGCGTCTGGCCGGCCGGCGGGTCGGCACGCTGCACGTGGTCTCCTGCCTCCCGCCCCGGATGGGCGCCCTGGCCGCCTTCACCTCGTACGCCGGCACCCACACCTTCTCCGTGACGGCCCAGCGGGAGAGCGCTCCCCACGCCGTCCGACTCGCTGAGCGCTTCGCCCACGAGGTGGTCCGGCTGGGGCTCTGCCGCTGAAATCGGATCGACGGCGGCCGCCGCGGTAGCCGATCATACGTTTATGCCCCTGAGAGACACCCTCGCCCGGGTCGAGGCCGACCTGGCCGTCGGCCGTGTGCCCGTCGCGCGCCAGCGCCTGCGCGGACTGGTGTCGTCCTTCCCGAACGACCTGGCGCTGCGCCGGCGCCTGGCCGAGGTGTACCGGCTCTACGGCGACGCCGCGGAAGCCGGCCGCTGGATGTACCTCGAGGAGGACCGGGACGAGGCCGAGACCGCCGCTTTCGAGGCGCGCTACCGCACGGCTTCGTGGCGCATGCGCGCACTCGCCTGGCGCGGCCCTGAGTCCCTCGCCCCCTCCGCCTTCGCGCGGGAGCAGCTGGCGGCGGTACGAGCGGCCTGTTCCAAGGCCGTGGGGCGCGACGTCGACTGGGACGCGGTGCCATACGACGAGGAGGTGTCCGAGGCGGAGGAGGACGGCGGCGGGTGGTCCGTCTCCGGCTTCCTGGCCGGGGCAGGCTGCCTGGTGGCGGTCCTCGCCTTCCTCGCGATCTGGGTCAACGGGCTCGTCGCCCTCTTCGACTGACCCACCGAGTGAACTGCTGCTGCAAGGTGAGGACATGAGCCAGCAGTCGGCTCGCGCACCCTTGTCCTGGGGACTGAGGCCGGCCGACCGGTGGGGCCTGGACCAGGAGGCCGGCCTCATCACCTGGACCTTCCCCGACCGGACCGCGGACAGCCCGGTTCACCGGGGCGACCGGCTGCTACCGGGCCCCGGTCACCCTGACGGCCGCGGACGGCAGCACCTCCACGTGCACCGCCGGTATCGACTGACGCGCTACCGCGCGCCGTCGACCGGCATCGCCTCCACGCGTACGCCCAGCTGCGCCGCGAACGCCAGCGCGAGGTCGAGCAGTTGTGACGGGCTGATCACCGCGCCGGAGAGGCGGTCGACGCCGCGCGCGATGTCCAGGTCTCCGGCCGCCCGCAGGTCCACGTCCGCCATGAGGGCGCCGCTGAAATCGGCCTGCCGCAGTGCGCAGTCGCGGAAGGCCACCCGCTCCAGTCGCGCCCCCGCGAAGTCGGGCTCGACCAGTACGCAGCCGTCGAAGACCACGTCCTTCAGCCGGGCCTGCCGCAGGTTCAGGTAGTCGATCTTGCCGCCGCGTACGACGACCCGCTCCAGTGTCGCGCCGTGCAGCTGGAGCCCGCCGAACCGCACGTCGGCCAGCTCCGCATCCCTGAGCGACGCCTCGGCGAGGTCGACACCGATCCCGCGGACGCCCGTCAGGAGGCAGTCGGCGAACCGCGCCCGCCGCAGGGAGGTCTCGTCCAGTGAGCACCGGACGAGGGCGCATTCCGTGAAGCGGGCGCCCCGCCCGTTCTGCCCGTGGAGGTCGACGTCGGTGAACTCAAGCCCGTCGTAAGCCTCGTCCACCGCGAGCGCGCCGTCCGCGTACGGCCGCAGCGGAGGCAGCCGGATGTCCGGGAGCCGGGGCTCTCGGGTCCTGTTCGTCTTGCGTGTCGTCATGTCCGCACCGTTATGTGAGCTGTGGCCCGGGCACGTGAACCGTGGGCTGAGCTGAGGGGGGCGGGGTTGCGGCCTGTGAAGAGTCCCGAGGTGGCTCCCGGGGACCCCTTTGTGCCCGCCCCCCTTGACCGCGGACCTCAAGGGTTCTCCGACCGGTCGGCACTCGGTGGCACCATAGCAGCCCTCGGCAGCGTGGGTTCAGCCGCTGATCCAGAACAGCAGTGTGTCCATGGTGTGGCCGTACTTCAGGGCGCTCTGCCACTCCTCGTGCTCGGTCTCGAATATCTCGATGAGGTGCTTGGCGTCGTACGTGAAGGCGTCGTCCATGCGGTCCAGTACGGCCGTGTACGCGTCGGCGACCGCCTTGGCCTTGGACAGGGGGAGGTGGCCGATGGCCGGGTAGCCGTCCACGGGGCCCGGGATGTGGAACGGGATCCCGTCGGGCAGGTCCGCGTACAGGATGCGGTGCGGCAGCAGGTCGGCGGGGACTCCGAGGCGGGCGAGCTCGTCGTCCATGCGCCCGAAGAACGTGGACGGCTTGGAATAGACGCCCACGTCGATGGGGTCGGAGCCGGTGCACTCGATGATGGACAGCAGCGCGGTGTAGTAGGCGTTGCCCACGCACGGGCCCTCCGCGTCGGCCCGTCCGGAGACCAGGTGCTCCAGAGCCTGCGGGACGGTGAGGCCCCAGTCGATGTCCTGGTGGTCCAGGCGTCGCTGGGTGGCCTCGGCGTGCTGCCGCATCTCGTCGAGCATGCGCCGCTGGTGGTCGGTCGGCTCGCCGCCCCGCAGATAGGCGAGCGTGCTGCTCAGAGTGATGGTCTTCCGGGTGATCACGTGGCTCATGCGGCCATGGTGGCAGCCACCACTGACAACGCCGCCGACCCGGTCAGGAGTTGGGGCGCTTGCCGTGGTTCGCCTTGCGGTTCTTGCGGGCGCGGCGCTTGTTTCCTCGCTTGGACATGGTGCCTGCCTCCCTTATGCGCGGTACGTCGGTCCTCTTCGAGCGTAGGTCCGCACGGTCTCCTCCGCATGGGCGGAGTCCGCGGCGGCCGCGATCAGACCGTGGCCGCCCGCACCACCGCCAGGACCATCAGCACGAGGGGCGGCGCGAGCCACCACCGGCTCAGCACGCGGCGCCGCGAAGGCAGCAGGGCGAGGAGGACGGCCCAGAAGCCGAGGAACAGGACGAACAGGCAGACGGCGTCGATGCCGGCGTAGGCGCCGTCGTCCCAGACGCCCTGCGGCTGGGTGCGGTAGGCCGCGAAGCACAGTCCCGCCATCAGGACGTCGAGGATCACCAGAGGGACGCCGACGACCCAGCGCAGAGGCGTGCGGTCCCGCTCCGGGTCGTAGGGCAGGTGCGGCAGGTCGGGCTTCACTCGGCGCCGGTCCTCGCTCCGGGGGTGCGCCCCCGGCGGTCGCACCATGATCGTCGCATCCGCCCACCCTAAGCCGCCCGCGCGCCGCCCGTCGCCGCCGTCGCGCACGCGACCGCCCGGCCCGCGTGCGCGACGGAGCGTGCCGTGGCGGCATCGGGTGCGCGCCCTGCCGGACTGGAGGGGGAGCTTCCACGCTGGGGGAGGGGGACCCTGGCGTCGGAGAGGCAGGAGGCGGAGTCATGGCTCGTACGCAGTCCCCGTGCGGTGCGCCGACCAAGAACGGCGGCACCTGTCGGCGGCTGGCCATGGTCGGGGTCGGGCGGTGCCACCTGCACCGCGCGGACTGGGCCACGTACCCGGTGGAGCGCTTCAGGGAGGAGCAGCGGGAGCGGGAACGCCGCGGCGGCTGAAGCGCGGGGGCAGACTGGAGGCATGTGCCGCAGCATCAAGACCCTCCGCCCGCCCGCGCTCTCCCACGAGGCGACCGGCGAGGACATCCGCGCCGCCGCCCTCCAGTACGTACGCAAGGTCTCCGGCTTCCACGTCCCCGCCGCGCACAACCGCGAGGTGTTCGAGCGGGCCGTGGAGCAGGTCGCCGAGGCGACCCGCGCGCTGCTGGAAGACCTCGAGGTGCGCGGCTCCAGGAGCCCTAGGAAGCAGGAGCAGGGCGCCGCATGACGTAGGCCGCCAGGCTGCCGGCCAGGGCGAGCGCCACGGCCGAGACCGCCACGGCCGTCCAGGTGGCGCCGAGCCACTGGCCGCCGAGGTAGCCGAGGCCCACGCTGTACGTCGCCCAGACGACGCCGGCCAGCGCCGACCACGGCAGGAACTCGCCGGGTTCGCGGCGTGCCGCGCCCGCGCCCAGAGAGACCACCGAGCGGCCCGCCGGGGCGAAGCGCGCGATGACGACGAGGAGGCCGCCACCGCGGGCCAGCGCCGCGCCGAGACGTTCCTGCGCGGTGGTCAGGCGGCGCGAGCGGGCGATGGCCCGGTCGAGGCGGGCGCCGCCGCGCCGGGCCAGGGCGTACGCCGCGAGGTCGCCGGCCAGGGAGGCGGCGGCCGCGCACAGCGTCAGGGTGAGCAGGGAGCCGGTGCCGGTGGCGGCGGCGGTGGCGGCCGTGACGACCAGGACGCCGCTCGGCAGGACCGGCAGGAAGACGTCGAGGATGACGGATACGGCGACGGCCGCGTAGATCCATGGGCCGGCGGTCAGCGACCCCACGCTTTCGAGCACCTTCACTCCCCGGTCCCGCGCCGCAGGGCGGCTGCACAGGCCCAGAGCGTACGCCCGGCGGGGTGTCAGGCGGCGACCGGGTCGCCCTTCTTGCCGCGCTCGTCCGCGCCCGCGCGAGCCTCCGTCCTGCCGGACTCCTCCGCCACGGCCGCGGACCCGCGCGAGGTGAAGAGCGCGTCCAGGGACAGTGCGCCCGGGCCCGTGAACACCAGCAGCAGCAGCGCCCAGCAGAAGAGCGCCGACGCCTCGCCGCCGTTCTCCAGCGGGAACAGGCCCATGGGCTGGTGGACCGCGAAGTACGCGTACGCCATCGAGCCCGAGGCGAGGAAGGCGGCCGTCCGCGTGCCCAGGCCGACCAGCACCAGGGCGCCGCCGACGAGCTGGATCACGGCCGCGTACCAGCCGGGCCAGGCACCGACCGGGACGGTGCCGCCGCCGACCGCGCCGCCGAGGACGCCGAAGAGCGAGGCGGCGCCGTGGCAGAGGAAGAGCAGGCCGACGACGACGCGGAACAGGCCGAGGGCGTAGGGGCGGGCCTGGTCGAGGCGGGCGGTCGGCGTGGGCGTGGGCGTGGGCGTGGGCGTGGACACGGGTGCGGGCGCGGGTGCGGACACGGGTGCGGACATGGGGGAACTCCTGTTCGGCGGGGACGTACCGATGAGGCCCAGGTTAGGTCGCCCTCACCATTGCTTGCAACTTCAACAATCTGACTGTGTCAGGTCGCGCGGCGGCCTGCAGCGCCGCCCGCGCCACCGCGTCCGCGTCCGACAGGGTCACCGAGTCGACGCCCGGCCGGGCGCCCGCCGCCGTGACCCAGTGCACCCCCTCCGTCGGCACGCCCACCGCGAACCGCCGCGGGTGCACCCGCCCATGACGGTCGATCAGGCGGTACGGGCGCGGCGTGACGTCCAGGCCGCCGGTGTCGTACCCGTCGACCACGTGCGTACGGCACTCGCCCGCCGCCAGCAGGTCCGCGAGGAGGGCGTCGCCGGTACGGCGCAGGTCCGGCTCGGGCAGCCGCGCCTCGATCAGGGCGGTCGCCGCCACGGCCGAGCCGGGCACCTCCGGTGACTCCGCGACGAAGGTGCCGGCCTCGGTGCGGAGGCGCAGGTGCGGGCCGACCACCTCCAGCACCCCCGCCTCGATGAGCGCCGCCATCTCCTCGATGCGGCGGCGCGGCGGGCCGATGGACAGGAAGGCGTTCAGCGGCGTGTACCAGCGGTCGAGGTGGTCGCGGCGCGACGCGCCCGACAGGCCCGCGTGGTCCACGATCTGCCGCAGTTCGTTGCGGATGTCGCGCAGCACGTCCAGCGCCGCCTTCAGCGGGCCCGTGACATTGCCGAGCGCCGCCTGGGCGGCGTCCCGGCGCAGGTACGCGAGCAGCCAGGCGCGGTGTTCGGCCGGCGAGCGGAACGTTTCGTCGCCGTACGGGCGCGCGAGCCGGTCCCAGCACCAGCGGTCCGCGACGGCCACGCCGTACGCGTCCAGGGTCGCGTCCGGGTCGGCCAGGTAGCGGGTGCGGAACCCGAGGGCGGTGGCGCCCGAGCGGGCCGACAGCAGCTTCTCGTAGTACGCCGTCTCCACCTCCCGCGCCACCAGCGGCCAGACCTCGGCCAGGAAGTCCGGCGGATCGCCCGCCTCCGCCCGCTTGCGGAACGTCTCGATGACGTCCGGCGTCAGCAGCACCGGCTCGTGCCGCTCCGACGCGCCCTTCTCGTTGTCGCCGCGCGCCTGGTACGGCACACCGCGCCGTGACCCCGCGTACAGGCGCGGCTCGCGCCCCGACGGCCGGTACACCAGCCCGGAGCCCGAGCCCGTCCGCTCGAAGGTGCCGCCGCGGCCCTCCGTCAGCAGCGCCATGTGGTCGAAGAAGTTGAGGCCGAGGCCGCGCAGCAGCACCGGCTCCCCGGCCGCGAGGCCGGAGAGGTCGAGGTCCGCAGGGTTGGCGGGCGGGAAGTAGCGCAGGCCGTGGCGTTCCGCGTACGCGCCCAGCTCCGCCTCCGTCCGGCCGGCGGCCGACGGCAGGTGGCCCTGCGCGAGGACGACCGCGGCGAGGCCGGTCAGCACCGTGCCGTCGTCCAGCTCCAGGGTCTGCGGTCCGTCGGGGCCGTCGGAGCCGTCCGTCAGGCGCACGGCCCGGGCCCGGTGCACCCGTACGGTCACCTCGGGCGGCGCCTCGCGCACCGTGCGCGTGAACGCCCACTCCAGGTAGGCGCCGTAGCAGGCGCGCGTCGGGTAGTCGTCGGGGCCGAGTCCGTACGAGCGGGTGGCGGCCCACTCGTAGAGGCTCGGCCCCCGGCGTATCGGGCCCTCGCAGCGCACGCTGTCGTCGGTGAAGACGGTGACCTGGGAGGCGACCGTGTTCATCAGCAGCTCGGCGGGCTGGTCGGTGCGCCAGACGCGGCCGGCGCCCGGCGGGGCGGGGTCGACGACGTGGACCGTCAGCGGGGCTCCCGGGGCGAGCTCCGGCACGGAGGCGCAGAGCCTCTCCAGCACCGACGTACCGCGGGGGCCGGCGCCGACCAGGGCTATGGCAGGGGCGAGTGCGGGCGGAACGGACAAGACACGGACTCCCCAGGCAGGCGGGTGCGGCAAGCGGAACGCTCATCATGCCGGTGACGCCGCCCCCACCGAAGCCTTGGTGAGAGCATCACTGTCCGCTGTGTGCTGGATCGAGACATGCCTGTACGGGACATTCACCGGACGTTCACAGGCGCGGTGGCGCCCTTACGCGTCACGCCCCACGCCCCACGCGTCACACCCCACGCGTCACCGCTTCCTCCTGGACGGTCACCAGCCCGCCCCCCTCCCGCGCGTGCTCCAGCCGCAGTCGCGCCGAGCGCCCACGCAGCGTCAGCGTCATCAGCTGGTTGCCGAACCACGGCCCTCCCGTGCGGCGCCAGTCGACCACCGGGCTCGGCGCCCGCCCGTGGCGCCGCAGCACGTGCCCGAGCACCCGCCCCGCCCCGCTCCAGCCGAAGCGGAATCCCCAGCGCAGCGAGCCCGGGATGCGGTTGTGCACCGGCGAGCAGGTCAGTTGCAGCACCCGGGAGCGCGGCGCCGCCTCGCGCCACACCGGCTCCGCGACGTACGCGTGGTGCACGTCGCCCGACAGCACGCACACCGTCGCCGGGGCGTCCGGCCCGCTGCCCGCCTCCGCCAGCAGCCGCGCCAGCCGCTCGAACGACTCCGGGAACGCCGACCAGTGCTCCAGGTCCGCCTTCCGGCGCACGGCCTCCGAGAACCGCGCCCAGCGCGCGCCCCGCTCACCCCGGCACAGCGCCGCGTTCCAGCCCTCCGCGTCGTGCATCAGGGGCGGCAGCAGCCACGGCAGCGAGGTGCCGATCAGCAGGTGGTCGCAGGCGGCCCGGTCCGCCAGCGCCTCGTCGCGCAGCCACCGCTCCTCCGCCTCGTCGAGCATGGCCCGCCGCCTCTCGTCGAGCACCCGGCCCGCCCGGGTGTCCACCATCAGCAGGCGCGTCCGCCCGAAGTCCCGCCGGTAGCTCCACCGCACCCGCGCCGGGTCCTCGTCCGCCTCCGCCGCGAACCGCCGCAGCACCTCGGTCCCGTCGGGCGCCGCGCGCACCGCCGCGTACAGCGGGTCGGCGTCCAGCTCGTCGGGGGAGAGGTTGCCGAGGTGCTGGTAGACCCAGTACGACATCAGCCCGCTGAGGATCCGCTCCCGCCACCACCCCGTGCGGCGCATGTCGGCGACCCAGGCGGCGCTGGTGTTCCAGTCGTCGACGACGTCGTGGTCGTCGAAGATCATGCAGCTGGGCACGGTGGACAGCAGCCAGCGCACGCCCGAGTCCAGCCAGGACTCGTCGTAGAGGTAGGTGTACTCCTCGTAGTCCGCCACCTGCGCCCCGGGCGGCTCGCGCAGGTCGCGGCGGGCGCCCAGCCGGCGGCGCGTCGCGGCGGACGTCTCGTCGGCGTACACCTGGTCGCCGATGAGGAGCAGCACGTCGGGGCGCTCGGCGGTGGGGTCGGCGGCCAGGCGGGCGGCGAGCTTGTCCAGCGCGTCCGGGCCCACCGGGTCCTTGCCGTCGCCCGGCGGCGCGGACCAGCGGCACGAGCCGAAGCAGATCCGCAGCGGGTCGGTGCCGCCCGGGCCGGGCGTGGTGATGGTGCTCGCCGGGTACCGCGCATCGGCCGGCGGCCACACCCGGTGGCCGTCCAGCAGCACCTCGTACGGGGTCGTGGTGCCGGGCGACAGGCCGGTGACCTGGACCAGCGCGTAGTGGTGGCCGGCGACCCGGAAGGTGCGGGTCTCGCCGCCGGCGCCGTCGGCGCAGCGGACCTCCGCCGTGCAGGGGTGGTCGGTCTCGACCCAGACGGTGGCGCGGCCGCCGCCGTTCCAGTCGACGTACCGCAGTACCGGCCCCATTCGTAGTCCGGCTGCCATGTGCGGCCTCCTCGCCCGGCGTCCTCCGTCGCCCCGTACCCCCTACGGTACGGAACGACGGAGGTCCGGCGTCGGCTGTCCCGCGGCTCAGCAGCCGTTGAGCACCGACTGCAGCGCGCTCTTCTCGGCCGTGTCCACGCTGAGGTTCCAGTGGTGCTTCACGTGCACCCACATCCGGGCGTACGTGCAGCGGTACGCGGTGCGGGGCGGCAGCCACTCGGCCGGGTCGAGGTCGCTCTTGGCCTGGTTGACGTCGTCGGTGACGGCGATGAGCTGCGGCCGGGCGAGGTCGTTGGCGAACGCCTGCCGCTGCGAGGTCGTCCAGCCGCTGGCGCCCGAGCGCCAGGCCTCGGCGAGGGCGACGACGTGGTCGATGTCCAGGTCGGACGCGGCCTTCCAGGTGGCGCCGTCGTACTCCGAGTACCAACTCCCGCTGACCGCCGCGCAGGAGGAGTCCTGGACGACGTTGACGCCGTCGCGCTTGAGGACGACCTCGCGGGTGTTGCAGGTGCCGGACTGGGTGCTCCAGTGCGGGAACAGGTCGCGGCTGTAGCCGCTGGAGGAACCTTCCGCCCTGACCGTGAGCTGGCCCAGGTACGTACGGGCGGTGGCCGCGCTGATCGGGGTCGGCGGGGCGGCCTGGGCGGCGGGGGCGGTGGCCAGCACGCCGGTGGCGGTGAGGGCGGCGGAGGCGGTGAGCAGGGCGGTTCGACGGGCTATTCGACGCGCGTAGACACCGGACAGGGCACCGGACAGGACACCGGACATGGGTGACTCCCTTGGGATGTGGGGGTGTTGGCCGATCGCCCGTTCGGGCGCTCGGTCATCGTGGTGGCGCCAGGTTTCCCCGGGGGGTGCGCCGGGTTACAGAGTGGCGACGTGTGCACGTCACATCAAGAGGTGTGCCCGGTTTCTGACGTACCGGCACCTGTCTTGTCCGGCTTTAGGGTTGACGTGTGCTGCTGCCCGTCAACGCCACGTTCGCGGCTGTTCTGGCCGTCCTGCTCGCCGTCGCCGCCACCGTCGTGGCCGTCGCCCGGCTCCGGCCGCCGCGCGACACCGTCACCGCGGGCGTCCGGGCGGCGGTGCAACTCGCCGCCGTCTCGTTCGTCATCGGCTGGGTCGTCCGGGCCGTGCCCCTGCTGCTCGCCTTCCTGCTGCTGATGTACGCCGTCGCCGTACGCACCGCCGGGCGCCGCGTCACGACCAACGGCACCTGGTGGTGGGCGGCCGTGCCGATCGCCGCCGGGGTGGTCCCGGTCGTCGCGGCCCTGCTGCTCACCGGGCTCGTACCGGTCAAGGGCATCGCGCTGATCCCGGTCACCGGCATCCTCATCGGCGGCGCGCTCACCGCGACCGTGCTCGGCGGGCGCCGCGCCCTGGACGAGCTGGCCACGCGCCACGGCGAGGTGGAGGCGGGGCTCGCGCTGGGGCTGCTGGAGCGCGACGCGCGGCTGGAGGTGGCGCGGGAGGCGGCGGCGGACGCCCTGCTGCCGGGGCTCGACCAGACGCGGACGGTGGGGCTCGTCACCCTGCCGGGCGCCTTCGTGGGGATGCTGCTGGGCGGCGCGGCGCCGCTGGAGGCGGGGGCGGTGCAGTTGTTCGTGCTGGTGGGGCTGATGGCGGTGCAGGCGGTCGCGGTGGCGGCGGTGCTGGAGCTGATCGCGCGCGGGAAGCTGCACCGGGAGGAGCTCCGCGAGCGTCCCCCGGGGTGAGGATCCCGTACCCTGGACGGAGCAGAAGGGGAGTAGCTCTTCGCCGGAACGTCGACATACTGCTGGGCCACGCGCCCGGCCGGCGCCCGGAGGCGGCCTCGTCAGGGGCCCGCCAGCGAGACCTTCGGCAACAGCAGTGCCATGAACATGCCCGACATGCCCATGGTGCCGCCGTGCCGAAGCGACCCCTGACACGTCTCTTCTCGGTGCGGCGGTGCCCGACCGATTGAGGAACCATCCGTGCTCAGCCTCACCATCACGGCGATCACCTTCGGCGTCGTCTTCCTCGCCGAGCTTCCCGACAAGACCGCGCTCGCCGGGCTCATGCTGGGCACGCGCTACCGCGCCTCCTACGTCTTCGCGGGTGTCGCCGCGGCCTTCGCCGTCCACGTCGCCCTGGCCGTCGCCGCCGGCAGTGTGCTGACCCTGCTGCCGCACCGGCTGGTGCAGGCGCTGGTGGGCGTGCTGTTCCTGTGCGGGGCGGCGGTGCTGCTGCTGAAGAAGGACGACGGGGGCGAGGAGAAGATCAAGGCCCCGGCCGACCAGTCCTTCTGGAGGGTCTCCGGGGCGGGCTTCATGCTGATCCTGGTCGCGGAGTTCGGCGACCTGACGCAGATCATGACCGCGAACCTCGCCGCCCGCTACGACAGCCCGCTCTCCGTCGGCCTCGGCGCCGTCCTGGCCCTGTGGGCGGTCGCCGGAATCGGCATCCTGGGCGGCCGCACGCTCATGAAGTACGTGCCGCTGCGGCTGATCACCAAGGTCGCCGCCTGCCTGATGCTGGCGCTGGCGGGCTTCAGCCTGTACGAGGCGCTGGCGCCCTGACGGCTACCTCACGTGGAGGCGGATGGTGCCGTCGGCGCCGTCCGCCTCCACGCGTACGTGCGACAGGTCCGGTACGAGGGCGTCGGGGGCGAAGGCGCCCGCGCGCGGGCCCACGCCCACCACGCGCATCCCGGCGGCGCGGCCCGCGGCGATGCCCGCCTCGGAGTCCTCGAACACCACGCAGTCGGCCGGGTCGAAGCCCAGCTCGGCGGCGCCCTTGAGGAAGCCCTCCGGGTCCGGCTTGCTCGCGCCCACGCGCTCGGCGGTCACGCGCGTGTCCGGCATGCGCAGACCGGCCGCGCCCATCCGGGCCCGGGCGAGTTTCTCGTCGGCGGAGGTGACGAGGGCGTGCGGGAGCGCGGCGATGGCGTCCATGAAGGCGGGGGCCCCGCCGATGGGCACCACGCCGTCGAGGTCGGCCGTCTCCTCGGCGAGCATGGCGCGGTTGTCGGCGTGGTTCTGCTCCATGGGCCGGCCGGGCAGCAGGACGGCCATCGTCGCGTAGCCCTGGCGGCCGTGCACCACCTTGAGGGCCTCCTCGGGGTCCAGCCCGTGCCGGAGGGCCCAGCGGCGCCAGCAGCGCTCCACCACGGCGTCCGAGTTCACGAGGGTGCCGTCCATGTCGAGCAGGAGGGCCCGGGTGGTCAGGAGGGTGGCGGCGGGCGTCGTCATGGAAGGGCTCCAGCTCCACGGAGGCAGGGGGCGCGGTACGGCGTGCCGCGGTACGAAGTGGCCCGCCCGCCGGTCAGGGAGTACGGGCGGGACCACTTTGTTCCTCAACGATACAAAACAAAGCGGCACCAGCGCCAGCCCGGGGCTCGCGTCAGCGCCTCAGCGCCTCAGCGGTCGGTGGTCTCCGCTTCCAGGGCCCGGCGGGTCGCCGGCCCGTACACGCCCCAGTCGTCCTCCTCGATGGCGCGCGCCCACTGGTAGCGGTACACGCCCTCCTCCACGGCCTCGTTGTAGCGGCCGTTCATGGGGCCGTCGTACAGCCCGGCCTGGCGCAGCCGGTGCTGGAGCTCGCTGACCTCCGGGCCCCGGTCGCCGCGGCTCAGGGTCGGCGCCTCCTCGGGCTCCGGTTCGGGTTCCGGTTCCGGCGCTGCGGGGGCCGGACCGTTGGTGCGGGTCGCCGAGGGGCGCGCGCCACCGCCGCCCGGCCCCGACGCTCCCGGCGCCGTGGCGGTGGACGTGCCCGAGGGCGTACCGGCGGAAGCGGAGGCCGAGGCGGAGGCGGACGCCGACGGGGACGCGGAGGCGGACGCGGACGGCGACGCCGAGGCCGTACCGGTCGCGGAGCCGGACCGGAGGGTGGAGACGGAGGGGTCGGCGGACGGCCCGTCCGGCAGGGCGCTGGGCCAGGCCGGCGCGCTCACGTCGAGGTCGGGCAGGACGCGGTCGGACTCGTCGTCCCCCTCGAACAGGCCGCTCGCGAGCGTCGCCACGCACGCCACCGCCACCACGGCCACCGCCGCGCCCAGCGCGGTGCGGGAGCTCCCGCCCCGGGCCCGGCGCCGTTCGCGCTCCCGGGCGCGGGAGCGGCGCGGCCCGAGGACCTGTTCCCCGTCGTGCCCGAAGACCGTCGGCACTTCAGGTTCCGGCTCCGCTTTCAGTTCCGGTTCCGGTTCCGGTGCCGGTGCGTAAGCCGTGTACGGCTCCGCGTGCGGCTGCCCGTACGGCTCCGCGTACAGCGGCATCGTCGCCGTCGCCGGATCGGCCTCGCCTGGGCCGGGCGCCGCGTCGAGGTTCACGTACGGGCCTATGCGCAGCTCGAAACCGTCGGCGGCGCAACCGCACATCCCGCTGCGCGCCGGCGCCGTACCGCACTCAGGACACACCTGTCCCGTCAACGTGGGTCCCCTCCCCTTGAAACTGCCAGCGATTATGCAGCCACTTCCGGCCGCCGGAATCCGGCCGCGTCCCGCTCGGCAGGCCATAACGGGCCAGAACGCCCAGGATGGGAGAGGAAAGAGGGGGTACGCGACGGACCCGACCGACCGACCCACACCGGGAACAGGGACAGGGAGAGGATGTCGATGGCACAGGAAGTGAGCACCCCGGCCACCAGCCCCGGCCCCGCCCCGGGCGAAGGCCTCAGCCATCGCACCGTCCTGGTCGCGATCGGGGCCCTGCTGCTCGGCATGCTGCTGGCCGCGCTCGACCAGACCATCGTCTCCACGGCCCTGCCGACCATCGTCAGCGAACTCGGCGGCATGGAGCACCTCTCCTGGGTCGTCACCGCCTACATGCTGGCGTCCACGGCCGCGACGCCGCTGTGGGGCAAGCTCGGCGACCAGTACGGCCGGAAGAAGCTCTTCCAGTCCGCGATCGTCCTCTTCCTCATCGGCTCGGCGCTGTGCGGCATCGCCCAGAACATGCCGCAGCTCATCCTCTTCCGCGCCGTCCAGGGCCTCGGCGGCGGCGGTCTGATGGTGCTGTCGATGGCGATCGTCGGCGACATCGTCTCGCCGCGCGAACGCGGCCGCTACCAGGGCCTCTTCGGTGCCGTCTTCGGCGCCACCAGCGTCCTCGGGCCGCTCCTGGGCGGGCTGTTCACCCAGCACCTGTCCTGGCGGTGGGTGTTCTACATCAACCTCCCCGTCGGCATCGTCGCGCTCTTCGTCATCGCCGCCGTCCTCCACATCCCGGCGCGCCCCACCCGCCACACCATCGACTACCTCGGCACCTTCCTCATCGCCTCCGTCGCGACCTGCCTGGTGCTCGTGGCCTCGCTCGGCGGCACCACCTGGGAGTGGGGCTCGCCGCAGATCATCGGCCTCGCCGTGCTCGGCGCCGTGCTGCTCCTGTGGTTCCTCCGGGTCGAGAAGCGCGCCGCGGAACCGGTGCTGCCGCTGAAGCTGTTCCGGATCCGCACCTTCACGCTCGTCTCGGTCATCAGCTTCATCGTCGGCTTCGCGATGTTCGGCGCGATGACCTACCTGCCGACGTTCCTCCAGGTCGTGCAGGGCGTCTCGCCGACCATGTCGGGCGTGCACATGCTGCCGATGGTCTTCGGCATGCTGCTCACCTCCACCCTCTCCGGGCAGATCGTCAGCCGCACCGGCCGCTGGAAGGTCTTCCCGCTCGCCGGGACGGCCGTCACCGCCCTCGGGCTGCTCCTCCTGCACCGGCTGGAGGAGACCAGCTCGGACGCGGAGATGAGCGTGTACTTCTTCGTCTTCGGCGCCGGCCTGGGTCTGGTCATGCAGGTCCTGGTGCTGGTGGTGCAGAACGCCGTCGGGTACGAGGACCTCGGCGTCGCCACCTCCGGGGCCACCTTCTTCCGCTCCATCGGCGCCTCCTTCGGCGTGGCCATCTTCGGCACGGTCTTCACCAACCTGCTCACCGGCAGGCTGCGGGACGCGCTGGCCGGGCAGGAGCTGCCGCCCGGCGCCGGGCCCGGCCAGCTCGCCGCCGACCCGCGCGCCATCGCCGAACTCCCGCCCGACCTGCGCACCGGCGTCCTGCACGCGTACGCGACGTCCATCACGGACGTCTTCCTGTACGCGGCGCCCGTCGTGCTCCTCGCCTTCCTCGTCGCCTGGCTGCTGAAGGAGGACCGGCTGCGCGGCTCGGTCACCGCGCCCGACGCCAGCGAGACCCTCGCGTCCAACCCGGTGACCCGGTCCTCGTACGAGGAGTGCGCCCGCGCCCTGTCGGTGCTCGGCTCCCGCGAGGGCCGCAAGGCGGTCTACGAGAAGATCACCGCCCGCGCGGGCCTGGACCTGCTGCCCGCCGCGAGCTGGCTGCTGCTGCGGGTCCGGCGGCACGGCACGGTGGAGCCCGGGCGGCTCGCCGACACCACGCCCGTCCCGATCAGGGCCATCACCGAGGCCGCCCGCCAGCTGGAGGAACGTCGCCTGGTACGCCGCGAGGGCCTCCAGCTGATCCTCACCGACGAGGGCGTGGACGTCGCCGCCCGCCTGGCGCGCGCCCGCGAGGAGTCCCTCGCGGAGCTCCTCGGCGACTGGTGGGGTCCGGAACGGCCCACGGACCTGGTGCAGCTGGTCGAGCAGCTGACGGCCGAACTGTGCGGCTCCACCCGGGAACGCCCCCGCTCCCCGGAGCCGCGCCGCAACCACGCGGCCCCGCGGGCGCGAGGCGGCTGAGGGCGCCGGCGGTCAGCCCAGGCGCTCCAGCAGCTCGCGCTCCCGCCCCGCGCTGAGGCCCGCGCGGCGGGCGCGGTCCAGGCCCTCCTCGCGTTCCCAGTGCAGGGTGTCGGCCAGCAGCTCCGCCCGGGGGCGGTGGCGGAGCCCCGCGGCGTGCGCCGCCGAGCCGTTCCGGGCCGACCAGCCCTGCCAGTCCGGGTCCACCAGCCACATCGGCAGCGACTCCTCGCCCATGTACTCGTTGACGCCCTGCGCGCGCAGCCACGCCGAATCGGCCGTGACGACCGGGCCGGTGTGTCCGCCGAGGGAGCGGGACAGCTCGATCCACTCCGCGAACGGAACGACCGGGCCGACGGCGTCGTACGTCCCCGTGCGCCCGCTCTCCGCCGAGTCGAGCAGCCAGGCGGCGAGGTCCCGTACGTCGACCGCCTGGGTCGGCAGGTCCGGGGCGTCGGGCACCAGCAGCGGACCGTGCGGGTCGCGGGCGGCGCGGGCCACCCAGTAACCGGTGCGTCCGGAGTGGTCGCCCGGGCCGCCGATCAGCCCGGCGCGTGCGATGAGCAGGCGGTCGCCCACGGCGGCCCCGGACGCCTGCTCGCAGGCGACCTTCGCCTCCCCGTACAGCGCGCGGTCGACCTCGCCGCGGTCGGTCGGCGGGAGGAGGGCGGCGGACTCGTCCCCGCCCGGCTCGGCATGGGAGGCGTAGGCGCTGATGGAGGAGACGTAGACCCAGTGCCGGGCCCGGCCGCCCAGCGCCTCGAGCGCCGCCCGGACGAAGGCCGGCTGCCACGACACCTCGACCACCGCGTCCCACGCGCGGTCCTTCAGCGCTTCGTACGCCGCCGGGTCGCGCCGGTCGGCCGCGACCAGCTCCGCCCCGGCCGCGGTCTTCCCGCTCTCACCGCGGGCCAGGCACGTCACCCGGTGACCGCGCTCGATCGCCTGCCGCGATATCTCTCGTCCCACCCATGCCGTTCCGCCCAGTACCAGGATCTCCATCCCGTCACCCAAGCACCGCTCCTCCCGCGGCCCGGCCCGTTTCGCCCTGGGCGGAGCTCAGCCGAGCTCCTTGCCGTACCAGATCTCCATGTACGGGCCCTCGCAGTACGCCGGGATCTCGCGGTAGCCGTGGCGCGTGTACAGCGCGCGGGCCTCCACCAGGTCCAGGCGCGTGTTGAGGACCATGCGCGAGGCCCCCAGCTCGCACGCGGCGGACTCCAGCGCGGCGAGCAGCAGGCCCGCGCCGCCGGTGCCGCGGAAGGCGGGCCGTATGAAGACGCGGGTCAGCTCGGCGCGCTCGGCGTCCAGCATCAGCACGCCGCCGCAGGCCGCCGGCTCCCCGGCCAGGCGGCCGACCACGAACCGGCCCGTGGGCGGCGTGAGCAGCTCCACACCGTCGCCCGCGAGGCCCTCGTCGATCTCGGCGGCGGTGGCGGGCCGGCCCCAGTAGCGGCTGGCGACCTCGTCGTAGTAGTCGCGCCGCAGCGCCGTGGCGTCGGCGGTGTCGTACCGCTCGTACTCCATGGTCCACAGGGCCGTGGTCGTCATGGTCAGGCCACCACCCGGGCCAGCAGCATGCCGTCGTAGCCCTTCCGGCCGACGGTCTGCACCGCCGTGGCGTCCAGGCGCGGGTCGCGGGCGACGAGGTCGTACATCTCGCGGGTGCCGCGCACCGCCGGGTCGGTGCTGGTCTCGTCGAGGATCGCGCCGCCGCGCACCGCGTTGTCCACGACGATGAGGCTGCCCGGCCGGGTGAGCCGCAGCGCCCACTCCACGTACCGCGCGTTGTTCGGCTTGTCGGCGTCGATGAAGACGAGGTCGAAGGGGCCCGCGCCCTCCTCGGCCAGCACCGGCAGGGTGTCCAGGGCCGCGCCCGTACGCACCTCGGCGACGCCGTCGAGCCCGGCGTGGGCGAGGTTCGCCCGGGCGACGTCGGCGTGGGCGGGGTTGTACTCCAGCGTGATCAGCCGGCCGTCGGCCGGCAGCGCGCGGGCCAGCCAGATGGCGCTGTAGCCGCCGAGCGTGCCGATCTCCAGGACGGTGCGCGCGCCCTGCGTACGGGCCAGCAGGTGCAGCAGCTTGCCGTCGGCCGGGGTGACGGCGATGGCGGGGAGGCCCGCGGCCTCGCTCGCGGCGAGGGCGGCGGACAGGGCCTCGTCCGGCGGCGCCAGCATGTCCGTGAGGTAGTCGGCCACGGCGTTCCACCGGACCTGCGGGTCCTGTGTCTGATCGTGTGTCATGGCGCCGAACGTACACGGGGAAAGGCCCCGGTGCGGATGCACCGGGGCCTCGTCACGCCGTACTGCCGATCGGCTTAGTACCAGTGGTTGGCCTGCCAGAAGTTCCAGGCGCCACACGGGCTGCCGTAGCGGTCGTTCATGTAGTCCAGGCCCCACTCGATCTGGGTGGCCGGGTTCGTCTTCCAGTCCGCGCCGGCGGACGCCATCTTCGCGCCCGGGAGCGCCTGGACCAGGCCGTACGCGCCGGAGGAGGCGTTCGTCGCGGACGGGTTCCAGCCGGACTCGTGCTCCACGATCTTGCTGAAGCACTGGTACTGGCCCGCCGGGACCATCTTCTTGGCGATGTCCTGCGCGGAGGCGGCCGAAGCCGGGGCAGTCGTACCCAGCACCGCGCCGGTCGCACCGAGCAGCACGGCGGCACCGGCGGCGACGGACTTGTGGCGGGCGGAGAAACGGCTGGCGAGCGAGCGGAACACGTAGGAGACCTAACGTCGGGGACAAGGGGTGTCGCCCGGGCAGGCCGGTACCGCGCCAGGAGGGCGGGGGAGAGGCTGCCAGGGGCGCTGCGACCCGCTGCGATGCGAGCGGCGCCCGGCGACGTCCACCAGAGAAGCAGCCGCGGCGGGGGTGGTGCAACGCCCCCCGGTACTACCCGGCACCGGAGACGGAGGCCGTACGCCCCCGGGGCGCCGGAGGCCGTCCGCGCACGTCGCCACGGGCAGATCAGGGCTGTCCGACACCCCGGAACCGGCTACTACCGGCCGTCGTAAGTGACCTACGTCCTATGGGTCACCTCACTCCGGAAGGCCCCTTTCCAGCCCTTTCCGACCCCTTTGAGGGCCTTCGAATGTGACCTGCGCCTCGAAGTTCGCCCGCCGGGTCGCACGCCGCAGCGCCTTCAGGACCGTCGATCCGATGGTCACCGTCAGCACCACCGTGAGCACGGCCCGCCCCAGGTCCCAGCCGAGCGAGGTCGCCACGCAGTAGGCGAGGAACCGGACCAGGTTCTCGTGCAGCGGGTCGCCGGGATGGAAGGAGATCCCGCTGCTCATGCCCTGGAGGATGACCCAGCCCTGCAGGTTCATGACCAGGCCGTACGCGAACGACGCCAGCGCCCCGTACGCCGCGAGCAGCGCCACCTCGCCCCGGCCCCGCAGCCGGTCCGGGCCCGGCAGCAGCCCGGCGCCCATCGTGAACCAGCCCATCGACAGCATCTGGAACGGCATCCACGGCCCGACCCCGCCCGTGAGCAGCGCGGACGCGAAGATCGTCACGGCACCGAGGACGAAGCCGAAGCCCGGACCGAGGACCCGGCCGCTCAGCACCATGAGGAAGAACATGGGCTCCAGGCCCGCCGTCCCCGCACCCAGCGGGCGCAGCGCCGCCCCCACGGCGGCCAGCACGCCGAGCATCGCCACCGCCTTGGCGTCCATGCCCTGGTCCGCGATGGTCGCCACGACGACCGCGACCAGCAGCGGCAGCAGGACGGCGAAGAGCCACGGCGCGTCGTCGGCGCGGGTCGCCAGGCCCGAGCCGCCGTCCGCGAGCAGCGGCCAGCCGAGCGCGATCACGCCGATGACCGTGATCAGCGCGAGCGCGGCGGCGGACCGGACCCCGAGGCGCAGCGCCCGCCGCGGGCGGGTCCCCGGTCGCGGGCTCACAGCGCCGCCTCCACCTGCGCGACCGTCAGCCACTTCTGCGGGGCCAGGATCTTGGAGACCTGCGGCGCGAACGCCGGTGACGACGTCACGACCTCGGCCGCCGGGCCGTCCGCGACGACCTCGCCGTCCGCGAGGATCACCACCCGGTGTGCCAGCTCGGCGGCGAGCTCCACGTCGTGCGTGGCGAGCACGATGCCGTGGCCGTCGGCGGCCAGCCCCCGCAGGATGGTGACGAGCCGCGCCTTGGCCGCGTAGTCGAGGCCCCGGGTCGGCTCGTCGAGCAGCAGCAGCGGCGGCCGCCCGGTGAGGACGACGGCCAGCGCGAGTGCGAGCCGCTGCCCCTCGGAGAGGTCGCGCGGATGCGTGTCGTCGGCGACGTCCGGCAGCAGCTCCGCCACCAGGGCCCGGCACGCCCCGGGCGCGGCGCCCGCGTCGGCGTCGGCGGCCGCGCACTCGGCGGCGACGGTGTCGGCGTACAGCAGGTCGCGCGGCTCCTGCGGGACGAGCCCGGCCTGCCGGACCAGCTCGCGCGGCGCCGTGCGGTGCGGCACGCGCCCGCCCACGAGCACCCGGCCGCCCGACGGTTCCACCATCCCGACGAGCGCCCCGAGCAGCGTGGACTTCCCGGCGCCGTTGCGCCCCATGAGCGCCACGGTCTCGCCGCCGCGCACCACCAGGTCCACGCCCCGGAGCACCTCCGCGTGCCCGCGCCGCACCCGCAGGCCCTCGGCGGTGACGAGCCCGGCGGCCGCCGCGGCGGCGGGGGCTTCGGGGGTACGGCGTCGCCCCCACCCGAAGCGCGTCTTCCGCGGGAGACCGGGACCGGGACCGGGCGCACCGGCGGGCTCCGGCCCAGGCACGGGCGGAGCCACCTGCACGGGCGGTTCGGCCCCCGGCACCTGCACGGGCGGTTCCGCCGCCGCCAGCCGCTCCCGCAACCCCGCCGCGCGGCGCCGGGCGTCCCGTACCGACAGCGGCAGCGGAGACCAGCCCGCCACCCGCGCCAGCGACACCACCGGCGGGTGGACCGGCGACACCGCCATCACGTCCGCCGGGGGGCCGAGCAGCACCGGCTCGCCGGGCGCCCGCAGGAGCGCCACCCGGTCGGCGTACTGCACCACCCGCTCCAGGCGGTGTTCCGCCATCAGCACCGTCGTGCCGAGGTCGTGCACGAGGCGCTGGAGGACCGCGAGGACCTCCTCCGCGGCCCCCGGGTCCAGCGCCGACGTCGGCTCGTCCAGCACCAGCACCCTCGGGTGCGGAGTGAGCACGGACCCGATCGCCACGCGCTGGCGCTGCCCGCCCGACAGCGTGGCGATCGGACGGTCCCGCAGCTCCGCCAGGCCCAGCAGGTCGAGCGTCTCCTCCACGCGGCGGCGCATCACGGCGGGCGGCAGGCCCAGCGACTCCATGCCGTACGCGAGCTCGTCCTCGACGGTGTCGGTGACGAAGTGCGCCAGCGGGTCCTGGCCCACCGTGCCGACGACGTCGGCGAGTTCGCGCGGCCGGTGCGTACGCGTGTCACGGCCGTCGACGGTGACCCGGCCGCGCAGGGTGCCGCCCGTGAAGTGGGGCACCAGCCCCGACACGGCGTTCAGCAGCGTCGACTTGCCGACCCCGGACGGGCCGACCAGCAGCACCAGTTCGCCTTCGGGGACGGTGAGGTCCACGTCCCGCAGGGTGGCGTCCCGGGCACCGTCGTACGTCACGGAGACGTTCTCGAAGCGAATCACGACAACCTCTTCGGCGAGGGGGCAAGGGGGGCGACGAACGCGGGCACCAGGCCCAGCAGGATGACCAGCGCCGGCCACACCGGCAGCTCCGGCGCGACGAGCGGTACGACCCCGGGACGCAGGACCGTCTCGTCCCAGACGGCCAGCAGACCGCCGGCCGCCGCGCCCGACCCCGCCACCAGCCAGGCGCGCACCCCCCACCGGTCCGGCCGGTACCGGGTCCGTACCGAACGCCGGCCCCCCAGGCGCAGACCCACGAGCGCCGCCAGCAGACCGGCGGCGACGAACGGCAGGCCGTACGCGTCGCCTTCGGCGGTGAGCAGCCCGTACATACCGACGCACACGCCCAGCAGCCCGCCCAGCGTCAGGACCGCCGTCACGCGGCGCACCGCGCGCGGCACCCGTGCCGTGCGGCCGTACCCGCGCGCGTCCATCGACGCGGCGACGGCGACCGACCGCTCCAGTGCGCCCTCCAGCACCGGCAGCCCGATCTGCAGCAGCGCCTTCACCCCGCCCGTCGGACGTCCGCGCAGCCGCCGCGCCGTGCGCAGCCGGGCCACGTCGGCGACCATGTTCGGCGCGAACGTCATCGCGACGACCACCGCGACCCCCGCCTCGTACAGCGCGCCCGGCAGTGACTTCAGCAGCCGGGAGGGGTTGGCGAGCGCGTTCGCCGCGCCCACGCAGATGAGGAGCGTGGCGAGCCTGGCCCCGTCGTACAGGGCGAAGACCAGCTGCTCGGCCGTCACCCGGCCGCCGATCCGGATGCCCCGCGCCCAGTCGGGCAGCGGCACCTCGGGCAGCGTCAGCAGGACATGGGTGCCCGGGACCGGCGAGCCGAGCAGCACGGAGAACACCAGCCGGATGGCGAGCACGCCCAGGCCCAGCTTGACGAAGGCGCCGTACGAACGGGCCCACGGCGCGTCGGTGCGGCGGGCCGCCACCACATAGCCGGCCACACCGACGAGCAGCCCCAGCAGCAGCGGGTTGGTGGTACGCGAGGCGGCGGTGGCCAGGCCCAGCGCCCACAGCCACCACGCCCCGGCGTGCAGCGCGTTGCTCCGGTGCGCCTCGGGTGCGCGCAGCGTCATCGGCGACGCCTCACCGGCGCCGGCGGCGGGCCTGTACGACGGCGGCGGCGCCCAGCGCCAGCACGGCGGCGGCCCCGGCGACCAGCCCGAGGGACGGCCCGCCGTCCCCCGTTTCCTCTTCCTCCGCCTTCGGGCGGGCGGTCACGGTCAGCGTGTCCCGCCCCGCCTGGTCCGGCTCGACCTGCTCGCCGCAGCCCGTCCTCGGGTACCCGGAGATCGCGCACAGCAGCCCGTCGCCGCTGTACCGCAGCGGCTTGGCGACCGCCGCCAGCGCCTCCGCGCTCGTCGCGTCCTCGGGGACCTGCGCGCACGCCGCCCGCTGGTCCGGGGACGGCGGAAGAGTCCCCTCCGGGGCGTCCGCCGGCGTGCCGAAGTCGACGACGACGGCGACCCGCTTGGTGCCCTCCTTGCGGGGCGTTCCCGCGCAGACGGTGACGAAGTCGGCCGGGTGGCGCGGTGTCGCCGCCGTCGAGGAGTTGCTGCTCACCGCGAAGCGGAAGCCGTTCACCTCGCCGTCGACGGGCCGGGCCGTGGCCGGGCCCTCGGTCGCGAACGCCCAGCCGCCGCCGGGGCCGGTCCGCCAGAACGACCAGTAGCGGTAGTCGGCCGCGTGGGCGGGAGCGGCGGCGAGGCCGAGCAGCACGAGCGCGAGGGCGGAACCGAGGACGGCTCCGAGGCGGCCGAGGACCCGCATCACGGCTGCCGGTTCTTGTTGCGGCCGCTGATCAGGAAGCCGATGCCCATACCGGCGAAGAGGAAGACGCCGACGACGAGCCAGACGCCGAAGCCGGTGTTCTCGCCCGACTCCTTGTTCTCGTGCTCCTGCTTGGCCCGCGTCTCGTCGGTCGACTCCGGCTTGGGGCCGGTGGCGTTGAGCCGCTGGACGAGGTCGACGCCGCCGAAGTCGCGGGTGTCGGCGCCGACCGTGTGCGCGGCGAGTATCAGCTGGGCCCAGGCGGCGGGACCGTTCTGGGCGGCCCAGGCGGGGCCGTTCTTCTTCAGCCACGCCACCGCGCCGGCGGCCTTGTCGCCGTGCCCGGCGGCGCCGAGGGCGACGACCGCGTCCGCGGTGTTGCCGAAGTCGGGCGCGGGGGCGGTGGTCTCGGCGCCCGGCATCGGCGGCAGGTCCAGGTGTCCGGTCTTCGCCAGGGCGGTGGCGAGGTAGGCGGCGCCGTTGCGGGCGACCCGCTCGGCGGTCGGCTTGGCGGCGGCCTCGCAGGTCGGCGGCTGGCCGGGCTCGGCGCCGCGCGTACGGGCCTGCTTACCGAGCCCGGCGAGCACGGCGGCGGCGGTGGCGTCGGCGTTGGCGACGAGCTTGCCGTTCGCGTCGGGCTGGTACGCGAAGGCGCCCGCGCCCGCGTCCTTCGCCGAGCACGGGATGGCGAAGCCGACGAGCGCGTCGTAGGGGCTCCTGCCGTCCGCCGACTTCACGGTGCCGGGCTTCTCGCCCGCCGCGGCGAGGGCGCCGATGACGATCGAGGTGGAGTTGGCGTCGCTGGCCCCGCCCGGGTTGTAGCTCCAGCCGCCGTCCTTGTTCTGTACGCCCTTGAGCCAGTGGACGCCCGCCCGCAGGGCCTTGGTGACCGGGTCCGTCCCGCCGTCCGCCGCCTCCGGCTTGTCGAGCCCGGCGAGCGCCTGGACGGCGGCGGCGGTGGCGTTGGTGTCCAGCACGGTCGCGGCGTCGCAGGGCTTGCCGGGGTCGGGGCGGTACGCGGCGAAGGCGCCGTCGTCGCACTGCTGCCGGAGCAGCCAGTCCACGGCCTGGTCGGCCGGGTCGACGCCGCTCGTCTGCTGCGCCAGGAAGGCGAAGGACTGCCGCCAGACACCGTCGTAGGTCGGGTCCTTCGTGCCGTACAGCCCGGCGGGCAGAGCGGCGGCGGACGGCGACGGCGACGGCGCCGCCTGCGCGGCGGGGGCGACGGCGAGGGTCCCGGCGCCGCCCCCGCACAGCACGGCGGTGGCGGCGAGCGCTGCGGCGGTGCCGCGGCGGCGAACGGTGGTCATGGCTGGGTGGCCTCTCCTGCGCGGTCTTGTCCGGGACGGGCGGGGCGGGGACCGGCGCACACGGAAGGGCACCAGGCTCCGGCTCCGCATTCCTCGACGGTGCCGGCCACCGGGGCGGGTCGCTCCCGGTGACACGAGCCGAACATGTACGCGTACGGGGCGATCCGGCTCACCACCTGGGCGGCGGTTCACGGTTGCGGGTCAGCGCCGGATTCGCACCGGCTTCCCCCCGTACGGGCGTGATGACGACGGGCCCACTGTACCGGGGTGCCCGTCTGCGAGCATCGGGGGATGACGGACACGCGCCCGAAGATCAAGGACATCGTCGTCGACTGCCGCGACCCCGAGCGACTCGCCACCTTCTGGTCCCGGCTCCTGGGCCGGCCGATCGTCGCCAGGACCGGACCGTACGTCTGGCTCGACCGGGGCGACGGCCCCGGAATGGGCTTCCAGCGTGTCGACCGGCCCACGGCGGGCAAGAACCGCATCCACTTCGACGTCTCCTCGCCGGACCCCGCCGCCGAGCGGGAGCGCATCGAGGCGCTGGGCGGCCGGCGGCTCGACGCGTACGCGGCCGGCGGCTTCCTCGTCATGGCCGACCCCGAGGGGAACGAGTTCTGCGTCATCCCGGAGGGCCCCTTCGACGTGGACGACGACGGCCGGGCGAGCTACCTGCGGGACGGGGGAGTCGGGCAAGCAGTAAGGCCGGACACCGCCTAGGCCGCGTCGGGTGAGGTCACGTCGATCAGGCGGCACGCCGTCTCGATGTCCAGCCTCACCTGCGCGATCGACGCCCGCCCCGCCAGCCAGGTGATCAGCGCCGAGTGCCAGGTGTGCGCGATGACCCGCACCGCCGAGAGCTGCTCCGGGGTCGGGCGCT
Organism: Streptomyces sp. NPDC030862; assembly: GCF_055571835.1. NCBI lineage: Bacteria > Bacillati > Actinomycetota > Actinomycetes > Kitasatosporales > Streptomycetaceae > Streptomyces > Streptomyces sp. NPDC030862. Next base: position 192,202 of record NZ_JBVIEN010000011.1, on the reverse strand, counting down.
CCAGGCCCGTCGCGTCCAGGATGATCGCGGTCGTCTGCCGCGAGACCGTGTCCACCTCGCGGTTCACGCCGCGGTCCGCGAACGTCAGCGCGCGCACCATCGCGTCCGCGAGCTGCGGTTCGCGCTGCAGGGCGCGGAAGGCGCGCATCAGGGTCTCGGCGACCCGTGCGGACGGGGTCTCGCCGGCCGGCGGGCGCTTGCGCAGGGTCGCGTGCAGGTGCTCCAGCTGGTCCTGCATGGTGGCGACCAACAGGTGGATCTTGGACGGGAAGTAGCGGTACAGCGTGCCCAGCGCGACCCCGGCGGCCTCGGCGACCTCGCGCATCTGAACGGCGTCGAAGCCGCCCCGGCTCGCCAGCTGCCTACTGGCGTCTAGGATGCGGCGGCGGCGCGCCTCCTGGCGCTCGGTCAGCGGCGCCCGGCGCTCGGCCGACGGCGGCGACGCCGGTCTGTCTTCCGCTGTCATGTGTTCCGTTCGGTACGGGTGTGGTGGTACGCGACAGGGGGGCGGGTGCCGTGGTGTGAATCACCTGTTCCGGCCCTCACAGCGGCGCTACCTGCGGGTAGATTCAAAGCTCCTTGAACCGTCAAGTCTGAAACTTGTTCTAGATTAGCGCGACCGGTTACGCTCCGGCGAAATGCAGGCAAGAAGGGGGCCGCGAGTGACCGCTGAGGCCATAGAGGCAGGCCCCCGCGGCGGTGTCACCGGCGGCGACGGCCGCCCGCTGCGCATCGCCCTCCTCACGTACAAGGGAAACCCCTTCTGCGGCGGCCAGGGCGTCTACGTACGGCACCTGTCGCGCGAGCTCGCCCGCCTCGGGCACACCGTCGAGGTGATCGGCTCCCAGCCCTACCCCGTCCTCGACGAGGGCGACGACCTGACGGGGCTGCGCCTCACCGAGCTGCCGAGCCTCGACCTGTACCGGCAGCCCGACCCCTTCCGCACGCCCCGGCGCGACGAGTACCGCGACTGGATCGACGCCCTCGAAGTCGCCACCATGTGGACCGGCGGCTTCCCCGAGCCGCTCACCTTCTCGCTGCGCGCCCGCCGGCACCTCGCCGCCCGCCGCGGCGACTTCGACGTCGTCCACGACAACCAGACCCTCGGCTACGGCCTCCTCGGCGACCTCGGCGCGCCCCTCGTCACCACCGTCCACCACCCCATCACGGTGGACCGGCAGCTGGAGCTGGACGCCGCGCAGGACTGGAAGCGCCGCGCCTCCGTACGCCGTTGGTACGCCTTCACGCGCATGCAGAAGCGCGTCGCCCGCCGCCTCCCCTCCGTCCTCACGGTCTCCGGCTCCTCGCGGGACGAGATCGTCGAGCACCTCGGCGTGCGCGAGGACCGCATCCGGGTCGTGCACATCGGCGCCGACACCGACCTGTGGTCGCCGGACCCGTCCGTCCCCGAGGTCCCGGGCCGCATCGTCACCACCTCCAGCGCGGACGTCCCCCTCAAGGGCCTGGTCCACCTCGTGGAGGCGCTCGCCAAGCTGCGCACCGAGCAGCCCGACGCCCACCTCGTCGTCGTCGGCAAGCGCGCCGAGGACGGCCCCGTCGCGCGGGCCATCGAGCGGTACGGCCTCGACGGCGCGGTGCGCTTCGTCAAGGGCGTCACCGACGCCGAGCTCGTCGATCTCTACCGGGGCGCCCAGGTGGCGTGCGTGCCCTCCCTGTACGAGGGCTTCTCGCTGCCCGCCGCCGAGGCCATGGCCACCGGCACCCCGCTGGTCGCCACCACCGGCGGGGCCATCCCCGAGGTCGCGGGCCCCGACGGCGAGACCTGCCTGGCCGTGCCGCCCGGCGACGCGGGCGCGCTCGCCGCCGCCCTCGGCCGGCTCCTCAACGACACCGCACTGCGCACCCGGCTCGGCACGGCGGGCCGCGCCCGGGTGCTGGACAGGTTCACCTGGGCCCGCGCGGCCCAGGGCACGGCCGAGCTGTACCGCGAGGCGATCGCGGCGCGCGGAGCCCGCCGGTGACCCGCCCCCGTACGCCTCGCCCCCTCCTCCTCCGCACGCTCCCCCTCCTCCGTGAAAGCAGGCCGTCCCCGTGCTGACCGTCGACTTCACCCGCTTCCCGCTCGCCCCCGGCGACCGTGTGCTCGACCTGGGCTGCGGGGCGGGGCGGCATGCGTTCGAGTGCTACCGGCGCGGGGCGCGGGTGGTCGCCCTCGACCAGAACGGTGACGAGATCCGCGAGGTCGCCAAGTGGTTCGCGGCCATGAAGGAGGCCGGGGAGGCGCCCGCCGGGGCCACCGCCACCGCCATGGAGGGCGACGCCCTCAACCTGCCCTTCCCCGACGAGTCCTTCGACGTCGTGATCATCTCCGAGGTGATGGAGCACATCCCCGACGACAAGGGCGTGCTCGCCGAGATGGTCCGCGTGCTGAAGCCCGGCGGCCGCATCGCCGTCACCGTCCCCCGCTACGGCCCCGAGAAGGTCTGCTGGGCGCTCTCGGACGCGTACCACGAGGTCGAGGGCGGCCACATCCGCATCTACAAGGCCGACGAGCTGCTCGCCAAGATCCGGGAGGCCGGGCTCAGGCCGTACGGCACCCACCACGCCCACGCGCTGCACTCGCCGTACTGGTGGCTGAAGTGCGCGTTCGGCGTCGACAACGACAAGGCGCTGCCCGTCCGCGCGTACCACAAGCTGCTGGTCTGGGACATCATGAAGAAGCCGCTGGCCACCCGCCTCGCCGAGCGGGCGCTCAACCCCGTCCTGGGCAAGAGCTTCGTGGCGTACGCGACCAAGCCCCACCTGCCGAAGGCCGAGGCCGAGACCGCGTGACGAGCCCCGAGAGGACCGAGCACCTCGTCCTGCCCGGCGTCCTCACCGCCGAGCAGGCCGCCGAGACCGTCGCCGGCATCCTCGCCGGCCAGCGCGAGGACGGCGCCATCCCGTGGTTCCGCGGCCACCACCTCGACCCCTGGGACCACACCGAGGCGGCCATGGCCCTGGACGCGGCCGGCGAACACGCCGCCGCCGCCCGCGCCTACGAATGGCTCGCCCGCCACCAGAACGACGACGGCTCCTGGTACGCCGCCTACCACGACGGCGACCACACCCGCGTCACCGACGCCGGCCGCGAGTCCAACTTCGTCGCGTACGTCGCCGTCGGCGTCTGGCACCACTACCTCGCCACCGGCGACGACACCTTCCTCGACCGCATGTGGCCGACCGTCTACGCGGCGGTCGAGTTCGTGCTGCGCCTTCAGCAGCCCGGCGGCCAGATCGGCTGGAAGCGCGAGGCGGACGGCACCCCCGTCACCGACGCGCTGCTGACCGGCTCCTCCTCCATCCACCACGCGCTGCGCTGCGCCCTGGCCATCGCCGAGGAGCGCGAGGAGCCGCAACCCGACTGGGAGCTCGCGGCGGGCGCGCTGGGCCACGCCATCCGCAGCCACCCGGAGCGGTTCCTCGACAAGAGCCGCTACTCGATGGACTGGTACTACCCCGTGCTCGGCGGCGCCGTCACGGGCCCGGCGGCCAAGGAGCGCATCGAAAGCGGCTGGGACGCCTTCGTGGTCCCGGGCCTCGGCGTGCGCTGCGTCGTGCCGAACCCCTGGGTCACGGGCGGCGAGAGCTGCGAACTGGCCCTCGCGCTCTGGGCGATGGGCGAGTCCGACCGGGCCCTGGAGATCCTCCAGTCCATCGGCCACCTGCGCGCCGAGGGCGGCATGTACTGGACGGGGTACGTCTTCGAGGGCGAACGCGCGGTCTGGCCGGAGGAGCTCACCACCTGGACGGCGGGCTCCCTGCTGCTCGCGGTCGCGGCCCTGGGCGGCGACGAGGCGACCACCGCGGTCTTCGGCGGCGAACGCCTGCCGCGCGGCCTGGAACCGGACTGCTGCGGGTAGTTCAGCGGACACCGGTACGCCAGCGCCGGACGGTGTCGCCCTCCACGGTGAGCCACGTGCCGTCGCCCAGCGCCAGCGGGTCGAAGCAGTCCGTGCCGGGGTAATCCAGTGCGGCGACCGGGCGCAGGGTGCGGCCGTCCAGGATCATGTGCCGGGTCACGGCGGAATCCGGTTCTTCGGCGACGGCCACCAGGACCCGGTCCTCGTCGAGGAAGCCGGGACGGTGACCGGCGAAGACCAGGTCCTCGGGAAGGACATCCTCGGCATCGACACTGACGTCGGCCCGGCCCGGCTCGTACCGACTGAGCCAGGCCCCGCCCACGTCGAGCTTCAGAACGGCCCCGTCCATGCCGACTCCGGCGAACAGTTCGTCGTCCAGGCCCAGCGGCTCCGCGCGCAGAACGTCCTGTGTGGAGGTGACCACGAGCGAGAAGAACGTGTCCCCTTGCGCCGCGTTCAGCAAGAGGTGTCCCGGATCGGTGAGGGACTGCTGGAAGACGTAGCCCGCCGAGGCCGACGGCAGTACGGTCTCCCTCAGTCGCCGGCCGTCGGACAGGTCCAGGGCCACACACAGGTCACCGCCATAGGGCTCGCCGGCCTCCATGGGGCCGGCCATGGTGGCGACGAGCCGGTGCCCCGACGCGTCGGCGGTGCAGGCGGCGGAGGCGGTGCGCTGATCCGCCCAGGGCTGGTGCTCGTACGACCAGCGCACCTGTCCGCTCGCCTCGTACACCGTGACGGCGTCTCCGCCGCTCACCGCGAGCCCGCCGTCCGGGAGCGGGGAAGCGAACCCATGGCCCCGCCCCGCGCGGGGAACCGGCCAGCGGCGCCGCTCGGCGAAGACGCGGGCCGGGTCCTCGTCGACATGCCCCACGACGATCTCGCCGTCGGCCTCCGCCACGAGCCAGATCGCGCCGTCGCGCACCAGCCAGGCGTCATGGGCGTGGAGGTCGATCCCGGGGAACTCCTCTTCGGCGATGAGCGTGGCGGCAAGGGGCGTGTCGTCCATGTGCGTCTCGCCGCCCTAGAAGCCCATGGGGTCCGGGTGCGGCGTGAGGCCGGGGTCCTCTGACCACACCAGGCGGGCTTCGAGGTCGTCGCCGAGGAGCTCGCGCAGCCGGTCGACCGCCCAGCCGTTCCAGTAGACGACCTTGGGTGCTTCCGGGATGCGGAAGGCGGGGAGGCCATAGGCGACGGCATCCGGCCGGAAGACGGCCTTCTTGATGTCTCCGGTCGTCTTCTTCGCCTTCGAAGACCGTCGCGTGTCCAGGCAGTCCACGACGGCTTCGACGGCGTAGAGAAGAAATTCTCCGGCCTCCGGGTCGTCGGTACGGACGGGCACGAACCTTCCAGCTGCCGTCAGATCGCCGTGCAGGGCGTCTGTGATGCGTCGGCTCAGCACCGGGGCACCCGGGTAATCCGAAGGGAAGTCGGTCACCCGCAAGGCCGGGTCTCCGATCCATTTCCCACGGAGTTCCGAAGGGAAGTGCGCCGGATCGCCGGTGCGCTGCCAGCGCATGACCGTACCCAGGCCGGTGTCGAAGAGCAGCGTCCGGAACTCGCCGAGGGCGGGCAGCAGTCGGTACACCCCGCGAGGGTGAACGTAGGCGGTCATCGGGCGCGAGTCTCGTCCGAGACCAGGACGTAGTCGTAATAGAGGGGGTCGCCCTCCTCGTCGGTGGGGTATTCGTAGCTGCTTTCGTTCGCGAAGATGATGTCGAGGTCGGGCACGGCGTCGAAGCCGAGGTCGTTCTCCTCCACCGCGTATCCCCGGTCCACGAGGCGCTGTTGCAGCTCCTCGTGCGGTGTGCGGAAGACGTCGATGGCCTCCAGCGTGACGCGCACGTCGGCGTCCTCGTTGCGGAACCGCCACAGTTCCACCTGGCTCAGGAGCCCTCGGGTGAATCCGAGCACGAGATCGAACCCGGATTCCTCGTGCGTGAGGACGATCTGTCCCGGCTCGGCGTTTCCCTCCGTGCGGTGCGTGAGGTGGCCGAGTTCCCGTGCCGTCTGCCGCGCCTCTTCGACCGACAGGCCGAGCCGGAAGGGCCCCGCGCCGACGCGCGGCAGAAGTTCGATGTTCATGCGTGTCGTCCTTGAGGGTGCCTACAGGAAGTCCGAGCTCGGACGGAAGCCGTGACCGTCGGCGGGGAGGTCGTAGAGGATGTCCGACTCGGTCTCCCCGGTGACCAGGATTCCCTCCAGGAACGCCGTGCAGGACATGGGGAAGCGTTCCCAGTCCGGGCCGCGGCCTTCGTTGACCATGACGGTCCAGTCGTCCGGTTCCTGACCGGGGCGGACGAGCCAGTGGAGGGTCGCGCCGTCCTCCGTCAGGGCCCAGGTGATGACGTCGCTGCCTTCTTCGTCCAGCTCTGGGGGCTTGGAGCCACTGCGCTCCAGCGCCCCACGGCGGCCGCCCGCGTTCTCCTTGAGCAGGTCGTACGACGGATGGGCGCAGTGGGGCTCGAGCAGCCAGACAGCGTCGTCGAAGACGCCACCGCCGAAGGCATCCACCAAGTCCTTGTAGTCCCTGGGCAGCTTGCTGCCCAGGGTGGCCTCCACCTCCGGCCAGTTCTTCGGCTCCGACGCGGCGGGCGGCGGGATGACCTCGGCGAGGCGCTCGACGTGCGGGGTCACAGCCGCACCCTAGAAGCCCATGGGGTCGGGGTGTGGAGTGAGGCCGGGGTCCTCCGACCACACCAGACGGGCTTCGAGGTCGTCACCGAGGAGCTCGCGCAGCCGGTCGACGGCCCACCCGTTCCAGTAGACGGCTCTGGACCATTCCGGGACGCGGAAGGCGGGCACGTCGTAGCGCAGGGCTTCCGGCCGGAAGACGGCTTGCTTGATCTGCCCGGTCGACTTCTTCGGCTTGGAGGACCGCCGCGTGTCCAGGCAGTCCACGACGGCCTCGACCGCGTAGAGGAAGAATTCTCCGCTGTCGGGGTCATCGGTGCGCAGTGGTACAAGCCTGCCTGCCGACACGAGCTCCTCGTGCAGGGCATCCGCGATGCGGCGGCCGAGCACGGGGGCGTCCCTGGCGGCCGAGGGGAATTCGGTCACCCGCAGGGCCGGGTCTCCGTTCCACTCTCCTGTGAACTCTTCCGGAAGGTCCTCGGGGCGGCCGCTGCGCTGCCAGGGCAGAATCTTCGTCAGAGCTTCGTCGAGAAAGAGAATGCGGAACTCCCCCAAGGCGGGCAGCAGCCGGTACACCCGCCGAGGGTTTTGTGATGTGTCAGCCATGGTCACGCCGTCCATACAGCACCTTGTCCCGGTTTGCCACTCTTGAGCTCCTCCACGACCTCTTTGCCGATGGCGCGCAACTCGCTACGCAGAGCGCTGCGAATCGCTCTCGTGCCCCGACCTTCCGCCTGCATATCCCTGACCAATGACTGCAGGTGCTGATCGAGCCGCGTGAGAAACGCCCCGCGGTGAGTGTAGTTGTGAGGTTTCGGATGAGTCAGCCCCACTCCGTTCGCCGCGTCGTTGATGTTCACGTGGTACTTCTCCAGCAGCGCACGGCTCCTCGCTCCCGGAGCCCACTGACGACGCGACCCTCCGGAGGGCACGAGGTGCGCCGCCGCCTGTCCTGCGGACGGTGCCCGGCCCTCGCGCGTCATGTTCTCACGCAGCAACTTCGCGTTTTCCTTGCACGTCAGCTGTTGCAGTCCGAAGTAGTCGAACGCGTGCAGGGGGTTGAGGACGTAGCGGTGCGGGTCGGGTCCCGCGTCCAGGCCCAGGGGGTCCGGACTGGTGTAGAGGCCCGTTGCGGGGTCGTAGTGACGGAAGACGTTGTAGTGCAGCTGCGTCTCGACGTCGAAGTACTGGCCGGGGAAGCGCAGCGGGGTGTACGCCGAGGCGTCGCGGTTCCATGTCGTGACGCCCCACAGGGTGCTGCGCATCCGGCAGGCGATCTCGCCCGATGGGTCCACGAGTTCCGTCGGCGTGCCGATGAGATCGGTGACGATGGAGTAGAAGCGCTGGTCGAGCGGGTCTTCGGTGTCGTCGACGCGGGACTTGCTTTCGGTCTGACTCACGGGGTGCGCGCCGTCGCGGTCCCACGTGAGGGTGATGTCCTCCGAGGTGCCGACGGTGTGCGTGGTCTGCTCCACGAGGTGCCCGCCGTCCCAGACGAAACGGGTCTCCTCGGCGACGGTCCGCTCGTCCGGGGCGAGGCGCTGTTTGGCGACGCGGCGCCCGAGGGGGTCGTACAGGTAGCGCCACCGGGTGCCGTCCGGAGTGATGACTTCCGTCAGGTGGTCCTCGGCGTCCCAGGAGTAGCGCCAGACGTCCGGCTTGCGTGACAGCCTGGTCTTGCGGCGCAGGACCACGCGGCCCGCGGCGTCGTACTCGTAGTGGACCGATCCCGCGCGGCGGAGGAGGGTTCCGGTGTACTCCCGCTCGCCCCGCGCTTCGGACAGCGGCTGCCCGTCGGGCCACTCGGCATGCGTCTGCCTGCCCGCGTCGTCGTAGGCGTACGACTCGTTCCACTGGGCGGCGTGGATTCCGGTGACGCGGCCGACGGGGTCGAGGTCGAACGTGCGACGGTCGGTGTTCGGTCCTGATACGGCGGTCAACAGGCCGTCGGCCCGGTAGGTGTACGAGCGGCTCAGGACGGCGCCCAGCGACTGGCCGGTCAGCCGGCCGGACATGTCCCAGGAGTGGGTGAGTACGGTGCCCGGCGCGAGGTGACGGGCCGTTTCCCGGCCGGTGGCGTCGTAGGTGAAGGACAGTGTCCGCCCTGACGCCTCTATGGCGGTGCGGTTTCCCGCGGCGTCGTAGCGGTAGGCGCTGGTGACGCCGGCCGGGGTAACGCGCAGCACTGGGCGGCCCGCGTCGTCGTACCGGCTCGTGAGGGTGCGTCCGTCCACGGTTTCACCGGTGATCCGGCCCGCCCGGTCGTACGCGTAGGTGAGGGTGACCGTGGGGCTCACGGCCCGCGTGAGGCGACCGGCCTCGTCGTGCTCGAAGAGGGTGGTGGTGCCGTCCACGGTCTTCCGAGTCTGGTTGCCGATCCGGTCGTAGCCGTACTCGATCGTCTGGCCCATGGAGTTGGTGCGGCCCACGAGGCGGCCCTCGGCGTCGTAGCGGTAATGCACGGTACGGCCGTCGAAGTCGGACTCGGAGACCACAGCGCCGCAGGCGTCGTAGACGTAGTCCCAGGTACGGCCCTGCGGGTCGGTGACACGGGTGAGGCGGAGTTCGGTGTCGTAGGTGAACGTGTGCCGCGCCCCGTCCGCGGATATGCGGGATGTCAGGAGGTCGAAATCGGTGTAGGTGAACCGGGTGACCTGGCCGAGGGCGTCGGTGTGGGTCAGGCAGTTACCTTCGTCGTCGTACGTCCATTCCTCGCCGGTGCCGTCCGGTTCCACCCGGGACTTCAGCTGCCCTTCGACCGTCCAGGTGAGGTGCGTTGTCCCGCCCATGGGGTCACTGATGGAGGCGGTGCGGCCGAAGGAGTCGTACGCGATGTGGTGCCGGGCACCGAGCGGGTCCGTCGTCGAGACCACGAGCCCGGCCGCGTTGTTCACCAGGGTCTGCACCGCTCCCAGCGGGTCGGTGACCGACGCGACGGCGCCGTGGGCGTCGTAGGTGAAGAGGGTCGTTGCACCGTCGGGCTCGGTCACCCGGGTGCGATTGCCCCGCTCGTCCCACTCCTGCACCCACTGGGCCCCGTCGGGCCCGGTGACACGGACCGGCAGGTTGAGGTCGTTGTACTCCGCCGTCGAACGGCTGCCGTCGGGCAGTTCGACGGCAACGAGGTTGCCCGCGTCGTCGTACCGGAACCGGGTGATCGCACCGAGGGCGTCGGTGCGGGAGAGCAGGTGGTCGAACCGGTCCCAGGTCTGTTGGACGGTCTGGCCCGCCGGGTCGGTCAGGGCCACCACCTGTGACAGTTCGTTGAGGTGGAAGACGGTGGTCGCGCCGGTGGAGTCGGTGTAGCGCGTCACCCGCCGTTCGGTGTCGTAGGCGAACCGCCCCGACATGTAACCCTGGGGGCCGACGGTCTCCACCACCCGGCCCCGATCGTCGTAGACGTAGCGGAAGGTGGAGTTGTTGCGGTCGGTCCAGGAGACGATGCGCGCGTCCTCGTCATAGGCGAAGCGCAGGGGCACACCTGTGGAGTTGGTGACCGCGTCCACGTTGCCGGCCAGGTCGTAGCCGAAGGCGAGTACGCGCACCGGGCCGTCCGCGGTGACCAGGGTCATGCCCGTGACCCGCCGAGGGCCGTCGTCCCCGAGCAGTGGGGCTGTGTCGATCCGGACCTCGTAGCCTCCGGAGTGCACCACAGCGGTCGGTACGCCGTCGCGGTCCCTGACGATCTCGATCGCGTTGCCGTTGCGGTCGCCGATCTCCTCGAGCCAGCACACGACCACCGGATCGAACACGCTCGTGGGCGGCTCGGCCGCCGTGAAGCGACGCAGCACCCGGGTGCGTGGGTCGCGGACGGCGAAGGCGGGCGGCCCGCCGCCCTCGGCCTCCAGGCGCACCAGTGGCAGGCGCGGGCCCTCCTGCGGCCACACCTCGTCCCCGACCGCCTGCGGCAGCCGTCCGTACAGCAGTACGGTGCCGTCCTCACGGGCCCACAGCGCCGAGCCGTCACCCTCCAGCTGCAGTCGTTCATCCAGCGTGGACGCCCAGGAACGACCGAACCAGTGACCGCAGCGGTACCCCGACAGATGGGTGCGGGAAAGCTCCAGGGGCAGCACCGATGGCAGGGCCAGGTCCGTCTGCGGCAGATACATCTCCCCGGACGCCGCGTCCACGGGGTCGTTGCACCACGGCTTGCTGTTCTGCGACGCGCCGGACAGCCGGGGGTTGTTCTTCGCCTTCCCGAGCGAATCGGCGTTCAGCCGTGGCGGCTTCTGATCGTTTCCCCGCCGCCCCGCCGGCCCGGACTTCCCCCGCTGTCCGTCCAGCCCGCCGTCGTCCTTGCCGGTCGGTGACTTGACGCGCTTGGCGTCGTCGTGGACGCCTTGGTCGGTGTCCCGGTGGGTCTTGGAGCCGCCCCTGATGGCGTCGGGGAGTTTCTTGCCGATGTGGTCGCCGAGGTCGTCGAGGGCTTTGCCGAGCTTCTCGGTCACGCCCTCGATGGTGGTGTCCAGGACGGCGGTGAGGGAGTCCTTGCCCTTGGCGCGGCCGTGGTGGGACTTGGCGGTGCCGAGCTTGCCGCGTGTCTTGCCCTGCATGGCGATCTGTACGTCGGTGAGATTGCCGCCGGCTTTGCCGTGGGCGTCGTGGTCGATGACCGGGCCGCCGCCCGGGCCGCCCCCGGGGCCGGCGGAGTTGATCTGGAGGCCGTCCTTGCCGGCCTGGACGGTCTGGCCGGTGTTGTAGCCGTCCTGGACGCCGGTGACGTTGAGCGCGGTCTGGATGGCCAGGTCCGCGACGACGTTCTCGATCGCGGCGACGGCGGGCTGGGTGAGCACCGCGACGATCTCGGCGACGGCTGCCTCGGCCATCTCCTTGAGGATCTTCTTGAAGGCGATGCGGGTGGCGGCGATCTTCGCGCCGGCGAGCAGGGTGGACAGGCCGGCGGTGACGGGGGCGAAGGCGAGGGTGATGCCCACCGTGGCGCACAGGTCGGCGAGTTCGCCGACGGCGGCGATCTTGCGGGCGACGATGATGTCGGCCACCCGGTCCAGGGCGTCGGCGACGATCCGGGCGGCTTTCGCCAGATCGGCGTGCTTGCCCTGGACCTTGGACCAGTGTTTGTCGAGGGCGGTCAGTGACTCGCTCTGTCCGGTGGAGAGCAGTCGCTGGATGTGCTGGTGGGCTGCGTGGCCGTCGTCGTCGGCGTCGTCTGCGAACTCCCGCAGCGCGGTGGCCATGTCGCGGTAGGCGTCCTCGTCGACGTTCGGCCAGCCGACGCCCACGATGTCGAGCATCGTGTCGACGCCCTCAGGAATCGTGTAACCCACAGCGCAAAGCCCCCGTTCCACGCACTGTCAGATGCTGACGACAAAGAATCGTTTCAGCATGCCATGTGACGTGTGGGGAGCATGAAACGGTTCCCTCTCAGCCTTTCCACCAGCGAAGAGGGAAGCGATCCGCGGCTTGCGGCGACAGAACTGCGCCTTGGCCGCCGGTTCGCCCGGCCCGCGGGTAGCGCCTAGTACCGGCGCAGCCGGTCCGCCAGCAGGTGCCCGGCGAAGACGTACACGATCGCCGCGAGGCCGTACCCCGCGACGACGCGCAGCCAGGCCGCGTCGAAGGTGAAGAGGTCGTGGGACCAGCCGGCGAGCCAGCGGGCCGCGCCCTGGACGAACTGCACCAGGTCGTTGGCCCGGTTGGCCTCCAGCAGGTACATCAGGATCCACAGGGCGATGATGGCGGCCAGGACGTCCGCGAGGACCGCTATGGCGGTCGCCGCCTGCGCGCTTCCGTTCCGATGACGGGGAGACATGCGGTACGGGTTGCCGCTCGGCCCCGCGCCCAAACGTGAACGGCCCCCGCCGCAAGGGCGAGGGCCGTTCTTCACGTACGGACCGGGCGGCTCAGCCGCGCTGGATGCCGGTCGTGTCCTGGAGCACGCCGCGCCGGCCGTCCTGCGTCTGGGCCACCAGGCCCTGGCCGCGCTGCTCCACCGCCAGGTACCAGGTGCCGGGCGCCAGTTCGGCGATCGGCGTGGGGGAGCCGTCCTCCGCGTACAGCGGGCGCGCGACCGGGACCGCGAACCAGAACGGGGAGAAGTCCGAGGGGGCCGCGGTCGCGGCCGCCGGAGCGGGCGCCGGAGTGTGCTGCTCGGCCTGCGGCTGCTGCGGCTGCTGCGGCTGCTGGCCCTGCGCCGGCTGGGGCTGGCCCGGCTGCTGGGGGGCGGGGTAGCCGTAGCCGCCCTGCGGCTGGCCCGGCTGGCCACCGTACGGCGGCTGCTGCGCGCCCGGGTAGCCGTAACCGGCCTGCGGCTGGCCCGGCTGACCGCCGTACGGCTGCGGCTGCTGGGGGCGCGGGGCGCCCAGGAGCGGGGCCTTGAGGGCGGGGACGAGCGGCGCGGCGACGGCGGCGGCGGCGAGCACGATGGTGGACAGCAGGCCGAGGATCATGCCCGCACCGGCGTCGGCCGTCATGTCGATGATGGTCCAGAAGGCCGTCCACAGCGAGAAGACGGCGAAGGCGACACCGAACTGGCCCAGGTCGATGCCCGCGACCTTGCGGCCCGGCATGGCACGACCGACGACGATGAGCGCGGCGGCGATGACGCCGGAGAGGAACATGCTCATCAGGAGGCCCAGGCTGTCCCAGGCGTTCGGGCTGTCGAACTTGGAGCAGTCGATCCCCTGGGGGCAGTCGACGCCGGGGGTCAGGCCGAGGAACGAGGCGATGAACAGCACCACCGCTGCTCCGATCACCACGCCATCGCCTCGAGTGAGGGAGCGGATGTTCACGTGTAGAAGTCCTTCGTCGGTTGTGTCGTCGGGATGCGGGGGTGGCGCGAAGCACACGGGGGCGGCCCCATCGTACGGATGAATCTATCGTCCGCCCGGCCTAGTCCCGTAGGTAGGTGCCGATCCCGTCCGCGATCCCCCGGGCCGCTTTCTGCCGCCACGCGGCATCCGTCAGCAATGCGGCGTCCTTCGGGTCCCGCATGTTGCCGCATTCGACGAACACTTTGGGCACGGTCGACAGGTTCAGTCCACCGAGATCTTTCCGTACGTCCAAACCGTCGCCGCCGCCCACGTAGTTGGCGGGCGCGCTGCCGGTGGCCGCCGCGAAGCGCGCGGCGACGCGCTCGCCGAGGGCGCGGGAGGGGCCGACGATGCGTGCCGTGTCCGCCGTACCGCCCTTGACCAGGGCGGGAAGGATGACGTGGAAGCCGCGGTTGCCGACGGCGGAGCCGTCCGCGTGGACGGAGACGACGGCGTCGGCCTTCGCGTCGTTGCCGACGCGGGCGCGTTCGTCGATGCAGGGGCCGAAGGGGCGGTCGGCGTCGTGGGTGAGGCGCACCGTGGCGCCCTGCTGTTCGAGGAGAGTGCGGAGACGGTGTGAAACATCCAGGGTGAAGGCCGCTTCGGTGTAGCCGGAGGCGGTGGCGGTGCCGGTGGTGTCGCATTCCTTGCGGTTCGTCCCGATGTCCACCTGCGCGGCGATCTCCTTGGGGTGGGAGAAGTTCCCGGGGTTGTGCCCGGGGTCGATGACGACGACCTTCCCCGCGAGGGGAGCGGCCGCCGTCGGCGCGGAGGCGGAGGCCGTCGGCGAGGGCGTCGCTCCCGGCCGAGGCGCCTTCGCGTCGGCTCCGTCCGCCCCGCAGCCGGCCGTCGCGGCGATCAGGGCCCCGGCGGCAGCGAGGACCGCGGTACGGCGGCGGCCGGCGGCGCGGCCGGCGGGGGAGGGGCTGTGGTCGTCGTGCACGCACCGATGCTAGGGGGTGCGGACGGCGGCGTACGGCAGGCGTCGTCGGAGGAACGGCGCGGTGCCGAGGACGAGGGCGGCGAAGAGGGTGAGACGCTGCAGCCCCGGCTGTGCGGCCAAGTCGCTGTGCAGGATGCCGTAGCACGCGTACCAGTTGGCGGCGGTGTCGGTCGCCATGATGGCGCAGGCGAGGTCCACGCCCCGGCGCTTGCCGCCGATCAGGAGCGCGGCCGCGAGCAGGTCGAAGAGGGCGAGCGAGGACCAGTAGAGGTTGAGCCAGCCCGGCGCCCAGTCGTACGGGTGCACGCCGTGCCGGAGGAGGTCGACGCCGTGGGAGACGGCGCCGACGAACAGCAGACCGGCGGCGACGGCCAGGGTCAGCGCCATCACCCAGCGCGGGGCACGGCGCATCCAGCCGGTCACGTCCTGGAGGACCGAGGTGTGGCGGGCAGGGGAGGGGACGACGCGGCGGGCTGGGGAGGGACTGAGCCCGCCGTGGCCTGGATGCTGTACACGTCGCCCACCCGCAGCGCGTCCGGCGTGTTGTACTCCCCGTACGTGCCGATGACCGACACTTCCACCCCCGAGCCCGGCTGCCGGAACCGCCGGTAGTAGGGCGTGTTCGCCGGGACCTCCGGCACCTCCACCAGCGGGACGCCGCGCCGCTCCAGCAGGCGCCGCAGCTTCGCGAACCGCAGCCTCGGCGTGAACCGCCCGTACCGCGCCCGTACGGCCCCGTTCACCAGCCGGCTCCCGCCGTGGGCCAGGCGGTGCACCTGGAGGGTGACGTGGTGCCCCGACCACGGCTCGTCGGCCGACGCCCGGTCCCAGTAGAACTCGGCCAGGCCGTGGTCGCGGAACATGCTGCACGCGCCGAAGCGGTTCTCCGCGAAGTCCGTCCCGAGGACCTCCGCGACCCGCTCGGGGGAGTCCGAGGGCCGCACGCCCAGCACGGTGCCGGTGGTGACGACGTCCACGTAGAAGGCGAGCGAGTACGGGGTCACGGCGTCACCGGGTCACGCGGCCGTGCGGCGCAGCACGCGCAGCGAGTCCGTCACCGAGACCTCCGTGAACGCGCCGGACTCCAGCGCCCGAAGATAGATCCGGTACGGGGCCTGCCCGCCGTCCGCCGGGTCCGGGAACACGTCGTGGATGACCAGCAGCCCGCCGGGCGCCACGCGCGGCGCCCAGCCCTCGTAGTCGGCGGTCGCGTGCTCGTCGGTGTGGCCGCCGTCGATGAAGACCAGCCCCACCTCGCCCGCCCACACCTTCGCCACCTGCGGCGACCGCCCCACGACGGCGACCACGTACTCCTCGAGGCCCGCCTTGTGCAGCGTGCGGCGGAACGTCGGCAGCGTGTCCATCAGCCCGACCTCGGGGTCCACCACCGTCGGGTCGTGGTACTCCCACCCCGGCTGCTGCTCCTCGCTGCCCCGGTGGTGGTCGACCGTGACGACCACCGTGCCCGCCGCCCGCGCCGCGTCCGCCAGCAGGATCGTCGAGCGCCCGCAGTACGTGCCGACCTCCAGCAGCGGCAGCCCCAGCCCCGCCGCCTCGGCCGCCGCCGCGTACAGCGCCAGCCCTTCCCGTACGGGCATGAAGCCCTTGGCCGCCTCGAACGCGGCGAGCGTCTCCGGCTTGGGCGTAGCGGCCACGGCTTCCTCCTGGACTGGTGCGGACTGGTGGGGACTGGTGCGGACGGGTGTGCTGGGCGGGCGTGTGCCTACTGAGCGGTCACATCGTAGGCGCGGCCCCCCGCCGCCCGGTCGGGCGCCTCCCTCTGCGCCGGAGCGTGCCCCCGGGCGGGAGAGCAGCGGTGCGCGCTTACCGGATGGGGTGATCCCGGCCGGGGTGGCGTTGGTATGCCTATGTCATCGGGCACGCCCCCTACCAGCGGTTCTCACCGTTGGGAGGGACACGGATGACGAGTCACACCATGGAAACCGCCACCAAGGCCGCGACGGACGCTCCACCCGAAACCGAGCTGGAGGCCCTCCTCCACCGCGCGCTGCGCGCCACGGGCACCGCCGAGCGCTGGACCGCCGCCACGGACGAGACGTGGTGCCACGTCGTCCCCGGGTCCGGGACGTCCCGCGCGCAGGGCTGGAAGCTGCACCTGTCGGCCACGGTCGCCTCCGCCCCGGCGGTCCTCGAAAAGGCCCTGGACGTCCTGCTGCGCGACGGGTCGGCGTTCAAGTTCGCCCGGTCGCTCGACCAGGTGGGCGCGCTCAACTCCCGCGCCACGCCCCGGGGAAGCGCGGGCAAGTTCCTCACCGTCTACCCTCGCTCCGACGCCGACGCCATCCGGCTCGCCGAAGAGCTGCACCGGGCCACCGCGGGGCTGCCCGGCCCCCGCATCCTGTCCGACCAGCCGTACGCCCCGCACAGCCTGGTGCACTACCGCTACGGCGCCTTCACCGGCAGGCGGCGGCTGTCGGACGACGGCCTGCTGGTGTGGGTCATCGAGGACCCCGACGGCAACCCCGTGGAGGACAAGCGCACGGGCCGCTACACCCCGCCCCCCTGGGCGGTCTGCCCCTTCCCCGCCCCGGCGTCCGCCACGGCGCCCGCCCCGCCGCCCGGCGAGGGCACGGCGCCGAGCGACCCCGTGCTGCTCGGCGGCCGCTTCGCCGTGCGCGAGGCGATCCGGCACACCAACAAGGGCGGCGTCTACCGGGGCACCGACGTCCGCACCGGCGCCGCCGTGGTGATCAAGGAGGCCCGCCCCCACGTCGAGGCCGACACCTCCGGCCGCGACGTCCGCGACTGGCTGCGCGCCGAGGCCCGCGCCCTGGAGCGGCTCAAGGGCCTGGGCCTGGCACCGGAACCGCTGGCGCTCTTCACGCACGCCGGCCACCTCTTCCTGGCCGAGGAGCGGATCCCGGGCGTCAGCCTGCGCACCTGGGCCGCCGAACACTTCCGCGATGTCGGCGCCGAGCGCTACCACGCCGACGCCCGCGCCCTGGTCGCCCGACTGGTCGACGTCGTCGCGGCGGCCCACGCCCACGGCTGCGTCCTGCGGGACCTCTCACCCGGCAACGTCATGGTCCGCCCGGACGGCGAACTGCGCCTCATCGACCTGGAACTGGCCGCACTGGAGGACGAGTCGCCCCTGCCGACCCACCTCGGGACCCCGGGCTTCAGCGCCCCCGAGCGCCTGGCCGACGCACCGGTCTCCCCAACGGCCGACCTCTACAGCCTCGGTGCCACCGCCCTCTTCGCCCTGGCCGGGAAGGTGCCGCACCTGCTGGACGACGAGCCCGTCACCCGGCCCGCCGAACAGCGCCTCGCCGCCTGGCTGGACGCCTGCGCCGGACCGTTGCGCCTGCCGGACGCGCTGGCCGAGGCGATCCTCGGACTGATGCGGGACGACCCCGCCGCACGCTGGGACCTGCCCCGGGCCCGCGCGGCCCTCGGGACGCCGATCCCGGCGTACGCGGTGGGCGACGGCGCCCGCCCTGAGCCGGAGGACGACGACGCCGCCGAGGACGCGGTGGCCGGGATCGTCGACCACCTCATCGCCTCCATGACCCCCACGGACGACCGACGGCTCTGGCCGGTGTCCACCACGGCCGGGGAGAGCGACCCCTGCACCGTGCAGCAGGGTGCCGCCGGCGTCCTCGCCGTCCTCACGCGGTACTTCGAGCTCACCGGCGACCCCCGCCTGCCCCAGGTGCTCGCCACGGCGGGCCACTGGATCGCCGTCCGCGCCGACACCGGCTCCCCCCGCCCCGGCCTGCACTTCGGCGGGCGCGGAACCGCCTGGGCCCTGTACGACGCCGGACGCGCCCTCGACGACCGCCGGCTCACCGACCACGCGGTGGCCCTGGCCCTGGCGCCGCAGCGGTCCACGCCCAGCCACGACATCACCCACGGCACGGCGGGCAGCGGCCTCGCCGCCCTCCACCTCTGGCACCGCACCGGCGATCCGCGCTTCGCCGAACTGGCCGTCGACGCCGCCGACCGCCTGACCGCCGCCGTACGCCGCGACAAGCCCGGCGTGAGCTGGGCGGTCCCCGCCGAGGCCGCCTCCCGGGCGGCCGGGAAGCGCTACCTCGGCTTCGCCCACGGCACGGCCGGCATCGGCTGCTTCCTCCTCGCCGCCTCGGCCGTCTCCCGCGACCCGGGGCACCTGGAGCTCGCCGTTGAGGCCGGCGAGGACCTGCTGGCCCACGCCGTACGCGTCGGCGCGGCGACCCGCTGGCCCGCCCAGTACGGGGAGGCGCCCACGGCCCCGTACTGGTGCCACGGAGCCTCGGGCATCGGCACCTTCCTCGTCCGGCTGTGGCAGGCCACCGGCGACGACCGGTACGGCGAGCCCGCCCGCCGCGCCGCGCACGCGGTGGCGGAACACGTCTCCCGCGCCCCGCTCAACCAATGCCACGGACTGGCGGGCAACGGCGACTTCCTCCTCGACATGGCGGCGGCCACCGGCGACCCCGCCTACCGGGCCATGGCGGACGAGCCGGCCCGCCTCATCCTCGCCGAACGGGCCCACCGAAACGGCCATGTGGTCTTCCCCAACGAGTACGGGGACGTCTCCACCAGCTGGAGCGACGGGTCCGCCGGAATCCTGGCCTTCCTCCTCCGCCTGAGTCACCCCTCGCCCCGGCACTGGACGGTCCAGCCGCCGGTCTGAGAAAAGGAGAAACCCATGGACAACCAGGACCTCGAACTGCTGGCGCGGCTCCACGCACTTCCCGAGACGGAGCCCGTCGAGACCGACGGGACACCGTTCTGGACGTGTGGATGCGCCGGGATCCTGACGCTGCTGAACTCCATTTGCATGGGCGTCACCTGCTAGTGGGGCTCATGGCGGTACGCCCCGTCCGGCAGCTGGGGTCGACGGCCGCCGGACGGGGTGACGGTCACCTCGAAGGCGCGGCCCCGCTCGGCGGCTTGGCGTCGCACTCGAACCACACCGTCTTCCCGGCGGCCAGCGGCACCGTGCCCCACCGTTCCGTCACCGCCTCGACCAGCACCAGCCCGCGCCCGCCCTCGTCGAGCGCGTCCCCCGCCTCGACCGGCAGCGGCGGTCGGTCCAGGCCGTCCGTGACCTCGACCCGCAGCCCCTCGGGCCGCCGCAGGATCAGCACCGTGCAGCGGCGCCCCGGCACATGCCGTACGACGTTGGCGACGAGCTCTGTCAGCGCCAGCTCGGCCGCGTCGGTCAGCTCGGCCAGCCCCCACCGCATGAGGAAGGTGCGCAGGATGCGCCGCATGTGACGCGCGGAGTGCTCACCCACGGTGAAGCCCATGCGGTAGCCGGTCTCAAGGTCCCCCTCCTGGGGGTGACTTGCGTGATTCATGCCACCAGCGTGCGGTCGCCTGATTACGCTCGGCTACAGAACGAAATGAACGCCGCTCGGCGTGAACTTGGGGGTGGCCGCTACATGGTCAACATCCGCGTCCTCGATCCCAGCGCCTCACCGCTGGACTTCTACGGCTCCGAACTCCGCCGCCTGAGGGAGGAGGCCGGTCTCAAGCAGGGTGAGCTCGGCCGCATGGTCTTCTGCACGGGCTCCCTGATCGGCCAGATCGAGACGACGAAGAAGGTCCCGACCCGCGACTTGTCCGAACGCCTCGACGCCGCGCTGAAGACGGGCGGGACCTTCACTCGCCTGATCGGGCTGGTGCTGCGAAGCCAACTGCCGCACTGGTTTCAGCCGTACGCGGAGATGGAGGCGCGGGCGACGTACATCTCGACGTACCAGGCGCAGCTCGTGTACGGCCTGCTCCAGACCGAGGCGTACGCGCGGGCGGTGTTGAGCGTACGGACCGATGGGGACCTCGACACCCGGGTGGCGGCCCGAATGGAGCGGCAGCGGATACTGGATCGGGACAACCCGCCTCTGATGTGGGTGGTGCTCAGTGAAGCGGTGCTGCACCAGGAGATCGGCGGCCGGAAGGTCATGCGAGAACAACTCGCCCACTTGTTGAGCCTTCAGGGGCGGGAGTGGGTGAAGATGCAGATCCTGCCCTTCACGGCTGGTGCGCACGCGGGCCTCATGGGCTCGTTCAACCTTCTGCGGTTCGAGGACGACCCGGACCTCGTCTACACCGAGGACTTCGTGCAGGGCCATATGACGGCCAATCCTCAGGCTCTCAGGGAGGGTTCGCTCCGTTACGATCACCTCCAGGCTGCCGCCCTCTCGGTGGAGGATTCGGTGGCGCTGATCGCCCGCGTAATGGAGGAACGCTATGGAGAGCATCCAGCATCTGACGGGCGCACGGTGGCGTAAGTCGTCGTACAGCGGCGACACGGGTGGCGACTGCGTCGAGTGCGCCCCTCTCGGCGCCGCCGCTTGGCGCAAGTCCTCCTACAGCAGCACGAACGGCGGCGACTGCGTCGAGATCGCCGCGCAGCCCTGCCGCGTCGCCGTCCGCGACTCCAAGAACCCCGAGGGTCCCGCCTTCGCCGTCGGTACGGCGGCGTTCGCGGCGTTCGTCGCGGCGGCGGCCGGAGGGGACTTCTGACGTAGGGCGGGTCGTACGTCGAAGGCCCGATGTACGACCCGCACCGCAGCTGCGACCATGACACGCATGGTCCAGCCGCGCCCCGACACCCAGACCCCCGACTCCGCCACCACAGCCACCACCGCCACCGCCCCGGCCCCTGCCCGTGCCTGGCTCGTCCTCATGGCGGCCTGTGCCGGGCAGTTCCTCGTGGTGCTGGACGTCTCCGTCGTGAACGTGGCGCTGCCCTCCATGCGCGCGGACCTGGGCCTTTCGGCGCTGGGGCTCCAGTGGGTGCTCAACGCGTACACCATCGCCTTCGCCGGGTTCATGCTGCTCGGCGGGCGGGCGGCGGACCTGTTCGGGCACAAGCGGGTGTTCCTGATCGGTCTTGGGCTGTTCACGGCCGCGTCCGTGGCGGGCGGGCTCGCGGTGGAGGGGTGGCAGCTGCTCGCCGCCCGCGCGGTGCAGGGGCTCGGGGCGGCGGTGCTGGCGCCCGCGACGCTGACCATCGTGACCGGGGCGGTACCGGCCGGACCCGCGCGGACGCGGGCGATAGGCACTTGGTCGGCGGTGGGCGCAGCGGGAGGCGCCGCCGGGGGACTGGTCGGCGGCGTACTGACGGACCTGCTGTCCTGGCGCTGGGTGCTGCTGATCAACGTCCCCGTCGGGGTCCTGGTCCTGATCGGCGCCGCGCTGTGGGTCCGCGAGAGCCAGGGCGGCGGCGCGCGGCGGTTGGACCTGCCGGGCGCGGTGCTCGTGACCGGCGGCCTGGCAGCGGTCGCGTACGGCATCGTGCAGACGGAGCAGGCCGGCTGGGGCGCCGCCGAGACGCTGGTGCCGCTGCTGGGCGGACTGGTGCTGCTGGGGGCGTTCGTGGCGGTGGAGGCGCGTACGGCGGCGCCGCTGATGCCGCTGAAGCTCTTCCGCTCGCGGGCGGTGTCGGCGGCCAACGTGGCGATGATCGTGAACGGTTCGGCGTCGTTCGCCATGTGGTTCTTCATGACGATGTACGCGCAGAACGTGCTCGGCTACACCCCGCTGGAGGCCGGCCTCGCGCTCGTACCGAGCTCCCTCAGCGTCTTCGCCGGTGCCAAGCTGGCGCCGCGCCTCATGGCGGTGACCGGCGCGCGGAACCTCGCGGTGCTCGGCACGCTGATCGCGGCGACCGGTTTCGGCTGGCAGTCGCTGATGGACGCGCACAGCGCGTACCTGACGATGATCATGGGCCCGGGCATCCTGATGATGCTCGGCATCGGCCTGGTCATCACCCCGCTGGCCTCGCTGGCCACCTCGGGCGCGGCCCCTGGAGACGCGGGGCTCGTCTCGGGCCTGGTGAACACGTCCCGCACGATGGGCGGGGCCCTGGGCCTCGCGGCCCTGTCGACGTTGGCCGCGGCCCGCACCTCCGGCGGTACGAGCCCGGAGGCGTTGACCGCCGGTTACGCGCTCGCCTTCCGCGCGGGCGCCGGGATCCTGCTGGCGGGCGCGGTGCTGATGGTGCTGTGGCTGCCGCGCCGCACGACGACGGACCAGTGAGGGCTTGAAGGCTTGAGGGTCTCACGGCCTGAGGATCCGGTCCGGGAGCCGCCGGACCCCTACATCTCCGTCTGCGCGGTGAGGCCCCACTGGCTCTGTTCGCCGACGGAGGAGGACGGGGCCTCGGACAGGGACGACACGGTCCCGATGATCCGCTCCGGTTCCTCCGGCGCGCCCTCCGGTGTGCCCTCTTGAGCGTCCCCGCCCTTCAGTCGCTCCAGGTCGGCGGCCGTCACGAGGGCCACCAGCGGCTTGCCGTGGCGGGTGAGGACCACGTGCTCGCCGCCGTAGACCACGCGGTTGATCAGATCCGCGAGCTCCGCCCGGGCCTGCGTCACCGGAATCTCATAAGCCATTCCCCCATTCTATGTTCTGTACGTCCTGTACATTTTGACTCGTACGCTGGACCAGTGAGGGGACGACGACATGGTGAATCCGGGCACGCTCCACAAGTCCGCCGAGGCGCGCTACGTGCTGCCGCACTTCACGGAGCGCACGTCCCAGGGCGTGCGCGAGTACGACCCGTACGCGAAGCTCTTCGAGGAGCGCATCATCTTCCTGGGCGTGCAGATCGACGACGCCTCGGCCAACGACCTCATGGCCCAGTTGATCTGCCTGGAGGGCATGGACCCGGACCGGGACATCGCCCTCTACATCAACTGTCCCGGTGGCTCTTTCACCGCGCTGACGGCGATCTACGACACGATGCAGTTCGTGAAGCCGGACATCCAGACGGTGTGCATGGGCCAGGCGGCCTCCGCCGCGGCCGTCCTCCTCGCCGCCGGTACGCCGGGCAAGCGGATGGCCCTGCCGAACGCCCGCGTGCTGATCCACCAGCCGTCCGGCGGCACCGACCGTGAGCAGCTCTCCGACCTGGAGATCGCGGCCAACGAGATCCTGCGCATGCGTACGCAGCTGGAGGAGATGCTGGCGAAGCACTCCACCCAGCCGATCGAGAAGATCCGCGACGACATCGAGCGCGACAAGATCCTCACCGCCGAGGACGCCCTCGCGTACGGCCTCGTCGACCAGATCATCTCGACGCGCGACAGCCAGCTGGCGCCGTGATGGTCCCGGATGAACCGGCGCCGGGGATCCCGGCCCTCACCGAGGCGGAGAGCCGGGTCGTCGACGCGTACCTCGCCGCCCTCAAGCGGCTCGGCGGCGCCAACCCGTCGCGTACGACGGAGACGTACACGGCGCTGAGGGCCGCGCAGGCGCTCGTGGCGGAGGCGCGGGCGCTGCGGGACGGCCTGTCCGCGATGTACGAGCGGCAGGAGAAGGAGATCCACGTACGCACCATGGCGCGGGCCGTGCGGGCGCTGGACGGCGACCGCCTGCTCCAGCGACTGAGGCCGCCGAACGGCACATGCTAAGGAGGGCCGCTCCAGGGGATCTCCCCGGAGCGGCCCTCCTCGTGTGCGACGAGCCGTCAGGCCGCGGTGCCCTGGTTCGGGACCTTGCGGTGGCGGCCGTGCGGCTGGGAGGACAGGTCCTCCGTCGTAGCCGCGCCCCCTCGGTGCTTTCCGGAGCCGCCGGCGTTCCCCTGCGGTCGCGTCGCGTGGGTCGTGTCGGTCATGGCCTCAGACATGTAGGAAGTTCACCCCGTAGTGATCGCTGACATATGCGGCCCGTGAGTCTAGCCGCGGGCCGTCGGGCCGGTCAGAGGTGTCCGCCGCAGCAGCGTCGCCCCTTGCAGTGGTGCTCCTTGCAGTGGTGCCCCCTGCGGCGCTGCCCCGCGCAGCGGCGCTTCCTGCGGTGGTGCTCCTTGCAGCGGTGCCTGTTGCAGCGGAACCGGTTTGCACACACCAGGAGTCACCTCGCGCCCCGGCGGTTCCCCCTCCGTGGACTCCGGTTGTGGCGGTTGTGTGAGCGCCTCCGGGTCCGGTGCGATCCGCGCGAGCCCGCACCGTACGGATCCGGCGACGTACGGCAGGTGCAGCACGCCGTCCCGCGTCCACAGGCCCGTGCCCGTCAACCAGCCCGCCGGTGCCGGGAGCTGGAGCAGCCGCCGCCCGGACGGCCGCCACACGCCCACCCAGCTGCCGGTCGCCGCGTCGATGCGCAGCGCCACCGCGCAGGATTCCGGTGTGAGCATCTGTCCCGGCTGGACGGCGAACGGCGTCACGGCGGCGTCGGCCAGGCGCAGGCAGTCGGGGAAGCGGACCGGCAGTGTGCTGCCGAGGACGCCCCAGCCCAGCCGGGCGTGGCCCGGTGACGGGGCGTCGGAGCGGATCAGCAGCAGGCCGCTGTCCGCGTCCGCCAGCAGCAGCCGGTCCTCGCTCGCCTCCGTGATCTGGAGCAGCGGGGTCACCTCCCCGCCCCGCTCCAGGTCGACCGCGACCGCCTTGACCGGACCGCCGTCGAGCTGCCGGTCCAGCGCCAGGAGCCGGCCCGTACGGTCCAGCCAGACCCCGCCCGTACAGTGCCCCTTGACCTCCGCGACGTGCTCCGGGCCGAACGCGCCGCCCGCCACCAGCCAGACGCTGGAGGAGTACTCGCCCACCGTCAGGGCGTACGCGCGCGTGCCGCCCGGAGGTGGCGGGAGCAGCCGCAGGGACGGCGACTCGACTGCGCCCAGCGGCAGTTGGCCGGTGCCCGGCCCGGTCGGGTACAGCAGGGAAAAGGTGTGCCGTTCGCCCGTACGGCGACCGATCAGCACCCGTCCGTCCGCGAGCGGCAGCAACTGCGCGTGCGGGTCCTCCGGCTGGGCGAGCGGCAGCGGCACCGCGTACGGCTCCGGGCCGTCCAGGGTCCACCGCTCCGGGTACAGCGCCTCGCCGTCACCCGCCAGGCGTGCCGCGTAGGTACCGTTCGCCGCGATCGTGAATCCCGTACGCCCGGCGGTATCGATGGCACAGACAGTCATCGATTCGTCACCTCCGGCGACTGAAAGTAGTTTTCGTACGCCGGACCGAACCGCGCGTGTCGCGCTGCTTCACCTATAAGGGTGGCGATGTCCCGATTCGCCTGAGGGGGTGGGGTCGGATGTGCTGGGGGAGCAGGGGGAGTGGTGAGAGCAGGGCGTGCGGGGTGCGGCGCGGCGGCCGCAGGGGGCGCCGCTGCACGGGCGAGCGGGGTTGTCCACAGGCCAGGGCGGCGGGGCGTGCGGGGCAGGTAGCCTTTCCTACGTGCCCCGTCTGTCTGAAGTCATCGCCGAGCTCGACGCCCTCTGGCCCCCCGAGCGGGCCGAGCAGTGGGACGCCGTCGGCACGGTCTGCGGCGACCCCGACGCCGAGGTCACGCGCGTCCTGATCGCCGTCGACCCCGTCCAGCCGATCGCCGACGAGGCGCTCGCCCTCGGCGCGGACCTGATCATCACGCACCACCCCCTCTACCTGCGCGGTACGACGACGGTCGCGGCCGGCCACTTCAAGGGCCGCGTCGTCCACACGCTCATCAAGAACGACATCGCGCTGCACGTCGCGCACACCAACGCCGACACCGCCGAGCCCGGCGTCTCCGACGCCCTCGCCGGCGCGCTCGACCTCCGCGTCACCGGGCCGCTCGTCCCCGAGACCGGCCTCGGCCGGATCTGCGAGGTCGACCCGCCCGAGACCCTGCGCGACTTCGCGGCCCGCGCCGCCAAGCGGCTCCCCGCCACCGCGCAGGGCATCCGCGTCGCCGGCGACCTCGACGCCCTCGTCCGTACCGTCGCCGTCAGCGGCGGCTCCGGCGACAGCCTCTTCGACGCCGTACGGGCCGCCGGGGTCGACGCGTTCCTCACCGCCGACCTGCGCCACCACCCGGCCTCCGAGGCCACGCAGCACACGCCGCTCGGGCTGGTCGACGCCGCCCACTGGGCCACCGAATGGCCCTGGTGCGAGCTGGCCGCCGCCCAGCTCGACGAGATTTCCGACCGCCACGGCTGGGACCTGCGGGTCCACGTCTCCAAGACGGTCACCGACCCCTGGTCCCACCACTCTTCCTCTGGAGCCCCCAACTGAACGCCGCGCCCGCCGACCAGATCCGCCTCCTCGACGTCCAGGCCCTCGACACGCGCCTGGCGCAGATCGCCCACAAGCGGGAGTCGCTGCCCGAGCACGCCGAGATCGAGTCGCTGACCAAGGACCTCACCCAGCTGCGTGACCTGCTCGTCGCCGCGCAGACGGAGGAGAGCGACTGCGCCCGCGAGCAGACCAAGGCGGAGCAGGACGTCGACCAGGTGCGCCAGCGTGCCGTCCGGAACCAGCAGCGGCTGGACTCCGGCGCCATCACCTCCCCCAAGGACCTGGAGAACCTCCAGAAGGAGATCGTCTCCCTCGCCAAGCGCCAGGCCGACCTGGAGGACGTCGTCCTCGAGGTCATGGAGCGCCGCGAGTCCGCCCACGAGCGGGTCGCCGAGCTCACCGAGCGGGCCGGCTCCGTGCAGGGCAAGGTCGACGACGCGACCGCGCGGCGCGACGCCGCGCTGCAGGAGCTGGACGGCGAGGCCGCGTCCGTCGCCAAGGAGCGCGAGGTCGTGGCCGCGTCCGTGCCCGCCGACCTGATGAAGCTCTACCAGAAGATCCGCGAGCAGCAGGGCGGCGTCGGCGCGGCCCGCCTGTACCAGCGCCGCTGCGAGGGCTGCCACATCGAGCTCAACATCACCGAGGTGAACGACGTACGGGCCGCCGCCCCGGACACCGTCCTGCGGTGCGAGAACTGCCGCCGCATCCTGGTCCGCACGGCGGAGTCCGGCGTCTGATGCCCGCCGCCGAGCTGCGCGAGCTGATCGTCGAGGCGGACGGCGGCTCCCGGGGCAACCCGGGCCCGGCCGGGTACGGGGCGGTCGTCCTGGACCCGGTGTCCGGGGAACCCCTGGTCGAGACCGCCGAGTACATCGGCGTCGCCACGAACAACGTCGCGGAGTACCGCGGCCTGGTGGCCGGGCTCAAGGCGGCGCGGGAGCTGGCGCCCGACGCGAAGATCCGCGTACGGATGGACTCCAAGCTCGTCGTGGAGCAGATGTCCGGCCGCTGGAAGATCAAGCACCCGGACATGAAGCCGCTCGCGGCGGAGGCCGCCCGCGTCTTCCCCGCGTCCCAGGTGACGTACGAGTGGATCCCGCGCGAGAAGAACAAGCACGCGGACCGGCTCGCGAACGAGGCGATGGACGCGGGCAAGCGCGGCAAGCAGTGGCAGCCGTCGGCGTCGGTCGCCGCCCTCGACGCGGGCGCGGCCCGCGTGGTCGGCGACGCGGCGGCCGGCGCGGCGAAGGCGCGGGCGGCACTGGCCGGCGTCTCGTCGGAGGTTTCGGCGGTGCCGGCCCAGCCGACGAGCGTCTCGGCGGTGGCCACGGCGGCCGCCGCGGAGGCCGCGGCGCACTCCACGCCCCCGGTCGGCTGGGCGGTGCCCGCGGACCTCGGCGCACCGGCCACCTTCGTGCTCCTCCGCCACGGCGAGACGGCGCTCACCCCCGAGAAGCGCTTCTCGGGCAGCGGCGGCAGCGATCCGGAGCTCTCGGCGGTGGGCCTGCGCCAGGCCGAGGCGATCGCCTCCGCGCTCGCGGCGCGCGGCACGATCCAGGACATCGTCTCGTCGCCGCTGCAGCGCTGCCGCCAGACGGCCGCGGCGGTCGCGGCGCGGCTGGGCCTGGACGTCCGCATCGAGGACGGCCTGCGCGAGACGGACTTCGGCGCCTGGGAGGGCCTCACCTTCGCGGAGGTCCGCGAGCGGTACCCCGACGACCTGGACGCCTGGCTGTCCTCCGCCAAGTCGGCCCCCACGGGCGGCGAGTCCTTCGCGGCGACGGCACGCCGGGTCGCGGCGGCCCGCGACGAGCTGACGGCCCGCTACGCGGGCCGCACGGTCCTGCTGGTCACGCACGTCACCCCGATCAAGACCCTCATCCGCCTGGCCCTGGGCGCCCCGCCGGAGTCCCTGTTCCGCATGGAGCTCTCGGCGGCGTCGCTCTCGGCGGTGGCGTACTACAAGGACGGCAACGCCTCGGTCCGGCTGCTGAACGACACGTCGCACCTGCGCTGACCGCCGCGCTGCGCGCAGCCGCTGCCGGGTGGCTGCACATGGTCCGACCTGCGCAAACGGCTAAGATCGCGAAGAATGCCGGACAACTGAGAAGGAACGTGGCCTGTGCAGGCAAAGGGGAGGGGCATCGTGCTGGCAGCCGCGGGGGCGGCGCTCACGATGGTGCTGACGGGATGCGGTGGCGACGCCGGTCAGGGCAAGGGCGGTTCCGACCGCGCCGGGGGCGGGAGCCGGAGTGACGACGACAGCAGGCGGACCGACCCCCGTGCCGTGTTGATGGCCGCGGCCGCGAAGATGGACGCCCAGCCGTCGTACAAGACGATCCAGACGGGCCATGGCCCGGACGACCCGGGCAGCCGGTCCGAGATGCTCTTCCAGCGGAAGCCCTCGGCCACGGACATGAAGACGAAGTCGGCCACGGGGTCGCAACACATGATCTTCGCGGGCGGCCACGTCTACGTGAAGACCGACGCGATCCCCGGCAAGAGCTGGTACACCATGGACCTCGGCGGTGCCGACGGCGGCGACGCGGGGAACTCCCGTGCGGCGGGCTACGTCACCGAGTTCGCGGGCGCGCTCGCCGCGACCGACTCCACCGCGTGGGTCGCCGAGGAGAAGGTGGCCGGCCGCCCCGCCGACCACTACCGCGGCACGGTCGAGCTCGACCGGCTCGCCTCGTACGACGGCCCCGCCATGAAGAAGGACGTCCGCGACTCCTACGTCCAACTCGCCAAGAAGCAAGGCATGAAGTCGGTCGTCATCGACATGTGGGTCGGCAAGGACGACCTCGTCCTCAAGGCTCAGGAATCCGGCACGACCCCCAAGGGACAAGAGCAGCTCGCCGAGGAGTACTCCGACTTCGGCGCCGTCCCCCCGGTCACCGCACCTCCGGCGAAGACGGTCGCCAGCTGGGACGAGTTCGTCGCCGGCATGGGCAAGTCCTAGCGCTGGGGCGTATCCCGCAGCGACGACGCCTCGCGTGCCAGGGACTCCACCCGCGGCCAGTCCCGCGCCGCGAGGGCGTCCGGCGGGAGCATCCAGCTGCCGCCGACGCAGGCGACGTTCGGGAGGGCGAGGTAGGCGGGCGCCGAGGCGGCCGAGATGCCGCCCGTCGGGCAGAACCGCGCCCCCGGCAACGGGCCGGCCAGCGACCGCAGGTACGCCGTGCCGCCCGCCGCCTCCGCCGGGAAGAACTTCATGGTGCCGACCCCGCGCTCCAGCAGCGCGACGACCTCCGAGGCCGTCGACACCCCCGGCAGGTACGGCACGCCGGACGCGTCCATCGCGCCCAGCAGGCCGTCCGTCCAGCCGGGGCTCACCAGGAACCGCGCCCCCGCCGCGACCGCGTCCGCCACGCCGCGCGCCGAGAGCACCGTGCCCGCGCCGACCACCGCGTCCGGTACGCCGTCGGCGATGGCCCCGATGGCGTCGAGCGCCGCCGGCGTACGCAGCGTCACCTCGATCGCCGTCAGCCCGCCGGCGACCAGCGCACGCGCCAGCGGTACGGCGTCGGCGGCGTCATCGAGGACGACGACGGGGACGACGGGGGCGGCGGCGGCCAGGTCCAGCACGGAAGGCGCGGGGTTCACCCCGGCATCCTCCCGAGGCTCCGTGCACACCGCAACGACCGTTGCGCACTGCGCAACGGCGGCTCAGTGGATCTCGTTGCACAACGTGCAACCGCGGCTCAGTGGACCTCGTCCACCAGCACGTCCAGCTGCCACGCCTTCCCCGCCTTCGCCGGGGCCTCCGCCTCCACCACGTACCCCAGGTCCCGCAGCCCCTCCACGAGCTCGGCCGGCGAGCCGGGCGCGGCCCCGTTCTCCAGGAGGCTCCGGACGATCCGGCCCTTCGTCGCCTTGTTGAAGTGGCTCACCACCTTGCGCGTCGGCGCGTGCAGCACCCGCACCGTCGCCGTGCGCCCCGCGACCTCGCCCTTCGGCTTCCACGCCGCCGCGTACGCCGCCGACCGCAGGTCCAGCACCAGCCCCTCCCCGGCGGCCTCGGGCATCACCGCGGCCATGGGCGTACGCCAGTACGCGCCCAGCGCGCCCAGGCCCGGCAGCTTCACGCCCATCGAGCAGCGGTACGACGGGATCCGGTCGTCCACGCGCACCGCGCCCCACAGCCCCGAGAACACCAGCAGCCACTCCCGTGCCCGCTCGCGCGCCGCCTCGTCGAGCGTGGCCAGGCCCAGCGCGTCGTACAGCACGCCCGTGTAGATCTCCCCGGCCGGTCGCGCCCCCGCCGTCCGCAGCCCGGCGTTCTTGGCGACCTCGCCGCGCAGCCCCTCGCTGAGCCCGAGCACTTCGCGGGCCTTGTCCTCGTCGGCGGCGCACAGCTCCACCAGCTCGTCCAGCACGGCGGCCCGCGCCCCGGCGAGCCCCGGCAGCGACAGGGCGCCCGGCTCCAGCGGCGCGCCGCTCCCCGAAGCGGCCTTGCCCTCGGAGGGCGGCAACAGCACGAGCACGGTGGTTCTCCTTCGTCACGTACGAAAAGGGGGTGCGGCCCCCGCGCCAGCGTACGAGACGACGGCGAGGGGCCGCCGACGTGCCGCGGGCCACCGACATGCCGCGGGCCGCCGATGTGCCGCGAGTCACCGACGTACCGCGGGCCACCAACATGCCGCCTCCCGCCCCGCGGCCTACGCTCGGTCCATGCCCCGCCGCCAGATCCGCGTCACCGGCGCCGCCGAGGCTCCCCTCCGGGCCGCGCTGGAGGCGCTGCGCGCCCGGCTCGACGTCCCCGGCGCCTTCCCGGCCCCCGTCCTCGCCGAGGCGGAGGCCGCCGCCAAGGCGCCGCGCCCGCCGGCCCGGGACGCCACCGACATCCCGTTCTTCACGGTCGACCCGCCCGGCTCCACCGACCTCGACCAGGCCATGCACCTCGCCCACCGGCCCGACGGCGGCTACCGCGTCCACTACGCCATCGCCGACGTCGCCGCCTTCGTCACCCCCGGCGGTGCGCTCGACGCCGAAGCCCACCGCCGTGTGCTCACCCTCTACTTCCCCGACGCCCGCGTCCCGCTCCATCCCCCCGTCCTCTCCGAGGGCGCCGCCAGCCTCCTCCCGGGCCGCCCGGTCCCCGCCCTCCTCTGGCGCATCGACCTCGACGCGTACGGCCACCCCGTCGCCACCGACGTCGAACGCGCCCTCGTCCGCAGCCGCGCCCGCCTCGACTACGCCGAGGTCCAGGAGCAGATCGACACCGGCACCGCCGAGGAGCCCATCGCCCTCCTGCGCGACATCGGGATCCTGCGCGAACGCCTGGAGGCGGAGCGCGGCGGGATCTCCCTCAACGTCCCCGAGCAGGAGGTCACCCGGAGCGACCGGGACGGGACCTACAGCCTGGAGTACCGCGCCCCGCGCCCCGCCGACGGCTGGAACGCCCAGATCTCCCTCCTCACCGGCATGGCCGCCGCCGACCTCATGACCGCCGCCGGCACCGGCATCCTGCGCACCCTGCCCACCGCACCCTCCGGCGCCGTGGCCCGGCTGCGGCACTCGGCGAAGGCGCTGGGCATCGCGTGGCCGCACCACGTCTCGTACGCCGCCCTCGTCCGCTCGCTCGACCCGCGCGACCCCCGCCACGCCGCCTTCCTCCAGGACTGCACCACGCTCCTGCGCGGCGCCGGCTACACCGTCTTCGACGGCGGCAAGCTGCCGGAGCCGGCCGTCCACGCCGCCGTCGCCGACGCGTACACGCACTGCACCGCGCCGCTGCGCCGGCTCGTCGACCGCTACGCCGGCGAGCTCTGCCTCGCGGCCGCCGCGGGCCGCGAACCCCCCGAGTGGGTACGCGCCGCCCTGCCCGCGCTCCCCGACGAGATGGCCGCGGGCACGCGCCGGGCGGGCACCGTCGAGCGGGAGTGCGTCGACCTCGTCGAGGCGGCCCTGCTCCAGGACCACGTCGGCGAGGTCTTCGACGCGTACGTCGTCGACGTCCACGACCGGGACCCGGCCGTCGGCACGGTCCACCTCCAGGACCCGGCGGTCGTCGCCCGCGTCGAGGGCGGCACGCGCCCCCTCCCGCTGGGCGAGCGGCTGCGCGTACGGCTCACCCAGGCCGACCCGGGCCGGGCGAAAGCGCTGTTCGCGCCCGCCTGACCGCGGCCACCAGCGCCCGCGCGTCGTCCGCGTGACAGCGCACCGTACGCACCGGGTACCGCCCGCCCAGCAGCCGTACGGCGGTGACGGGCTCGGCCAGCTCGATCGTGACGGACGTCTGCGACGCGACCGCCAGCTGGAGGGCCCCCTCCTCCTTCGGGTGCGAGAAGAGCAGCTCATGCCGTACGGACGCGATGCGCTCCAGCGGTATCAGCACATCCACGTGCCCCGCCTGCCGCACCCGCAGCGCGTCGCGGGTCAGCACGTGCGGCCGGGTCACCGACGCGGCGTGCAGCCCCAGCACGAACAGCACGGTGTACACGTCCAGCACCAGGAACACCTGGTGCACCACCGGCCAGGGCGCCAGCAGCCAGGCCATGCCCACCGTCTCGACGGCGCACACGAAGGCGAAGCCGTACATGTACGCCGCCTGGTCCCGCGCGTGTGCGAACACCCCGAGGACGTCCGCCCCGCCGACCCCGTCCGGCCGCCTGGCCACCCACCGCGCGAGGCTCGCCAGGAGCCGCGCCTCGTGCCGGACGAGCGCCACCACCGGCCTCACCGCCCCCGCTCCCCGACGATCCGCAGCGCCCGCCGGAGGGCCTCGGCCTGCGCGGGCGCGAAGTCCGCGAAGAACACGTCCATGAGCGCCCGGTCCTCGGTTTCCGCCGCCTCCGGCACCATCCCGTCCGGCAGCAGCCCGGCCAGCGCCCGCGCGGTCTCCTCCACCTGTACGTCGTCGACCGCGGCGTCCGCGAGCGCGTCGAGCCGCTCGTACACCTCGTACGCCCTGTCCATCGCGCCCGGCGCCAGCGTCACCGCCCGCATGGCCTCCACCAGCCGTTCCCCCTCCTCTCCGGGTGCCACGGACTCCAGCAGCGCCAGCACCTCCCGGTCCCGCGCGGCCATCGCGGGCTCGGGCCCGGGCCGTGCGGCGGAGGCCCGGGCCATGTCCCCGAACAGCTCCGCGAGCCCCGGCGACACCGGCCCCTCGACCGGCAGCCGCCCCGCCCGCGCCTGCCCGAGCAGCACCCGCAGCCGCTCCCGCCGCGCCCCGATCTCCGCCTCCTGCCGCGCCAGGTCGGCGTCCAGCTCCTCCAGGACGTCGACGAGCTCACGCCCCGCGTCGTCGGCGAGCACGTCCCGCACCTCCTCCAGCCCGAGCCCGAGCTCGGTCAGCCGCCTGATCCGCGCGAGCAGCACGGCGTCACGCAGCCCGTACTCCCGGTAGCCGTTGGCCCGACGCGGGGGCTCGGGCAGCAGCCCCAGGTGGTGGTAGTGCCGCACCGCACGCGTGGTGATCCCGACGAGGGCGGCGATCTCTCCGATTCGCATGCGACCAGTACAAACGTTGACGCTGCGGCAAGGTCAAGGCGTCCGGTCCCGGCGTCGCGGCAGCCGGGTACCATGGTCGACACGGCAGACGAGCCGGGCGGACGGCCGCGTGGGGATCCTCGGATCCTCCCGAGGAACGTCCGGGCTCCACAGGGCAGGGTGGTGGGTAACGCCCACCCGGGGTGACCCGCGGGACAGTGCCACAGAAAACAGACCGCCGGGGACCTCGGTCCTCGGTAAGGGTGAAACGGTGGTGTAAGAGACCACCAGCGCCTGGGGTGACCCAGGCGGCTAGGTAAACCCCACCTGGAGCAAGGTCAAGAGGGGACGTCCTTCGCAAGAAGGGCTCCCTGCGCGGACGTTCGAGGGCTGCCCGCCCGAGTCCGCGGGTAGACCGCACGAGGCCGACGGCAACGCCGGTCCTAGATGGATGGCCGTCGCCCCGACGACCGCGAGGTCCCGGGGCACAGAACCCGGCGTACAGCCCGACTCGTCTGCCCCACACCTACCGGGGAGCCTGCGGCTTCCGGTGTCTCCCGGTTCCGGGTCCGAGCTTCGGTGCCGGCGCCTCGGCAGGCGCCGTCTCGGCCTCGGGGAACAGCACCCGCCTCGCCTCCGCGAGGTTTGCCGCGAAACCGTGGGGCTCCCACATGTGCCCGTTCCACCGCTGGATCGCGCGGGGTGCATCAGGGTGCAGATGCGACCCGCGGGGCCCGTCGCCGCTCACGAGCGGCACGGCGCGGAGTTGTCCGATCCTCGCGTCGCGGCGCTCGGCCCACTGGGACAGCGGTTCATCGTCCATGCGCCGGAGGGTAGTGCTCGGACGAGCCGGTGCTCCCGGCACAGCGGGAAGCTTCCCCCGATCCGGTACGGGTGGGGCCCTTCGATGACGCGAAGCCGCACCGAGCCGGGGTACGAACGACGAAGCCCCCGCCAGGGGCGGGGGCTTGCCGGGGCCGGTGGCTAGCGGTCGCAGGCGATGCCGTCGCCGTCCCGGTCCAGGCCCTTGCGGTAGCCCGGTTCATCGCTGCGGATGGGGGCCACGCCGGCGGCCTTGGCGGCGTCGCAGTTCTTGTAGTAGGCGCTGCCGCCCCCGCCGGAGCCGGTCGAGCCGCCGGACGACGAGGAGCCGCCGGACGTCGAGGAGTCCGAGTCGTCGTCGCCGGTGCTGGGCGGCGGCGTCGTCGGGTCGGGGTGGAGTTCGGTGTGCTCGTCCGTCGGGCACGCGGTTCCGGGCGCGGTCAGCTTGAGGTACGCCGTGGTCGTCTTCGGGGACTCGATCTGCTTGCCCTCCTCGGGCTCCTGGAAGCAGACCTTCCAGTCGTCCACGGACGCGGGGAGCGTGACGTCGGTGTACGCGCTCTGCGGCTCGATCTCCTCGAAGCCGATCGGCTTGAGGGTGTCGGACGCCTTCGTGAACGTCAGGCCGACGACCTTCGGCATCTTCGGGTGCGGGATCGGCTCGCCGTCCTTCGCGGGGCACGGCCACTCCGCGCGGACCACGCCGAAGTCCAGGGTGGGCGGCTTGCCGGTCTTCTTCGCCGCCACAGTCTGGAAGCAGACGCGCCAGTTGTCGTCGTCCCACTGGCCGGCGTCCTTGTCCGAGGCGTCGTGCGAGACGGAGTCGTACCCGGCGGCGTCTGCCGCGGCGCGGGCGTCCTTGAGGTTCTTGCCGACGTAACTGGGCGGCCCCGCCGGGCTCGGAGTGGTGCCGGGTGCCGGAGTCGTCGGCGCCGTGCTCCTGGTCGCAGTGGGTTTCGCGTCGGCCTCCTGGTCCTTCGGCGGGTCGCTGAGGACGATCGCCAGGAACCACACGCCGGAGAGCACCGTGGCGACGATCTTCTTCGTCCGGCTCCAGCCACTGAGCCAGGCGAGCGCGA
Organism: Streptomyces sp. NPDC030862; assembly: GCF_055571835.1. Taxonomy (NCBI): domain Bacteria; kingdom Bacillati; phylum Actinomycetota; class Actinomycetes; order Kitasatosporales; family Streptomycetaceae; genus Streptomyces; species Streptomyces sp. NPDC030862. The sequence goes on along the minus strand of NZ_JBVIEN010000011.1, from coordinate 156,709 downwards.
TGCCGCCCGGCGGGATGAGGACCAAGGCCGTGATGATGAGCGCGGGGTGCTGCCACCAGCGGCGGACCGGCGAAGGCGCATACGGATACGGCGGGGGCTGCTGCGGGTAGCCGGGCGGCGGCGGTGGCGTCATCGGGTCTCTCCAGGAGCGGTGAACTGAGCGCCGCTCAAACTACACAAGATGTTCACAGTTGGAGTGGGCATTCCGAGGATTGAGGCTCTACGCCCCCGCGGGCGCCCCGTGACACGGCAACTGCCGCACCGGCGGCGCACTCAGGCCCATCGGGGGGTGGCAGCCCTCCTGAGGCGCCCGCTACCCGATGATCCGCGCCCCGGCGCCGCTCACGCGGACGCGGCCCTCGCCCGCGCGCAGTTCGACGGTCAGGACGCCCGGGCGGCCCATGTCCTCGCCCTGGTGGAGGGTGAGCACCGCCGCCTCGGGCACCAGGCCCACCTCGCGGGCGTACGCGCCGAAGGCGGCCGCCGCCGCGCCCGTCGCCGGGTCCTCGACGACGCCGCCCACCGGGAACGGGTCGCGGACGTGGAACACCGTCGGCGAGGCGCGCCACACCAGTTGGACCGTCGTCAGGTCCAGGCGGCGCATCAGCGTCGCGAGGCGGTCGAAGTCGTACGCCAGATCCGCCAGGCGGGCCCGGGTCGCGGCGGCCAGCACCAGGTGGCGGGCGCCCGCGAAGGCGATCCGGGGCGGCAGGGCCGCGTCCAGTTCGGCGGGTGACCAGCCCAGCGCCTCCAGCGCCTCCTGGACGTCGGCCGGCGAGACCTCCTCGACGCGCGGCTCCACGCTGGTGAGCGTGGCCCGCAGCGCGCCGCCGTCCTCCGGCACCGACACCGTCACCGGCACGGTCCCGACGGGCGTGGCGAACGCCAGGTCCCCGGGCCCGAGGCGCTCGCCGAGCGCGACGGCCGTCGCGACGGTGGCGTGCCCGCAGAAGGGCACCTCCGCCTTGGGGCTGAAGTAGCGGATGGTGAACGCCCGCCCCGCGCCGGCGCCGTCCAGCTCCGCCGGCGGCGGCGTCAGGAACGCGGTCTCGCTGTACCCGAGCTCGGCGGCGATCGCCAGCATGTCCGCGTCACCGAGCCCGGCGGCGTCGAGGACGACACCCGCCGGGTTGCCCCCGTCGGGGTCGGCGGAGAACGCCGTGTAGCGCAGGACCTCGGCGGAGCGCGAAGTGATCGTCATGTCCGTCCCAACGCACCCGGGGCGGACTCTTGTTCCACGCCGCGCCGCCTCAACCGTGTCCGACGAACGAGCAAGGACTCAAGCCCCCGACCCGGGCCAGTGGCCAAGGCTGCCCCGCCGGGGCGGGGCAGCCGGCGGACTCCGTTACTGGGTGACGGAGTACAGCATGCGTTTCCCTGGGAATTCGCTGACGCTCCAGATGAGGTCGGCTCCGTCCCGTGGCCAGACCGAGAGGTCCTCCACGCCGATCGCCGCGACGCGGCGGACGGGGTCGGCGGTCAGCGTTCCGGTGCTGGTGCCGGGCTGGGTGGCCTTGATCAGGGTGCCCAGCTTCGTGGAACCGTAGCTCTGGCTCAGGTACCAGGTCCCGTCGATCACGGCCGCGCCCTGGACGGTGCCGTTCTGATCCCATGTGGAGACATAGGGAATGCGGTAGGCCGCGTCGGCCCGCCACATCCCGTTCGCGTCGGTACGCGGGACTCCACCGCTGGTCTCCATCGGCCAGCGGATGACCCGGCCCGTCTCCTTCGGACCGGACACGGCGGTTGCCGAGCACCACTCACCGCTCACGATGTGCCGTACGGATCCGGAGCGGTCCAGGCTCGCGTAACTGGTCCTCGGGGTGCGGTCGTCCGCGGTGCAATCCTTGTCCTCGTCCTGCATGTCACAGCCGGGCAGGCCGCCAGGGAGGTCGAAGTCGTCGCATGCGGCGTTGGTCCAGCCGGTGGACTCGGGGAGGATGTACCGGTAGCCGTGACCGTAGTAGACGCCGTCCTGCCGGCCCACCATGCGCTTCTCGGTCAGGTTGCCCTTGTCGCCCGCGGCCTTGAGATCCATGATGTCCCGCAGGTCGAACACGCGGAAACCACGGGCCGTGTCGGGCACGTACAGCTTGTACCCGTACCACACGATGCCGCCGGCGTGCAGGGAACCCTCTCCGTAGCGCTGCGACGTGCGCAGGCTCATGTAGCTGGCGTTCTGGTTGACGTTGTCGTACGGGTAGACCAGCAGGACGTGCGCGTACTTGCCGGTGTTCTTGTCGATGATGCTGATCCGCACGCCCTTGACGTCGGTGTTCTTTCCGTCCTTGTCAGGGGATTCGGTGACCTTGTCCAGGTGGTACCAGGTGACGATCATCGGCCGGTGTTCGGACGGGTTCCAACCGATGTCGGGTTCGGGATCGCCCCAGACCTGGTCCGCGTCGGCGTCGGCGACACTCGTCACGCCCTGGGGACGCCACTCGGGGGTGCCGCCGTCGGTTCCCGCGTCGTCGGCGTCGAAGCAGATGCTGCTGTACAGGTTGTCGATGGGGACCCCGGCCGACGCGGACGGGTTGCACGAGCCGGATCGTTCCCGTGTGCCCGTGTTGTTCGCCTCCTGGAGGATCTTGTTGACTCCGACCGTTGGGATCTCGGCCTTCAGCTCGCTCGTGAGCCTGCCCAACGTGGCCTGGTTGCGTACCGGCCGCAGTACGAAGTTGTCCAACGACAGGCCATGGTCCTCGGCGGCCTGGACACCCTGCTCGGCCTGAGCCTGTGGACTGCCCGGCCCGAGCAGTGCGAGCGCAACGGTCGCCATGCCGGCGGCCATTGCCACGAAACGCCTCTTCAACTGGTTCCTTCCCCGTAGCCGCCGCTCATGGCCCCCGTCGGCGGCGGAGCCTCCGACCTCAGACGCGGTCGGTGCGTGTCAGCGGCGACCCTACGCACCGGGGTGATCATCCGACAAAACGTTCGGACGCGGCTGGGTCCTGTCCGGCGGATCGTGTTCGGGCAGGGCTCGGTGGGTTGGCCAGTACGGGGGCGACCCGCCGCCTTGCGATCACACGCACCAGACGCCGCGGGCCCTGCCCTGCGGGCAGACGGCGCTACTTTCCGGACACCCCCTAGCCGCGCCCGATGTACGGCATCGTCGTCGCCATGACCGTCGCGAACTGGACGTTCGCCTCCAGTGGCAGCGCCGCCATGTGTGCCACCGTCCGGGCCACGTCCGCCGCGTCCATCACCGGTTCGGGGGCCAGGGTGCCGTTCGCCTGGAGGATGCCCGCCTGCATGCGTTCGGTCATCTCCGTCGCCGCGTTGCCGATGTCGATCTGGCCGCAGGCGATGCGGTACGGGCGGCCGTCCAGCGAGAGCGACTTCGTCAGGCCCGTCATGGCGTGTTTGGTCGCCGTGTACGCGATCGAGTGCGGGCGCGGCACGTGCGCCGAGATGGAGCCGTTGTTGATGATCCGGCCGCCCTGCGGCGACTGCTCCTTCATCTGGCGGTACGCCGCCTGGGCGCACAGGAACGCGCCCGTCAGGTTGACGTCGACGACCGACCGCCACGTGTCGTAGGCCAGGTCCTCGACCGGCGTGCCGCCGCCCGCGAAGCTGCCCGCGTTGTTGAAGAGCAGGTCCACGCGGCCGTACCGGTCGCGTACGGCGGCGAAGAGGGCCGCCACCGCGTCGGGGGAGGTGACGTCCGTCGGGACGCACAGCACCTCCGCACCCGCGCCCGCGCGTGCCGCCGTCTCCTCCAGGGGCTCGGCCCGTCGGCCCGCCAGCGCCAGCGACCAGCCGTCCTCCGCCAGTGCCAGCGCCACGCTCCGGCCGATGCCCGAGCCCGCGCCCGTCACCACCGCGATCCTCCGTACAGCGTTCATGGGGCCGCAGCGTACGGGAGGGTCCGGCACCTGGAACTCATATGGCCGACATGTGGATGTTGTGGACGCGACAACCGGGCCCGGTGCACTGAGCGCATGACCGCCGAACTGCGCGCCGCCGCCCGCCACTTCGACCGCCGCCGCTTCCTCACCGTCACCGGGGCCGCCGCGGCCCTCGCCTTCGCCGTGAACCTGCCGGCCGCGGGCGCGGCGAGCGCCGCCGAGCTCGACGCCCGGATGATCACCGAGGACCCCTTCACGCTCGGCGTCGCCTCCGGCGACCCCCTCCCCGGCTCCGTCCTGCTGTGGACGCGCCTCGCGCCCCGCCCGTACGAACCCGGCGGCGGCCTGCCGCGCGCCCGCGTCCAGGTGCGCTGGGAGCTCGCGCACGACGAGGCGTTCACCCGGATCGCCAGACGCGGCCACGCCACCGCGCACCCGGAGTTCGACCACACCGTGCACGTCGAGGCGGGCGGCCTCGCGCCCGGGCGCCCGTACTACTACCGCTTCCGCGCCGGAGCCTGGCTCAGCCCCGTCGGCCGCACCAGGACCGCGCCGCACGCCGCCGCCCGCGTCGGGGAGCTGCGGCTCGCGGCGGCGTCCTGCCAGGCGTACCACGACGGGTACTTCACGGCGTACCGGCATCTCGCGGAGGAGGACGTCCACGCCGTCTTCCACCTCGGCGACTACCTGTACGAGTACGCCGTCGACGCGGCCGGCGGCCACCGCCGCTACACCGACCGGCAGCTGCCCGCGCACTTCAACCGGGAGACGGTGACCCTGGAGGACTACCGCCTGCGGTACGCCCTCTACAAGACGGACGGGGACCTGAAGGCCGCGCACGCCGCGCACCCCTTCGTCGTCACCTGGGACGACCACGAGACCGAGAACAACTACGCGGGCGGCACCCCCGAGAACGACGTGCCGCCGGAGGAGTTCCTGCTGCGCCGGGCCGCCGCCTACCGCGCGTACTGGGAGCACCAGCCCCTGCGCACCCCGCAGCGCCCGGTCGGGGCGGACATGCGGCTGTACCGGCGGCTGCGCTTCGGCGACCTGGCGCAGTTCGACATCCTCGACACCCGCCAGTACCGCTCCGACCAGGCCTACGGCGACGGCTGGCAGACGCCCGGCCCGGAGTCGGAGGACCCGGCCCGCACCATGACCGGCGCGGAGCAGGAGCGCTGGCTCCTCGACGGCTGGAAGGACTCCGGCGCGGTGTGGAACGTGGTGCCGCAGCAGGTCACCTTCGCCCGGCGGCGCAACGTCCCCGGGCCCGACTTCAAGCTGTCCATGGACGCCTGGGACGGCTACCCCGCCTCCCGCAAGCGCATCCTCGACGGGGCCCAGGCCGCCGGGGTGAAGAACCTCGTCGTGCTGACGGGCGACGTGCACGTCGGGTACGCCTTCGACCTCAAGGCCGACTTCGACGACCCCGCCTCCCGCACCATCGGCACCGAGCTCGTCGCCACCTCCGTCAGCAGCGGCCGGGACGGCGCCGACAAGCCCGCCAACTGGGACAACCTCACCCGCGCCAACCCGCACCTGCGGTTCTACAACGGCCGCCGCGGCTACCTCAGGGTCACGCTCACGCCCGAACACGCCCGCGCCGACTTCCGTACCGTCTCCGCGGTGACGACCCCGGGCGCCTCCGTCACCACCGCCGCGTCGTTCGTGACGGAGGCGGGGGATCCGGGCCTCCGGCCGGTATGACCCCGGCGGGGGCCGCCCCCGGCGGACCGCACCCGGCTCTTGAGGTTTCAACCATTGCCGTCGACCTGCGAGCATAGGGCGCTGAGCCAGCCCGCGAAGAGGAGACGTGATGCCGGAGAGCGGCCCCAGCCACATACGCACCGAAGGCGCCGAGACCACGGCACCGACGAGAGGGGAAGCCACGGCCGCCGCGCGCCGCGCGAGCCTCCTCGTCACGCTCGTACTCGGCGGGCTCACCGCCCTGCCGCCGCTCTCCATGGACATGTACCTCCCGGCCCTGCCGGAGGTCACCAAGGCCCTGGGCGCGCCCGCCGCCACCGTGCAGCTCACCCTCACCGGCTGCCTCGCCGGCCTCGCGCTCGGCCAGCTCGTCGCCGGTCCCATGAGCGACAAGTGGGGCCGCCGCCGCCCGCTGCTCATCGGCATGATCGTGTACGTCGCCGCCACCGCCGTCTGCGCCTTCGCGCCCGGCATCGAGCTGCTCATCGCCTTCCGGCTGCTCCAGGGCCTCGCCGGCGCGGCCGGCATCGTGATCGCCCGGGCGGTGGTGCGGGACCTGTACGACGGGGTCGAGATGGCCCGGTTCTTCTCCACGCTCATGCTGATCTCCGGCGCCGCGCCGATCATCGCCCCGCTGATCGGCGGGCAGGTGCTGCGGCTCACCGACTGGCGCGGCGTCTTCCACGTCCTGACCGCCGTCGGGGTGCTGCTCACGCTCGTGGTGTGGAAGTGGCTGGGCGAGACGCTGCCCCCGGAGCGGCGGCACGGCGGTGGCGTCGGCGAGGCGCTGCGCACCATGCGCGGGCTGCTCGCCGACCGGGTCTTCACCGGCTACATGCTGGCCGGATCGCTCTCCTTCGCCGCGCTGTTCGCGTACATCTCGGCCTCGCCCTTCGTCGTCCAGGACCTCTACGGGGCGTCCCCGCAGACCTTCAGCCTCCTCTTCGGGCTCAACTCCGTCGGCCTCGTCGCGGTCGGGCAGATCAACGGCAAGCTGCTGGTGGGCCGGGTCAGCATGGACAAGGTGCTGGCCTTCGGCCTCGCGGTGCTCACGCTGGCCTCCCTCGCACTGCTCCTGATGACCAGCGGCGTCTTCGGGCCCGTCGGCCTGGTGCCGGTCGCCGCCGGGCTGTTCGTCCTGATGTCGGCGATGGGCCTGGCCATGCCCAACACCAACTCCCAGGCGCTGATGCGTACCCCGCACGCCGCGGGCTCCGCCTCCGCGCTGCTCGGTACGTCGTCGTTCCTGATCGGCGCGGTCGCCTCCCCGCTGGTGGGCATCGCGGGGGAGCGGACGGCCGTTCCGATGGCCGTGGTGCAGCTGGTGTGCGCGGTCGGCGCGGTGGGCTGCTTCCTGCTGCTGTGCCGACCCTGGCGCAAGGAGAGCTGAGGCTTTACCCCTTTTCCGCGTACGCGACGAGGTGCACCCGGTCCGCCGGGTCCGTCCAGCGGAACAGTCCCACGCCCGCCACCTCCGCCTCCGGCAGCCGTACGTTCGGCGGGAGCGCCTGGGGCACCCCGGTGGCCAGGTCGATCCGGACCGGGTTGCCGCCGCCCGCCAGGGCGTCGGACGGGCTGCGCGCGCTGCCCGCGCCGTAGACCACGCCGTCGTCGGTGACCGTGGTGAGGGTGAGCGGACTGGTGCCGTCGGGGTTCTCGAAGCAGCGGCCGGTGCGGGCGTCCAGGTCGAAGGCGAGGCTTCCGGCGACCAGGTACCGCGCGCCGGGCGAGGTCACGGCCCTCGGGTACTCGCCCGGTTCGATCGCGGGCTTGCGGCACTCCGTCTGCACCAGCGGCGCGCCGGTGGTCACGTCGTGCACGGCCCAGACGTCGTGCGTGGCGGCCCGCCGGGCGCCCTTCTTGTGCTGCCAGCGGGCCAGGACGTGCCCCGGGGCCAGCGAGGTCGGCACCCCGCTCGCCGGGTCGGCGCCCGAGGGGGCGCGGCCGCGGCTCGCCCAGCCGCCGCGCACCCAGAAGCTCCGGGCGCCGCTGACCAGCAGGCCCTTGGGGGTCATCCCGCGCACCTCGGTGAGGGTGCGGCACTCCGGGCAGCCCTTCGGATACCCGAGCGCCTCCGGCGCGACGGTGGTGACCTCGCCGGTGTCGGGCGCGACGACCGCGCTCCTCGCCTTGCCGTCGCTGACGACGACACCCGGCCCGGTGGCGGTCACTATCGGCGCGTCCGGCCACGGCACCTCCACCCGCTGCCGGGCGCCGTCGGCGGCGTCGTACACGTCGAGCGAGACGAAGCTGCTCGCCGGTGTCAGCGGGTCACCGCGGAGCGAGCCGTACGACCAGGCCACGACGTACCGCCGGCCGTCCTTGGCGAGGGACAGCAGACGCGGTACGTCGCCGGGGCCGCCCAGCGGGTGCCACGGGCGGCCCGTCCAGCGGGGCCGACCGGTCGTGGCGTCGACGGTGCGCAGGCGGTACTGCGCCTCGCCCACCGGCTCCAGGTAGGCGACCAGACCGATGGCGGGGTCCACGACATAGCCGGCGGAGACGTCGGGGAGCTCCCAGCCGCGGCGGGTGTCGTACGCGGCGGGGACGGTCAGCCGGGTGACCGGGGCGGCCGGGCCGGCGCTGCCGGTGGCGGTCCGGGCCGGCTTCGGGGTGCCCTTCGGGTCGTCGGCGCCGCCACCGCAGGTGGCGAGGAGGAGCAGCAGGGCCAGGACGGTCACACCGGCCACCAGGGCCATGCGCACGATCCTCTGTCTCATGGTCCCCCCGTGAGCCCGCCCACCCGGATCAGGGCGGCCAGCCTAGCAACGCGGGGCACCTCCGGGGGCCGCCTACGATGGGTCGGTGAACGTCTCCCCGTCCCCCTCCGACTCCGCCTCGGCCTCCGCTCCGGCGTCCGTTCCGGTCTCCGCCTCGGCCTCCGTCTCGGGCGCTCTGCGCGACGCGCTGGCCGGGCTGCTCGACGGGCTCCCGCCGACGAAGGCCGCGCAGGCCGTCGAGCGGCTCATCGCCAGCTACCGGGGGACGACCCCGACCGACGCGCCCGTGCTGCGCGACCGGTCCGACGTCGTCGCGTACGCCGCCTACCGCATGCCCGCGACGTTCGAGGCGGTGCGCTCCGCGCTGGACGCGCTGCGGGCCGCGGCCCCGGAGTGGGTGCCGGGCACGCACACCGACATCGGCGGCGGTACGGGCGCGGCGAGCTGGGCCGTCGCGGAGGCGTGGGACTCGGCGGCGCGCACCACGGTGCTGGACTGGGCGGAGCCGGCGCTGGCGCTGGGGCGCGAGCTGGCGGCCGCGTCCGGGGTGCCGGGGCTGGCGGGCGCGGCGTGGCGGCGCGCCCGTATCAGCGGGGCGCTGCGCGTGGAGAGCGGCGACCTCGTCACCGTCTCGTACGTCCTCAAGGAGCTCACCGAGGCCGACCGCGCGGCCGTCGTCACCGAGGCGGCCCGTGCCGCCCAGGCCGTCGTGATCGTCGAACCGGGCACCCCCGACGGCTACGCCCGGATCATCGCGGCGCGCGACCTGCTGATCGCCGCAGGGCTGCGCATCGCCGCGCCCTGCCCGCACAGCGCCGCCTGCCCCATCGAACCGGGCACCGACTGGTGCCACTTCGCGGCGCGCGTCAGCCGCTCGTCACTCCACCGCCAGGTGAAGGGCGGGTCGTTGGCGTACGAGGACGAGAAGTTCTCCTACGTCGTGGCGACCCGCTTCCCCGTCGTCCCGGCGCCCGCGCGCGTCACCCGCAAGCCGCAGATCCGCAAGGGGCAGGTGCTGCTCGACCTCTGCACCGAGGACGACGGGCTGCGGCGCGACACGGTCACCAAGCGGCACGGCGCGCTCTACAAGGCGGCGCGGGACGCGGCGTGGGGCGACGCCTGGCCCCCGCACGGATGAGCCGACGCCCGTGGGCCGACCGGTCGCCGGGCCGACCGTCCGATGAGGTGACAGGGGGCAACCGCCCGGGTGAGGGGGTGCCCCCGCCGGTTGCCGCGGGGCCGGAGCCGGGTTGAGCTGGGCTCGCTGCCGTCCCCTCACCCCACCTCAGGAGGTCCCGCATGCTCCGCTCCCTCGCCACCGCCGCGCTCGCCGCCACCGCCCTCACCCTCACCGCCGCCGTCCCGGCGGCGTCGGCGCCCGTACCGGCGCAGGAGGAGACGCACGTGCTCGACTGGCTGGCGGTGAAGCAGTCGGACACCAAGCCCGTCGGCCCTCGGCTGCGCGCGGGCGCCGACTGGTCGGTCTTCGCGCACCTGTACGAGAACGACAACGGCAAGCCCGGCAAGAGGATCGGTGACGCGACCGCGCAGTGCACCGCCGTCAAGGTGGCCCGCAAGGGCTATGTGGCGCAGTGCCAGCGCGTGCTGCGGACCGACGAGGGCAGCATCACGCTCACCGACACGTTCGACCGCTACGGGCGGGGCCCGCACGGCGGCGACTCGGCGATCACCGGCGGCAGCGGCGCGTACGAGGACGCCGAGGGCAAGGCCGAGCTTTCGCTCCACGGCCGCCACGCCTTCTTCAAGCTCACGCTGGAGGACTGACCCGGGGTCCGCCCCGCAGACGGGCCCGGTCCGGTCGGCACCCCGACCGGACCGGGCCCGTTCCCCTTACTCCCGCAGCTCCTGGGTGCAGCACTTCACGCTGCCGCCGCTCTTGAGCAGCTCGCCCAGGTCCATGCCGATCGGCTCGAAGCCGCGCTCCCGCAGCGGCCGGAAGAGCCCCACCGCCGCCTGCGGCAGCAGCACGTGTCTGCCGTCGCTCACGGCGTTCAGCCCGAAGGCCGCCGCGTCCTCCTCCTCGGCGATCAGCGCGTCGGGGAAGAGCCGCCGGAGCACCGCGCGGCTGCCCGGGGAGAAGGCGCCGGGGTAGTACATGATCTCGTCGCGCGCCTCGTCCAGGACGCACAGCGCCGTGTCGAGGTGGTAGTAGCGGGGGTTCACCAGCTCCAGGCCGATCACCGGGCGGCCGAAGAACTCCTGCGCCTCGTCGTGCGAGAGCGGGCTGGAGCGGAAGCCGCGCCCGGCCAGGAGGTAGGTGGAGGTGACGGCGAAGTCGCCCTCGCCCTCGTTGATGTGGTCGGGTTCGTGGATGTCGGTGAAGCCGTGCGCCAGGAACCAGGCGCGGTGCACCGCGGCCTCGGGCACGCGCTCGGCGTGGGCGAACCTGGCCAGCAGCACCCGCCCGTCGATGACGGTGGCGCCGTTGGCGGCGAACACCATGTCGGGCAGGTCGGGGCGGGGTTCCAGCTGCTCGACGGTGTGGCCGAGCGAGCGGTAGCGGTCGCGCAGGTCTTCCCATTGGGTGAGGGCGAGCGGCAGGTCGACCGGTTTCGCCGGATCCATCCACGGGTTGATGGAGTAGGTCACCCTGAAGTGCGCGGGTGGGCACATCAGGTAGCGGCGGGGTGTTGCGTCACGAGGCAAGGAAGGCTCCTCACGGACGGCACGGCAGCGCACGGTGTGTGCGTGCAAGCCATGGTGCGCCGTGAGGAGCCTTCGCGCAGTGGACCGTACGGGTGAGTTGGCGGGCGGTTCACCCGCGACTCACGAAGCGTCGCGCGCCGTACGTCCCTGCTTCACCTCCCGCAACGTGCGCAGCAACTCCCGCTTCTGCGCCGCCGGATCGGCACCCCGGCCGGCCCGGCCGCCGCCGCTGCCGCGCAGCGCCGCGCGGGAGAGGTTCCTGCGGGTGCCGCCGACGCCGAGCATGTTGCCGCTTCCGCCACGCGTCATGGTGGGGCTCCTTCCGTCGTCGTCCGTCCTGACACCTCGATACTGGTACGAGACGTATCGTCTTGTCAAGCTTTTCGAGACGAACCGTCTCGCCTCGCGTGGCTGCTAGATTGAGACCCATGGCAGACATCAAGGCACCCGACTCCACGCGCCGCAGCGAACGCTCCCGCCGCGCCATCTACGCCGCCGCCCTCGCCCTCGTCGGCGAGGTCGGCTACGCCAAGACCACGATCGAGGGCATCGCCGCCCGTGCCGGGGTCGGCAAGCAGACCATCTACCGCTGGTGGCCCTCCAAGGCGGCCGTGCTCCTGGACGCCTTCCTCGACCTCGGGCGCCAGGCCAACGAGGCGCTCGGCGGCGACGCCGACAGTGAGATCCCCGACACCGGCGACCTGGAGGCCGACCTCAAGTTCGTCCTGCGCGCCACGGTCGACGAGATGAACGACCCCACCTTCGAGGCCCCCTCCCGCGCGCTCGCCGCCGAGGGCATGATCAATCCCGAGCTCGGCGCCCAGTTCGTCGAGCTGCTCCTGGAGCCGCAGCTCCAGCTGTACGTCAAGCGGCTGCGCGCCGCCCAGGAGGCCGGCGACGTCCGGGCGGACATCGACCCGCGGATCGCCCTGGAGCTCTTCGCCGGCCCGATCGCCCATCGCTGGCTGCTGCGTACCCTCCCGCTCACCCACGAGTACGCCGACCGGCTCGTCGAGTACGCCCTCCACGGCCTCGCCCCCCGCCCCGCGGGCTGAGCAATTCCGGCATAGCCACCCATCACGCCCAGTTCTTCCACCCCGGTTGGGGACTCCGGTCACCCGGGGCGCAGGATGGTGGGACCATGGCAGGGACCGCAGGGCTTGCATGATCAGGTGTGAGGGGATAGATGGGCGACGGTATCGGCCGCTACCGCGGCACGGAGAGCAAACTCGCGCACTGGCTGCGCCGGCGTCCGAGGAAGTCCGCCGCCGACGTACCGACCCGTGAGGACCTGCTCCTCGCCATCGCCGCCGCCGGACTGCCCCTCGCCCCCGCCGCGTATCCCGTCGGCTACCGCTGCTCCTGCGAGCGCATCGGCTGTCCGACCCCGGCCCGCCATCCGGTCTCCTTCGCCTGGCAGACGCAGTCCACCACCGACAGCGCGCAGATCCAGCGGTGGGCCGAGGGCCAGCCGCAGGCCAACTTCATCACCGCGACCGGCATGGTCCACGACGTCCTGGACGTTCCGTTGGAGGCCGGTCGCGCCGCGTTGGAGCGGCTGCTCGGCGAGGGCGTCGAGGTGGGGCCGGTCGCCGAGTCCGGCGACGGCCGGATGCTGTTCTTCACCGCCACCCGGGGCACGCCCGAGGACGAGGACGAGTGGTGGCCGTGCGAGCTGGACTGCCACCCCGAGACCATGGACGAGCACCCCGGCCTGCGCTGGCACTGCCGCGGTTCCTACGTCCTCGTCCCGCCCGCACGGCTCCCCGGTGAGCTCGGCGTCGGCTGGGTACGCGGCCCCGAGCACCCGCTGCCCGACCCGCTCACGCTGCTCGAAGCCCTCACCGACGCCTGCGCCCGCCACGCCGACCAGCTCGACGACGACCACCACGACCACCACTCGGTGGCCTGGCCCCTCAGCCGCTGAGTCCGGACCTCCGAGACCTCTACGACCCGGTCGCCGACGTCACGCCCTGGAGCCGGCCCACCACCGTGACCTGGTCCGAGGCGGCGCCGGACGGCTTCACCCGGGCGACCAGGCCCGCCACCCACTCCTTGGTGAGGGTGGTCTTCACCTCGCCGGTCATCAGCGCCTTCACATCCGGGTTGACCTTGGGCCGGTAGCCCGCCGCCGCCGTCTGGCGGTCGTAGAAGCGCGTCGAGAAGAAGACGAACGCCCCACCGTCCTCGGTCGCCAGCCCGAGCGGCGCGTAGTCGCCCGTGTCCAGCGGCTGGTCCACGAACTGCGTGGACAGCCCCGGCCGCCGTGCGAGGCTCTGCCGCTCGGTCCGCCACACCGAGGTGTGCGGGCCCGCCGCGAAGTGCGCGGGCTTCCCGGAGTGGAGGTAGGAGGTGTACTCCTCGCTCAGGTTCTTCGGCGCGACCGCCAGCGTTGCGGAGTCCGGCGCGACCGGCTCCGCGTAACCCTCGGCGTCCGTCTTGAACGCCGGGATCTGGTTCGGCGCGAGGATCGACAGGTACGCGACCTCCCACAGCTGCTGGGAGCTGTTGCGCACGAAGACGAGCACCCAGCGGCTGTCGCCCGTGCCCTGGTCGGTGTCCCGGTTGGAGTCGGCGTTCGCGACGAACCAGCGCGGCCAGCCCGCCTTCTTCGGAATCGTGTAGGTGGCGTCCGACAGCACCAGGGGCCGGTGGTCGGGGTTCCCGCCCGGGCTGGTGATGGAGCGCGACTTCAGCCCCGCCTGGTTGACCGCGCCGAGCGCACCGGTGACCCGGCCCGCGTCCAGCGCCGGGTCGTACGCCTTGTCGGCCGCGTTGTACGCGTCCGTGAAGTCCTTCAGCGCCTGCGCGGCCTCAGCCTTCGTCGCCGCCGGGACGACCTCCAGCTCGCCGTGCACCGTCACGCACCCGCTCGCGGTCAGCGCCAGCACCACGGTCGCCGTCACCGTCGCCGCGAGCCTCGCCGCCCGACCCCGACCCAGCCTTCTCATCGGTTGCCTTCTGATCCTCGACCCCCACTGACCGTCCGAACCCTACCGGGGCCGGCAACAGCGCGAGCGCCGGGACCGCGTAGAGCACCCACACCGAGGCCTGGAGGACCGTCGGATCGGGCGAGAAGGTGAGGACGCCCCTCAGTACCGTCCCGTACCAGCTGTCCGGCCGGACCACGGCCGAGACGTCGAACGCCGGTGCCGCGCCCGGAACCACCGCCTCCTGGACGGCGCGTACGCCGCCGGCCAGGACGCCCGCCGCCACGACCGGCAGGAGCGGGCCGCACCGCAGGGCGCACCGGAACAGCGGCCACCCCACGACCGCGGCCGCCGTCGCGAGGCCCACCAGCACCCAGGTCAGCGGCTCCGCCGAGCCCGCCTCGTCCGCCGCCGCCCGGACCGTCGCCCAGACGAACAGCGCCGTCTCCAGCCCCTCCCGGCCCACCGCCAGGAACGCCGCCGAGGCCACCGCCCCCGCACCCGCCCGCCCTCCGGCGACCAGCCACGTCAGCACCCCCGCCACCCCCACCGCGCACGCGCCGCCCAGCAGCTTCCGCGCCTCCGGGGTCAGTTCGTACGCGCCGAACTCGAGGAGCGCGCCGAGCGCGAGCGACAGGCCCGCCGCCGCGGCGGCGCCCGTCCACACCGACCGGAGCGCGTCCCGCCGCCCCGTCCTCACCAGGTACGCCAGGAGGACGCAGAGGACCGCGGCCGCCGCCAAACCCCCGCGCAGGCCGAACAGATAGGTGCCGAACATGCGGGCCATCCTGCCGTGTCCCGCCCCGTGCTTGAATGCCGGGATGAACACCGCACGCGACGTCGTGGACGTCCTGGCCGTCTTCTGCGCCGCCGACGGCCGCCACGGGAACCTCCTCGGCGTCGTACGCGACGGACGCCTCCGCCCCGACGAGGCGTCACGGCAGGCGCTCGCCAAGCAACTCGGCTTCAGCGAGACGGTGTTCGTCGACGACCCCGAGCGCGGGGACGTCGACATCTACACGCCCGGCACGCGCCTCCCCTTCGCCGGACATCCCCTGGTGGGCGTGGCCTGGCTGCTGGACCTGGAGGTGGTGAACCCCCCGGCGGGCGAGGTGTGGGTGCGCCAGGACGGCGAGTTCACCTGGATCACCGCCCGCCCGGAGTGGGCGCCGCCGCGCACGCTGCGGCAGTACGCGTCGGCCGCCGAGGTCGAGGCGCTCGACGTACCGCCGCCGGGGGAGTGGCTGTACGCGTGGGCGTGGGAGGACGAGGCGGGCGGCCGGGTCCGTGCGCGGGCCTTCCCCGGGCGCGGCGACGGCATCGACGAGGACGAGGCGACGGGCGCGGCGGCCCTGCTGCTCACGGCGCGCCTCAACCGCGCGCTGAACATCACCCAGGGCCGGGGTTCGCAGCTGCTCACGGCCCCCGGCCCCGACGGCATCATCGAACTCGGCGGCCGCGTACGGGAGATCGGGCGCTGAGGCCCGGGACGTCAGGCGCTGAGGCTCAGGCGCTGAGGCTCAGGCGCTGAGCGGGAACTCCCGGTCCAGCTCCCGGAACACCGCGCCGTTGAAGTCGAACGCCCGCCTGCACTCGTCGACGATCCGCTGCTTCTCCAGGTCGTCGGCGTTCACCCGGTCCAGCAGCTCGCGGTACGTCCGCTTGAAGGCGGCCGGGTTGGGGATCTCCTCGAAGACGTAGAACCGCACGCCGTCGCCCTTGCGCGCGAAGCCCCAGGTCCGCTCGGCCTTGTCCCGGATGATCTGGCCGCCGGAGAGGTCCCCGAGGTAGCGGGTGTAGTGGTGCGCCACATACCCGGCGGGCCAGGTGCGGGCGCACTCCTCGACGCGGGCGGCGTACGCGGCGGTCGCCGGCAGCGCGCTCACGCCGGCGCGCCAGTCCTCGCCGCGCAGATGGGCCAGGTCCCGCTCCAGCTCGGCGGTGCGGAACAGCTCGGGGCGTATGAACGGGCCCGCCACCGGGTCGTCCGCCAGCGGGCCGGCGGCCTCCTCCAGGGCCCGGTAGACGAACCACAGCTGCTCGGTGTACCGGGCGTAGGCCTCCACGCCGAGCCGGCCACCGAGCAGGTGGCTCATGAAGGGCGAGCTCTCCGCCTCCGTGTGCTGCTGGTGCGAGGCGGTGCGGATGAGCGTCGAGAAGGGGGTCACGGTGGTGGCGCTGGCATCCAAGGCGGGCCTCCCGGTCCGGGTCAACGGGAAGTGGCAGCCGGGGCCGCCACTACCGCCGATCTTCCTGCTGAGGCTTACCTAAGTCAACGGGTTGCCGACGGTCCGTCGGAAAAAAGCCTACCCGCCCCGGGCGTCACGGCAACGTGAGGATCTCGGCCCCGGTCTCCGTCACGACGAGCGTGTGCTCGAACTGCGCGGTCCGCTTCCGGTCCTTCGTCACGACCGTCCAGCCGTCGTCCCACATGTCGTACTCGTGCGTCCCCAGCGTCAGCATCGGCTCGATGGTGAACGTCATGCCGGGCTGCATGACCGTCGTCGCGTGGGGCGAGTCGTAGTGCGGGATGATCAGGCCGGAGTGGAAGGACGAGTTGATGCCGTGCCCGGTGAAGTCCCTGACCACCCCGTAGCCGAAGCGCTTGGCGTACGACTCGATGACCCGGCCGATCACGTTGATCTGGCGGCCCGGCTTGACGGCCTTGATGGCGCGGTTCAGCGACTCGCGGGTCCGCTCGACCAGGAGCCGCGACTCCTCGTCGACGTCACCGCACAGATACGTGGCGTTGTTGTCGCCGTGGACGCCATCGATGTACGCCGTGACGTCGAGGTTCACGATGTCGCCGTCGCGCAGGACGGTGGAGTCGGGGATGCCGTGGCAGATGACCTCGTTGATCGACGCGCACAGCGACTTGGGGAAGCCCCGGTAGCCGAGCGTCGACGGGTAGGCCCCGTGGTCGCACATGTACTCGTGCGCGACCCGGTCCAGTGCGTCGGTCGTCACCCCGGGGGCGATGTGCTTGGCGGCCTCCTCCATCGCCTGCGCGGCGATGCGGCCCGCGATGCGCATCCGCTCGATGGTGTCGGAATCCTGCACCTCGGGGCCGGTGTACGGCGCCGGCATGGGCTTTCCGACGTACTCGGGGCGGCGGATGGACCCGGGGACGGAACGAGGGGGAGACAGCTCCCCTGGTACGAGCAGCGACTGGCCAGACATGCAGCGAGTCTAACCAGGGTGCACGGGGCACCATGGCGTCAGAGGAAGGAGCCCGACGATGGCCCTGTTCAAGAAGCGCACGACCGGAAAACCGGGCGAGTGGTACTACTGCCTGAAGCACCAGAAGGTCGAGGAGGGCCCGGAGTGCCCGGCCAAGAACCGCTTCGGCCCCTACACCACCCGCGAGGAGGCCGCCCGCGCGATGGACACCGCGCACGAGCGGAACCTGGAGTGGGAGACCGACCCGAAGTGGCATGACGCCCCCCGGGACCAGGCGCCCTAAGGGAGCTGCGCCGCCTCCCGGGCCGCGCGGCGGCGCAGGGCGTCCTCGTCCGTCGTCGCGTCGTACGTCAGCAGCTTCGGCAGCGCCGCCGCGAGCAGGCCCACCGCCGCCACGCACGCCAGCCCGCCGCTCCAGAACGCCGGGCGCGTCCCCGTCCAGCCGGCCGTCGCGCCCGCCCGGACCTGGCCGAGCTGCGGGCCGACGCTGTACGACAGGACCTCGATGCCCGCGAGGCGGCCCCGCAGCTCGTCGGGGATGGTCTGGTTCCAGATCGTCGAGCGGCCGAGCCCGCTCAGGGTGTCGCCCGCGCCCGCGACCGCCAGGCACACCAGCACCGGCCACACGCTGGAGAACCAGCCCGCCGCGGCGATGGCCAGCCCCCAGCAGGCCGCGCCGCACACCACGAGCAGCCCGTGCCGCCGCACCCGCGAGGTCCAGCCACTGGTGAGGTTCAGCGCCAGCGAGCCGATGGCCCCGGCGGCGTACATCAGGCCCAGCGACCACTCCGCGTCCAGCTCGTCCGCGAGGAACGGGAAGATCGTGTTCGGGAAGGCGAAGAACATCGCGGCCAGGTCGATCGCGTACGTGCCCAGCAGCACCGGCCGTGACCATGCGTACCGCGCGCCCTCCGCGATGCCCCGCAGCGACGGCTTCCCGCCCGAGCGGGCGGGCGGCGCGGGCGTGAGCCGCAGGCACAGCGCCACCGAGACGGTGAAACACACCACCGTCGTGCCGTACGCGGTGGCGAGGTTCCCGTACGCCACCAGCAGCCCCGCCAGCGCCGGACCGGCGATGGCCCCCAGCTCCCAGCGGATCGCGTTCAGCGAGGCCGCCGCCGTCAGCTTGTCGTGCGGCACGATCCGGGCGAGCAGTGCGTCGAGCGCGGGCCGCTGCAGCCCGGCCAGGCCCGCGACCCCGGCGGCCACCACGTACAGCGGCCACAGCAGCGGCGCCGGCAGCAGGGCGTTGACCAGCAGCAGCACGGCCAGCAGGCCGAGTGCCGTCTCGGTGGAGAGGATCACCTTGCGGCGGTCCGCGGCGTCGGCGAGCGCCCCGCCGTACAGGCCGCACACCACCAGCGGGACCAGCTCGACCGCGCCCATGACCCCGACCGCCAGCGGCGAACCGGTCAGCTCCTTGATCTGCAGCGGCAGCGCGACCATCGCCGCGAAGCTGCCGAAGTAGGTGACCAGGCCCTGTATCCACAGGAGCCGGAAGTCCCGTGACGCGCGCAACGGCGACAGGTCGGGGAGGAGGGCGGAGAGTCGGGGAGTCACGAGTCGCCATGGTCGGCGGCGGCCGTCACCCCGGGCAACCGGATTACCAACGCGTCGGCGGCGGCGAGGTCAGCTGGTCGGCCAGCCGCGACAGGCGGTCGCGGAAGCGGCGGCGGGCCCGCGGGAGGGGGGCCGAACCGCCCGGCAGGGTGTTCTCACCGGCCGCCGCGCTCACCAGGTGCTGGACCGTGTCCAGGTCGACGTCCTGCTCCTCCGCCACGGTCAGCGCCTCGTGCGCCAGCCCGTGCACCTCACGGTCGCCGCGGTCCAGCGACAGCACCGTCGCGCCCGCCCGCCGCGCGTCGTGCACCCGCTCCAGCAGGCCGTCGTCCGGCCGGTCCGGCGCCACCACCAGCAGCGTCGAGCCGCGCCCGGCCGCCTCCAGCCGCCCCAGGCCCACCGCCAGGTGCGCCGGATCGGAGGGCCGCACCCGGTGGCGTACCAGTGTCGGCGCCAGCTCCGGCTGCCCCGACCAGGCCGCCTCGTCCACCAGGTGCGCCGTCAGGTGCCACGGCTCGTACTCCGCGGTGCCCACCAGCAGCAGCCCGCCGCCGTGCGACACCACCGAGGAGCGCAGCACCCCGGCGAACCGGCGGGTCGCCGCCGGCCACTCCGTACCGGCCAGGACCTCACGCAGCAGTGCGACGCGTACGGCATCCATGGCGCCGCATCATGCCCCCCGGGCCGGGCCGCCGCGCAGGGTTTCGCCCGGGCGTCACCCGGACGGGGCGGGGCCGGTGGCGTCCCCGTACTGTCGGGCCATGACTACTGCTACTGATCCGTACGAACTCCCCGACGTCTCCGGGCTCGTCATCGGCGTCCTCGGCGGCACCGGTGACCAGGGACGGGGCCTCGCGTACCGGCTCGCCCGCGCAGGCCAGAAGGTGATCATCGGGTCCCGGGCCGCCGAGCGCGCCGAGACCGCGGCGGCCGAGCTGGGCCTGGGCGTCGAGGGCGCCGACAACGCCGCGTGCGCCCGCCGCAGCGACATCGTGATCGTCGCCGTGCCGTGGGAGGGCCACGCCGCGACGCTCGAGTCGCTGCGCGAGGAACTGCGCGGCAAGATCGTCGTCGACTGCGTCAACCCCCTCGGCTTCGACAAGCGCGGCGCCTACGCCCTCAAGCCCGAGGAGGGCAGCGCCGCCGAGCAGGCCGCCGCCCTGCTGCCCGACTCGCGGGTGACGGCCGCCTTCCACCACCTGTCCGCCGTCCTGCTGCAGGACGAGACGGTCGAGGAGATCGACACGGACGTGATGGTGCTGGGCGAGAAGCGCGCCGACACCGACGTCGTCCAGGCGCTCGCCGCCCGCATCCCCGGCATGCGCGGCGTCTTCGCGGGCCGGCTGAGGAACGCCCACCAGGTGGAGGCGCTGGTAGCCAACCTGATCTCCGTCAACCGCCGCTACAAGGCCCACGCGGGCCTGCGCGTGACCGACATCTAGGTGGTGGCGGGCATGGGGGACACTGGACGGGCAACACCCGCACCCGGACAGGAGCCGACCCCCATGCCCCGCCTCGCTCTGTACGCCCTCGTCGTCTGCGCCCTCGCCGTCGCCGCGGCCGTGGTCTCCTTCGTCCAGGGCAGCTGGCTCGGCATCGTGTGGGTGCTGCTGTCCGGCGTCTCGTCCAACATGGCGTGGTACTACTGGCGCCGCCGCCCGCAGCGCGTCACCAGCTGACGATCTCCTCGCAGGCCGGGTTCTGCTCCTGCCACAGGCTGCTGAAGAGGTCCCGCCCGCAGTACGTCTCCAGGTCCGAGATGCAGAGCGCGTCGAGGACGAAGTGGACCAGCCCGAAGAAGGCCGCGCCCACTTCGGGGATGAAGAGGAACACGAACACCGCGAGCAGCCCGAAGGGCGCGTACGGCTCCACCTTCCGCCGGACCCGGTAGGACAGCCACGGCTCGATCACGCCGTAGCCGTCCAGGCCGGGGACGGGCAGGAAGTTCAGGATCGCCGCCGTCACCTGGAGCAGCGCGATGAACGCGAGGGCGAAGCGGAAGGGGACCGGCACGCCGTCCAGGGCACCCAGCCAGAAGGGCGCGGTGCACACGATCGCGAACAGCACGTTCGTCAGCGGTCCGGCCGCCGAGACCAGGCTCTGCTTCCAGCGGCTGCGGATGCGGTTCTGCTCGATGAAGACCGCGCCGCCGGGCAGACCGATGCCGCCCATGATGACGAAGACGACCGGCAGCACGATGCTGAGCAGCACGTGCGTGTACTTGAGCGGGTTGAGGGTCAGATAGCCCTTCGCGCCGATGGAGATGTCACCGCCGTGCAGGGCCGTGCGGGCGTGCGCGTACTCGTGCAGGCAGAGCGAGACGATCCACGTCGACGTGACGAAGAGGAAGACGGCCAGGCCCAGGTTGGCCGAGAAACCCGTCCATACCGCCCATCCGGTGACCACCATGACGGCGGCGATGCCGAGGAAGACCGGACTGATCCTCCGCTCGCTGGGGTGGGACGTGGCGGTGGCCATGGGCGGCGCTCCTGGGCTCGGGGACGTACAGACCGTACCCGACGCCCCTTCCGTCACACGCCGCCCCTCGCTCACCGCCCGACCCTCACCGCCCCACCCTCACGTCCGCTTGCGGAACTTGGCGACCGCGAGCGGCGCCGTCACCAGGGTGATGGCCGCCGCCCAGGCCAGCGTCGTCCACACCGACTCGGCGACCGGGCCGCCGTTGATCAGGTTGCGCGCGGCGTCGGCCAGGTTCGACAGCGGGTTGTACTCGGTGAACGCCCGCAGCCAGCCCGGCATCGAGGACGGCGGCGCGAAGATCGACGAACCGAACTGGAGGGGGAACAGCACCAGCATCGCCATCCCTTGGACGGCCTGCGCCGTCTTCATCGTGAGGCCGAGCAGGAGGAAGATCCACATCAGGGACGCGCCGAAGACCACGGACAGGCCGACGGCCGCGAGCAGGGCACCCACCGAGGTGTGGATCTCCAGACCCAGCAGGAAGCCCATCACGAGCAGGATGGCCGAGGCGATCACCATCCGGCCGATCTCCACCACGATCTTGGCGATGAGGACGGACGACCGGGCGATGGGCAGCGTTCGGAACCGGTCCATGACGCCCGTGCGGAAGTCGTCGTTGATGCCGGTGCCGACGGCCATGGCGATGTTGAGGCCCATCATCCCCATCAGCCCGGGCACGACGTAGTTCACGTACGCGTCCCGGTCGCCGCCCAGGACGAGCCCGACCGAGCCGCCGAAGACGAACACGAACAGCACCGTGAGCACGATCGGCGTCAGGACGACGTCGAACATCGACTGCGGATCCTGCTTGAGGTGCAGGGCGTTGCGCCGGACCAGCGCGCCGATGTGCCGCAGGTTGGCCCGCGCGGCCCGGGTCCCGACCGCGCTCACGCGGTCACCTCCTCGACGGTGGACGTACCGGTGGACGTACCGGTGGACGAGCCGTTGGACGAGCCGGCCGTCGTACCCGCGGCCGGTGACGACTTCTCGCCCGTGATGGCCAGGAACACCTCGTCCAGGCTGGGCAGATGGGTGCCGATGTGCGTGATGCCGAAGCCGCGCGTGGCCAGCAGCCCGACGACCGCGGTCAGTTGCTCGTCGCTGAGGATCGGCACGTACAGCAGGCCGTCCTCCGGTACGACCGTGGAGCCGGCGATCCCGTCGAGGCCGCTGTCGGCCAGTGCCCGCGCCATCGCGGGCAGGTCCGCCGGGTCCACCGGCCGGACCTGGAGGGTGCGGCCGCCGACCTTGGCCTTGAGCTCGTCGACCCGGCCGGTGGCGATGACCCGGCCCCGGTCGACGACGGTGAGCTCGTGCGCCAGCCGCTCCGCTTCCTCCATGTACTGGGTGGTGAGCAGGACCGTCGCACCGTCGGTGACCAGGCGCGTGATCTCGTCCCAGACCTCGTTGCGGGACCGGGGGTCCAGGCCCGTCGTCGGCTCGTCCAGGTACAGCACCGCCGGGCGGCCGATCATGGAGGCGGCCAGGTCGAGGCGGCGCCGCATGCCGCCGGAGTACGTCAGCACGGCGCGCCTCGCGGCCTCCGCGAGCGAGAAGCGCTCCAGCAGCTCGTCGGCGCGGCGCCGGGCGTCCCTGCGGGACAGGTCGAGCAGCCGCCCGATCATGTACAGGTTCTCCCAGCCGGACAGCTTCTCGTCGACGGAGGCGTACTGGCCGGTGAGGCCGATGACGCGGCGCAGCGCGCGGGGCTCGTGCACCACGTCGTACCCGGCGACGGTCGCGCTGCCGGCGTCGGGCACGACGAGCGTGGACAGGCAGCGGACGAGCGTGGTCTTGCCCGCGCCGTTGGGACCGAGGACGCCGAGGACGGTGCCCTCGCGGACGTCGAGGTCCACGCCGTCCAGCGCCCTGGTCTCGCCGTAGTGCTTCACGAGGCCGCGTACCTCGACGGCGTTGGTGTCGGATGGTCGTGTCATGCGACCCATGTCACCAGCCGTCACCGACACGGCACCGATACGCCACCGACACGGCGCGGACGCGGCTCTCCGGTGTCAGCGCTTGGCGTAGTCGGCGAACCCCTGCCAGTCGATCATGACGCACGGCTCATCGCCGACGACCCACGCGTCGTGGCCCGGCTCGATGGCCGCGAAGTCTCCGGGGCCCACTTCGTCCTCGGTGCCGTCGTCCATGACGATGTGCAGCCGGCCGCTGACGGTGTAGCAGGCGTGGGCGGCCATGCAGCTGTCCGTGCCGGCGATGGGCTTGACGTGCTCGGACCAGCGCCAGCCCGGTTCGAAGACCGCCCGGCCGACCGGGCCGCGGTCCGTGGTGAGTAGATCGAGCTTGCCCTTGTCGCCCTCGAAGGGACGTGTTTCGTCGGGGGATCCGAAGCTCTTGTGGGTGATTCCGGCCATGGTTCTCGCCTCCTCCCTTTCGAGGCTAGGCCCGTACGGACCGGTACGCCCGACATGCCGACAGCCCGCCGATGGGGGAAGTCGGCGGGCTGTCGTCCGTACCGGGAGTGGCTTGGTGGCCTGATGGCCTGGTGACCTAGTGGAAGGTGTGCTCCTCGGCCGGGAACGCCCCGCCGGCCACGTCCTCGGCGAACGCCTTCGCTGCGTCGCCGAGGGTCTGCCGCAGGTCGGCGTACTGCTTGGTGAAGCGCGGCACCTTGCCGCCGGTCAGCCCGGCCATGTCGGTCCACACCAGGACCTGCGCGTCGGTGTCCGGGCCGGCGCCGATGCCGATGGTCGGGATGTGCAGCGACCGCGTCACCTCGGCGGCCAGCTCCGCCGGGACCAGCTCCAGGACCACGGCGAAGGCGCCCGCGTCCTGCGCGGCCTTCGCGTCGTTCAGCAGCCGGTGGGCGGCCTCGTCGCCGCGGCCCTGCACCCGGTAGCCCATGGTGTTGACGGACTGCGGGGTCAGGCCGAGGTGCGACATGACGGGGATGCCGGCCTGGACCAGCATCTCGGTCTGCGGCAGCGAGCGCTCGCCGCCCTCCAGCTTGATCGCGCCGACGCCCGCCTCCTTGACCAGCCGCGTCGCGGAGCGCAGCGCCTGGACGGGGCCCTCCTGGTACGAACCGAAGGGCAGGTCGCCGACGACCAGGGCACGCTTGGTGCCCCGTACGACGGCGGCGGAGAGCAGGGCCATCTCGTCCATCGTGACGGGCACGGTGGTGTCGTAGCCGAGGTGGCAGTTGCCCATGGAGTCGCCGACGAGGATGACCGGGATGCCGGCCTCGTCGAAGACGGACGCGGTCATCGCGTCGTACGCGGTCAGCATGGGCCACTTCTCGCCGCGCTCCTTGGCGGCGGCGATGTCGTGGACGGTGATGCGGCGGGTGCCCTTGCCCCCGTACAGCGCCTTCGCGCCGTCGGCGGGCCGCTGCTGCTTCTGGGCAGCCTGAAGCGTCATGGAAAACGGCTCCTTCGTCATCTCGAGGCGCCCTGACGGCGTCCCCGGACCAGGTCCATGGTGGCACTTCGTGCCGCGTGGGGGGAAGTGGGGCACCGGCCACTCCGTCCGGCACCGGCCACTCCGTCCGGCGCCGCCTGGCTCCGACTGGCTCCGACTGGCGTAAGGGGCCACGGCAGGGACGCGTGTGGTGACAAAAGGACTATTACGGTCGGAACATGCCCGTACCGGAACCCGCAGCACCCTCAGACGCCCACGCCCCAGCCCCCGCCGTACCGGAAGCGGTCCACCGCCGCCGCTGGCTCATCCTCGGCGTCCTGATGTTCAGCCTGCTCATCGTCGTGCTGGACAACTCCATCCTCAACGTCGCCGTCAGGACCATCGCCGCCCCCGCGCCCGTAGGCCTCGGCGCCGCCCAGAGCGAGCTGGAGTGGGCGATCAACGCGTACACGCTCGTCTTCGCCGGCCTGCTCTTCACCGCCGGGCTCCTCGGCGACCGGCTCGGCCGCAAGAAGGTCCTGCTCGTCGGCCTGGTCGTCTTCGGTACGGGCTCGGCGCTCGCCGCGCTGTCCGACGCGCCGGGCGAGCTGATCGCCCACCGGGCGCTCATGGGGGTGGGCGGCGCACTGGTGATGCCCGCCACCCTCGCCATCCTGATGAACGTCTTCGAGCGCGACGAGCAGCCGAAGGCCATCGGCATCTGGGCCGGCAGCGTCGGTCTCGGCATCGCCATCGGCCCGGTCACCGGCGGGCTGCTCCTGGAGCACTTCTGGTGGGGCTCGATCTTCCTGGTCAACGTCCCCGTCGTGCTCATCGCCCTGGTCGCCATGGTCCTGCTGGTACCGGACTCCAAGGACCCGCGTCCCGGCCGGCTCGACCCGCTGGGCGTGGCCCTCTCCATCGTCGGCCTCGTCCTGCTGGTGTACGGGATCATCCGGGGCGGTGAGCTCGCCGACTTCACCGCTCCCTCCTCCCTGCTGCCGCTGCTCGGCGGGCTCGCGGTGCTGGCCGGTTTCGTCCTGCACGAGAAGCGCACCGACCACCCGGCCATCGACATGGCGCACTTCCGCAAACCCGCCTTCTCCGGCGCCGTCGCCGCCATCTCGCTGGTGTTCTTCGCGCTCATGGGCGTGACCTTCGTCGCCGCCTTCTACCTCCAGAGCCTGCGCGGCTACAGCGCCCTCCAGGCCGGGCTGCTCCTGCTGCCGCTGGCCGTGGCGCAGCTGCTCTTCGCGCCCCGGGCGCGGCTGGCGGTGGCGCGCTTCGGGGCCCGGGCCGTGTGCACGGCGGGCATGCTCGTGATCGCCGGGTGCCTCGCCTCCTTCGCCTTCTACGACGCCACCACGCCCGTCTGGGTCCTGGAGCTGGTGCTCTTCGCGCAGGGCGCCGGGATGGCGCACGTCATGCCGCCGGTGACGGTCACCGTGATGCAGTCGCTGCCGAGGGCCCGGGCCGGTTCCGGTTCGGCGATCAGCAACACCTTCAGGCAGGTCGGCGGGGCGCTCGGGGTCGCGGTCCTCGGCTCGGTGCTGTCGACCGCGTACCGCGACGGCGTCGAGGGGCACCTGGACGCGGTGCCGGAGGGCGCGGCCCGCGAGGCGGCGGGGGAGTCCATCGAGTACACCCTCGCCGCCGCCGACCGCCTCGGCGCGGCCGGGCGGGAGCTGGCCCCGGCCGCGTACGACGCCTTCCTCTCCGCCATGCACCTCACGGCCGTGGTGTCCATGGGCGCGGCGCTGGTGGGCGCGGCGGTGGTGTCCACCGTGCTGCCGGCGCGAAAGCCGCCGCACGGCCCCGGCGGCGGGCCCGCGCCGCAGGCCCCGCACGGGGACGCGCGGGAGGAACCGGTACGCGGCTGAGCGTGGGGCTCCCCACGGCACGGCGTCGCCACCGCGTCGTTACCGACCGCACAACGGTCGCAAATATGCGCGTTCTGTCACAGCTGCCGCCTCGACCGCAACCTCCGGAACCCGGCCGCGCCGCAATCTCGTCCTCGGGACAGTACGGCCGTCACCCGATCCCCTAGGGTCGGGGTTCCGGGGGACGGTGAGCACGACAAGCAAGGCAGTGAGGACGACGGAATGGCGCAGGTGGACGTGACGCAGACGGGGAGCGGCGGCGGCGCGGAGCGCGAGCGCACCGGATCCCGGGTCCGGTCGGTGGCCGACCGCTTGCGCCGCGATCCGGGGATCTGGCGCCGGGGCGTCCTCCTCGCCCTCTGCGCGGTGCTCCTCGCACTGCTGATGATCTTCCACGCCGAGATCCCGAACCGCGTCGGCAACATCGGCAGCCTCACCGAGACGTTCCTGCCCTGGTTCGGCGTCTTCCTGCCGGTCCTCCTCGTCGCCGCGCTGCTGCGCCGCTCGGCGACCGCGCTGATCGCCCTGGTGCTGCCCGTCGCCGTCTGGCTCAACTTCTTCGGCGGCCTCGCCACCGACAAGTCCGGCCCCGGTGGCGACCTCATGGTCGTCTCACACAACGTCAACGCCGACAACCCCGACCCCGAGGGCACCGCCCGCAGCGTCGCCGCCTCCGGCGCGGACGTCGTGGCCCTGGAGGAACTCAAGCCGGCCATGGTCCCGGTGTACGAGAAGGCGCTCGCCGACCGCTACCCGTACCACTCCGTCCAGGGCACGGTCGGCCTGTGGAGCACGTACCCGCTGGGCGACGTCGCCCCGGTCGACATCCGGCTGGGCTGGACGCGCGCCATGCGCGCCACCGTCTCCGCGCCCATGGGCGACTTCGCGGTGTACGTCGCCCACCTGCCGTCGGTCCGGGTCAAGCTCAACGCCGGCTTCACCGCCAACCAGCGCGACAACAGCGCCGACGCGCTGGGCGAGGCCATCGCCCGCGAGCGGCTCGACAAGGTGATCCTGCTCGGCGACCTCAACGGCACCATGAACGACCGCTCGCTCAACGCCGTCACCTCGCAGCTGCGCTCCACACAGGGCGCGGCGGGCGACGGCATGGGCTTCAGCTGGCCGGCCGCCTTCCCGATGGCGCGGATCGACCAGATCCTGGTGCGGGGCGTCGAGCCGGTCGCCTCCTGGACGCTCCCGGCGACCGACAGCGACCACCTGCCGATCGCGGCGCGCGTGAAGCTCTGAGTCCCGCGCGCCCCTCGCCCGTTCGCCCCTCGCCCGTTCGCTACGCCGTCGTCTCGCGCCAGCGGTTGGTGATCGGCAGGCGCCGGTCCTTGCCGAAGCCCTTGGCCGAGATCTTGGTGCCCGGCGGGTACTGGCGCCGCTTGTACTCGGCGACGTCCACCAGCCGCAGCGTCCTCGTCACCAGCTCCTCGTCGAAACCGGCCGCGACGATGGCGTCCTTGCCCCGGTCGCGGTCGACGTACAGCTCCAGGATCCGGTCCAGCACGTCGTAGTCGGGCAGGGAGTCCGTGTCGACCTGGCCGGGGCGCAGCTCGGCGCTCGGCGGCTTGGTGAGGGAGTTCTCCGGGATCGGCGGCGTCTGCCCGCGTTCCTCCGCCGCCCGGTTGCGCCACCGCGCCAGCCGGAAGACCGCGGTCTTGTACACGTCCTTGATCGGCCCGTACGCGCCGACCGAGTCGCCGTACAGCGTCGAGTAACCGACCGCCAGCTCGGACTTGTTGCCGGGCGCCAGGACGATGTGGCCCTCCTGGTTGGAGAGCGCCATCAGCAGCGTGCCGCGCAGCCGCGACTGGAGGTTCTCCTCCGCGAGGCCCGTGAGCCCCAGGGACCCCATGTACGCGTCGAACATCGGCTCGATCGGCACGGTGCGGAAGTTCAGCCCGGTGCGGCGGGCCAGCTCGGCCGCGTCGTCCTTGGAGTGCTCGGAGCTGTACTTGGACGGCATCGACACGCCGTACACGTTCGCCGCGCCCAGCGCGTCGCAGGCGATCGCCGCGACGAGCGCGGAGTCGATGCCGCCGGACAGGCCGACCAGCACGGAGCGGAAACCGTTCTTCGCCGCGTACGCCCGCAGGCCCACGACCAGCGCGGTGTACACCTCCTCGTCGTCGTCGAGGCGCTCCGCGTACCCGCCCGTCAGCTCCGGCTCGTACGCCGGCAGCGGCTCCTCCGACAGCACCACCCGGTCGATGCGCAGCCCGTCGTCGACCACGCCCTCCGGCGCGTCCGCGGAGGCGGCCGGCAGGTCCAGGTCCAGGATCACGCTGCCCTCGGCGAACTGCGGCGCCCGCGCGACGACCTCGCCGTCCCGGTCCACGACGATCGAGTCGCCGTCGAAGACCAGCTCGTCCTGGCCGCCGATCATCGCCAGGTACGCCAGCGTGCAGCCGGCCTCCTGGGCGCGCTTGCGCACGAGGTCCAGCCGGACGTCGTCCTTGTTCTGCTCGTACGGCGAGGCGTTGATCGAGATCAGCAGCCCCGCGTGCGCGCTGCGGGCGGCCGGGACGCGCCCGCCGTCCTGCCACAGGTCCTCGCAGATCGCCAGCGCGACGTCCACGCCGTGGACGCGCACGACCGGCATGGTGTCGCCCGGCACGAAGTACCGGAACTCGTCGAAGACGCCGTAGTTGGGCAGGTGGTGCTTGGCGAACGACAGCACGACCTCACCGCCGTACAGCACGGCCCCGGCGTTCTGCGGCGCCCCGGCCGGCTGGCCGTACCGGGGCTGCGCCTTTTCCGCCCGGTCCAGGTACCCGACGACGACCGGCAGGTCCCCGAAGCCCTCGTCGGCCAGCCGCCGGGCGAGCGCCCGCAGCGCGGCGCGGGAGGCCTCCACGAAGGACGACCGCAGGGCGAGGTCCTCGACGGGGTAGCCGGTCAGCACCATCTCCGGGAACGCGACGAGGTGCGCCCCCTGCTCGGCGGCGTGCCGGGTCCAGTGGACGACGGCCTCGGCGTTGGCCGTGAGATCGCCGACCGTCGAGTCGATCTGATTGAGGGCGAGGCGTAGTTGAGGCACGCGACCAGTCTAATCGTCAAAGCGACGCAATGTCCTGTGCGGGCCCGCCCACGCGCCCGCCCCGTACGCGGCGGGAAGGGCACGGCGGGAAGGGCACGGCGGGAAGGGCACGGCCGCCGGCCGTGCCCTTCCTGTGCGAGGTGAGCGCTACGGCGCGTAGACCCGCTCCGCGAACTCGGCCACCTGGCGGTCCGACAGGTGCCGGGCCAGGTCGGCCTCGCTGATCATGCCGACCAGGCGCTTGTTCTCGATGACCGGAAGCCGGCGGATCTGGTGGTCCTTCATCATCTTGAGGACCTCGCTCACGTCCGCGTTGGCGTCGATCCAGCGCGGCGTGCCCTTCGCCATGTCGCCCGCCGTCACCCGTGCCGGGTCGCGGCCCTCGGCCACACAGCCGACGACGATGTCGCGGTCGGTGAGGATGCCGCAGAGGCGCTCGTTCTCGTCCGCGATGGGCAGCGCGCCCACGTTCTCGTCGCGCATCAGCTGCGCGGCGCGGTCGAGGGTCTCGTGCTGGGGAAGCCATCGTGCGCCGGGGTGCATGATGTCCTTGGCGGTGGTCATGGGGTGCGTACCTCCGTAATGCAGGGTCATAAGGCCGTACGTCCCCGAGCGCTTCCCATTCTCGTCCCGCCCGCGTGCCCCCGCGACCGCTGTGGGCCGTCACGGGGGCACGGGGCACGGGGGCGCCGCCGACGGGGGTCAGCCGCGCGGCTTCGCCCCGCGCTTCGCCAGCATGTCGGTCATCAGCCGGACCTCCGACTCCTGCGCGTCGACCATGCCCTGGGCCAGCCGCCGCTCGACCTCCACCTCGCACTTCTCGACGCACCCCTGCGCCATGTGCACGCCGCCCTTGTGGTGGTCGATCATCAGCTGGAGGTACAGGACCTCCGCCTCCTTGCCGCTCGCCGCCCGCAGCCGGTCGAGCTCCGCCTTGGTCGCCATGCCGGGCATGAGCCCCTGGGCACCGGCATCGGGGGAGGAGCCGTGGGCCGAACCGTGCGACGAGCCGTGCGACGGGCCATGGGGCGGCGTGGTGCCCATCCAGGCCATCGGCTCCTGGTCCATGGCCACCTTCGGCAGCCCCCACAGGTCGAGCCAGCCCATCATCATCCCGCGCTGGTTGGCCTGGGTGTTGGCGATGTCGTACGCCAGGCGGCGTACCTCCTCGTCCGCCGTGCGGTCCCGCACGATGAACGACATCTCCACCGCCTGCTGGTGGTGGTCCGACATGTCCCGCGCGAACCCGGCGTCCGCCGAGTCCGCCGCCGGGGTCCGGGCCTCCTCCTCGCCGCCCTTGCCGCCCGCCGTGGCGACCGTCGCCACCCCGGCGAAGAGCAGCGCGAGCACGATCGCCACGGCGGCGGCCAGGTGCGTACGGGTCAGCTTCACTGCGCGCCCACTCCGCCCGTGCACGCGGCACCGGGCTCGGGGGTCTGCGGGCCCTTGACGTACTTCGTGAGGAACTGGTCCACGCGCGGGTCATCGGCCCTGTCCACGGTGACCTGCTTGCCCCAGGCGCTCAGCATGATCGTCCCGGCCTGGTCCTTGACCGGGCTCATCAGCGTGTAGGGGGTCTTGCCGACCTTCTCCTCCAGCTTCTTCACGTCGGCGGCGGGCGCCTTGTCGTTGTACGTCACCCACACCGCGCCGTGCTCCAGCGAGTGGACGGCGTTCTCGTTGCGGACCGGCTTCTTGTAGACGTCGCCGTCGCAGTTCTGCCACACCGGGTGGTGGTCGCCGCCGACCGGCGGCTTCATCGGGTACGAGACCGGTGTGGTGGGGTGGTTGCGGCCGAGCTTCTTCGCGTCCCAGGACTTCTCGTCCTTGATGGGCGCCTTGGCCGCGGCCTCCTCCTGCCGCTTCTGCTCCTTCTCCTCGTTGAGCACGTACACGCCGAAGCCGACGAGGCCCGCGACCACCACCGTGCTCAGGGTGATGGTGAGGATGCGGTTGCGGCGCTCGCGCGCCTTCTCGGCACGGCGCATCTCCTCTATTCGGGCGCGGCGGTCGGCGCTGGAGGTGTTGCGGTTGGCAGCCATGATGTCGATGTCCTTCGTGAAGTGCGTGATCGGATGTGTGACGCGTAAGCGAGCGGACCCGGTCTAGGTCCGCAGCACCTGAAGGACATGGAGGTCCGGGGCGCGCGCCCGCACCGCGACCCGGTCCGGGCGGTCGGCGGCGTACGCCTCGGGGAGGCCCGCGAGCCCGTCGGTCTGCCGCGGCGGATCGAGCGGCGGGGCGGTGAGGACGGCGGGGCCGAGGTGGGGGAAGAGGGCGCAGTCGCCGTGGTCGTACGGGCAGGTGTACTCGGTGGCGACTGCGGCGAGCGTGATCCGGCGGGGCTCGTCGTGCCGGACCCCGGGGCGGTCGCCCCCGCCCAGACAGACGAAGAGCGCGGCGAGCAGCGTCACCACGGCGCTCGCCAGCACCATGGGACGCGCGACGCGTATGAGCCCCAGGCCCCCCATGGGCGCTGATGTTAACGGCCGTACGCCTACGGGGCCACGGCCGCCGCCCCGCTCGCGTCCGGCGCGCTCAGCGCCAGCAGCGCCACGTCGTCGGCGATGACGCCCGCGTACGCGGACAGGTCCCGCCACACCTCGCGCACCAGCTCCACCGGCGGGCCCGCGTGGCGCGGGACGCGGGAGGCCAGCGGGTAGAAGGCCCCCGTCGCGTCCCGTGCCTCCGTCACGCCGTCGGTGTGCGCGAGCAGGACGTCCGTCGGGCGCAGCGCCACGGTCGCCACCGGCGGCGGCCGGTACTCCGCGAGCCCCAGGCCCAGCGGGGCCCCCGGCTCGACGGCCACCTCGCGCGCCCCCTCGCCGTTCACCAGCAGCGGCGCCGGGTGCCCGCAGCTGAGCACCCGTACCGCCCCCGCTGCCCCGTCCGCCCCGTCCGCCCCCGGGGGCGCGAACTCCAGCAGTACGGCGGTGGCGAAGACCTCCGCCTCGGCGCCCCCGCGCCCGGCCGAGTCGACCACCAGCCGCCGGTCCAGCCGGGCCGCCACCCCGCCGAGCTCCGGTTCGTCGAGCACCGCCTCCCGGAAGGTGCCGAGCAGCGCCGCCACCGTCGCGACGGCCGCGAGCCCGTGGCCCTGGACGTCGGCGACGACGGCCCGCACGCCGTACGGCCCGTCCTGGACGTCGTACAGGTCGCCGCCGACGAGCGTGCCGCGCTCGGCGGCCCGGTACAGCGCCCCGCACCGCACCGGCCCGACGCGCTCCGGCAGCGGGGGCAGCACCGCCAGCTGCGCGGCCTCCGCGACCGTCCGCACGGACACCAGCTGGGCGTCCCGGCGCGCCCGCAGCCACGCCAGGAGCACGCTGACCGCGCCGATCAGCGAGAACGCCAGCAGGTCGCCGTGGGTGACGTCATCGGCCCGGATGGCCGGCATGAGCAGCAGCCCGAAGAGCGTGCCGGAGACCAGGGCCGTGCCGAGCATCCCGTACACGAGGGACGTCAGCGGCGGCACGACGGCGAAGGCGAAGCCGAGCTGGACGGTGGCGGGGGTGGTCAGCTGGACGATCACCAGGACGAGCAGCGCCAGCCACGGCAGCAGCCGCAGCCAGTCCGGCACGCGGGTGCCGGGCAGCTCCTGTGCGCCACGGTCCATAAGGCCCAGTCTGCGAGGCCACCGTTACGTACGCCACAGCCCGGCAGGCAGTATGGGTTCGCAACGTGCACGAAACCGAGTGGTGGCATGCTGGCCTGATCAGCGAGGATGGGTGTTGGAAATGGACAAGCAGCAGGAATTTGTGCTCCGCACGCTCGAGGAGCGCGACATCCGGTTCGTGCGCCTGTGGTTCACGGACGTGCTGGGCTTCCTGAAGTCGGTCGCCGTCGCCCCCGCCGAGCTCGAACAGGCCTTCGATGAGGGGATCGGCTTCGACGGCTCGGCCATCGAGGGCTTCGCCCGGGTGTACGAGTCCGACATGATCGCCAAGCCGGACCCGGGCACGTTCCAGATCATCCCCTGGCGCGCCGAGGCGCCCGGCACCGCCCGGATGTTCTGCGACATCCTCATGCCCGACGGTTCACCCTCCTTCGCCGACCCCCGCTACGTCCTCAAGCGCATCCTCGCCAAGACGTCCGACCTCGGGTTCACCTTCTACACCCACCCCGAGATCGAGTTCTTCCTGCTGAAGGACAAGCCGCTGGACGGCAGCAAGCCGGTCCCCGCCGACAACTCCGGCTACTTCGACCACACCCCGCAGAACGTCGGCATGGACTTCCGCCGCCAGGCGATCACCATGCTCGAATCGATGGGCATCTCCGTCGAGTTCAGCCACCACGAGGGCGCCCCGGGCCAGCAGGAGATCGACCTGCGGTACGCGGACGCGCTGTCGACCGCCGACAACATCATGACGTTCCGCCTGGTCATGAAGCAGGTCGCGCTGGAGCAGGGCGTCCAGGCCACCTTCATGCCGAAGCCGTTCTCCGAATACCCCGGCTCCGGCATGCACACCCACCTCTCCCTCTTCGAGGGCGACCGCAACGCCTTCTACGAGTCCGGCGCCGAGTACCAGCTCTCCAAGGTGGGACGTTCCTTCATCGCGGGCCTGCTGCGCCACGCGGCGGAAATCTCGGCCGTCACCAACCAGTGGGTCAACTCCTACAAGCGCATCTGGGGCGGCTCCGCCCGCACCGCCGGCTCCGGCGGCGAGGCCCCCTCCTACATCTGCTGGGGCCACAACAACCGCTCCGCCCTGATCCGCGTCCCCATGTACAAGCCCGGCAAGACCGGCTCCTCCCGCGTCGAGGTCCGCTCCGTCGACTCCGGCGCCAACCCCTACCTGGCGTACGCGGTCCTCCTCGCGGCCGGCCTCAAGGGCATCGAGGAGAACTACGAACTCGGCCCCGGCGCCGACGACGACGTCTGGGCCCTCTCCGACGCCGAACGCCGCGCGATGGGCATCGAGCCGCTCCCGCAGAACCTCGGCGAGGCGATCTCCCTGATGGAGCGCAGCGAACTGGTCGCCGAGACCCTCGGCGAGCACGTCTTCGACTTCTTCCTCCGCAACAAGAAGCAGGAGTGGGAGGAGTACCGGTCGGAGGTCACGGCCTTCGAGCTGCGCAAGAACCTGCCGGTGCTGTAGGCGCAGGTCAAACGTCGGTAGCGAGCGGTAACGACAACCCGGGTCAGCGGCACTCAGCCGCTGACCCGAAGCCGTCTCAACGGCTCTTGCCGCTGCCCGGACTCACGATCAGCCGCTGCACGGGCCCTCTTCCACAGGGTGCGCTTCTTGCCAGGTGTGCTGTTCGGCGTGGTCGGCGAAAAGGCAGCAGCCCTCCTCCGGGGGCTCGGAACGCACATCGGCAGAGGCGTTGGCAGTCGACTGGCTCACGCCCGCGGAAGTCGCCGAGCGGATGTCCGAGGTGTACGCCGTCCGGCTGCTGGACGCCCTCGACGGGGAAGGCCCGCACGTCCGGAGCCACGACGGACGCCACCTGCTCCAAGCGCGGTAGAACTTTCCCTACTTCATCAAGGCACCCGCCGCGCACAGCGCGGCGCGCGCGGCCCGTCGCCCGGGCCTGCGCTCCTGTTTCCGCCCTGAGCCAGCCCGGCCACCGGCCGCACGCCTCTGGCTCTAGGTTGATGAGGGAAACCCGCTGTGGCTGGGGTGGTCGGCTCCCCGGCTTTGGCCACCTCCCCGGTCCGGGTCCCGGGGTGAACACGGTGGGCCCGGCTCCATCCCGGAGCCGGGACCGATGACCTGCTAATTCTCTGACCTGTAAGCGGTGGGTGTGGGATTTGCACCCACGGTGACATCGCCGCCACGACGGTTTTCAAGAGGGTGCCGCCTGACGGGGTCACTGGGCAGATGACCCTCCCCGTTTATCGCTCCCCGGGCCCGTCGTGGCCCTCGGTGGTCCACACCTGGTCCACTGGCTCTTGGGACCGCCTAGGATGCGCGGGCCTGGGCCGCAGCCAACGACGTCGAACGGGTCTTCCTGCCGACCTACGGCCCGTGGCTGAACTGGATCGAGTCCGAGTTCGCCGCCCTGCGCTACTTCGCCCTCAACGGCACCGACCACCGCAGCCACCACGAGCAGAACACCGCCATCGCCGCCTACGTGCGCTGGCACAACGCCCAGTCCGGGCCGAAGGCCAACTTCGCCCCGGACTCGCCCATCCGCACCTGGACCGAGTACCCGGCCAAGGCCGCCTGAAGAGCCGTTACTCCTCCGGCAGTTCCACGATCACCAACGTGCCCCGGCTTCCGGGACGGACCGCATGTGCAGCTCCCGCCGCCACCATGAACAGCTCGCCCGCCCGCACCGACACCGGCATGCCGTCCACCTCCAGCTCCAGCCGGCCGTCGAGGACCAGCAGAGCCTCGGCGGCCCCATGGCTCTCTTCTCCGACCGGCAGCTCGTCCATGCGCAGGACCTTTACGCAGGCCGCCCCCACCATGCCCAGCCTGCGAGAGCTCCATGCCTCCGGCAGACCGGCCGCCGTCTCCGCTAGGTCGACCGCACTCATGGCACACCCCTCCTCACGGCCCCGGTCGGTCATACCGAATGGGTCCGCACATAAAGATCAATGGATGCCTTGAAAGCTACCTGACCAGGGAAAACAAGTGGTCGACCGTTTGGTAAAGCCTGTCTCCGGGTCCAGACCGAAGCCAACCCCCGGGCCACGCCAGAGGCTCATCCACTACCCGGCCAACGATCCGAGACGAGCCACTAGGACCTGTCCGATGGGTCGTGTGACCGGGAATCGTGCCACATCCGTCTGGGGCAGTTGAGGTCGAGCCTCACCTCGCGTTGGCCACTTTGACCGTGATCTGCTGGCCGTCCAACTGTGTGCCGTTCAAACTTTCGATCGCTGCTTCAGCTTCCCGTGCCAGACTCATGGTGACAAACGCGAAACCCCGGGACTGGCCAGTGTCGCGGTCACGCATGACGACGCTGTCCAGAACACGGCCGAAATCTCCGAAAAAAATCCGCAGGGAGTCATCCGTCGTCTCCTGCGCCAGATTTCCTACGTACAGTTTCGCGCTCATGGTCATTCTCCCTCATCGATGAACGCCCCGGAGGGGCTCAACGACCGCACGTCTTGATAAGGCTGACGCGTCAGCTGGTGCCAATCACCGCATGACTGCCCGGAGATGCGCATGGAGATGCCCTATTCACTCGTAAGCGTGATTCGCCCCCTTTGGCGAATGGGTGAGAAGCCGTTGAGCGACTCATCAGGACGGACGGGAATCCGCTCAGGACCCACTGCGGGGCTCACGAAACAAGCCGCCAGGCGCGGCGTCGCACGACCCATCGGACAGGGCCTAGAGGCCAAGCGCGGCGAGCTGCTGGAGCTGGTCGGCGGTGAGCTTCGCGCACCTCGGCTTGATCATGTGGTCGGCGATAGCACCGCTCCGGGCCCATGGCATCGCACTGAAGTGCATGTAAGCATCCGCTGGTGGTGAAGGTGGAAGATCCACGTTCGGGTGATGTTTCTGAGCCCTACCAGTATGGGATCGCAGGCCGGGGAAGCACTGGAACGCTCCTGGCACGGAATCGCGGGCTGACTGCCGCACCAAGGAGTTAACGACCTACTGCTGAACTCTGCGAAAGGACCCTCAGGATGAAGCGTCTGCGAATGACAGGACAAGGCAAGATGCTGCAGCGCCGCGTGCCGCGAGCCGCGGTGGCGGGTTTCGCCGCCGGACTCGGTCTGGCGGCCGGAGCCGTGTTCCTGTCACCGATCTCAATGACCCCGGCGGTTGCCGCCGCTTCGACGGACCCCATCATTGTTGTGGGCCAAG
Organism: Streptomyces sp. NPDC030862; assembly: GCF_055571835.1. Taxonomy (NCBI): domain Bacteria; kingdom Bacillati; phylum Actinomycetota; class Actinomycetes; order Kitasatosporales; family Streptomycetaceae; genus Streptomyces; species Streptomyces sp. NPDC030862. The sequence continues at coordinate 119,564 of NZ_JBVIEN010000011.1, read as the reverse complement.
AGGTCGCTGGAGGGAAAGACAGCTCCGAATCGGTGGCCCGATGCCCGAAGGGAACCCGAGTCGCTGGTGGCGGAGTCGAGTTCGTGAAGATCAAAACCCAGAACGGTGGCATCAGCGCCGACGACGCCCTGCGCACCGACGCACCGCTCACCGACGGCACCGGATGGCGCATCAAGAGTGTCTCAACCAGCGGGAGCGCCAAAGCGTACGCGCTGTGTACTCACGTTCAGTAACCCGCCGGGCCCACCCTCCTGCGAGCTGTGGTGCCACTGTCGCACTGAGCGCCGATGGCCCCATGGATACCCGTCCCTGCTCGGAAAACCCGAGATGAGCTGATCACGATGGGGGGCTGTTCAGGATCGTTCGATCTCGGCCATCAGGAGCCGCAGCGTGAGGGAGTGCTTCTCCGGCGGCAGCGCCTCCAGCGCCGCGCGAGCATAGGCGATGCCGCCGCTCGGATCACCTGCTCGGGCGAGCATCAGTCCCCGGTGCATCTCAAGGTGGGTCGCGAACCTCGGCAGTGATGCGGGCAGCTCTCGGGCGGCCTGCTCCTGGGCCTCGATGGCCCCCTTCTCGTCTCCCAGCCTGGCCAGCAGGAGGGACAGGAACACGTTCATGCGCCACCACGGCACGGCGTAGTCAGAGGTCTGCTCGTACGACCCCGCCTTGTCGAATACTCGCCGCCCCTGCTCGGCCATTGACAGTGCCGTGGCGCGGTCACCCCGGATCGCTGCCGCGTGGGCTTTGCCCATGATGGCGTTGACGAGTCCGAGAGAAGGCTTGTCACCGATGGCCATCGCCTGATCCGCCAGCACATCGGCCACCCCGAGGGACGCTCCCTCGTACCCCAGCGCGATCGCCGCTCGGCCCCGGACCCAGACACGGGCCTGATCGTCGCCGGACTGGTCGGCCGACTGAGCGGCCATCCGGTACCAGTGCACGGCTTTGGCACCGTCTGAGCCCGGAAACGTCTTGGCGTACAAGGTCATCAGCCGGGACGCGACCGACCACAGGTGTGGGTTGTCGAGTTGCTGCTGGACGGTGACGAGTTCGCCGGCCACCCTTCGCTGAATGTCGGCGGCCCCCATGGACATGTACTCAGTGCCGTAGGTGGCCAACTTCTCCTCCCACGCCTCCGTGGAAGGACCACCTTGGAGGCGGGCCGAGAAGCCGAGGGACAGCAGATCTGAGGCGACCACGGGGGCTATTGCTGCTCCTGCCACGTCGGTCAGGAAGGTCCTGCGCTTCACATCGACGGCTAGGGGAACGTCGAGCACGGCGGATAGTGCCCGGAGGTAGAACGGACCGGGCTCGATCTTGCAACGCTGCCAGTTGCTCACGTACTCCCGTGACAGAGACGTGCCGAAGGCTTGGTTCACCTCCGTTGCCAACCGTCCCTGTGACCAGCCGCGGGCCTTACGCAGGTCTTTGATCAGCTCGCCGATCCTCATGTGGTGCATCCTCCCCCTGAAGGTGCCACTCCGACGTGCCGGTGCCCAAGCCCTGAAGCAACTTCACACTACGCATCACACTAGTCCCGCCCTGTAGTCGGCCCGATGGTTGAGGCACGGCAACGACGCCGACAGCCGAGGGGTTCGGTGCCGACGTCATGACGCTGCACAGGTTGCGGCAGTCAGCCCTGAAGGACATGCGAGCCCACGGCCCCGGTGGCCGGGTCCTGCACCTGGAGGGCTGGCCCCGTCCCTGGGTCATGCCGACCGGAACGCGCCAGGTGTACCGGCCCCGCTCGTGAGGCCTGTCCGGCTCGCGATGTTCCTGACCGCACTTGCGGCGGGCGCGTTCTTCGCGGCCCTGTGGCTGCGGGCCAACCCCTGAAGACTCCCGAGACCTGGCGGAGTCCGTCCCCCGGCAGCGGACGGACGCGACGGAACCAGGACCCGCCCCGTCGGGTCTCGGGGCACCACCGCCACCCCCGGACGGACAAAGTGCGGGCCACCCTCGGTCCCGCACGGAGTGGCGTGGGCACGCTCCAGCCCCATCACAAGCGTCCGGTGCACCCCCTCCCCGCCTCTCAGGTTTCTTCGGCAACCCGGGGGGCGGGCCCCAGCGCCACTCCCGGACAGATGAGCCACCCGCGCACGGCGTCGGCACCCCGACGTGCGCACTGGTCCTGTCCGGGAGTGGCCCCAAGTTCCCGTCCGGTGCCGCTCCATTGGTGGAAGCCCGGCTGCCGGACGGGTCGCTAGGTCAGTTCATAACCGCATCACCGAAGGGAGCGCGACATGGGATGGGGAACTGGTAAGGGTGGCGGCGGAGGCGACGGAAAGCACTCCGGCGGCAAGGACCCGGGCACGTCCAAGCCGTCGTCGGACAGCTCCGCGCCGAAGCCCCCGCCGAAGCACGGGAAGAAGTAGGTTCGATGACACCGGAGCTGAGACGAGAGGGCGCGTTGTGGCCAGCAACCGGCAGCCCCCGTCCACGTCGCTCACGCCTCACGGCATCGTGAACGACCTTCGTTGACCGATCTCTCCAGAGCTCCGGATCAGAAGGTTGCAGGCGGCTTCTCCGTGGCTGGAAGCGGACGTTAGAGTCGCGGGCATGGGGGCTCAAGTGCGGGTGAAGCCGTGTAAGTGGTGCAAGCGGCCGGTCGTGTACCGGTCGTGGTGGCGTTCGCGTCGGTACTGCAACCGGTGGCATCAGACGCGGAAGTGGATCTCGCGCGTCATCGAGGTGACCGGGGAAGCGGCGGGCGCCTGACGCCGGTCGCTCACGCGCGGCCCAACGCCCGTGCCGTAGGCGAAAAGCAGGTGCGCGCGCCGACCGGTGTGGCTAGCGTGCGCGCTCATGACCTCTTCTCCTGTACGTCCCGTACGGCCCCCCTTCGACGCCGACGAGCGGACCCAGCTCGTCGGGTGGCTCGACACGCAGCGCGCCATCGTCCGGTGGAAGTGCGAGGGTCTCGCCGAGGCGGACGCGCACCGGGCCGTGTTGCCGCATTCGCCGCTCATGACCGTGGCCGGTGTCGTGTCGCACCTGCGGTGGGTGGAGCACGCCTGGTTCAAGGTGCTGTTCCTGGGCGAACCGGCAGCCAGCAACCCGTCGTTCGACGAGAGCGAAGAGGACCTCGACATGAAGGTCGAGGGGGTGCCGCTCGCACAACTGCTGGAGGAGTACGAGCGGCAGTGCGAGGTCTCCAACGAGATCGTCGCGGCCCACGCCCTGGAGGAGACGGGACGTCACCCCGATTTCCGGTCCGCGCGGGCGAGCCTGCGGTGGATGCTCATCCACATGGTGGAGGAGACCGCACGGCACGCCGGGCACCTGGACGCGATGCGGGAGCTGCTGGATGGACAGAAGGGTTATTACTGATCCGCCGTCAGCGTTCCGACAGCTCCGACGGGGCCTCCTGGACCGTCCAGCCGTTGCCGTCCGGGTCCTGGAAGAACATGAAGGAGTTCCAGGTCTCGCCCTTGCCCTCGGCCCAGCCCTGCGGGCCCACGTGCTGCACCGGGCTCACCTCGACGCCGCGTGAGACCAGCTCCGCGCGGGCCGCGTCGATGTCCGTGACGCACAGTTGGAGGCCCTGGAGGGACCCCGGGGCCATGGCCTTCTCGCCGGGGGCCGGCGGCATGCCGCTCTGCAGCGTGATCGAGCAGCGGGAGCCGGGGGGCGTCAGCTGGATGATGCGGATGCCCGGGGCCACTTCCGTGTCCAGGTCCACTTTGAAGCCGCACTTCGTGCCGTAGAAGTCCTTGGCCCGGTCCAGGTCGGTGACCGGGACGAGGACGACTTCGAGGGTCCAGTTCATGCACCGGGACCGTACTGGCCGCCGTCGGCCCGGGCAAGGACCAGGCCCTCACCTCTCCCAGGGCGTCCAGCGCAGCCGGCCGTCCAGGCCCAGGGCCGCGAAGCCGTACGGGGACGCCGCCGGGGCGCCCGCGAAGAGACCGGAGCCGGGCGCGGGACGGCCCGCCGCGTCGAGCGGGGCCGTCCACAGCGCGCCGCCGCCTCCGCGCAGGGCCAGCCCGTCGCCGGACGCCGCCACCGCGCCGTAGCCGCCGCGGCCCCCCGCCCCGGCGCCGAGCACCGTCACGTCGCCGCCCGCCGCGACGCGGGCCGAGCGCACCGCTCCCGAGTCCGGCTCGCGGAACCAGAGCCGTACGCCGTCGGCACCGTCCGGCGTGGCGCTCAGCGCCACCGTGGTCGGCGGCAGCCCGGTCGCCGCCGGGCCGGTCACCGGGGCACCGGGGGCCGCCTGCGTCCAGACCAGGACCGTCGTGGCCGTACCCGCGAAGACGTAGCCGCGGCCCGTCGCGTCGTTCACCGCCACCGGGTTGCCGTGCACGCCCTTCCCGCCCGCGGAACGCCACGGCGTCCACCCGCCGTCCGGCCGCTGCGACGTCACGCTCAGGCCGTGGCCCGCGTTCCGTACGTACACCGCCGGCCGGCCCGCCCCGTCCACCAGCACCGCCGGGACGCTGATGTCCGACGTGCCCGCGGCGTCGTCCGGGTCCGGTGTGCCCAGCGAACGCCACGGCCCGAAAGCGCCCCCCGGTGCCGTCTGCACGGCGGTCACCACGTCACGGCGGTACGCCTCCGGGCGCTCGCCGCCCAGGTCCGTACGCGTGCCGAACACCGCGATCCGCCCGTCCGGGAGCCGGACCGACGTCACCCCGCTGTCCAGCCCCGCGCCCGCGTGGAGCACCGGGCCCGTCCACTCCGTCGTGGCCGTCCGGTGCCAGACCGCGAGACGGCCGTCCAGGACCCCGAACGCGTACAGCTCACCGGGCCGGGGCCCCTGCCGCACCCACGTCGTCGACTCCGAGCGCGTGTAGCGGATGGACTGCGCCCAGCCGTGCCCGGCCGGCCGCGCGGCCACCTTGCGGTCGCCGCAGCCGGCCGGGTCCTCGCAGTAGTCGGTGTGGTCCATCCACGCGTACGTCCTCAGCGAGCGCAGCTTCGCCTCGGTCGTCTCCGGGTCGAGCGCGTGCGGCAGGCCGCCGGTCGCGTACCCCAGGTAGTTCTGCACGGCGAACGGCGGGTGGCCCGGGGAGTCCGCGTACCGGGCCAGCGCCGCCTGCGCGAAACGCGCGCCGTACATGTGGTCCTGGTGGTCCGAGAGCTTGCCCGTCCGGTCGTTGTGGCCGGGCGTCGGGTCCATCATCCGCACGAAGGTGGGGCGGAAGCGGTCGAGGAGGCCGGCGAGGGTCTCGACCGTCTCCTCCTTGCTGTACGAGAACTCCTCCCGCACCGGGGAACCGGCCGCCAGCTGCGACTCCAGCTCCTCGATCCGGCCGTCCCACAGGCCGTGCAGGCTGTGCGGGCGGTCGCCGGTGATGCTGCCCGCCTCGCGCAGCTGGAGCCAGACGAGGCTGACGTGCGGCTTGGCGCGCAGCGTGTCCAGCTCGGCGAGGCCGCCGCCGGCCGTGCGTATGGAGGTGCGGTCCCACGGGCTCGTGCGGTTGCCGGTCGCCATCTCGGCGTACGCGGCGCGGATGCCGTTCTGGCGCGCCTCGGCGTACGCCGCCTTGTCCGCGGGCGGGCGCGGGTCCTGGTGGCGGGCGTTGCGGCCGTCGGACTCGCCGGCCGTCAGGTAGACGGACGTCAGGCTCCGGCCGGTGGCGAGGGAGTGGCCGGTGTCCGGGTTCATGAAGAACAGGTCGTCGTCCGGGTGGGCCATGATCTGCACCACCGACTCCCCGGCCGTCCGCACCGGCTTCACCGCGTGCGACTCCGGCACGCCCCGGCTCGGCCAGTCGGACGCGCCCGAGGAACCGGCGGTGAACGCGAGCGTTCCGCCGGTGATGGCGGCGAGCACGGCGACGGGCGCGGTGAGGAACAGACGGCGGCGGGCGGGGCGACCGGCGGGGCGGCGGGGCATGGGCGAGGGCTTCCGTGCGCGGAGGAATGGGCGAACCGGGGGAGAAGAGCGCGTTTGCCGTGATCGGGTTCATTGGGGGCGGTGTGCGGTCGGTCACGTGGACGGTGGCGCCGACTGCGCGGATACCTGCAGGGGCGGGTGGGTGCGGGCCGCTGCCCGTACCTGCCGGGGTGCGTGCGTGCGGGCGGGCCGGTGGGCCTGTCCGGGCCGGTGCTTGCCGGTGTCTGCCGGCGGGCGCCTGCGCACCGCTGTCTGCCGTCCCGCCCGTCCCGCCCGCTGCCGCCCGTCCCGCCCGTTGCCGCCCGTGGCCGTTCCCGCCGGCCGGAGGCCGGGTGCGTTCATGCCCCCGTCCGCCCGGGCCGATAGGCTCGGCGGCGACCCTTACTCGCGGTGGAGGGAGACCCATGACGGCGCCGGGGCGCAGGAGCAGTACCTTCACGCGGCTGCTGCGGCACGGGTTCACCGACCCCTCCGCCGCCGGGCGGTTGCTGGAGCTGCCGGTGCTGGCGGCCGTGCGCGAGAACCCGGTGCTCCTGGACGCGCTGGGCGCCACCGCCGATCCCGACCTCGCGCTGCGCGGGCTCGTACGGCTCGCCGAGGCGCAGGAGGACGGGCAGCTGCTGGCGACGCTGGTCGGCGCCAAGCCGCTGCGGGACCGGCTGCTGGGGGTGCTGGGGGCGTCCGAGGCGCTCGGCGACCACCTGGCGCGGCACCCGCAGGACTGGCGGGCGCTCGTCACGTACGAGGCGGCCGACCTGCACCCCGGGGTCGAGGAGTTCGAGCGCGGGCTCGCCGGGGCGGACGACCCCGTGGCGCTGCGCGTGGCCTACCGCAGGTGCCTGCTGGCCATCGCCGCGCGCGACGTGTGCGGCACCATCGACGTGGCCGAGACCGCCGCCGAGCTCGCCGACCTCGCCACGGCCACCCTGCGCCGGGCGCTCGCCATCGCCCGGGCCGCTGCGCCCGAGGACGCCGCCGCGTGCCGGCTCGCCGTCATCGCGATGGGCAAGTGCGGCGGGAACGAGCTCAACTACGTCTCCGACGTCGACGTGATCTTCGTCGGGGAAGCGGCGGACGGCGGCGACGAGGGCAAGGCCCTCCAGGCCGCCACGCGGCTCGCCTCGCACCTCATGCGCATCTGCTCCGAGACGACCGTCGAGGGCGCCATCTGGCCGGTGGACGCCAACCTCCGGCCCGAGGGGCGTAACGGCCCGCTGGTGCGGACCCTGTCGAGCCACCTCGCGTACTACCAGCGCTGGGCGAAGACCTGGGAGTTCCAGGCCCTGCTGAAGGCGCGCCCGGTGGCCGGCGACGCCGAGCTGGGGGAGGCGTACATCGACGCCGTCTCGCCGCTGGTGTGGCAGGCCGCCGAGCGGGAGAACTTCGTCGCCGACGTCCAGAAGATGCGGCGCCGCGTGGTCGACAACATCCCGGTCGCCCAGGTCGACCGGGAGCTGAAGCTCGGCCCCGGCGGGCTCCGGGACGTCGAGTTCGCGGTGCAGCTGCTGCAGCTGGTGCACGGGCGCAGCGACGCCACGCTGCGCAGCGGTACGACCCTGGAGGCCCTGAAGGCGCTGGCGGCCGGCGGGTACGTCGGGCGGGTGGACGCGGCGCAGATGGACGAGGCGTACCGCTTCCTGCGCGCCATGGAGCACCGCATCCAGCTGTACCGGCTGCGCCGGACCCACCTGGTGCCGGAGGGCGAGGAGGACCAGCGGCGGCTCGGACGGTCGATGGGGATGCGGACCGACCCGGTGGCGGAGCTGAACCGGGAGTGGAAGCGGCACGCCGCCGTGGTGCGGCGGCTGCACGAGAAGCTGTTCTACCGGCCGCTGCTGGACGCCGTCGCCCAGCTCGCGCCCGGTGAGACGCGGCTGAGCGCCAAGGCCGCCGGGCAGCGGCTGGAGGCGCTCGGGTACGCCGACCCCGTCGCGGCCCTGCGCCACCTGGAGGCGCTGTCGTCCGGCGTCACCCGGAAGGCGGCGATCCAGCGGACGCTGCTGCCCGTGCTGCTGGGCTGGTTCGCGGACTCGGCGGACCCGGACGCGGGGCTGCTCGGCTTCCGCAAGGTGTCCGACGCGCTGGGCAAGACGCCCTGGTACCTGCGGCTGCTGCGCGACGAGGGCGCGGCGGCGGAGAACCTCGCGCGGGTGCTGTCGGCCGGGCGGCTGGCGCCCGACCTGCTGCTGCGGGCCCCGGAGGCGGTGGCCATCCTGGGCGCGCCGGAGGGGCTGAAGCCGCGCCGCCGCGATCACCTGGAGCCGGAGATCCTCGCGGCGGTGGGCCGCGCCGACACCGCCGAGCAGGGTGTCGCCGTGGCCCGCGGCGTACGGCGCCGGGAGCTGTTCCGTACCGCCGCCGCCGACATCATCGACTCGTACGGCACGGAGGACCGGCCCGCCGAGGTCGATCCGGGGGTGCTGGTCGACCGGGTCGGGGACGCGGTCACCGACCTGAACGCCGCGACCCTCGCCGGGGCCCTGCGCGCCGCCGTGCGCGAGCAGTGGGGGGAGACCCTGCCGACGAAGTTCGCCGTCATCGGCATGGGCCGCTTCGGCGGGCACGAGCTGGGGTACGGCTCCGACGCCGACGTGCTGTTCGTGCACGAGCCGCGGGAGGGCGTCGACGAGCAGGAGGCGGCCCGCGCGGCGAACGCCGTGGTCGCGGAGATGCGGCGGCTGCTCCAGCTGCCGACCGCCGACCCGCCGCTGCTGATCGACGCCGACCTGCGCCCCGAGGGCAAGAGCGGCCCGCTGGTGCGCACGCTCAAGTCGTACGAGGCGTACTACCGCCGCTGGTCGCTCGGCTGGGAGAGCCAGGCGCTGCTGCGGGCGGAGCCGATGGCGGGCGATCCGGAGCTCGGGCGCCGGTTCATCGAGCTGGTCGACCCGCTGCGCTACCCGGCGGGCGGGCTGGACGAGGGCGCCGTGCGCGAGATCCGCCGGCTCAAGGCACGCATGGAGACCGAGCGGCTACCGCGCGGCGCCGACCCCACGCTCCACACCAAGCTGGGGCGCGGCGGCCTGTCCGACGTGGAGTGGACCGTGCAGCTGCTCCAGATGCGGCACGCGCGCGAGGTGCCCGGCCTGCGCACCACCCGTACGCGGCAGGCGCTGGCCGCCGCGCACAAGGCGGGCCTCCTCGACGAGCACGACGCCCGGACGCTGGACGAGGCGTGGGTGCTCGCCACCCGGGTCCGCAACGGCGTGATGCTGGTACGCGGCCGGGCCGGCGACACCTTCCCCTCGGACGGGCGCGAACTGGCGGCCGTCGCCCGCTACCTCGGGTACGGCCCCGGGCACGTCGGCGAGATGGTCGAGGACTACCGCCGTACGACGCGCCGCGCGCGGGCCGTGGTGGAGGAGCTGTTCTACGGAGCCGCCTGAGCTCGCGGTGCCGAAGCCAGCGGTTCCGCAGCCTGTGGGGCCGCGGCCTGTGGCGCCGCGACCCCGGTCACGGCCACGTACCGGGGCAGGCGGTGCGGCACGCTGCCGTACCAGACGGACGCGAGCGCGTACCCGAAGGCGAGGCAGATCAGGCCGCCGACCGCGTCCAGCCAGAAGTGGTTGGCGGTGGCGACGATGACCACCAGCGTGGCGACGGGGTAGAGGAAGCCCAGGATCCGTGCCCAGGGCGCCCGGGCCAGGGCGTAGATGGTCAGCCCGCACCAGAGCGACCAGCCGATGTGCATCGACGGCATCGCGGCGTACTGGTTCGACATCTGCTTCAGGTCGCCGGAGGCCATCGACCCCCAGGTCTGGTGCACCAGGACCGTGTCGATGAACCTCTCGCTGGTCATCAGCCGCGGCGGCGCCAGCGGATACAGGTAGTAGCCGAGCAGGGCGACACCGGTGGTGGAGAACAGCACCAGGCGGGTGGCGGCGTACCGGCCCGGGTGCCAGCGGTAGAGCCAGACCAGGACGCCGATCGTCACGATGAAGTGGAGCGTGGCGTAGTAGTAGTTCATGCCCACGATCAGCCACGTCACGGAGTCGACGGCGTGGTTCACGGTCTTCTCGACCGCTATGCCGAGCGCCTGCTCGGCCCGCCAGATCCAGTCGGCGTTGCGCAGCGCCTCGGCCTTCTGCTCCGGTACGGCGTTGCGGATCGCCGAGTACGTGCCGTAACTGACCGCGATCAGCAGGATCTCGAACCAGATACGGGGGCGACGGGGGGCCCGCAGGCGCTCCAGGAGGGTCCGGCGCGGGGGCGCGGCCTGGGGGCGCTGCTCCTCGATGGGTGATGAGGGGGCCGTCGTACGGCCTTCCATTGTTCTCACTGTTGTGTCACCCATGGGCCAAGAGTGTGCCAGATATGTCCACTGCGTCGATCATCCGTCAGCCGGGTCCTCGCTGCCATCGCTGCCGTCGCCGCGCCGGTCCGCGCCCCGCCGGCCTTGGGGTCCGGAGGCCGTGGAGCCCCGGACGACGAGCTCGGGCATGAAGACGAACTCGCTGTGCGGGGCGGGGGTGCCGCCGATCTCCTCCAGCAGCGCGCGGACCGCCGCCTGGCCCATCGCCTGCACGGGCTGGCGGATGGTGGTCAGGGGCGGGTCCGTGAACGCTATGAGGGGGGAGTCGTCGAAGCCGACGACGGAGAGGTCACGGGGAACGTGCAGGCCCCGCTGGCGCGCCGCGCGGATGGCGCCGAGCGCCATCATGTCGCTGGCGCAGACGACGGCGGTGCAGCCGCGCTCGATGAGCGCGGTCGCGGCGGCCTGGCCGCCCTCCAGGGTGTAGAGGGAGTGCTGGATGAGCTCCTCCGTCTCCTCCGGGGAGAGCCCGAGCCGCTCCCGCATGCCGCGCCGGAAGCCCTCGATCTTGCGGACGACGGGGACGAAGCGCTTCGGCCCGACGGCGAGGCCGATCCGGGTGTGCCCGAGGGAGGCGAGGTGGGTGACGGCGAGCTGCATCGCGGCCCGGTCGTCGGGGGAGACGAAGGGGGCCTGCACCTTGGGCGAGAAACCGTTGATCAGGACGTACGGGACGCCCTTGCCGCGCAGCTGGTCGTAGCGCGTCATGTCGGCGGTGGTGTCGGCGTGGAGGCCGGAGACGAAGATGATGCCGGAGACGCCGCGCTCGACGAGCATCTCGGTGAGCTCGTCCTCGGTGGAGCCGCCGGGTGTCTGGGTGGCGAGGACGGGGGTGTAGCCCTGGCGGGTCAGGGCCTGGCCGATGACCTGGGCGAGGGCCGGGAAGATCGGGTTCTCCAGCTCGGGCGTTATGAGCCCGACGAGCCCGGCGCTGCGCTGCCGCAGCCGCACGGGCCGTTCGTAACCGAGGACGTCGAGCGCGGCCAGCACGGACTGGCGGGTGGCCGCGGCCACACCCGGCTTGCCGTTGAGCACGCGGCTGACTGTGGCTTCGCTGACCCCCGCCTGGGCTGCGATGTCGGCTAGCCGCGCGGTCATAGGATGCGACTGTACCGGCCGCACGTCAGCTTGCCCACCAGACGCAGGAATCGGGGGCGAGGAGGACCGTCCGCCCGCTCTCGCCGGGCTCGGCGCCGTCCGGCAACTCGCGCGCCGGCGCGGGCACTCTGCCCTCGGCGGGCGTGAAGTCGGCGCCCTGCGGCACGGGTGGCGCGCTCGCGAGCAGCAGCCGCCCCGGAACGGGGAGTTCCGCCGGCTCGCCGCCGAGGTTCACCGTGCAGACGAAGACCGCGTCACCGGCGCGGCGGCGGAAGGCGAGCACACCGCGCGGCGCCGGGAGCCACTCCACACCGTCGCCCGCGCCGAGGGCCGGGTGGGTGCGGCGCAGGGCGAGGGCGCCCCGGTAGAGCTCCAGCGTGGAGGCCGGGTCGCCGGTCTGGGCCTCGACGCTCAGGCCTCCCCAGGCGGCGGGCTGCGGGAGCCAGCTGCCACCCGGCCCGAAGCCGTACGAGGGGCCCTCGGTGGTCCACGGGATCGGCACGCGGCAGCCGTCGCGCAGCCCGTCCTGGCCCTCGCCGCGCAGGAACGCCGGGTCCTGGCGCACGTCGTCCGGCAGCTCCGTGACCTCGGGCAGCCCCAGCTCCTCGCCCTGGTAGAGGTAGACCGAGCCGGGCAGGGCCAGCATCAGCAGCGTGGCCGCCCGGGCCCGCCGCAGGCCCGCCGCGCCGTGACCGTACCGGGAGGGGTGGCGTACGACGTCGTGGTTGGAGAGGACCCAGGTGGTGGTGGCGCCCACCGAGGTGGTGGCGCGCAGGGAGTCGTCGATGACCCGGTGCAGGCGGTCGGCGTCCCACGGGCAGTTGAGGAACTGGAAGTTGAACGCCTGGTGGAGCTCGTCGGGGCGGACGTAGAGCGCGAGGCGCTCCGCCGACGGGGCCCACGCCTCGGCGACGCCGATGCGCTCGCCGTCGTAGGAGTCGAGCAGCCGCCGCCACGCGCGGTGGATCTCGTGGACGCCGTCCTGGTCGAAGAAGGGCAGCTGCTGGGTGCCGATCAGCCGGGCCTGCTCGCCGTGGCCGATGTCCGGCATGCCGGGCGCCTTCACCATGCCGTGCGCGACGTCGACGCGGAACCCGTCGACGCCCAGGTCCAGCCAGAACCGCAGCACCGACTCGAACTCGGCCCGCACCTCGTCGTGGTCCCAGTTCAGGTCGGGCTGCTCGGGCGCGAAGAGGTGCAGGTACCAGGCGCCGTCCGGCACGCGGGTCCAGGCCGGGCCGCCGAAGACCGACTCCCAGTCGTTGGGCGGCAGCGAGCCGTCCGGGCCCCGGCCGGCGCGGAAGTGGTAGCGCTCGCGGCCCGTGCCCGCCAGCGCCTCCAGGAACCACGGGTGCCGGTCGGAGGTGTGGTTCGGGACGATGTCGACGATCACCCGCAGCCCCAGTTCGTGGGCCCGGCGCACCAGGTCGTCGGCGTCCGCGAGGTCGCCGAAGACGGGGTCGACGGCGCGGTAGTCGGCGACGTCGTACCCGCCGTCCGCCTGGGGCGAGGCGTAGAACGGCGTGAGCCACACGGCGTCCGCGCCCAGCTCCACCAGGTGCTCCAGCCGCTCCCGGGCGCCGCGCAGGTCGCCGATGCCGTCGCCGTCGCTGTCGGCGAAGGAGCGGACGTACACCTGGTAGATGACGGCGTCCCGCCACCAACCGGTTGCGGCAGCGCTTGCGAGGCACGCGTCCTCGGGCGCCTGGACGGGCGAGGTGAGCTCGTGGGGCATGCGCGGGTCCCTCTCGGTGGGCCGGGATGGGGGCTACGTACAGGCAACGAGGTGGGAGCGGGCGTGAAACGGTCCTGCAATGTCTCTGCAACGACTTCTGAAAAGGCTTGCAGAGGCTTCCAGGGGTCCGCAACCCATCCGTACGGGCGTGTCAAGCGATGTATCGGCAACTGTAGGGACACGCGAATGTAACGATCACCCGTGCTTGCAGAAAATTCCCGCAAGCTCTTTCGGCAAGTTTTCATCCCTGTTACGTTCCTGCCAGCCCGGCGCGCCGCGAGGGAGCGGTCGGCAGGAGGCGAGTACGCCTTCGTCTTCCCGGGATCAGTTGAAGGAGTTCACATGCGGCGTGGCATAGCGGCCACCGCGCTGGTCGCGGCCCTCGGCCTCACGATGGCGGCCTGCGGCGGCGGAGAGGGCGACGGCGGCAAGAAGAGCTCGGGCGAGCTCTCCGGCACCGTCACCTTCTGGGACACCTCGAACGAGGCGGAGAAGCCCACCTACAAGGCGCTGGCCGAGGGCTTCACCAAGCTGCACCCCAAGGTGAAGGTCAACTACGTCAGCGTGTCGTTCGGCGAGGCCAACGCCAAGTTCAAGAACGCCGCCGGCGGCAACTCCGGAGCGCCCGACGTGATGCGCACCGAGGTCGCCTGGGTCGCCGACTTCGCCAACCTGGGCTACCTCGCCCCGCTGGACGGCACCCGCGCCGTCGAGAACGAGGTCGACTGGCTGCCGCAGGCCGCCGCGTCCACCAAGTTCAACGGCAAGACCTACGCCGTGCCGCAGGTCATCGACACCATGGCGCTCTTCTACAACAAGAAGATGCTCAAGGACGCCGGCGTCGAGGTCCCGAAGAACATCGAGGAGCTCAAGGCCGCCTCCAAGAAGATCAGCGAGAAGTCGCCCGGCAAGACCGGCCTCTACCTCCGCGGCGACGACCCGTACTGGTTCCTCTCCTTCCTGTACGGCGAGGGCGGCGACCTGGTCGACGCCAAGTCCAAGGCCGTCACCATCGACGACCCGGCGGGCGTCAAGGCGTTCACGACCATCAAGGACCTGGTCGACTCGAAGGCGGCGATCACCGACGCCTCCGACGGCTGGAACAACATGCAGAACGCCTTCAAGTCCGGCAAGGTCGCGATGATGCTCAACGGCCCGTGGGCCATCGCCGACTCCCGCGCCGGCGCCGAGTTCAAGGACCCGGCCAACCTCGGCATCGCGCCCGTCCCCGCCGGCAGCGCCGCGCAGGGCTCCCCGCAGGGCGGCTGGAACCTCTCCGTCTACGCCGGGTCCAAGAACCTCGACGCGTCGTACGAGTTCGCCCGCTACATGAGCTCCGCCAAGGTCCAGCAGCAGACCACCGAGAAGCTCAGCCTGCTGCCGACCCGCCTGTCGGTCTACACGCAGCCGTCCGTCGCGGACAACGAGATGGTCAAGTTCTTCAAGCCCGCGGTCGACAAGGCCGTCGAGCGCCCCTGGATCCCGCAGGGCAACGCGCTCTTCGAGCCGATCCGCCTGCAGATGGCCAACGTCCTGGGTGGCAGGACCACCCCGGAGAAGGCCGCCCAGGAGACCGGCGACGCCTACCGCAAGATGCTCAAGGACTACAAGTAAGCAGTGAGAAGGGCTGACCGACCCATGGCTGTCGAGACCAGCCAGTCGGAGGCCACCGCCGCGGGCGCCCACAGCGCCCGCGGCCGCGGCCGCCGCACTGAGAAGACCCCCGGGCCCACGAGCCCGGGCCGGCTGCGCAGGGCGCTGACCACTCACTGGTACGCCTGGAGCATGGTCGCTCCGGTCGTCGCCGTGATCGGCGTGATCATCGGCTACCCGCTCGTGCGCGGCGTCTACCTGTCGCTCACCGACGCGAACGAAGCCAACGTCGAGCGCACGATCGGCGTCAACCACATTCCCGCGACGTACCAGTCCGTGGGTCTCGACAACTACAAGGCGATCCTCACCGACGGCGTCTTCTGGGACCGGCTCGGCTGGACCGTGGTGTGGACCGTCGCCTGCGTGTCGCTCTCCTTCACGCTCGGCCTGGCCCTCGCCACCCTGCTCAACCGGAAGATCAAGGGCCGCGCCTTCTACCGCATGGCGCTCGTCCTGCCGTGGGCCGTGCCCGCCTTCGTCTCCGTCTTCACCTGGAAGCTGCTCTTCAACGAGCGCAGCGGCCTGTTCAACAGGCTGCTCGCGGGCGGCGGCATCGACGCCGTCTCCTGGCTCAACGATCCGACCTGGGCGAAGATCTCCGTCATCGCCGTCAACGTCTGGATCGGCGTGCCCTTCATGCTCGTCGCCCTGCTCGGCGGGCTCCAGGCCATCCCCGGTGAGCTGTATGAGGCCGCCGAGATGGACGGCGCGACCCCCTGGCAGCGGTTCCGGCACATCACGCTGCCCGGCCTGCGGCCGGTCTCCGCGACGGTCACGCTGCTCAGCTGCATCTGGACCTTCAACATGTTCCCGGTGATCTTCCTGCTGACCCGGGGCGGGCCCGGCGACGCCACCGAGATCCTCGTGACGTACGCCTACCGGCTCTCGTTCATCGTCAGCCCGCGCGACTACGCGGCCTCCGCGGCCTGGGGCGTGGTGATCCTGCTGCTCCTGTCGCTCTTCGCGGTGGTCTACCGCCGTGCGCTCAAGAAGCAGGGAGACATGTGGTGAAGACCCAAACCCCGAAGCGCAAGGTCCGCGGCCGCGAGGAGCGGTCCCCGCTGGCCTCCGTCGGCCTGCACCTGACGCTGCTGGCCGCCACCGTCATCGCGGTCTTCCCGCCGCTGTGGCTGGTCATCACCTCCTTCAAGCCGAAGACCGACGCCTTCGACACCTCGCTCGTCAAGAACTTCACCCTCGGGAACTACACCCACGTCATCAACGACACCCAGTTCCTGTCCTGGCTCGGCAACTCGCTGATCGTCGTCGGCATCACCACCGTCGTCGGCGTCTTCATCTCCGCCACCACCGGTTACGCCGTCAGCCGCTTCCGCTTCCCGGGCCTGCGCCCGCTGATGTGGATGCTGCTGATCACCCAGATGTTCCCGGTCGCGGTGCTGATCGTGCCGCTGTACAACCTGCTCGCCTCGATGGGGCTGCTCAACCAGCCGGTCGGCCTGGTCGTCACGTACCTGACCGTCGCCGTGCCGTTCTGCGCCTGGATGATGAAGGGCTACTTCGACGGCATCCCGGCCGAGATCGACGAGGCGGGCCGGGTGGACGGGCTGACGCCGTTCGGCACCTTCTGGCGGCTCATCATGCCGCTCGCCAAGCCCGGCCTCGCCGTCACGGCGTTCTACACCTTCATCACCGGCTGGGCCGAGGTCGCCTACGCCTCCGCCTTCATGACGGGCGAGGAGAACCTCACCCTCGCGGGCGGCCTGCAGACCTTCGTCAACCAGTACACCGCCGACTGGGGCTCGCTGACCGCCGCCGCCGTGCTCATCGCACTGCCCGCCGCCATCATCTTCGGCCTCGTCCAGCGGCACCTGGTCTCCGGACTGACCGCCGGTGCCACCAAGTCCTGAACCTCCGTCCCGGTCTGCGGTGACCGGTCCGTGCCTGACACCGGACCGGTCACCGCTCCACTCCTTATGACTCCAGGGAAGACATGACCCAGCACCTCGCTGCCCCCGCCCCCTCCGCAACCGGCACCACCGGCACGCACACGGGCTGGTGGAGAGACGCGGTGATCTACCAGGTCTATCCGCGCAGCTTCGCCGACGGCAACGGCGACGGCATGGGCGACCTGGAAGGCATCCGCAGCCGGCTGCCGTACCTGAAGGAGCTCGGCGTCGACGCCGTCTGGCTCAGCCCCTTCTACGCCTCGCCGCAGGCCGACGCCGGCTACGACGTCGCCGACTACCGCGCCATCGACCCCATGTTCGGCTCCCTGCTGGACGCCGACGCGCTGATCCGCGAGGCCCACGCGCTCGGCCTGCGCATCATCGTCGACCTCGTCCCCAACCACTCCTCCGACCAGCACGAGTGGTTCCAGCGCGCCCTGCGCGAGGGCCCCGGGTCGCCGCTGCGCGAGCGCTACCACTTCCGCAAGGGGAAGGGCGCTCACGGGGAACTGCCCCCGAACGACTGGGAGTCCATCTTCGGCGGCCCCGCCTGGACACGCGTCGAGGACGGCGAGTGGTACCTGCACCTCTTCGCGCCCGAGCAGCCCGACTTCAACTGGGAACACCCCGCCGTACGCGACGAGTTCCGCTCCATCCTGCGCTTCTGGCTCGACATGGGCGTCGACGGCTTCCGCGTGGACGTCGCCCACGGGCTCGTCAAGGCCGACGGCCTGCCCGACATCGGCTCGCACGACCAGCTCAAGCTGCTCGGCAACGACGTGATGCCCTTCTTCGACCAGGACGGCGTCCACGAGATCTACCGCTCCTGGCGCCAGGTCCTGGAGGAGTACGACGGCGAGCGCGTGCTCGTCGCCGAGGCCTGGACCCCGACCGTCGAGCGCACCGCGAACTACGTGCGCCCCGACGAGATGCACCAGGCCTTCAACTTCCAGTACCTCGGCACCCACTGGGACGCCGCCGAGCTGCGCACGGTCATCGACGCCTCGCTCGCCGCGATGCGCCCCGTCGGCGCCCCGACCACCTGGGTGCTGTCCAACCACGACGTGACCCGCCACGCCACCCGGTTCGCCAACCCGGCCGGCCTCGGCACCCAGCTGCGCACGCCCGGCGACCGGGAGCTCGGGCTGCGCCGGGCCCGCGCCGCCACCCTGCTGATGCTGGCGCTGCCCGGCTCCGCGTACGTCTACCAGGGCGAGGAGCTCGGCCTGCCGGACGTCACCGACCTGCCCGACGAGGTGCGCCAGGACCCGTCGTTCTTCCGCGCCACCGGCCAGGACGGCTTCCGCGACGGCTGCCGCGTGCCCATCCCGTGGACCGTGGACGGCTCGTCGTACGGCTTCGGCGCCGGCGGCAGCTGGCTCCCGCAGCCCGCGAGCTGGGCCGCCCTGAGCGTCGAGGCCCAGACCGGCGACCCGTCCTCGACGCTGGAGCTGTACCGCGCCGCGCTGGCGGTGCGCCGCGAGCAGCCGGGGCTGGGCGCGGGCGACGAGGTGGAGTGGCTGGACGCCCCCGAGGGGCTGCTGGCCTTCCGCCGCGACGGCTTCGTGTGCACGGCCAACACCACCGGCGAGGCGATACGCATCGAGGTGCCCGGCCGGATGCTGCTCGCCAGCGAGCGGGTGCGCACCAGCGTCGACGGCACCACCGAGGTACCCGCCGACACCACCGTCTGGTGGGCGGTGTGACGGCCCTCGTGCCGTCCGGTGAGCCGCGGGGCGACGGAGGAGGGGGCGCCCCGCGGCTCGCCGACATCGCGGCGCAGGCCGGCGTCAGCGAGGCCACCGTGAGCCGGGTCCTCAACGGCAAGGCGGGCGTCGCAGGCGGCACCCGCACCCGGGTGCTCGCCGCCCTCGACGTCCTCGGCTACGAACGGCCCGTACGGCTCAAGCGCCGCAGCGCCGGCCTGGTGGGGCTCGTCATCCCCGAGCTGACCAACCCCATCTTCCCGGCGTTCGCGCAGGTCATCGAGCAGGTGCTGGCGGCTCACGGCTACACCCCGGTGCTGTGTACGCAGATGCCGGGCGGCGCCACCGAGGACGAGCTCGTCGAGCAGCTGGAGGAGCGGGGCGTCACCGGCATCGTCTTCCTGTCCGGCCTGCACGCCGACTCCGCCGCCGACCCGGCCCGGTACGCCAGGCTGGCCGCGCGGGGCGTGCCGTTCGTGCTCATCAACGGCTTCAACGAGCACATCGACGCGCACTTCGTCTCGCCCGACGACCGCTCCGCCGCGCGCATGGCCGTACGGCACCTGGTGGAGCTCGGTCACGAGCGCATCGGCCTCGCCATCGGCCCGACCCGGTACGTGCCGTCGCGCCGCAAGGCCGAAGGCTTCACGGCGGCGCTGCGCGCGCTGCTGGGGATCGGCCGCGAGGAGGTGGAACCGCTGGTGCGGTCCACGCTGTTCGGCGTCGAGGGCGGGCACGCGGCGGCGGCCGAGCTCCTCGACCAGGGCTGTACGGGGATCGTCTGCGGCAGCGACCTGATGGCGCTGGGCGCGATCCGCGCGGTGCGCGGGCGCGGGCTCGACGTGCCGGGGGACGTGTCGGTCGTCGGGTTCGACGACTCGCCGCTCATCGCGTTCACGGACCCGCCGCTGACCACGGTGCGCCAGCCGGTGCAGGCGATGGCGACGGCGGCGGTCGACGCGCTGCTGGAGGAGATCGACGGGAATCCGGTGCAGCGGACGGAGTTCGTCTTCCAGCCGGAGCTCGTGGTCCGGGGTTCGACCGCGCAGCGCCGGTAAGGGTGGTAACCGGCCCGGCCGGCCGGGCGCGTGGGAGCCCCGGGTTGACGGGGACCCTCGGCCGACCGGACCGGAGCGCTGGTTGAAAGTAGCACCGCTGCAACTGCTTGCGAAAGAGCTTGCAGCGAGGGTATCCGCGGATTTCCAGGGTGTAACCGGACTGTGTCCGAGGGGTTGACCGTACGCCGACGGGCTCGTACGGTCTCGACCGAAAACTGTTGCTGCTTTCTTGCAGCAAGAACCTTCACCTCCACAGGCCTTGCGGGCATGGCGCGTTGCCGCACGAGGCTGCACCGTCGCATCCGCACCTCCCTTCCCCAGGAGGAAACATGGCCAGAAAGCCCGTGGCCGCCGCGCTCGCCCTCGCCGCCGTCGTGGCGGGGGCCGCGGTCGCCCTCACGGCGCCCCCCACCCCCGCGCAGGCCGCGCCGCCCGGCACCAAGGACGTCACCGCCGTGCTCTTCGAGTGGAACTTCGCCTCCGTGGCGAAGGCCTGCACCGAGCAGCTCGGCCCGGCCGGATACGGCTACGTCCAGGTCTCGCCGCCGCAGGAGCACATCCAGGGCGGCCAGTGGTGGACCTCGTACCAGCCCGTCAGCTACAAGATCGCGGGCCGTCTCGGCGACCGCGCCGCGTTCAAGAACATGGTCGACGCCTGCCACGGCGCGGGCGTCAAGGTCGTCGCCGACACCGTCATCAACCACATGGCGGCCGGGAACGGCACCGGCACCGGCGGCAGCGCGTACACCAAGTACGGCTACCCCGGCCTGTACTCCGCCCCCGACATGGACGACTGCACGGCCCAGATCACCACCTACCAGGACCGCGCCAACGTCCAGAACTGCGAGCTCGTCGGACTCGCCGACCTCGACACCGGCGAGGAGTACGTCCGCACCAAGATCGCCGGCTACCTGAACGACCTGCTGTCGCTCGGTGTCGACGGCTTCCGCATCGACGCCGCCAAGCACATGCCGGCGAACGACCTGGCCGCCATCAAGGCGAAGCTCACCAACCCGGGCGTCTACTGGAAGCAGGAGGCGATACACGGCGCCGGCGAGGCCGTCTCGCCCAGCGAGTACCTCGGCAACGGCGACGTCCAGGAGTTCCGTTACGCCCGCGACCTGAAGCGGATGTTCCAGAACGAGAGCCTCGCCCACCTGAAGAACTTCGGCGAGGCCTGGGGCTACATGGAGTCCGGCAAGTCCGCCGTCTTCGTCGACAACCACGACACCGAGCGCGTCGGTGACACCCTGAACTACAAGAACGGCTCCGCCTACACGCTGGCGAACGTCTTCATGCTGGCCTGGCCGTACGGCTCCCCGGACGTCCACTCCGGCTACGAGTGGACCGACAAGGACGCCGGCCCGCCCTCCGGCGGCCAGGTGAACGCCTGCTACAGCGACGGCTGGAAGTGCCAGCACGCCTGGCGCGAGGTCGCCTCCATGGTCGCCTTCCGGAACGTGGCCCGCGGTCAGGGCGTCACGAACTGGTGGGACAACGGCGGCGACGCCATCGCCTTCGGGCGCGGCACCAAGGCGTACGTGGCCCTCAACCACGAGACGTCCGCCCTCACCCGCACCTTCCAGACGTCGCTGCCCGCCGGCGACTACTGCGACGTCCAGTCCAACCGGACCGTCACGGTCAACAGCTCCGGCCAGTTCACCGCCACACTCGGCGCGGGCACCGCCGTCGCGCTGCACGCGGGTGCGCGCACCTGCACCGGCGGCGGACCCACCACGCCGGTGGCCGGCGGCGCGTCCTTCGCCGTCAACGCCACGACCGCGTATGGCGAGAACATCTACGTCACCGGCGACCAGGCCGCCCTCGGCAACTGGAACCCGGCCGCCGCCCCGAAGCTCGACCCGGCCGCGTACCCCGTCTGGAAGCTCGACGTGACGATCCCCGCCGGCACCTCCTTCGCGTACAAGTACATCCGCAAGGACGCCGCCGGGAACGTCACCTGGGAGTCCGGCGCCAACCGCACGGCCACCGTCCCGGCCACCGGGAAGGTCGCCCTGAACGACACCTGGCGCGCCTGAGCCCTGCCTCCTGCCCCGCGCCCGGAGCTTCCCGGGCGCGGGGCCCCTTCTCCGTAACCCTCCCCGAGGAGAACCCGCCTTGATACGGCTCCCCTCCGGATCCGCCGCCGGATCCAGAACCCTGCCGCGCGCCGCCGCGGCCGCCCTCGCGGCGGCGACGCTCGCCGCACTCGTGCCCGCCCTCCCGGCCGCCGCCGCGCCGAGGCCGCCCGCGCCGCCCTCGGACAAGGCGCTCGCGGCCCAGCCGGCCCGGCACGACCTGACGCGCGAGCAGTTCTACTTCGTGCTGCCCGACCGGTTCGCCAACGGCGACCCGAAGAACGACCGCGGCGGGCTCACCGGCACGCGCCTCACCACCGGGTACGACCCCGCCGACAAGGGCTTCTACCAGGGCGGCGACCTCAAGGGGCTGACGGAGAAGCTCGACTACATCAAGGGCCTCGGCACCACCGCCATCTGGATGGCGCCGATCTTCAAGAACCAGCCCGTACAGGGCGAGGGGAAGGACGCCAGCGCCGGCTACCACGGCTACTGGATCACCGACTTCACCCAGGTCGACCCCCACTTCGGCACCAACGCCGACCTGGAGAGGCTCATCGACAAGGCCCACGCCAAGGGCATGAAGGTCTTCTTCGACGTCATCACCAACCACACCGCCGACGTCGTCGACTACCAGGAGAAGTCGTACTCCTACCTTTCCAAGGGAGCCTTCCCCTACCTGACGAAGGACGGCGTCCCCTTCGACGACGCCGACTACGCCGACGGGACCACGCGCTTCCCGAGGACGGACCTCGACTCCTTCCCGCGTACGCCCGTCGTGCCCGAGGGGAAGCGGAACCTCAAGGTCCCCGCCTGGCTCAACGACCCGACGATGTACCACAACCGGGGCGATTCGACCTTCGCCGGCGAGTCCTCCACGCACGGCGACTTCGTGGGCCTGGACGACCTGTGGACCGAGCGCCCCGAGGTCGTCGAGGGCATGGAGAAGATCTACCAGCGCTGGGTGCGCGACTTCGACATCGACGGCTTCCGCATCGACACGGTCAAGCACGTCAACACCGAGTTCTGGACCCAGTGGGCCACCGCCCTCGACGCGTACGCCGCCCAGCGCGGCCGTGACGACTTCTTCATGTTCGGCGAGGTGTACTCGTCCGACCCGGCCGTCACCGCCCCCTACGTCACCCGGGGCCGGCTCGACGCCACCCTCGACTTCCCCTTCCAGGACGCCGCCCGCCGGTACGCCTCGCAGGGCGGGCCCGCCACCAAGCTCTCCGAGCTGTTCGCGCAGGACTACCGCTACACCACCGACAAGGCCAACGCCTACGAGTCGGTGCCCTTCCTCGGCAGCCACGACATGGGCCGTTTCGGCACCTTCCTGAAGCAGGACAACGCCGGTGCCGACGACACGGAGCTCCTGGCCCGCTACCGGCTCGCCAACGAGCTGATGTTCCTCACCCGAGGCAACCCCGTCGTCTACTACGGCGACGAGCAGGGCTTCACCGGCGCGGGCGGCGACAAGGACGCCCGCCAGACCCTCTTCGCGTCGAAGACCGCCGACTACCTCGACGACGACCAGCTCGGCACCGACCGCACGCACGCCACCGACGCGTACGACACCGGCCACCCCCTCTACCGCTCCATCGCCGCGCTGGCGAAGCTCCGCAAGGCCCACCCGGCCCTTGCCGACGGCGTCCAGACCGAGCGCCACGCCGACAGCGGCCAGGGCATGTACGCCTTCTCCCGCTTCTCCGGCACGGACACGACGACGCGCACCGAGTACGTCGTCGCCGTCAACAACGCCACCGCCCCGAAGACCGTGGAGGTCACCACCGACTCCCCGGACACGGCCTTCCGGCACGTGTACGGCGGCACCGGCACGGTCACGAGCAGCGGCGCCAAGCTGAAGCTGACCGTGCCCGCCCTGTCCTCCGTCGTCCTCAAGGCGGGCAAGCCCGTCCCGGCCCCGGCCACCAAGCCGACCATCGCCCTCAAGGCCCCGGCCGCCGGAGCCACCGGCACCGTCGAGGTCACCGCCGACGTCGACGGCGGCGGCCTGAACCGCGTCGTCTTCGCCGCCCAGCAGGGCACCGGGAAGTGGCAGGTCCTCGGCTCCGCCGACCACGCCCCGTACAAGGTCACCCACACCGTCACCGCCCCCGAGGGAACGGCCCTGCGCTACAAGGCCGTCGTCGTCGACGGCACCGGACGCACCGCGAGTGCCCTCGCCTCCACCACCGCCGGCCGGGCGCCGAAGCCCGGCAAGCCCAGCGCCGTCGACCGCGACTACGCCGTCGTCCACTACCAGCGCCCGGACGGCGACTACGACGGCTGGCAGCTGAGGACCGGCTCCACCACCGCCGCCTTCACCGGCCGTGACGCGTACGGCGCCTTCGCCTGGGTCAAGGTCGAGGACGGTACGACGTCCGTCCCGTACACCGTCGAGAAGGCGGGTACCGCCGACGGCCCGCAGCGCGTCCTCGACCTCTCCGCCACCGGCGAGGTCTGGATCAAGCAGGGCGCGGACGGCCAGACGGACAAGGCCCCCGACGGCGCCTACCCGCCGCAGGACCAGGGCAAGGCCGTCATCCACTACCACCGCCCCGACGGGAACTACGACGGCTGGGGCCTGCACACCTGGACCGGCGCCGCCACCCCCACCGACTGGTCCAAGCCGCTCCAGCCCGTGAAGAAGGACGCCTTCGGCCTCACCTTCGAGGTACCGCTCGCCGCCGGAGCCACGTCCCTCTCCTACATCGTCCACAAGGGCGACGAGAAGGACATCCCCGCCGACCGGTCCCTCGACTTCGGCACGTACGGCAAGGAGGTCTGGCTCCTCACCGGGGACACCGGCTACCTCCTGCCCACCTCGGGCGCCGCGCCCGCCCTCGACCTCACCAAGGCCGAGGCGCAGTGGATCGACGCCGACACCGTCGTCTGGAAGGTGAAGGCCACCCCCGGCACCAGCCAGCAGCTCGTGTACGCGAGGGACGGCGGCATCACCGCCCCCGGCGGCGCCCTCTCCGACGAGGGCCGCTGGCTGCGCCTCACCCCGTCGGCCCTCACCGACGCCCAGAAGGCGAAATACCCGCACCTCAAGGACTACCCGGCCTTCACCCTCGACCCGCGCGACCGCGACCGGGTCCGTGACGCCCTGCGCGGCCAGCTGATCGCCACCCACCGGGCGCCCAACGGGGCCCTGCTCGCCGCGACCGGCGTCCAGATCCCGGGTGTCCTCGACGCCCTGTACGGCACGAAGGCCCAGCAGGCCGACCTCGGCCCGGTCTTCCGCAAGGGCAGGCCCACCCTCTCCGTCTGGGCGCCCACCGCGCAGCACGTCGCGCTCGAACTCGACGGCAAGCGCGTGGCGATGAAGCGCGACGCCGCCACCGGCGTCTGGTCCGTCACCGGCCCGGCGAGCTGGCGGAACAAGCCCTACCGGTACGAGGTGACGGTCTGGGCGCCCAGCGTCCAGAAGGTCGTCACCAACAAGGTCACCGACCCGTACGCGACGGCCCTGACCACCGACTCCGCCCGCAGCCTGGTCACCGACCTCGCCGACCCGGCCCTCACCCCGGCGGGCTGGACCACCCTGAAGAAGCCCGCCGCGACCCCGCTGCGCGACGCACAGATCCAGGAGCTGCACGTCCGGGACTTCTCGGTCGCAGACCGCACCTCCAAGCATCCGGGCGGCTACCTCGCCTTCACGGACACCACGTCCGACGGCATGGAGCACCTGAGGAAGCTGGCCGCGAGCGGCACCTCGTACGTCCACCTGCTGCCCGTCTTCGACATCGGCACCATCCCCGAGAAGAAGTCCGACCAGACGGCGCCCGCCTGCGACCTGAAGGTGTACGCGCCCGACTCCGACGAGCAGCAGGCGTGCGTGGCGAAGGCCGCCGCCAAGGACGCGTACAACTGGGGCTACGACCCGCTGCACTACACCGTCCCTGAGGGCTCGTACGCCTCCGACCCGGAGGGCACGCGCCGCACGGTCGAGTTCCGGCGGATGGTGCAGTCCCTCAACCAGGCCGGACTGCGCACCGTCATGGACGTCGTCTACAACCACACCGTCGCGAGCGGCCAGTCGGAGAAGTCCGTCCTGGACCGGATCGTGCCCGGCTACTACCAGCGGCTGCTGGCCGACGGCACCGTCGCCACCTCCACCTGCTGCGCCAACACCGCGCCCGAGAACACGATGATGGGCAAGCTCGTCGTCGACTCGGTCGTCACCTGGGCGAAGGAGTACAAGGTCGACGGCTTCCGCTTCGACCTCATGGGCCACCACCCCAAGGCCAACATGCTCGCCGTCCGACAGGCCCTCGACGAGCTCACCCTCGAACGCGACGGCGTCGACGGCAAGAAGATCATCCTGTACGGGGAGGGCTGGAACTTCGGCGAGATCGCCGACGACGCCCGCTTCGTCCAGGCCACCCAGAAGAACATGGCCGGCACCGGCATCGCGACCTTCTCCGACCGGGCGCGCGACGCGGTCCGCGGCGGCGGCCCCTTCGACGCCGACCCTGGCGTCCAGGGCTTCGCCTCCGGCCTCTACACCGACCCCAACACCTCGAAGGCCAACGGCACCCCGGCCGAGCAGAAGGCCCGCCTGCTGCACTACCAGGACCTGATCAAGGTCGGCCTGTCCGGCAACCTCGCCTCCTACACCTTCACCGACACCCGGGGCCGTACGGTCAAGGGCTCGGAGGTCGACTACAACGGCGCCCCCGCCGGCTACGCCGCCGCCCCCGGTGACGCCCTCGCCTACGCGGACGCCCACGACAACGAGACCCTGTACGACGCGCTCGCCTTCAAGCTCCCGGCGGCCACGTCCCCCGACGACCGGGCCAGGATGCAGGTCCTCGCCATGGCGACCGCCGCTCTCTCCCAGGGCCCGGCGCTCTCCCAGGCGGGCAGCGACCTGCTGCGCTCCAAGTCGCTGGACCGCAATTCGTACGACAGCGGTGACTGGTTCAACGTCCTCAACTGGGACTGCCGGGCCGGCAACGGCTTCGGGCGGGGACTGCCGCCCGCCGCCGACAACAAGGACAAGTGGTCCTTCGGCAAGCCGCTCCTGTCGTCACCGTCCCTGACGGTGGGCTGCCCGCAGATCACCGGCGCCTCCGCCGCCTACCGGGACCTGCTGACGATCCGTACGACGGAGAAGGCGTTCAGCCTCGCCACGGCCGGCCAGGTCCAGTCCGCGCTCTCCTTCCCGCTCTCCGGCACGGAGGAGACCCCGGGCGTCATCACCATGCGCCTGGGCGGCCTGGTCGTCGTCTTCAACGCCACCCCGCAGAAGCAGGCCCAGAAGGTGCCCGCGCTCGCCGGCCAGGGCTACGCCCTGCACCCGGTCCAGGCGCGGGGCGCCGACGCGGCCGTCAAGTCGTCGTCGTACGAGGCGACTTCG
This sequence comes from Streptomyces sp. NPDC030862, assembly GCF_055571835.1. Classification (NCBI taxonomy): domain Bacteria; kingdom Bacillati; phylum Actinomycetota; class Actinomycetes; order Kitasatosporales; family Streptomycetaceae; genus Streptomyces; species Streptomyces sp. NPDC030862. Next base: position 92,807 of record NZ_JBVIEN010000011.1, on the reverse strand, counting down.
GGAACCTTCACGGTTCCGGCCCGCACGGTGGCGGTTTTCAGCCGCAGCTGAGGAGATCGGCGACGGATTGACCACGGGCGCCCTGCCGACGGCAGGGCGCCCGCTTATCGTGATCCCATGCCGCACATCAGAGTCGACTACTCGGCTTCCCTGGAGGACGCCTTCGACCGGCGGGGCTTCGCGCTCGCCCTGCACCCGGTGGTGGCCGACACCGTCAGCACCAGCGTCACCAACTGCAAGTCCCGCTTCCGCCGCGCCGAGGAGACGGTCGTGGGCGACGGCTCCGCCGAGGGCGCGGTGATCCACGTCGCGATCAGGCTCGCACCCGGCCGTACGGACGAGGTCAAGGGGCGGCTGACGGAGGCCGTCCTCGCCCTGCTGCCCTCCCACGTGAAGCCGGTGGAGGGCCTGACCGTGCACCTCTCCGCCGAGGCGCACGACTTCGAGAGGTCCTACCGCAGGCGCTGAGCCGGCACCTGCGGCAGCGCCCGCACCGTCGGCAGCAGCGCGCCCAGCCGGCCGATGAGGTCGCCCAGGGGCCCGTCGGCCGGCTCGTCCGCGAGCATCCGGACCAGCAGGGCCGCCATCTCCTCGTCGTACGCGGCGCTCACCGCCGCCAGCGCCGCGAAGTCGTGCACCAGCTGGAGCTCCAGCTCGGCGCGCGGGATGCGGCGCCCGTCCAGCCACAGCAGCGCCGTCGACTCGGCGAGCGACACCCAGGACCGGACGACCAGCTCCAGCCGGGCGGGCGGGTCGGTCACGCCGAGGTGGGCGAGGATCTGCTCGTACGCCGCCTGCCGCACCTCGTCGATCATCGCGTGGGTCGTGGAGGACCCTACGGCCGGTCCGCCGCGCATCAGCGCCGCGAAGCCCGGCCCGTGGTCCTCCACGAAGCCGAAGAAGCGCCCCATCACGCGCAGCAGCCGCGCGCCCAGCGGCCCCTCGTGCGGCTCCTCGAAGCGGGCCGCCAGCTCGTCCGCCGCGCGCCGCAGGGCGGCCTCGTACAGGCTCTGCTTACCGGGGAAGTAGTGGTACACCAGCGGCCGCGAGATGCCCGCCGCCGCGGCCACCTCGTCGATCGACACGTCCTCGGGGGAACGGCGGCTGAACAGCTCCAGTGCCACACCGATCAGCTGGCGTCTGCGCTCCTCGACACCCATCCTGCGGCGCACCCCGGTCGTCATGCCGAACAGCGTAACCGTCCCTTCGAACAGTGCCCGCTACACCTTCCGTTACGCTGCCGGACATGAGCCTCTCCGACGAGGAAACCGCGCCCGCCCCCCACGCCCCACGGCCCGGACTCAGCCCGCGCCAGGCGCGGCGCCTGCGGATCGCCGCCGCCTCCGTCCTCCTGGTGGCCATGGCGGTCGTGCTGGTGCTGCGGCTGGCCAGCCGCACCTCCGTGCTGGTCGTCGGCGTGTACGGACTGGCCATGATCCTCTGCGGCGTCGTGATCGAGCTCAGCCGCAACGGCCGCACCCGGCTCGGCACCTGGCTGCTCGGCACCGGCCTGCTGGCGGCGCTGGCCGCCGACTGGCTCCTGCTGCCCTGACGGGACTCAGAGGTCCAGCACCAGCCGTTCGCCGCGGCAGCGCGAGACGCAGATCAGCATCGAGTCGTGCCGCTCGTCGTCCGTCAGCAGCTCGTCGCGGTGGTCGACCTCGCCCTCCAGCACCCGCTGCTGGCAGGTCCCGCAGAACCCCTGCTCGCACGAGTACGACACGTGCGGCACCTCCGCGCGCACGGCGGCGAGCACCGACTGGTCCGCCGCCACCGCCACCGTACGGCCGGAGCGGCGCAGTTCGACCTCGAAGGCCCCACCGCCCGCGGCGGAGGCGCCGCCCGGCGCGAACCGCTCCAGATGGAGGGTGACGCCCTGCGGGAGGACGGCGGCGACCGCGTCCATCAGGCCGTCCGGGCCGCAGCAGTAGACCTGGGCCTCCTGGGGCACGTCCGCCAGGAAGGCGCTCAGGTCCGGCAGCCCGGCCTCGTCCTCGGCCACCACCGTGACGTTCCCCAGCCGCTCCAGCTCCTCCAGGAACGGCATCGTCGCGCGCGAACGCCCGCAGTACAGCAGCCGCCACTCCGCGCCCGCCGCCCGCGCCGCGCGCACCATCGGCAGCACGGGCGTGACGCCGATGCCGCCGGCGACGAAGACGTACGACTCCGCGGGGACCAGCGGGAAGCGGTTGCGCGGCCCCCGGATCTCGACCTCCGTGCCCTCGTGCAGCTGCTCGTGCACCTCCCGGGAGCCGCCCCGCCCGTCCTCGATGAGCCGGGTCGCGACGGTGTACGTGTCCGGGTCGGCCGGGTCGCCGCACAGCGAGTACTGCCGCACCAGCCCCGACGGCAGCACCAGGTCCAGGTGCGCGCCCGGCTCCCACGGCGGCAGCCCGGTGCCCTCCAGCCGCAGCTGGACCACGCCGTCGGCGGGCGTGCTCCGGCCGGTGACCAGCACGCGGCGCCGCACGGTGGACGCCCGGCGGCCCTGCCCCGAGACGGGCTTCTCCAGGGCGGGCAGCGGCCACAGCGGGGCCGCCTGGATGCGGCGGCGCACGGCCCGCCTCACCAGCAGCGCCGCTCCGGTGGCGAGGACGACGGTACGCAGACGGGGTGGCATGGCTCAGTGACCTCCGTGGGCGGTGGGGGCGGCGTGGGCGGCACCGGCGGCGTTGGCACCCGGGGAGGAGGCGAGGTAGGCGACCGCCTGGGCCGTACTGCCCTCCTGGGAGGGGTGGTAGGCGCGGCTCAGGTAGCGGGGTATGGAGCGCAGCATGTCCGGGGTCGACGGCAGGACGCCCTGCCGCCCGCGCCGGACGAAGTCCCCCAGCGTCGCCTTGCCGTCGAGGAGGGAGGGGTCGTTCTCCATGAAGAACCGCACCCCGCGCTGCCACAGGAAGACCAGCGCCGAGAACGCCGTCGCCCACGTGCGGACGCGCCGCCGGTAGCCGCCGTCGACGTGCAGGAACAGCTCGAAGGCGACCGCGCGGTGCTCGACCTCCTCCGCGCCGTGCCAGCGCAGCAGGTCCAGCATCACCGGGTCCGCGCCGCGCCGGTCCAGCTCCTCGGCGTTGAGCACCCAGTCGCCGAGGAAGGCGGTGTAGTGCTCGATCGCGGCGATCAGCGCCACCCGCTCCATGAGCCACCACTGCCGGGCCTTGCCGGGCGGCAGCGTCCGGTCCCCGAGGAGCTTCTCGAAGAGCCAGTCGACCTGCGCGGTGTACGGGGTCGGGTCGAGCCCCAGCTTCTTCAGGTGCGGCAGCACGTCGTCGTGCGCCTGCGAGTGCACCGCCTCCTGGCCGATGAACCCGATGACGTCCGCGCGCAGCCGGTCGTCCCGGATGTACGGCAGGACCTGCCGGTAGACGTGGATGAACCAGCGCTCCCCGGCCGGGAGCAGCAGGTGCAGCACATTGATGGTGTGGGTGGTGAACGGGTCGCCGGGAACCCAGTGGAGCGGGGTCTCCTCCCAGTCGAAGGAGACCTTCCGGGCCTTCAGCTCGATCCGCTCCGACGCTCCCCCTCGGCCTTCGGCCTGGGAGGTACCCCCAGCGGCCGCCTGCGTATTAGACATGGCGTCAATGTACTGATGGGTACGCCGTCGGCAACAGGGTCGTGCACGCGATTGTTCGGAGGACCGTTCGAGGGAGCCGCGGGCACGCGCGAGGATGGTTCAGCGCAGGCTGTTAATCCTCGTGCCGTCCTGCAGCCGCGCGCCGAGCTCGACCCGCTCGGCCGGCTTCTCCTTCACCGCCACGGCGAGCAGCCGCTCGTCCGCCGCTCCCGTCACCGCGCCCGAGACGGTGATCGACGCCACCTCGGGGCTCCCGGCCGCGACCATGTACCACTGCCCGGCGGGCGACTTCCACAGCGCGCCCGCCAGGACGTGCGGGTCGCGCGCCCCGCACGCCGGTGAGTCGTCGGCCTTCGCGACGACCGCGCCGGCCGTGACCGCGCCCGCGTGCGGCTCGGACGATCCGGTGGCCTCGGGCGCCTGGAACTGGGCCAGCACCTTGCCGCCCGTACCCCGCCAGGTCTCCGCGCGCGTGCACAGCCACCGCGCGGTGCCGCCCTCGGCGGGCAGCTCCTGCTGCGCGAACCGCCAGGAGTTCACCGTCCGCACGCCGTGCGAGCGCACCATCGGCAGGAGGCAGGCCGTACGCGCCCACTCCGCGCGCGCCGCGTCGTCCGTCACGTCCACCGGAGCCGACGGGGGCCCCGAGGTGAGCCGGGCGGGGGTGAGCTCGCCGAGGTCGGTCAGCACGCGCGTGGTCACGCCGTCGCGCACCTCCAGGGCGTCCCACGTGCGGCACTGGCTCGGCGCGACGGGGCTGAGCACCGGCTTCGTCACCCCGTCCGCGTCCCGCTCCAGCGGGCGCGCCGCCTCGGCCGGCTTGAGCAGGTCCCGTACCGCCACATCCCGCACCCAGGGCGCCGTCAGGTAGCGGACGTTGGCCTTCGTACGGCCCACCACCAGGGCGCCCGCCGAGGCCGTGTCGGCGCCGTCCGTACGGACGAAGTCCAGCGCCGCCACGGCCGTACCGTCCGTCGGCTCCGCGTACCGCACCACCCGCAGGCCGTCGTGGAACAGCACCACCCGCGCCTGGTCCACCTCCCCGGCGAACAGCAGCTGCGCCGGGCCCATCGGCGGCCCCGGCGGCGTCCCCGGCGCCGCGGACACCTGCACCGTGTGCCCGGGCCGCGCCCACACGGCGAGGGCCCGCCGCAGCAGGGCGGTGTCGTTCACCAGCCCGCCGCGCGCGGGCCACACCGAGAAGTCCGTACGGGCGGAGCGCTGCCACATGGCCGGGGCCACCCGGCGCAGATGGGCCGGATCCAGCGCCGCCTCGGAGACCGGGTTGCGGGCGTACGCCGGAGCCGCCGCGCCGTCGGGCCCCCAGCCCTCGCCCGGCAGCCCCAGGAGCGCCCCGCACACCACCGCGGCCGCCAGGGCCGCCAGCGCCGCCTTGGCGTGCTGGCGCCGCCGCATCAGGTCCGTCGGCCGGGCCTGGAGCGAGCACGGGTCGAACTCGGGCGACTCCAGCAGCGAGTGACCCGCCTCGATGGTGTCCGCCTCGGCGAGCGCCGCCTCCGGGTCCTCGACGCCGGCGGCCTTCAGCACCCGGCACGCCTCCGCGTCGCCCTGCCGCTCCACCCCGCGCAGCACGTACGCCGCCCGGCCCGGCCCGGACAGCGCCGAGAGCCGCTGGTCCAGGGCCAGTTCGTCGGCGCCACCGGAGCGCGGGAACAGCCGCAGGCCCCACACCTGGGGCAGCAGCGGCGGCAGCTGCGCCCGCTTGGGCCACGCCCGGCGCCTCAGCGGCAGGCCCGCCTCCAGCGCCTGGCGCAGCACCTGGCCGCGTACGTACGCGTACCCCGGGTCGACCGCGTCGTCGGCCGTCCGCCGCTGCCCGGGCATCGCGCCCCGGCCGCCGGGGGAGCGGCGGCGGGGCAGCGCGCGCTGCACGAGCGCGTGGGCGGTCAGGACGCGGCGGTTGCGGCCGAGGGAGGGCGGCAGCACCAGATAGGCGATGCGGACGAGCCGGGGGTAGTGCTCGACGAGCGCCGCCTCGGCCTGTTCGACGTCGACGGGGGCGGGGGTAGCCAGTTCCTGGGTGCTCACGTTCAGCAGAACGAGCGAATCCTGGGATGGTCACCTGGCGCCCGTGTCCCCCGGACGCGGTCACCAGCCCGTCAGTCCGCTGAACTCCACCGTGCCGCGCGCCCCGCCGCCGCCGTTCCCGGCGGTCATGAACAGGCCCGCGTCCTGCACGGCCGCCGCCCCCGGCACGCGCACCGTGGCGACCGTACGCCACGTCGCGCCGCCGTCCGTGGAGCAGGCGCCGGTGTACGCGCCGCCCGCGCGGGACAGGCGCAGCAGCACCGGGGCCGTGACGCCGGTGATCCGCCGGTAGGTGTCCACGGCGCCGTCGCCGTCCGCGTCGTACGTCAGCGCCACGCCGTTCCCGGGGGTGACCGCCAGGTTGAGGAAGCCGGTGGAGCGCGGCGCGGCCAGGGAGTCGCGGACGGCGATCCCGGCCCGCGCCCAGGCGCCGGTCGCGTCCTGCGCGTCCACGCGGACGGTGAGCGCGCCTCCCTCCGCCAGGGCGCCCTCCTTGTAGAGGGCGCCGAACTCGGCGGTGGACCTCCACAGGTCCGCGCCGCCGCCGTTGATCGCGTACCGGTCGCCGAGCTGCCCGAAGACCGCGCCGTTGGTGGCGTACGTACGCCACGCCGCGTCCCGGAGGGGCCCGGCGACGTACAGGTCACCCCGCTGGACGGCGGTGACCGGCTCCTCGCCCTCGGGGCCGTACGTCGTGCGCAGCTCGTAGGGGAGCGGCTCGACGGGGGTGGAGAGGGGGAGGGCGGGGGCGGTGACCTCCCAGGAGACGTGTCCGGTGCCGGCGGGCGGGACGGGCGGCAGCTCCAGGGGCGGCTGGTCGCCGAAGCCCGTGAGCGCGAAGCCGACGCGGCCGGTGGCGCGCAGGCCGTTGACGTTCCGGAAGGCGGCCGTGAGCAGCGCGGTGCCGCCCGGGCGCAGCGCGGCGGGCTCACCGGAGACGGTGACCGCGCCCTGGTAGGGCGCGCGGGCGAGGACGTCATGGACCCTGCGCGCCGTCCCGTACGGATCGTTGCGCGGCCGCACGGGATAGGTGTTCGTCCCGTGCGTCCACGTCTCCTCGCCCGCGTACCAGTCGAAGGTCTTCGGGGCGCGGCCCTCGGCGAGGGTGTCCTCCAGGTCGTCCAGGTACGCCTGCCACTGGGGGAGGTGGACGTCGGCGATGAGGCCGGACCAGTCGCGGTTGGCGTAGTTGGCGAGGCGCCCGCCGTCGGCGGTGGGGCGGTCGGCCCAGGTGGTGACGAGCACGCGCGCGGTGCGCTCCAGCCCTTCGCGGCGTGCGTCCGCGAGCCACGGCCCCAGCAGGAACGCGTGGTGTGAGCCGGTCATCTCGTCGCTGAGCCGCATCAGCCGCAGCCACAGCCGGGACAGGGCGCGGAAGGTGTCCAGGTCTTTGCGTGTGAACGCTGCCTTCAGCTGTCCGATCAGATGCCAGGAGCGGTTGGCGAGGACCTGCCGTCCCAGGTCGGTGAGGTCGTAGCGGTACGCGTCCGAACGGCGCAGCGGCTCCCGTACGCCGAGCAGCGCGGCGAAGGCCCGGTCGAAGCCGGCGGGGTCGAAGGCGGGGGAGTGGGTGGCGTAGTGGGCGCCCGAGCGGGCGTCCAGGCTGGGGCGGGCGGCGAAGACGGAGTCGTGGGGGCGGCCGTCGCGGCTGGTGATCCGGTACGCGGTGTCCCGCAGGACCGCGAACGCCTCCCGCGCGTGCGCGTCCCGGCCGCCGTAGCGCAGGGCGGCGTACTCCTCGAACCAGCGGACCCGGTCGACGGGCTCCCGGCGCCAGGCGAGCTCCGAGAACAGCTCCAGGGCGGCCGGGTCCCGCTCGGCGGCCTCCGGCATGTACGCCGTCCCCGCCAGCGCGGAGCCCGGCTTGTCGCGCCAGGCGGTGAAGCGTTCGGCCCACACGTGGGTCTTGGCGCCGAGGGTGGTGCGGCCGCCGAAGTTGGGGATGGTGCCGAAGGCGTACGGGGCCCCGCCCCAGTCGCGCTCGCGGTCGGTGACCGCCTCCAGGTCGGAGAGCCCGTCCACGACGAGGACCCTGGTCGTGTCGAGCGCGTCGAGCAGCTCGCGGCGCGGGTTGGCCTGCCAGCCGAGGATCATCCAGAGGGCGCCGGGCCGGGCCTCCCGGAGCGCCGCCTCGACGGCCCGGGCGGCGTCCGGTACGGGCACGTCGCCCGCCGAGCCGCCCTCGTGCAGCAGGTCCATCTTGAAGTGCCGTACGTCGCCGAAGAGCTCGGCCTGGTGGCGGTAGAACGCCGCCGCCACGCGCCGGAACGCGGGCGTGCGCGGGTCCAGCCAGTCCGGGCGCCTCAGGCCCGCCCAGACGCCCTGCGGGACGGTGCGGGCACCGGGGTTGCGGGCGGCGAAGCCGTCGGGGACGGTGCCGAAGTACCCCGGCAGGACGGGGGCCATGCCGAGCGCGCGCAGCCGGTCCGCGATGCGGCGGCCCAGCGCGGCGCGGCGCGCGATCAGGCCGGGATCGAGCGGGCCGCCGTACGCGCTCATGTTCTGCAGCAGCCACCAGGGCTGGTGCGAGGGAGCGGGAAGCCAGGCGCGCGCCTCGGCGTCCGTGTACCCGAAGTCCATGAGCAGCCGGTGGTAGACGGCCTCCTGGCCGACGGTGACGAGGACCTCGTTGAAGCCGTGCAGGGCGAGGACGTCGATGAGCCGCTCCCAGCGCGCCCAGTCGGCGTACGGCGCGGTGTAGCCGTCGTGCGTGTCGTTGAAGACGAACCGGTGCGGGACGGTCGCCTCGTGCGCGAGCGGCTCGCGCGGGGACGGGAGCGTACGGGGGAGGCGCAGCTGGGAGCCGGACCAGGAGAGGTGGGCGCCGCACACGTACTTCAGGTACCAGTGGACGCCGGTGAGGAGCGTGGCGGGGCTGGTGCCCGCGACCTCGATGCGGCCGGGCGACCCGGTGACGCGGAAGCGCTCCGGGCCGCCGGTGAGGTGGCGGAGGCGGAACTGGTCCGCGTGGTCCGGCAGGAGCCGCGCGAGGGCGGCGCGGGCCGGCGCCGTACGGCTGCCGTCCCGCGTCCCGGGCCCCGTCCCGTCTCCCGTCCCGTACGCCATGGCGTGCTGCCCGTTCCTGGCGAGGGCGGCGCCCGCGCCGATCGCTCCGGCGGTCCCCAGCAACGTACGTCTCGACACTCCGGCCACGGCGCTCCTCCATGGTGCTGACGTGCCATCAGATGCGTGAGGGTCGCACGTTACCCCGGGTTCGCACCCGGAACAGGGGTGCGAACCGGCACGATGGCCAGATGCGCACGGAACGACGAACGCGTACGCGTACGCGAACGGCACGGGTGGCCGCGGCCGCCCTGATATCCCTGACCCTTCCGCTCCTCGCGGCCTGCGAGGCGGAGAGCGGGACCGACGCGGCGCCGCCGACGGCGCCCACGGCGACGGGCACCCTGGAGCAGCTCGCGGAGAAGGCCGCCTGCGAGCCGGACATCTCGACGGACGCGAAGGAGCTGCGTCAGGCGACGTGTGAGACGAAGGACGGCAAGTACGTCCTGACCACCTTCGCCACCGACCGGGGCCAGCGCGAGTGGATCAACGAGGCGAACGACTACGGCGGCGCCTACCTGGTGGGCCGCAAGTGGGTCGTGTCGGGCGACCAGAAGGTGGTCACAGCACTGCGCGGCCGACTCGGTGGTGAAGTGGAGACCGGTGCCTCGCACGGAGGGCACGAAGGGTCCCACTCGGGTCACCACGGGAGCTGACCGCGCAGGGAAGGGGTTGACGGATCAGATGGTGATCAGCGTGATCGTCCATCAAGTGATCACGCGCAACGGCGACCGCCGTTGATGCAGTTCACCATCTGGTTCATCAGCCTGCTGTTGAAAACGTTGATGAAATCTCCATGGTCGGTGATCGGCTTGTGGAGCTGCTCGGGGAACGAGTCCACGGCGAAGACCGTCCCTTGCGGCACGTCGTAGACGATGCGCTGCACGAGCTGGGGAATCGCCCGGAAGCCCTGGGGGCACTGCCCGTTCGCGTTGGCGAAGGCGACATGCGTGCGATGGTTCGCGCTGTCGGTGTTCCGGCCGTCCCAGCAGCTCTGGAACTTGAACGTGCGCACCACCTGGCTGCCCTGCGGGCAGATCGGGTACTTGTCCTTGAGCTGGCGGTTCTCGAATCCGGTACAGCTCCAGGATGCGTTCGCATTGGCGTCACCGTTCGTGAAGGCCTTGGCGTCACCGGTGATGATGCGCAGGAAGCGCGGCATCGGGGACACCTTGGAGACCGGGTTGCCGACGAAATTCATCGTGACCTGCGAGGGCGTCAGGATTTCGCCGACGTTCTGGTCGTTCCCGCCGCCGTCGGCATTGGCGTCGTTCTCGTTCTGTCCGTTCTGCAGGCGCAGTACGGGCCAGAAGTAGGTCGACTTGTCGCCTTGGTTACGGCAGCTGGTCTGCCCCCGGGCCAGGTCGGCATCGCTCGCGAAGGCGTCGTTGGCCTGGTTGCCGACGTAGTCGTGCATATGGTGGGCGCCATTGCTCACGCCGGGCGCGACGATGACGTTGTCCGGGTTGAACTTGCCGTTCTCGTTGCGGCCGCAGTCGGTGACGAAGCTGCCGCGGGAGGCCCCGCTCAGCTGGCGCGGGGTGCGGACGTTGGGCTGGACGGACTGGATGTCGACGAAGTCTCCGGCGACGGGCCCGTTGCCGGCCTGCCCCTGTCCCTGTCCCTGGCCTTGACCTTGGTTCTGGTTGTCGTCCTGGCCGTCCTGGCCGTCTTGTCCCTGGTCCTGATTCTGGTCCTGGCCTTGGTCCTGGCCTTGGTCGCCACCGCCGCCGAACGTGTTGGTGTCGTCCGCGCGCAGTGTGCAGGGCGCCATACTCTGCAACCCCTCGGGGCGGTCCGCGTTCCGGCCGATGGCGACGGTGATCCGTTCGATGGCGGCCAGCCGCTTGTCCTTGAGCGGATTGAGAATGGCGTTGTCGGCGAACCGGGGATCCTGCTGGATCCGTTGTTTCTCCTCGGCGAACCGCTGGTACGCCTCGGTGATCTGGCTGTCCATGTTCGCCAGTTCCCGGTCCACCTCCCCGCGTGCTTCGTCGGGCACCTGGGGAAGGCCGTTGGCGACTTCGGGGCAGTCGATGGTGGAGATCTGCTGCCCGGCGTTGAGGGTGTTCTGCCGCTGGGGTGGCGGGCTGGACCAGCTCTCACCCGCGGATGCGTAGAAATTGGCCGCTACCAGCCCACCCCCGCCCAGTATCAGGGCAGCCGAGGCGGCGATCGCCCGGTTGGCCAGTGTCGAGCGTTTTCGTGTGCGTCCCATGGAACTCCAATCCCGGGAGGGGAGAACCGCTCCGTTCCATACGGAAGGCGCGCGCGGCCCGTTCAGCCCCTGCCCGGGTTCGTAGAAATCCACATCCGCAAAGGGCGCGTACTACTCCAGCCGTGCCGGCTTCTTCACCTTTCCAGCCCCAGCACCCCGGCCTCCTGTTCCGGACTCAGCCCCACCTGTGCCCGGTCGGGGCGCTGCGGCGCGGTGCCCCCGAGCGCGCGCAGCCACGCCCAGGTGTCGTCGACCGTCTCAGCCACCGGCCGGCACCGCAGCCCCGCCGCGAGCGCCTTCGACACATCGGCGCGGTGCATCGCGTCGTGCAGCTCGCCCGGCGGCGTCCAGACCGGCAGCTGCGTCCAGGGCTCGACGCCCGCGCCGACGATCGCCTCCGGTTCGGTCCAGCGCAGCTCGGCGTCCGCACCGGTGGCCCGTACGCAGGCGTCCAGCAGCCCGCCCATGGTCGTGTGCCCGGACGGGGAGACCAGGTTGTACGCGCCCGAGAGCCCCCTCTCCGCGGCGTCCAGGGTCCACTCCGCCAGGTCGCGTACGTCGATGTACTGGAGCGGCAGGTCGCGCGGGCCCGGGGCCAGGACCGGACCGCCCCGGGCGATGCGGCCCAGCCACCACGGCAGGCGGCCCACGTTCTCGCCGGGCCCGAGGATCAGGCCCACCCGCACCAGCAGCGTCCGCTCCTCGCCGAACGCCCCGAGCGCGGCCAGCTCCCCGCCGCGCTTCGCTTCGGCGTACGGCACGTCCACCGCGTCCGGGGACCCCTCCACCAGGGGCCCGTCCTCCGCGAGCCCCGGCGCCGGGGGCCAGGCGTACACCGAACGGCTGGAGACGTACACGTACCGGCCCGCCCGTCCGGCGAGGAGCCGCGCCGCGTCCCGTACGGCGACGGGCGCGTCCGTCCACGTGTCGACGACCACGTCCCACGGGCCGGCCTCCGCGAGGGCGGCGAGGCCCAGCCCGTCGGGCGCGGTGCGGTCGCCGAGCAGTGCGCTCACCCCCGCGGGCGCCTCATGGCGGCCCCGGTGGAACACCGTCACCTGCCAGTCCCGGGCGAGGGCCGCCTCCGCCACCGCGCGCCCTGCGAATTCCGTACCACCGAGTATCAGAAGTCTCATGACGGCGACTCTGCCGCGCGGGCCCCTGCGCTGACCAGCGGTTCCGCTGCGGGAGGAATACCGCGGAAGACGGCACTCCGGCCCCCCGGGGCTCCCGCCCCCGGCGCGGGGGTGGCAGCATGAGCGGACCATGACGGAGCCCCGGTCGCCGTTGCGCGCCCTGCGTGCCGCACTTTTCGCGGCGGTGTGCGTGATCTTGGCCGCGGTGGGGCATTCATCCATGTCTGCGCACGACATCCCGCTGTCCGCGCTGCTCGCCGCCTTCGGCGCGACGACCGCCCTGGCCTGGCTGGCCGCGGCCCGCCGCAGGGGAGCGCCCTTCATCGCGACGGGCCTCCTCGGCCTCCAGGCCGCCCTGCACGTCACCTTCGGCGCGGGCCGCCCGCACCGCCACGGCCACGACCATGGCGGCATGGAGATGAGTGACGCGGGCCGCGGCACCCTCCTCGACCCCATCGGCCTGGACGCCGTCGGACTCGGCGGCGCCTCCGCCGGGATGCTCGCCGCGCACCTGCTCGCCGCGGGCGTCTGCGGCCTGTGGCTGGCCCGTGGCGAGGCCGCGTTCTTCCGGCTCGCCCGCGCCGTCGGCGCCCTCGCCTTCACGCCGCTGCGGCTGCTCCTCGCCCTCGTACGGCTGCCCGAGGCCCCGCGCCCGCCGCGCGGCGCCCGCCCGCGTCCCGTACGGCGGCACCACGGCGTCGTCCTCGCGCACAGCCTGTCGCGGCGCGGGCCGCCCGCGCTCGCCGTACCCCGCGCCACGGTCCCCGGAGCCGCGCACGTCTGACCTGGGGGCCGCTTCCCCCTGCGGACAACGCAGACCACGCCGACTCCTAGGACAGTCATGGCCATTGACGACCGCACCACGACCTCCGTACCAGAACAAACCAGCCCCAGACGGGACGGTTCGACGTGGGGCGCCCTGCGCCCCCTCCTCCTGCGCGTCCACTTCTACGCGGGCCTCCTCATATCCCCCTTCCTCCTCGTCGCCGCCGTGAGCGGGCTGCTGTACGCCCTCTCCTTCCAGATCGAGAAGGTCGTGTACGACCACGAGCTGCGCACCCCCGTCGGAGAGCGGGTCCTGCCCCTCTCCGCACAGGTGGACGCCGCCCGTACGGCCCATCCCGAAGCGACGGTGACGGCCGTGTGGCCGTCACCGGAGGAGGGCGCCACCACGCGCGTCCTGATGAGCAGCCCGGACGTCGAGGAGGGCAAGTCCCTCGCCGTCTTCGTCGACCCCTACACCGCCGAGGTACGCGGGGACCTGCCGAGCTACGGCAGCTCGGGCGCCCTCCCGCTGCGGGCCTGGCTCTCCCAGTTCCACGCGGACCTGAAGCTCGGCGAGTTCGGCCGCCACTACAGCGAGCTGGCCGCCAGCTGGATGTGGGTCGTCGCCCTGGGCGGCCTGCTGCTCTGGCTCGGCCGCAGGCGCGCCGCCAAGCGGTCCCTGTTCCTGCCCGAGCGCGGCCCCAAGTCCCGTCGCCGTACCCTCTCCTGGCACGGCGCGGTCGGCCTGTGGGCGGTGACCGGACTCGTCCTGCTCTCCGCCACCGGCCTGACCTGGTCGCGCTACGCCGGCGAGAACGTCGACCTGCTCCAGACCCGGCTCGGCGGCACCACGCCCACCATCTCCGCCACCCTCGGCGGCGCCGCAACCACGACCGACGGCGGCGGCCACGAGGGCCACGGCGCCGGCCACCAGCAGCCGCAGGCACCGGCGGGGCCGGACGTCGGCATCGACAAGGCCGTCGAGGCGGCCGCCGCCGCGGGCGTCGCCGGGAAGATCGCGGTGACCCTCCCGGCCGACGGCAAGGGCTACGTCGTCAAGGAGACCGACACGCAGTTCCCCGCCCACCTCGACTCGGTCGCCGTCGACCCGACCGACGGGCGGATCCTGGACGAGCTGCGGTTCGCCGACTACCCGCTCCTCGCCCAGCTCACCCGCATCGGCATCGACGCCCACATGGGCGTCTACCTGGGCCTGCCCAACCAGCTCGCCCTGGCCGCCCTCATGGTGGGCCTCATCCTCCTCATCCTGTGGGGCTACCGGATGTGGTGGCTGCGCAGGCCCACCAAGGAGCGGACGCTGAGCTTCGGCCGCCCCGTGCCGCGCGGCGCCTGGCGCAGGGTGCCGGCCACGCTGCTCCTGCCGCTGGCGGCCGGGACGGCGCTGGTGGGCTGGTTCGTACCGATGCTCGGCATCAGCCTGCTGGCGTTCCTGGTGCTGGACGCGGCGCTGGGGCTGTTCGCCAAGCGCACCGCGGAGCACACCGCACAGAGCGCCCCGGAGGGCGCCGCGCAGGACGCCTCCTAGGGCGCGTACTTGTAGCCGACCCGCCGTACGGTCTGGATCGTACGGCGGTGCTCGGCGCCCAGCTTGCGGCGCAGCCGCGCCACGTGCACGTCGACGGTGCGCCCGTCCCCGACGTGGCCGTAGCCCCACACGGTGGTCACCAGCTGGTCGCGCGTGTGCACGCGGTGCGGGTTCGCCACCAGGTGCGCCAGCAGCTCGAACTCCAGGTACGTGAGCTCCAGCGGCCGCCCGTCCACCAGGGCGGTACGGCGGACCGTGTCGATGACCACAGGGCCGCCGACCGGCCCCTGGACCGCGGCGGCCGGGCCGGGCAGGGCCTCCCCCTGCTCGGCCGGTACGAGGACGAGGTAGCCGACCATCGGCGGCTGCCCCGGCAGTACGGGCACGGCGTGCGGCGGCGCGGGCAGCCAGGTGGCGCCCGGCGGGATCAGCTCGGAGACGTCGACGACCTCGTCCCGGCCGACGGCACGCAGCCGGTGCCGGCCGGACGGCAGGGGGAGGGGTGCGACAGGGGGGAGGGCGGTGACGGGGACGGCGGTACGGGTGTTCGCCATGATGAGATCAGCTCTTTCGCGCGGAGGGACGGGAGTACGTCGTTGCGCGACGGCCGAAGGCGTGAGGGACCTGACGGGCCTTCAGAGGCGTTAGGGGGCCGACGCGTTCCTCGCGCGGCAACACACCCGGTCGAAGTCGTGGTGCTGACGGGACGGCCAGAACGGCTCGAGGTCGTCGCTGCGACCCGTGGCGGTGTTCCGGAGGCTGGCCATGCCGCTATTCAAGCAGAAACCCCCGTACGCGCGGGAGGGCGTCCGCCGAAAATCGGCGGACGCCCTCGCACGTGCGTCGGGTGACGGCGGATCAGACCTGGCCGGCCTTCTCCAGGGCCTCGCAGCAGGTGTCCACCAGCAGGCGGGTCACCACGTACGGGTCGACGTTGGCGTTCGGACGGCGGTCCTCGATGTAGCCCTTGCCGTCCTGCTCGACCTGCCACGGGATGCGGACCGAGGCGCCGCGGTCGGACACGCCGTAGGAGTACTGGTCCCAGGGGGCCGTCTCGTGCAGACCGGTCAGGCGGTCGTCGATGCCCGCGCCGTAGTTCTTGACGTGGTCCAGCGGCTTGGAGCCCTCACCGAGCGCCTCGCACGCGGTGATGATGGCGTCGTAGCCCTCGCGCATCGCCTTCGTCGAGAAGTTGGTGTGCGCGCCCGCGCCGTTCCAGTCGCCCTTGACCGGCTTGGGGTCGAGGGTGGCGGAGATGCCGAAGTCCTCGGCGGTGCGGTAGAGCAGCCAGCGCGCGATCCACAGCTGGTCGGCGACGACCAGCGGCGCCAGCGGGCCGACCTGGAACTCCCACTGGCCGGGCATGACCTCGGCGTTGATGCCGGAGATGCCCAGGCCCGCCTTCAGGCAGTTGTCCAGGTGCGCCTCGACGACGTCACGGCCGAAGATCTCGTCGGCGCCGACACCGCAGTAGTAGCCGCCCTGCGGGGCCGGGAAGCCGCCGGCCGGGAAGCCCAGCGGACGGGTGCCGTCGAAGAAGGTGTACTCCTGCTCGATACCGAAGATCGGCTCCTGGGCGGCGTACCGCTCCGCGACCTCGGCCAGCGCCGCACGCGTGTTGGACTCGTGCGGGGTCATGTCCGTGTTGAGGACCTCGCACAGGACCAGGATGTTCTCCCCGCCGCGGATCGGGTCCGGGCAGACGTACACCGGCTTCAGGACGCGGTCCGAGGAGTGCCCCTTGGCCTGGTTGGTGCTGGATCCGTCGAAGCCCCAGATGGGGAGCTCGGCGACGCCGGTGGCCGCGCCCGCCGGGAGGATCTTCGTCTTCGAGCGAAGCTTGGCGGTCGGCTCGGTGCCGTCGATCCAGATGTACTCGGCCTTGATGGTCACGGGGGTGCCTCATCCTTCGGGTGCAGCGGGTGTCGCGCTCCGGGAAGCTTGACAACACGGGATTTCCCGACGGTGTCCCGATTGTGAACCCCGTGTTACTCAGCTTTTCCGTAATGCTCCGGGACGCCCCCTTATGACCCCTCGTTCTTCACACCCTGTGCGACGGCGTGTGCGTTGAGCAACGAACCGAACCCGGCGGCCCGGATCCGGGCCACGAGCTCGGCGTATCCGGTGCCGAGGGCCTCCGCCGTACGCCCCAGGTGCCAGTCGCAGTCCGCCAGCCGCCGCAGCAGGTAACCGCGCCGGACCTGGTTCTCCGACAGCCGGAACGTCTTCAGATAGGCCGTCCGCCCCTTGTGGTCGGTGATCAGCTCGCCGATGTGCTGCTCCGCCCCGCCGCCCCGCACGAACGGCGGCAGGAACCGGTACAGCGCGTACGGACCCATCCGCCGCACCCGCTCGAAGGCGTACGGGGTCTGCAGCAGGTCGCGCGCCATGAGCCCGTCGTGCGCCTCCGTCCACGCCCGCTCCTGCGCCCGCGCCGCCGCCCGCAGACCGGCGAGTGTGCGCGGGGCGGCGGTGTCGGGGATGCGCGCGGTGAACTCCGGGACCGGCGCACCGTACAGGGCGTACTGGTACACCGTCTCGCCGTACAGGTCCTCGATGAGCGACGGATGCAGGGCGCGGTAGTCGTCCGGGTGCGGGACGACGAAGGCGGCGGCCAGTGCGTCCGCCGCGTACACCATCACCCCGCACTGGCCCGGATGGATCTCGAAGACGCGCAGCGCCTCGCCGAGCCCGCGCACCCGCCGCCCGGCGTACGCGTCCTCCGCGCGCGGCGACAGACCCTGGCGTACCGCCTGCCGGGACCACTCGTCCCACACGATGGACGGGCCGCCGAAGTGCAGCGCCAGGTACCCCTCCAGGGCGAGGTGCAGCGGCAGGAAGCGGACCCGCCCCGTGCGCCGCTCCCCCTTGACCAGGCGGTGGTGGACCCGGACGGGGACGCCGCAGGGCGGCTCGCCCCCGCCGTCGTACGCGCCGAGCCGGGTCCCGTACGCCGCCGACTCGGCCGGCTGCCCCTTGCCACCGGACCAGTCCGCCACGAGACCGTGCGGGATGTACGACACGTACTCGGTACGGGGGCCGACGTCGACCACGCCGTACCCGCCGTAGACCCGCCGGTGCAGGCGCAGCCCCTCCAGCGGCTCGGCCCGCACCAGCGGTACGAGGCGGATGCCGCCCCACACCTGCGCGGGCCGGGCGGTCAGGCCCGCCAGATCGATCCGGGTCACGACACACCCTCCAGGAACAGCTCCACCCGCCGGTCGAAGTACGCCCGCAGCTCCGCGAGCCCCGTGCGCCCCTCCGCGAACTGCGCCACCTCCACCAGGGCGGGCAGGTCCTCCGCGTCCCGGATCCCGGCCGTCGGCACGCTTGGCGCGAGGCGCCGCACGTCGAAGCCCTCGGCGTCGTACACCGGGTTCAGGTGCACCACGCTGGTACGCCGCTCCGGGTCGAGCCGGGTGCGCCAGACCCGCAACACCTCGCCGGCCAGCCCGGGCGGCGCGTTGTCCCACCCGTCCGAGACGATCACGAGCCGCTGCGGCTCCGCCTCCAGCGCGTCGAGGATCCGCGTACCGAGCGGCGTCGGCCCCCAGGGGCGTACGAGGAGGGCGTCCGTGCCGCCCGAGGTCCACAGGGGCGTGTACGCCGTCGCCAGTACCTCCAGCAGGAAGTGGCAGCCCAGTGCCACGGCGAGCGGGCGGCGCCGCTTCTCGCCGGAGCCGGAAGCGGAGTAGCTGTCGTCGAGGACCGCCGCCACGCGCCCCCACGTACCGGCGTACGGCCCCGCCGCCCGGCGCGCCGCGGCGCGCAGCGCGCCCGTCAGCTCCGCGCGCCGCGCCACCCGCTCCTCGACGCCGAGCGACAGCGCGTACAGCGCGAGCCGGGTCAGCGGCATGGCGGTGAGGTCCGCGGCCGGGCCGGTGCGCTGGGTGCGCAGCCGCTCCAGACGGGTCATCCGGGGCGCGATGCGCTCCAGGAAGACCTCGCGCGGGATGCCGTGCCGGGCGGCGAAGCCCTCGGCGACGGTGAAGGGCAGTTCGTAGACCGCCGCCTGCTCGTAGTGGGCGCGGCGGTGCGCGTCCAGGAGGGCGTGGTCGTACCCCACGTGGCCGCGGGACGCGAACAGGAACCTCCCCACCTCGTCGCCCGGCAGCGGGGCATGCGCGTGGCGGGCGGCCGTCTTCATCCCGGTGCGGTACTTCACCGCGTCGTACGCCGGGTCGGGGCGGGCCGCCAGCCAGTCGCGTATGAGCGCACGCGTGCGGCGGTTGTTGACCCTGGCGGCGCGCAGGGCGCGGAAGAGGCGGTACACGCGCGGGGGAGGGAGGGTGGCCAGCCGGGCCGCGATGAGCCGCCCCTCGGTGCGCTTGGCTTCGGCGCCGCCCGCTTCGGCCGCGCCTGCTTCGGCCGCGCCTGCTTCGGCCGCTGTGCGGAGCAGCGCCTCGATGATGAGCGCGGCGTTGTGGTCGTTGATGTCGAGGGCGAGCGTGGCGGCGTACAGGGGCCGGTAGTTGACCCGTACGTACGCGTGGAGGAAGGACAGCGACAGGCGCTGCTCCTGTGCGTCCGACCGGAACTCGCGCTGGCCCGTCGCCGTCACGGCGGCGTTGACGAAGAGCAGCACGTCCTCGGCCGCGATGAGGTCGGAGAGGGTCTCCGCCATCGTCTCTCCCCCCCCCGGGACTGCTGTACTGGCGGCTGCGAACGTCGGTGCCGGCCGGGGAATGAGGGTGCGAACAGCTGAATCATTGCTTCATAGGCAAGTCCCGGAAGTCGCACCGGAGTCCCGCGGCCGGCCTCCGCAAGGTAACACCGCGGGCGGAGACGCGGCTCGGGCTTTCGTCAGCCCACGCGTTCGATCCGGGCCTTGCGGATCAGGAACTTGCCGGGCTCGCGGACCTGCTCGAACGCGGCGTTGTTCAGCAGGGCGCAGCTGCCGGAGGGCGCGGTGACCTCGACGGTGGTGGACTTGCCGTTGTCGAGGTTGGTCACCTTGAGCTTGGTGCCGAGGGGGAACTGGTTGCTGGAGGCGGCGGGGGCGCCGCCCTCGCCGGACAGGGTCACCGTGGACCCGGCGCAGACGACCTCGCCGACGGCACCACCGCCACCCTGCTGGCCGCCCTGCCCGGCACCCGCACCTGCTCCGGCTCCGGCCCCGGCACCGGCCCCGGCACCCGGGGCCTGGCCGCCCGCCTGGGCACCACCGGCACCACCCTTGCCTGCAGCGGCGCTGCCCTGACCCACCTCGCACCCGGAGGCGGCCTGCTTGCGCTTGATCTCCTCGATCACCGCCAGCCGGTTGGCGATCCGGGCCTCCGACTGGGCGTCGGGGTTGGCGCGCTGACCGGCGATGAACTGCTCGTTGTTGCCCAGCGCGGTCGCGAGCCCGTCACAGGCGACGGACGCCTGGCTGGTCCCGGTCATCACCACCGCCGTACCGCCGGTCATCACGACCGCGCCGATGAGGAGGGCGAGCTTCTTCTTCCCGCTGAGGGTCTTTCCGCGTGACACGTGGGGGGCTCCTGTCCCCGGCCGCACGGGGAAGCGGCGGCCGGATCGGTTCCGTGTGTGCCCCTACGTACGAGTAGCAAGCGGAATCTGCTCAACCGCCCCTCAGGAACGGCTGATCGCCTCGCGCACCGCCTCGTCGGTGCGGCCCACCACCGCCGTGCCGTCGTCTGCCGTGATGATCGGCCGCTGGATCAGCTTCGGGTGCTCCACCAGCGCCGTGATCCAGCGCTCACGCGCACCGGCGTCGCGCGGCCACTCCTTCAGGCCGAGCTCCTTGGCGGCGGCCTCCTGGGTTCGGGTGATGTCCCACGGCTCCAGGCCGAGCCGGTCCAGTACGTCACGGATCTCGTCCGCGGAGGGCACGTCCTCCAGGTAGCGGCGGACGGTGTACTCGGCGCCCTCCTCGTCGAGCAGCTTCAGGGCGCCACGGCACTTGGAACAGGCCGGATTGATCCAGATCTCCATGCCCGTCACCGTACCCGCCGTACTGCCCAGAACCCCGGCGGAGCCGCCTGCGAAGCCTCGTCGGCCAGGGCCGGTTGTCAGTGGTGGCCGGTAAAATTCAGGTAGTTCGTGAGGGCCCGGGGGAGGGCCCCCACACCGCGTACCAGGAGGTCGCCGATGGCTGTCGCCACGGTCCGGACACTGCCCCTCGAACCCTGGAAGCCTCTGCAGAAGAAGCCACTGCCGGCGGGCCGGCCCCGCGAGTGGTACGTCTCCCACAACCGCCGCCTCAAGGCCATGCGCCTGGCGATCGCCCTGCTGGACTCGGGCGTCTACCACCCGTCCAAGGCCGACGACGACACGATACGCAGCACGGCGGCGCGCCTCGACATGCACGCCCCGTCCGACGCCACCTGCCGCATGGTGCGCACCCTGATCCGCTCCGGCCGCTGAATCCCTCACCCGCCGCCCCTCCCGGGGCGGCGGGCCCACGCTCCCGCCCGGCTGAGGACTCCCACATGACGAGCACCCGCCCCCGTATGACCGCCGAGGAGCGCCGCCGGCGTCTCGCCGTACGCCACCACCTGGCGCCCGCCGCCCGCGCGGCCACGGCCGAGGAGGTGGCGCGCTCACTCACCGCCCTGCACGGCACGGACCCGGCCACCGTGTACCTGGCGGTGGGCGCCCGGCTCGCCGACCCGGCCGGCCCGGTGGCCGCCATGGAGCGGGCGCTGTACGAGGACCGCACCCTGGTCCGTATGCACGGCATGCGCCACACGGTCTTCGTGGTGCCCACGGACCTCGCGCCGGTCGTCCAGTCGTCCACCACGCACGCGGTCGCCGCCCGCGAGCGGGCCACCCTCCTCAAGCAGCTGACGGCGGGCAGCTCCCTCGACGAGGCGTGGCTGGCGGACGTCGAGGAGTCCACCCTCGCGGCCCTGGCCCGCTTCGGCGAGGCCACCGCCGCGGAACTCGCCGCCGAAGAACCCCGCCTGCGCGAACAGTTCGTGTACGCCCCCGGCACCAGGTACGAGACCAAGCAGAGCGTCACCACGCGCGTCCTGCGGCTCCTCGGCACCGAAAACCGCGTCGTCCGCTCCCGCCCACTGGGCTCCTGGACCTCCAGCCAGTTCCGCTGGGCGATCGCCCCCGCGCTGCCGGACCTCCCACCCGCCGAGGCCCAGGCCGCGCTCGTCCGCCGGTGGCTGAAGGCGTACGGCCCGGCGACGGAGGCGGACCTCAAGTGGTGGACGGGCTGGAAGGTCACGGACGTCCGCAAGGCCCTCAAGGCCGTCGAAGCGGTCGAGGCCGACCTCGACGACGGCACGACCGGCCACGTGCTGCCCGACGACACGTCCCCCACCGACCCCCCGCCCCCCTGGGCGGCCTTCCTCCCGGCCCTCGACCCCACCCCCATGGGCTGGCAGCACCGCGACTGGTACCTCGACCCGGCCCACCGCCCCGAGCTCTTCGACCGCAGCGGCAACATCGGCCCCACCATCTGGTGGAACGGCCGCGTCATCGGCGCCTGGACCCAACGCCCGACCGGCGAACCGACCTGGCGCCTCCTCACGGACCCGGGCCGCGAGGCGACCTCCGCCATCGAGACGGAAGCGGCCCGCCTCCACACCTGGCTCAACGGCACGCGCATCACCCCCCGCTTCCGCACCCCACTGGAGCGCGCGCTGTCCGCGTGAGCCGCGGCCCACGTCAGCCTTCGTCTCGCCCCCCTCCGTGCGTCGCCGAGTGGTCCCGCGAACCGGGACCGGTGCCACCGTTCAGTTCGTGCCGTACCTGCCGCCACGCGCGGATGATCTGCGGCAGCCTCGACAGCACGTCGCTGATCTGCGTCAGCAGCAGCGTGACGCAGCCGAACACGGCCAGGATGACGAGGGCCACCTCGTCCCACTTCATAGCGCGGCCTCCGTCTCTGCGGTGCCTCTGGGCATGTCGATACCTCGCGCCACCCGGCTGGCACTTCAGGTCATGGGCCTGGTCGACGCAGTGGGATGAACCACGTCCTTGTGCGGCTCCCTCGGGTGCCGGGGCCCGAGGGAACGCCGCCCCCCGACTCTCCTGGAGCTCTCCTGGAGCCAGACCCGGCGCTAGCCGGCGAGAGCGTGGCGGGAAACCCTGTCGAGGGCATCCGCCCGTCGGCAGCGCAGAGGAGTGAATGACGTGCGGCTGGCTAGGTATGTCGCGAGTGAAGACGGAGCGTGGCGTTTCCGAGAGCGATAGTCGGGTCGTCAGCTGTCGGCACCGATTCGGCGCCGGGAATACCAATGACCGGATCAGTCATTGCCGCGACTAGATCACTCGGATGGGGATGCGATTCCCATTCCAATTCCCAGCAATCACCGGATCCGTGGAGCCTTCGGTAACCAGGAGGGCAGGCGTTCTCACGCCAGCCTGGGCGCTGCAGAGGGTCATAGAACCAGTTGCCGATTGCCCACTTGCGGTGAGGATCACTAGTGGTGGCCCGGCACAAGATGCCGGCCAAGAGGCGACGGGCCTCCTCAGACATGCGGGGAACGCGGGCTAGCTGCTCCTCTTCGTCGGAAGTGAGCGGGACGTCTGTGGTGAGGCAGTTGACGTAGGTCTCGGTTCGTCCACCGGTAGGTGTCCCGGATCGGTTGTTCGTAATCACGAGCTGTGCGTCAGTGGGCAGATGCCGCATGACGTAGCTTCCCTGACCGCGGTGTTGCTCGAGGCGCAACCCAGGCAGCCCACTCCCTCCGACGGGGCCGCGAAGTAGGCGACCGGCCACGTTATCGGGCACATCGGTGATGAGCACTACGCGCTCGAAGCGAGGGGAGACCGTGAGGGTGTACGAAGAGAGGACGGAAAGGTCCCACCCGGCCGGGCCGTCGTAGTAGAGGCCCCGATTCAGATAGCCGAGCGCCAGCAGGGCTCGGAATTCGCACTGCTCGGGACGGCATTCGTCCAGTCCCAGGGAGTTATCTCGGGCAATTCCGGATCGTGCTGCATCAAGCTTCTCGCCTGTGTAAAGCGCACGAGTGCGGGCCGTTGCCTTGCGTCGGCTTGCGGGCATGCTTCACCTCACCGCTGCCCGGCCAGCGCATCAGGGTCACATACCTAGTGAGACCACACTCAATTGACTGCCTTGCGGAGTGGGTGCTCCACACCCTTGCACAGCTTCTGTGGGTACCGGGCTCACATACTTCTGCTGGCATCCGGATCTCCGCGGACCGGTATCTGGCCGTAGCGTACACGATGTCCTCAATGGGAGTGGGGTGCAACGACCAACAGGCGCTGACGGCCTGACCGGGCGGGCATGCTCCGGTTCGGAGCTGACTCGTCAAAGGAAGTTCTGGACGCGCTGGGATTCGCGCTGGAGAATCCTGTTTGCGCAGAAAGGTGAAGGCCGCCACCCATGGGGTGGCGGCCTTCACCGCTTTGCCTGGCCTCCGCCTGCTCCCGTGCGAGTCGGCGGAACCCTCGGCTTAGAGGTCGAAGTACAGCTCGAACTCGTGCGGGTGCGGGCGCAGCTGGATCGGGGCGATCTCCTTCGTGCGCTTGTAGTCGATCCACGTCTCGATCAGGTCGGACGTGAAGACGCCACCCGCCTGGAGGTACTCGTTGTCCTCCTCCAGCGCGTTCAGCACCGACGCGAGGTCCGTCGGGACCTGCGGGACGCCCGCGTGCTCCTCGGGGGCGAGCTCGTAGAGGTCCTTGTCGATCGGCTCGGCCGGCTCGATCTTGTTCTTGATGCCGTCGAGGCCCGCCAGCAGCAGGGCCGAGAAGGCCAGGTACGGGTTGGACGACGGGTCCGGGGCGCGGAACTCGACGCGCTTGGCCTTCGGGTTGGAGCCCGTGATCGGGATGCGCATCGCGGCGGAGCGGTTGCGCTGCGAGTAGACGAGGTTCACCGGGGCCTCGAAGCCCGGGACCAGGCGGTGGTAGGAGTTCACCGTCGGGTTGGTGAAGGCCAGCAGCGACGGGGCGTGCTTGAGGATGCCGCCGATGTAGTAGCGGGCGGTGTCCGAGAGGCCCGCGTAGCCCTGCTCGTCGTAGAAGAGCGGGTCGCCGTTGCTCCACAGCGACTGGTGGACGTGCATGCCGGAGCCGTTGTCACCGAAGATCGGCTTCGGCATGAAGGTCGCGGTCTTGCCGTTGCGCCAGGCGACGTTCTTCACGATGTACTTGAAGAGCATCAGGTCGTCGGCGGCGGCCAGCAGCGTGTTGAACTTGTAGTTGATCTCGGCCTGGCCGGCGGTGCCCACCTCGTGGTGCTGGCGCTCGACCTGGAGACCGGACTTCTCCAGCTCCAGGGAGATCTCGGCGCGCAGGTCGGCGAAGTGGTCGACCGGCGGGGCCGGGAAGTAGCCGCCCTTATAGCGGACCTTGTAGCCGCGGTTGTCCTCGAGGGCACCGGTGTTCCAGGCGCCGGCCTCCGAGTCGATGTGGTAGAAGCCCTGGTTCGCCGAGGTCTCGAAGCGGACCGAGTCGAAGACGTAGAACTCCGCCTCCGGGCCGAAGTACGCCGTGTCCGCGATGCCGGTGGAGGCGAGGTACGCCTCCGCCTTCTTGGCGATGTTGCGCGGGTCGCGGCTGTACTGCTCGCCCGTGATCGGGTCGTGGATGAAGAAGTTGATGTTCAGCGTCTTGTCGCGGCGGAAGGGGTCCACCCGCGCCGTGGACAGGTCGGCGCGCAGCGCCATGTCCGACTCGTGGATGGCCTGGAAGCCGCGGATCGACGAGCCGTCGAACGCGAGCTCCTCGGCCGGGTCGAACGCCGTCGCCGGGATCGTGAAGTGCTGCATCACACCCGGAAGGTCACAGAACCGGACGTCGACCATCTTGATGTCGTTGTCCTTGATGAACTTCTGGGCTTCGTCGGCGTTCTGGAACATCCAACTCCTCCTACTCCCACCCAGGGAGGGGCGGGGTTGCAGCTCGGTCGTGGGGCCAGTGCGGTGGCACACGCTGGTTCCGACCCTAGGTACCCGGGATTTCTCGGGCATGACCCATTTGTTTCGGGAAAGTTAACCAGCGGACGCGCGCGTAACACGTCAAGGACCCGGGTCGAAGTGATCGAAAGCGGGCACAGTACCGTGGTCGCGTGGACAACAGGCAAGCAATCGGATCGTGGCTCTCCGGACCGCGCGCGGCCGCCGAGGAGATGGGCGCGGACTTCGGCTACCGGGGTGAACGCCTCGGCCTGCCGCAGGAGGGGCCGGGCTCCATCGCCCCGCTCGGGCGGCGCTTCGGCGCCCTCTTCATCGACTGGACCCTGTGCCTCGTGATCGCATACGGGCTGATCGCGCCCGGTGACCAGACCAGGGCCGGTAACTGGGCCGTCGTGGTCCTCTTCGTCCTCAGCGTGCTCACCGTCGGTACCGTCGGCAGCACCCCGGGCAAGCGTCTCCTCGGTCTGCGCGTCATCTCCGTCGACGGCGAGCGGCTCCCGTTCCTCCGCGTGTGGCTGCGCAGCATGCTGCTCTGCCTCGCGATCCCCGCGCTGATCTGGGACCGCGACGGGCGCGGACTGCACGACCGGCTCTCCCGCGCCGTGCAGGTCAAAAGCTGACTGAACGGATACGAAGAGGGGCCCCACCGCCGGCGGTGGGGCCCCTCTTCACAGGTCGGCTAGCGCATCCGGCCGCCGCGCGGCATCCGCATGCCCTTGGGCATCGGGCCCTTCGGCAGCGGCATGTTGCTCATCAGGTCCCCGAGCGCGCGCAGCCGGTCGTTGGCCTGCGTCACCTGCGGACCCGTGAGCACCCGCGGCAGCTTCAGCAGGGTCACGCGCAGCTTCTTCAGCGGCACCTGGCCCTCGCCGGTGCCGACGATGACGTCGTGCACGGGGACGTCGACGACACGGGCCATCCGCTTCTTCTCGGCCGCGAGCAGCGGCCGCAGCCGGTTCGGATTGCCCTCGCCGACCAGGACGATGCCCGCCTTGCCGACCGCCCGGTGGACCACGTCCTGGTTGCGGTTCATCGCCACCGCCGGGGTGTGCGTCCAGCCGCGGCCCACGTTCTGCAGGACGGCGGCCGCCGCGCCCGGCTGGCCCTCCATCTGCCCGAAGGCCGCCCGCTCGGCGCGCCGCCCGAAGACGATCGCCATCGCGAGGAAGGCCAGCAGGAAGCCGAGGATCCCGAGGTAGACCGGGTGGCCGATCAGGAAGCCGATCGCGAGGAGGACGCCGAAGACGACGATCCCCACGCCCGCGACGACAAGCCCGACCTTCGGATCGGCCTTTCGGGTCATCTTGTACGTCAGGGCGATCTGCTTCAGTCGCCCGGGGTTCGCAGCGGCGTCAGCGCTGTCTGAGTTTGCCTTCCTCGCCATGCTGTGAAGTTTACGTGGCGGAGGAAGTGCGGCCCGACACCGCCTCCAGTACGTGCTCGGCCTCGACCCGGTCGCGCGCCCGGCGGCGGTCCTCCAGGACCGACGTCCAGGCGTTGCGGCGGGCCGTGCGCTGGCCCGCGCCGAGCAGCAGCGCCTCCAGGGTCCGCAGGGCGCCGGTGACCGACGGGACGGCCGGGATCGGCGGGATGGACGAGATGGACGGGAACGCGTGGGCTCGTACCTCGCGTACCTCGTGGGCCATGGTGTGGGTCCCCCCTCGGGAGCGGGTTCGGCGGGAGCATGGGTGACTGCTGTGTGCGGTGCGTACGAACAGCATCACAGACTGGTGTTACCAAGGCATGGCGAGCCGGTCAAACAGCGATGAAACGTTCACGCCGCGCCCGGGCCCCGCCGCGCCCGCCCCGGAGAACGCCGACGCGGCCCGTACCTGCCCCGACCTGCGGGGACGTACGGGCCGCGTCGAATCGGCCGTCACCGGCCGGTCATCCGCCGGTCGTCGCTTGTGCGCGGATTCACACGCCGCCGGCGCGCGGGCGTGTTCAGGCGGCGGCTTCGCTCCGGCGCTCCATCGCCTGCTGGAACAGGCGCCCGGCGCGGTACGAGGAGCGGACCAGCGGGCCCGACATCACGCCGGAGTAGCCGATCTCGTCGGCCTCCTCCTTCAGCTCCACGAACTCCTGCGGCTTCACCCACCGCTCCACCGGGTGGTGGCGCACCGAGGGGCGCAGGTACTGGGTGATGGTGATGAGCTCGCAGCCCGCGTCGTACAGGTCCTGCAGCGCCTCGCTGACCTCCTCGCGGGTCTCGCCCATGCCGAGGATCAGGTTGGACTTGGTGACCAGGCCGGCCGCGCGGGCCTCGGTGATCACCTGCAGCGAGCGCTCGTAACGGAAGCCGGGGCGGATGCGCTTGAAGATCCGCGGCACGGTCTCGACGTTGTGCGCCAGCACCTCGGGGCGGGCGGAGAAGACCTCGGCCAGCTGGTCGGGCTCGGCGTTGAAGTCGGGGATCAGCAGCTCGACCTTGGTGCGGCCGGCCGCGCGGTCCGCCGTCTGCGCGTGGATCTGGCGCACGGTCTCCGCGTACAGCCAGGCGCCGCCGTCCTCCAGGTCGTCGCGCGCGACGCCGGTGATGGTGGCGTAGTTCAGGTCCATCGCGACGACCGACTCGCCCACGCGGCGCGGCTCGTCACGGTCCAGCGCCTGCGGCTTGCCCGTGTCGATCTGGCAGAAGTCGCAGCGCCGGGTGCACTGGTCACCGCCGATGAGGAAGGTCGCCTCGCGGTCCTCCCAGCACTCGAAGATGTTCGGACAGCCCGCCTCCTGGCAGACCGTGTGCAGTCCCTCGCTCTTGACGAGCTTCTGGAGCTGGTTGTACTCGGGGCCCATCTTCGCCCGGGTCTTGATCCACTCGGGCTTGCGCTCGATGGGGGTCTGGCTGTTCCGGACCTCCAGGCGCAGCATCTTGCGTCCGTCGGGTGCGACTGCGGACACGGCTGGCTCCTACGGCTTCGATTCCTCGGCGAACACCAGGGTACGCCCGATAAAAGTGCGGCCTCGTTGCGGTTGTCGTTACGTCGGGCCAACCCTTTGGCCAGTGCACGGCATTCCCGCCCGGTCGACCCCTAGGCGGCGGCCGTCTTCTCCACCGCGCGCGGCTTCGGCTCCGCGTTCTCCAGCACGTCCCGCAGGTGCTTCTCCGCCACCGGCAGGACGTCCGCGAGCGTCACGTCCCGGCCCAGCTCCTGCGCCAGCGACGTGACCCCCGCGTCACGGATGCCGCACGGCACGATCCGGTCGAACCAGGTGTTGTCCGGGTTCACGTTCAAGGCGAAGCCGTGCATCGTCACGCCCTTGGCGACCCGGATGCCGATCGCCGCCAGCTTGCGGTCCTCGCGGCGCTGGCCGGCGTTGGACGGGGCGTACTCCGGGCCGTTCAGGCGCGGGTCGAACTCGTCGTCCTGCAGCCGGGGGTCGAAGTCCAGCGAGAGCCCGCCGAGCGCGGGGCGCTGCTCCACCGGGTCGCCCAGTACCCACACACCGCTGCGGCCCTCGACCCGGGTGGTCTCCACGCCGAACTCGGCCGCCGTGCGGATCAGCGCCTCTTCCAGGCGGCGTACGTGCGCCACCACGTCCACCGGGCGCGGGAGCTTCATGATCGGGTAACCGACGAGCTGACCGGGGCCGTGCCAGGTGATCTTGCCGCCGCGGTCCACGTCGACGACCGGCGTCCCGTCCAGGGGGCGCTCGTTCTCGGCCGTGCGCCGCCCCGCGGTGTAGACGGGCGGGTGCTCCAGCAGCAGGCAGGTGTCCGGGATCTCGTCCGCGAAGCGAGCGGCGTGGATCTCACGCTGCTTGTCCCACGCCTTCTGGTACTCGACGGCTTCCTCGCCGAACCCCAGATGGACGAATCGCAGCTCACTCACGGCGTACGCCTCCCTCTCGTGTGCGGATCGCGCCCTCGCCACTGTACGGCGGCACCCGTCGTCGCGGTCGGGCAGGTCGTTCGGCCCGCCTTCCGGACGGTCAGGCGTCAGTGCCGGGCCCAATCCTCACACGATCGGATGAATGTGGGGCGAAGGTGGCGGTACGGACGTCCTGGGCAGTTAAATTCGCGCCGTTCCGCCGTTTCGTGTTTCAAGGGGGAGTCGGCACCCCGCCCGTAAGGCAAGGCAGGAGACCGCACACCTGATGACGGATCGCCCCCCGCAGCGCACCCCCAACCGGCAGCTCGCCGCCCTCATCGCCGAGGCCGGCTTCTCCAACGCGGGTCTGGCCCGACGGGTCGACCAGCTCGGGCTCGAACACGGCCTCGACCTGCGGTACGACAAGACCTCGGTCACCCGCTGGCTGCGCGGCCAGCAGCCGCGCGGCACCACCCCCGCGCTGATCGCCGAGGTGTTCACCCGGCGCCTGGGGCGACGGCTGTCCGCCCAGGACCTCGGGCTCGACGCCTGCGCGCCCGTGTACGCCGGGCTGGAGTTCGCGGCCACGCCCGAGGAGGCCGTCGACATCGTCAGCGGCCTGTGGCGCAAGGACTCCGGCAGCCACGCCGAGCTCCGCAAGATCGCCTTCACCCCGGCCGGGCTCGTCGTCCCCAGCCGCGACTGGCTCATCGGCCGCGCCGACGAGCGCGTCGCCCGCGGTGAGCCCCCGCAGGCCCAGGCCCCCGAGCCCCGCGTACCCGCCCAGGGGCGCGCCTCCGTGCCCCGCCAGCGCACCACCGACAGGACCCCCGGCCAGCGCGTCACCGGCGGCGACGTCGCCGCCCTGCGCTCCGTCGGCGAGCTCTTCCGCAGCCTCGACCACGCGTACGGCGGCGGCCACGCCCGCCAGGCCCTCGTCCGTTACCTGGAGCACGAGGCCGAACCCATGCTGCGCGGCGTCTACGGCGAGACCGTCGGGCGAAGACTGTTCGCCGCGGCCGCCGACCTCACCCGGCTCGCCGGCTGGACCTCGTACGACATCGCCGCCCACGGGCTCGCCCAGCGGTACTTCGTGCAGGCGCTGCGGCTCTCCCAGGCCGCCGGCGACCGCGCGTACGGCTCATACGTCCTGATCACCATGAGCCGCCAGGCCGTCTACCTCGGCCACGGGCGCGAGGCCGTGCAGCTCGCGCGCGTGGCCCAGCAGGGCGTCGGCTCCGCCGCGCCGCCCGTCGTCCAGGCGCTGCTGCACGCCGTCGAGGCCCGGGGCCACGCCGTCCTCGGCGAGGTCCGGGCCTGCACCGCCGCGCTCGTGCGCGCCGAGCGGGCGCTCGAAGGGGCCAGACCCGGCGACGACGTCCCGTACTGGGCGCGGTTCTTCGACGAGGCGGAGCTCGCCGACGACGCCGCGCACTGCCACCGGGACCTCCAGCAGTACCGCGCCGCCGTCCAGCACGCGGAGCGCGCCCTCCAGCTGCGCGCCCCCGCCTTCGCCCGCAGCCGCCTCTTCTGCCGCGTCGTCCTCGCCACCTCCCGGCTCGGCCTCGGCGAACTCGACCACGCGTGCGCACTGGGCGCGGAGGCCGCCCAGCAGGCGTCGGAGATCCGCTCCGCCCGCGCCGTCGAGTACGTACGCGACTTCGAACGCCGCCTGGAGCCGTACAAGGACGCCGTGGCCGTACGCACCTACCGCGACCGGGTCGGCGCCATGGGCCTCTGAGGCGCCGTGAACCTCTGAGCCCGGCCCCCGACGGGGTCACGCGGCCGCGCGGCTCTCCTCCGTCACCCGGTCGTCCCCCGGCCGGTCACCGGGGACACCCAGGTCCCGCAGCACCGCCTGGGCGGCGCGGCGGCCCGACGACAGGGCCCCCTGCACGGTGCCCGAGTCCCGGTGGTCGCCGCAGACGTACAGCCCCGCCAGCAGCCGTACCGGCCGGCGCGGATCGTGCGGAGGCGGCATGGCCACAACGGCCTCCGGATCGTGGTGCACCGCCAGCAGCTCCCAGTCCGCCGTGCCCACCCCGTACAGCCCCGCCAGCTGCCGGAGCACCCGCTCCTCCAGGCCGTCCGGCGGCGCGCCGAGCACCGTCGAGGAGACCAGCACCCGGCCCTGCGGCGCCCGCGACGGATCGACCTCGCTCATGACGGCGGTGTACGCGACCGGGCCCGTGCGGTCCGCGTCGAGCAGCAGCGCCGCCGGCTCGGTCACCGGGGGCGCGGGCGCCGTGTGGTGCACCACCGTCACCGGGTGGAAGTCCGGCACGCGCAGCCCCGGCAGCAGCTCAGCGGCGGCGCGGGCGCCGGTGGCCACCAGCAGCGAACGGCACGCCAGCTCCCCGTGCTCGGCGGTGACGACCCGGTTGATCGACACGTCCTTGACGTGGACGCCCGTCTTCACCGTGCCCGTCGGCAGCGCCGTCGCCAGGCGCTCCGGCAGCGTCGCGGCCCCGCCCGCCGGCACGCACAGCCGCCCGCGCGCGAAGCCGCGCAGCGCGAGGTCGGCGGCGCGGCTGGAGGTCGTGGTGAGGTCCGGGTCGCCGAGCAGCGCCGACAGCAGCGGCCGCAGGAACCGGTTGACGGTACGCGGTGGCAGCCCGCGCCCCGCCGCGCCCGCTCCCGGGGCCAGCGCCGCCGACAGTTCCCGCCGGGCCAGCAGCCGCGCGGTCGGCGTCGTCGCCAGCCGCCCCAGCGCCGCGCCCAGCCGGGCCTGGTCCAGCGTGCGGGGCGCGTGCGCAAGGGCCCGCGCCCGCGTGAGCGCCCCGCCCCTCGCGCTCCCCGCGTCGCCGAGCTCGGCGGTGCGGAGCTCCACGGCGCGGGCCTCGCCCGGACGGGCCGACGCCATCCGGTGCAGCCTGCCGTCGCTGTGCACCACGACCCCCGGCCGGAACGCCCGCAGCGCCGCGGCGTCGAGGCCCGGCACCCGGCGCAGCTCCGGACAGGCCGTACTGAGCAGCGGCCCGATCCGGTCGAGCCGGAACCCGTCGACGTCCTCGGTACCCATCCGTCCGCCGACCCGAGGGGCGGCCTCCAGGACACTGACCGTCAGTCCTGCCCTGACCAGCTGATGAGCCGCGGCCAGACCCGCAAGCCCGGCTCCTACGATCACGACGTCCGCGTGCTGCTCCTGCTTGAGCACGTGTCCCTCCCCGGGGTGGCGGTTCGGTGCGTGGGGGGCTCATGCCCTCAACGGGGCGACGGAATGCCCGAGTCGGCCCGAGCGTAGGAGTCCCGGCACCTACCGGTCAGTCGCGCGCACGGGGGTTCACCGGTGCACGGGGGTCGCACGGGCGTTCTTTGTTTTGAGGGCTCGGTTCTCCCCCTGGCTTCGCCGGGGGGACCCCCACCGGGGCGCCTAAGGCGGTGTCGACGGTCGATCGTGCTCGGTTCCTCGTTCCTCGGAACCTCCGCGCGTTCTCCCTTTCGACACCGCCGCGCCCCTTCGGCTCACTCGCCTTTGGTGCTCGGGGGAAGGGCGGAGGCGCGGCAGGGCTTGCCCGTGGGTCACGGGCGAGCAGGGAACGGCCCCGCGCCGCCTCGCGGGCACCGGGTACACGCCGGTCGCGCCGGTTTGGTGCTCACGCCGCCGCGATCGCGCCGTCGATCGTCGGGAAGGCGAAGCGGAAGCCCGACTCCAGGAGGCGGCCCGGCAGGACGCGCTGGCTGCCGAGGACGTCCGCCGCGAAGTCGCCGAGGGCGAGGCGCAGGGCCGGGGACGGGACGTGGAGGAAGGCCGGGCGGCGCAGGACGCGGGACATCGCGGAGGCGACCTCGCGGTTGGTGACGGGGTCCGGGGCCGTCAGGTTCACCGGGCCGGAGAGGGACTCGGTGTCCAGGATGTGCCGCAGGGCCGCCACCTCGTCGTGCAGGGAGATGAAGCTCCAGTACTGCCGGCCCGAGCCCAGCCGGCCGCCGAGCCCCGCGCGGAACAGCGGGAAGAGGCGGCCCCACGCGCCGCCCTCGCGGGCGACGACCAGGCCGGTCCGGGCGTAGGCGACGCGGATGCCCGCCTCCTCGGCCGCCGCCGCGGCCTCCTCCCACGCGACGCAGACGGACGGCAGGAAACCGTCGCCCGCGGGCGCCGACTCGTCCACCGCGCGCGTGCCGGTGTCCCCGTAGTAGCCGAGCGCCGTACCGCACAGCAGGACCCGGGGCGGGGCGTCCAGGGAGGCGACGGCCTCCGCGATCGCCGCCGTACCGAGGACCCGGCTGTCGCGGATCTCGCGCTTGTACGCCTCCGTCCAGCGGCGCTCGCCGACGCCCGCGCCCGCCAGGTGGACGACGGCGTCGCAGCCGACGAGGCCCGCCGCGTCGACGTACTGGCGCCGGGGGTCCCACTCCACCTCGTCGCCGGCGCGCGCCGGGCGCCGGACGAGGCGGACGACGTCGTGGCCGTCCGCGCGCAGGGAGCGGAGGAGGGCGGAGCCGATGAGGCCCGTGGAGCCGGTGATGGCGATACGCATGGGCACATCCTGCCCCGAGGGGGCCGCATGGCACAGTGACCGCCATGACCGACTCGTACGCGCGTACGCCCCTGCGCATCCGTACCGCCCGTCCGGCCGACGCCGGGCCGCTCGGCGAGCTGGACCGGGCCGTCTGGTCGCCGCTGCACGCCGTGGTGCCGAGGCCGCAGCCGCCGTACGACCCCTTCTTCGACTCCCACCACCGCCCCGACGACTACCTGGTCGCCGAGGCGGACGACGGCCGCCTGGCCGGATACATACGGATCGTGCCGCCCACCCGCCTCGCCTGCAACGCGCACGTGCGGCAGGTCCAGGGCCTCGCCGTCGCCGCGTGGGCGCGCGGCGCCGGGGTCGGCCGGGCGCTGCTGCGCGCGGCGTGCGACGAGGCGCGCCGCCAGGGCGCCACCCGCATGACACTGCGCGTCCTGGGCCACAACACGCCCGCGCGCCGGCTGTACGAGGCGGAGGGCTTCGCCGTCGAAGGGGTCCTGCCGGGCGAGTTCCACCTGGACGGGCGGTACGTCGACGACGTCCTCATGGGGCGCGGCCTGCTCAGCGGGGACTGAACAGCCGCATCCCGCCGGTCAGCTCGCGCAGGCAGCGCGCCGCGAGCGCGGCCGCCTCCTGCGGGGGCGCGTCCGTCTCCGCCCACGCCTCCAGCGCCACCCGGATGGCGTCCGTCGCCGCGGCCGCCGCCAGCCGCACCTCCAGCGGGTCCGCGCCCTCGCCCGCCAGCGCGGCCAGCACCGGCCGCAGCCGCTGCTCCGACTCCTGGTTCGCGCGGTACCAGACCGCCCGCAGCGCCGGGTCCCCGGCGGCCGCCCGCAGCAGCCCGCGCGTCCAGCGCAGGCCCTCGGCCGCCGACCCGTCCGGTACGGACAGGGCCTCGGTGATCGACCGCTCCAGCGCCTCCCGCAGGGGTACGGCGCCGGGCTCGGCCGCCGCGAGGCGGGCGCGCCAGCGGTCGGCGCCACCGGCGAGGAGCGGGGCGACGGCGTCCTGCTTGTTGCGGAAGTACCGGTAGAAGGTGCGCAGCGCGACCCCCGCCCGGTGGGCGATCTCCTCGGCCGTGGTGCCGTCCGGGCCGCGCTCGGCGAAGAGCTCCGCCGCCGCGCGGGCGATGTCCATCTGGGTCGCGGCCTTGCGGCGCTCGGTCAGCGAGGCGGGCTTGGTGCTCATCGGGGTTCAGCGTACGTCGGGCCGCCCCCACCGCCGGAGCCATGAGGACTGATGGCAAAACGTGCCACCCAGGCGTACCGTGACGCCATGGTGCAGCGCTATGAGAACCGCCGCGTCCTCGTCACGGGCGCCGGCTCCGGCATCGGCCGGGCCACCGTCCACCGGATACTCGCCGAGGGCGGCCGGGTCTTCGCCGTGGACGTCGACGAGACCGGGCTGAAGGAGACGTACGCACAGGCCGCCGCGGCCTCCGCCGCGGACCGGCTCACCACCGCCCTCCTGGACGTCTCCGACGAAGCCGCCGTACGCGCCGGGGTCGCCGCCGCGACCGGGACGCTCGGCGGGCTGGACGTGCTGGTCAACGCCGCCGGGATCCTGCGCTCCGAGCACACCCACAAGACGACGCTCGACCTCTTCGAGCGGATCATCGCGGTCAACCTCACCGGCACCTTCCTGGTGATCCGCGAGGCCCTCCCGGCCCTGCTCGACGGCGACCGCCCGGTCATCGTCAACTTCTCGTCCACCTCGGCGAGCTTCGCCCACCCCTACATGGCGGCGTACGCGGCCTCCAAGGGCGGCATCCAGTCGATGACCCACGCCATCGCGAGCGAGTACAGCAAGCAGGGCCTGCGCGCGGTGTGCGTCGCGCCCGGCTCCATCGCCTCCGGCATGACCACCGGCACCGGGCCCGGCCTGCCCGAGGACGCCGACATGAGCCTCTTCGCCAAGCTGGCCCCGGCCATCGGGCAGGGCTTCGCCGGCCCGGAGACCGTCGCCGGGGTCGTCGCGATGCTCGGCTCCGAGGACGGGGCCTTCATCACCGGCACCGAGATCCGCATCGACGGCGGCACCCACTTCTGACCGCCGGACTCCTGGGTCACAGGCCGCCGAAGCGCTCCCAGAGCCGGGGGAACCGCTCCTCCAGCGCCGCGTCGTCGTCGAAGTCGAACGGTGTGCCCTCCGGCTCCGGCGGCTGGGGCGGGATGCCCAGGTCCGGCGCGACGGTCCCGGTCAACTGCTCGTACGCCTCGTCCGCCGCGTACCCCAGCTCCTCGCCGTCCCCGTCGATCTCCTCGTCGAACTCGTCGAGGAGCTCGGCGAGCGCGTCCGGGTCGTGCACCGCGCCCTCGAACACCTCCCGGCCCTGGCCGATCAGCCAGCAGCGGAAGTAGTCGAAGGCGTCGTCGCTCGCGCCGCCCAGCAGCACGGCGGCCGCACCCCACAGGTCCCAGGTGTAGGCGCGGTTGTACCGCGCCTCGAAGTGCCGGGCGAAGTCCAGCACGGAGTCGGGGTCGAGCTGCAGCAGTCTCTCCACCAGCAGCTCGGCGTGGTCCTCGGGGTCGCCCTCGGCGGCCTCGCGAGTGGTGTCGATGATCTCCCAGAACTCCGTCTCGTCCATCACGGGACCAGCATCCTGGGTGGCGGACGGCGGCGCACGCCGAACGGCCGAAAGGAACGGCCGAAAAGAATCCGGACAGCAGGTGTCGCCTTTCGCTGTCACCGTCGTCGTATGACCAAGACGAAGACACAGCAGAGCAACGACAAGCCGCTCGCCGGGAGGATCGCCCTCGTCGCGGGCGCCACGCGCGGCGCGGGCCGGGCCATCGCCGTCGCCCTCGGCGCCGCGGGCGCCACCGTGTACGTCACCGGCCGCACCACCCGTACGAAGGTGAGCGAGGTCGGCCGGGCCGGCGAGACCATCGAGCAGACCGCCGAGCTGGTCACCGAGGCCGGGGGCGAGGGCATCGCCGTACCGACCGACCACCTCGTACCCGACGAGGTCCGGGCGCTGGTCGCGCGCATCGACGAGGAGCACGGCCGGCTCGACGTCCTGGTCAACAGCCTCTGGGGCGGCGACCACCTGCTGAAGTTCGGCGTCAAGATGTGGGACACGGACCTGGAAGCCGGCCTGCGCATGCTGGACCTCGGCATCCGCAGCCACGCCATCACCAGCAGCTGCGCGTTGCCGCTGCTGATCCGGCACCCGGGCGCCCTGGTGGTCGAGATGACCGACGGAACGGCCGAGTACAACACCCCCCGCTTCCGCGAGAACTTCTACTACGACCTCGCCAAGACCACCCCGATCCGTATGGCCTTCGCCCTCTCCGAGGACCTGAAGGACGTGGGCGGCACGGCTGTGGCGGTCACCCCGGGCTTCCTGCGCTCCGAGGAGATGCTCGACGCCTTCGGCGTACGCGAGGACAACTGGCGCGAGGGGACGAAGAAGGACCCGCACTTCGCCATCGCGGAGTCCCCCGTCTACGTCGGCCGGGCGGTCGCCGCGCTCGCCGCCGACCCCGACCGCCACCGCTGGACCGGCCAGTCCCTGTCCAGCGGGCAGCTCGCCAAGGTGTACGGCTTCACCGACGCGGACGGCTCGCGGCCGGACGCCTGGGGGTACTTCATCGACGTCGTCCACGGAGGGAAGCAGGCCACCGCCGACGACTACCGGTAGAGGTCCCTCATCCGGGACGCCGCCTCGGCGAACAGCTCCCGCAGCGAGGCCGGCTCCAGCACCTCCGCCTCCGGGCCCAGCTGGAGGAGCTGGCTGTACGCCACCTCCTCCGACTCCACCCGGAGGGTGACCGTCACCCGGCCCTCCGCGTCCGGCGGACCGGCCGCCTCCAGCGCCTCGCGGGCGGCGGCCCGGTCCGTCACCCGCGGCAGCCACCGCGCCCCCGCCGCGCCGAGCCGGACCACCACCTCCGCACGCAGCAGGGAGCGGGCGAACTCGGCCGCCCGCTCCTCCCAGAACCCCGGCAGGTCGAACCCCTCGTCCCGTACGAAGCGGTCGTCACCGAGCGCCACGGCCGTGAACCGGTCCACCCGGTACACGCGGAAGGCGTCCTCGGCGCGGGCGCACAGGTACCAGACACCCGCCTTGAGCACGAGCCCGTACGGCGCCAGCTCCCGCTCCACTTCGCCGTCCCGCCGCCGGTAGCGCGCCGAGACCAGCCGGTCGTCCCACACCGCCTCCGCGAGCGCCGGCAGCAGCTCCGGCGTCTCGGGCTCCTGGTACCAGCCCGGCGCGTCGAGGTGGAAGCGCTGCGCCGCCGAGACGGGCGCGTCCCGCAGCGACGGCAGCAGCGCCGCCGACACCTTCAGCCGGGCCGCCGACGCCGCGTCGTCCAGCCCCATGTCCCGCAGCGCCCCCGGTACGCCCGAGAGGAACAGCGCCTCCGCCTCACTGCGCGCCAGGCCCGTCAGCCGCGTCCGGTAGCCGCCGATCAGCCGGTAGCCGCCCGCGCGGCCCCGGTCCGCGTACACGGGTACCCCGGCCTCCGAGAGCGCCAGCGCGTCCCGCGTGATCGTCCGCTCCGACACCTCCAGCTCGCGCGCGAGCTCGGCGGCCGTCATGACGGGGCGGGACTGGAGGAGCAGCACCATCTTGATCAGCCGGGCAGCGCGCATGGCCCCCATCATGCAAGAAGCCCCCGCCGGAGCGGGGGGCTTCTCGCACACGAGACCTACAGGCCGTAGCGCTCGCGGGCGTCCTTCACGACCGAGGCCGGGACCTCGCCGCGCTTGGCCAGCTGGGCCAGGGCCGCGACCACGATCGACGGGGCGTCCACGCCGAAGTGGCGGCGCGCCGCCTCACGCGTGTCCGACAGGCCGAAGCCGTCGGCGCCGAGCGAGCTGTAGTCCT
This sequence comes from Streptomyces sp. NPDC030862, assembly GCF_055571835.1. Taxonomy (NCBI): domain Bacteria; kingdom Bacillati; phylum Actinomycetota; class Actinomycetes; order Kitasatosporales; family Streptomycetaceae; genus Streptomyces; species Streptomyces sp. NPDC030862. Next base: position 54,494 of record NZ_JBVIEN010000011.1, on the reverse strand, counting down.
GCTCGACCCACTGCGCGATCTGGTCCGGGACCTGGCGCATGTAGTCGGTGACCGCCAGCACCGGGCCGGGCGCGTCGGCCAGCGCCTGGCGGACGTACGGCACCCGCTCCTCGCCGCGCAGCAGCGCCGCGTCGGCCTCCAGCGCGTCGCGCCGCAGCTCGGACCACGAGGTCGCGGACCACACGTCGGCGGTCACGCCCCACTCGGCGGCGAGCAGCTCCTGCGCCTCCAGGGCCCAGTGGATCGCCGTGCCCGACGACAGCAGCTGGATGCGCGGCGCGTCGGCGGCGGGCGCGGTGCCCTCCTTGAACCGGTACAGGCCCTTGATGATGCCCTCGTCCACGCCCTCCGGCTTGGCGGGCTGCGGCATCGGCTCGTTGTAGACCGTCAGGTAGTAGAAGACGTTCTGGTCCTCGCCCGGCGCGGTCTCGCCGTACATCCGGCGCAGACCCTCCTTGACGATGACCGCGACCTCGTACGCGAACGCCGGGTCGTACGTCAACGCCGCGGGGTTGGTCGCCGCGATGACGGGGGAGTGGCCGTCGGCGTGCTGGAGGCCCTCACCGGTCAGGGTGGTGCGGCCCGCCGTGGCGCCGACGAGGAAGCCGCGGCCGAGCTGGTCGCCGAGCTGCCACATCTGGTCGGCGGTCCGCTGCCAGCCGAACATCGAGTAGAAGATGTAGAACGGGATCATCGGCTCGCCGTGCGTGGAGTACGCGGTCGACGCGGCGATGAAGTCGGCCATCGAGCCGGCCTCGGTGATGCCCTCGTTGAGGATCTGGCCGTTCTTGGCCTCGCGGTAGTACATCAGCTGGTCGCGGTCGACCGGCTCGTACGTCTGCCCCTTCGGCGAGTAGATGCCGAGCGACGGGAACAGCGACTCCATACCGAAGGTACGGGCCTCGTCCGGGACGATCGGGACCCAGCGCTTGCCGGTCTCCTTGTCGCGGATCAGGTCCTTCATCAGACGGACGAACGCCATGGTCGTCGCGACCGACTGGGAGCCGGAGCCCTTGTCGAAGGCGGCGAACGCCTTGTCGGCCGGGGCCGGCAGCGGCGCGACCGGGTGGACGCGGCGGGCCGGGGCCGGGCCGCCGAGCGCCGCGCGGCGCTCCTGGAGGTAGCGGACCTCGGGGGAGTCGGCGCCAGGGTGGCCGTAGGGCACCTGGCCGTCGACGAACGCGGAGTCCGGGATCGGCAGGCCCAGCAGGTCCCGCATGTCCTTGAACTCCTCCACCGACAGCTTCTTCATCTGGTGGTTGGCGTTCTTGGACTCGAAGCCCTTGCCGAGGGTGAAGCCCTTCACCGTCTGGGCGAGGATCACGGTCGGCGCGCCCTTGTGGGAGAGGGCCGCCTTGTACGCGGCGAAGACCTTGCGGGACTCGTGGCCGCCGCGCGAGTGGTGGAAGCACTCGATGATCTTGTCGTCGGAGAGCAGCTTCGCCATCTCGACGAGCGCCGGCTCCTTGCCGAAGAAGTCCTCGCGGATGTAGGCCGCGTCACGCGTCTGATACGTCTGGATCTGCGCGTCCGGTACCTCGCGCAGGCGGCGTACGAGCGCGCCCGTGGTGTCGAGCTGGAACAGCTCGTCCCAGGCGGTGCCCCACAGCGACTTCACGACGTTCCAGCCGGCGCCGCGGAACTGGGCCTCCAGCTCCTGCACGATCTTGAAGTTCGCGCGGACCGGGCCGTCGAGGCGCTGGAGGTTGCAGTTGATGACGAAGGTGAGGTTGTCGAGCTCCTCGCGGGCGGCGAGCGCGAGGGCCGCCGTCGACTCGGGCTCGTCCATCTCGCCGTCACCGAGGAACGCCCACACGTGGGAGTTGGAGACGTCCTTGATGTTGCGGTTGGTCAGGTAGCGGTTGAACCGCGCCTGGTAGATCGCCGAGAGCGGGCCGAGGCCCATCGACACCGTCGGGAACTCCCACAGCCAGGGCAGGCGCCGCGGGTGCGGGTAGGACGGCAGGCCGTTGCCGCCGGACTCCTGGCGGAAGTTGTCCAGGTGCTGCTCGGTGAGGCGGCCGTCGAGGAAGGCGCGGGCGTAGATGCCGGGGGAGGCGTGGCCCTGGATGTAAAGCTGGTCGCCCGAGCCGTCGCCCTCCTTGCCGCGGAAGAAGTGGTTGAAGCCGGTCTCGTAGAGCCAGGCGGCGGAGGCGAAGGTGGCGATGTGGCCGCCGACGCCGTACTTCGCGCCGCGCGACACCATGGCGGCCGCGTTCCAGCGGTTCCAGGCGGTGATCTTCGCTTCCATCGCCTCGTCGCCGTCGAAGCCGTAGGCGGCCTCGGCGGCGGTCGGGATGGTGTTGACGTAATCGGTTTCGAGCAGCTTCGGCAGCGCGAGACCGGCGCCCTCGGCGCGCTCCAGGGTGCGACGCATCAGGTACGCGGCACGGTGCGGCCCGGCGGCCTTGGCGACGGCGTCGAGGGACGCCTGCCACTCGGCGGTCTCCTCGGGGTCGCGGTCCGGCAGCTGGTCGAGCTCGCTCGGCTGGATGCGGTTCGGGTCGGTCGTCATAATCGCCGCCTTCCGGAGTCGAAGGGGTGTGGAGCCCTTGGTCTTGGCAGGACAGGGCGAGGCGGACCTCTGTTGAAGTCCGCGGACGACTGTACGACCGTGATCGATGATCGATCAAAGTGTTCGGGGAAAAATCTTTCCCAGAACGGCAAAGTCGGCATTGGGTGCCACAAAAATGGGCACCCGGTGCCTTGTTTTCGCAGGTGGGCATGGTGAATGAGCGCGCACGCCCCCAAATGAGCAAGCCTCCCCAGGCACCGATGGCGAGTGAGCCGAAGTGGGGGTCCCCCCGCCGAAGGTAGGGGGAGCGGCGGTGCCGAAAGGAAGAACGCGCGGAGGTTCGCGAGGGACTGGGGGTCCCCCCGGCCGAAGGCCAGGGGGAGAACCGAGCACGATCGACCGTCGGCACCGACTTAGGCGCCCCGGAGGCGAACCGAGCCCCGAAAAAGGAGGGGCGCGCTCAGGCCCTCGGAGCGCAGCCGAGGACGTGCTGCTTCACCAGGACCCCGATCTGCGGGTCCCGCCGGCGGAAGGCCTGGACGAGCTCGTCGTGCTCCTCCGCGTACGACTTCTGTACGGTCCCGAGCCAGCGGATCGACAACGCCGTGAAGACCTCGATGCCGAGCCCCTCCCAGGTGTGCAGCAGCACGCTGTTGTGGGCCGCCCGCACCAGCTCCCGGTGAAACCCCACGGTGTGCCGCACCTGGGCCGTCCCGTCGGCCCGCGCGTCCGCCTCGTACAGCGCCGCCACATGGGGCTCCAGGGCCGAGCAGTCCTCGCCCAGGCGGTCGGCCGCCAGCTCGGCGGCGATCTGCTCCAGACCGGCGCGCACGGGGTAGCTCTCCTCCAGGTCCGCCGCCGTCAGGTTGCGTACCCGTACGCCCTTGTTGGGCGCCGACTCGATCAGCCGCAGGCTCTCCAGCTCGCGCAGCGCCTCGCGCACGGGCGTCTGACTGACCTCCAGCTCCGTGGCGATGCGCCGCTCGACGATGCGCTCGCCCGGCTTCCAGCGGCCGCTGACGATGCCCTCCACGATGTGCTCGCGGATCTGGTCGCGCAGCGAGTGGACGACGGGCGGGGTCATGGGGGCTCCTTCGCGGCTGCGGCGGTCGATCGCCATTATTCCGCCCGGTCAGCGCCTGTGGCTGCCCCGGGGCGCGAGACACCTGTCACGCGACGGCTCACGCGACGGCTCACGCGGCGGCTCACGCGACGACGGCGCCCCCGGCCGGAGAGTTCCGACCGGGGGCGCCGTCGTCATGTCCCGTACGCCGGGAGGGGCGGGCTACAGGCCGAGGTCGACCTCGAACTCGCCCGCTTCCAGGATGGCCTTGACGGCCGTCAGGTAGCGCGCGGCGTCGGCGCCGTCCACCAGGCGGTGGTCGTAGGAGAGCGACAGGTAGGTCATGTCGCGCACCGCGATGGTCTCGCCCAGGTCCGGGTGGTTGATGACCACCGGACGCTTGACGGTGGCGCCGATGCCCAGGATGGCGACCTGGTTCGGCGGCACGATGACCGTGTCGAACAGCGCACCGCGCGAGCCGGTGTTGCTGATCGTGAAGGTGGCGCCGGACAGCTCGTCCGGGGTGATCTTGTTGCCGCGGACCTTGCCCGCGAGCTCCGCGGTGGCCTTGGAGATGCCCGCGATGTTCAGGTCGCCGGCGTTCTTGATGACCGGCGTCATCAGACCCTTCTCGGAGTCCACGGCGATGCCGATGTTCTCCGAGTCGAAGTACGTGATGGTGCCCTCGTCCTCGTTGATCCGCGCGTTGATGACCGGGTGGGCCTTCAGCGCCTGCGCGGCGGCCTTGACGAAGAACGGCATCGGGGACAGCTTGACGCCCTCGCGGGCGGCGAACGCGTCCTTGGCGCGGGCGCGCAGCTTCATCAGCTTGGTGATGTCGACCTCGACGACCGAGGTCAGCTGGGCCTGCGAGTGCAGCGCCTTCATCATGTTGTCGCCGATGACCTTGCGCATCCGGGTCATCTTGACCGTCTGACCGCGCAGCGGCGACGCCTCCAGCGCCGGCGCCTTGGCGGCCGGAGCGGCGGCGGCCGGAGCGGCCGCGGCGGGGGCCGGGGCAGCGGCGGCGGCCTTGGCGGCCTCGGCGGCGGCCAGGACGTCCTGCTTGCGGATGCGGCCACCGACGCCGGTGCCCTTGACGGCCGACAGGTCGACGCCGTTCTCGGCGGCGAGCTTGCGGACCAGCGGGGTCACGTACGCGCCCTCGTCCGCCGGCTGTGCGGGCGCGGCGGGCGCGGCGGCGGCCGGAGCCGGGGTGACCGGAGCCGGAGCCGGAGCAGGGGCGGCGGGCGCGGCGGGAGCCGGAGCAGCGGCCGGAGCCGGGGCCGGGGCGGCCGGGGCCTCGGCGGGAGCGGCGGCCGGAGCAGCGGGGGCCTCCGCGGCGGGAGCGGCGGCCGGAGCCGGAGCCTCCTGAGCCGGGGCGGCCGCCGGAGCGGCACCCGCGGCGCCGATGACGGCGAGCTTGGCGCCGACCTCGGCGGTCTCGTCCTCGCCGACCACGATCTCCAGCAGCACACCGGAAGCCGGGGCCGGGATCTCGGTGTCGACCTTGTCCGTGGAGACCTCGAGCAGCGGCTCGTCCTCCGTGACCTCCTCGCCGACCTGCTTCAGCCAGCGGGTGACGGTGCCCTCGGTGACCGACTCGCCCAGCGCGGGCAGCACGACGTCGGTGCCCTCGGCGCCGCCGGCCGGAGCGGCGGCGGGAGCCTCGGCAGCCGGAGCCGGAGCCTCGGCGGCGGGGGCCTGGGCAGCGGGGGCCTCGGCAGCCGGGGCCTCCGCGGCGGGTGCCTCGGCGGCGGCCGGGGCCGGAGCCTCGGCCGGGGCACCGGAGCCGTCGTCGATGATGGCCAGCTCGGCGCCGACCTCGACCGTCTCGTCCTCGGCGACCTTGATGGAGGCCAGGACGCCGGACGCGGGGGCGGGGATCTCGGTGTCGACCTTGTCGGTCGACACCTCGAGCAGCGGCTCGTCGGCCTCGACGCGCTCGCCCTCGGCCTTCAGCCAGCGGGTGACAGTGCCCTCGGTGACGCTCTCGCCGAGCGCCGGCAGGGTTACGGAAACCGACATGGTTTCAGTTGCTCCTAACGAATTGCGGTAAGTGGTCGTCGCGCCCGGACTGAGCGGATCAGTCGTGGGAGTGGAGGGGCTTGCCGGCCAGCGCCAGGTGAGCCTCGCCGAGCGCCTCGTTCTGCGTCGGGTGGGCGTGGATGAGCTGCGCGACCTCCGCCGGCAGCGCCTCCCAGTTGTAGATCAGCTGCGCTTCGCCGACCTGCTCGCCCATGCGGTCACCGACCATGTGGACGCCGACCACGGCACCGTCCTTGACCTGCACGAGCTTGATCTCGCCCGCGGTCTTGAGGATCTTGCTCTTGCCGTTGCCCGCGAGGTTGTACTTCAGAGCGACGACCTTGTCCGCGCCGTAGATCTCCTTGGCCTTGGCCTCGGTGATGCCCACGGAGGCGACCTCGGGGTGGCAGTACGTCACCCGCGGCACGCCGTCGTAGTCGATCGGAACCGGCTTCAGGCCGGCCAGCCGCTCCGCGACGAGGATGCCCTCGGCGAAGCCGACGTGCGCGAGCTGCAGGGTCGGGACGAGGTCGCCGACGGCCGAGATCGTGGGCACGTTGGTCTGCATGTACTCGTCGACGAGGACGTAGCCGCGGTCCATCGCGACGCCCTGCTCCTCGTACCCGAGGCCGGCGGAGACCGGGCCGCGGCCGATGGCGACGAGCAGCACCTCGGCCTCGAAGGTCTTGCCGTCCGCCAGGGTGACCTTGACGCCGTTGTCGGTGTACTCGGCGCTCTGGAAGAAGGTGCCGAGGTTGAACTTGATGCCGCGCTTGCGGAAGGCGCGCTCAAGAAGCTTCGAGCTGTTCTCGTCCTCGACCGGGACGAGGTGCTTCAGGCCCTCGATGACGGTGACGTCGGTGCCGAAGGACTTCCACGCCGAGGCGAACTCGACGCCGATGACGCCGCCGCCCAGGATGATCGCGGACTCCGGGACCCGGTCCAGGGTCAGCGCGTGGTCCGAGGAGATGATGCGGTTGCCGTCGATCTCCAGGCCCGGGAGGGACTTCGGTACGGAACCGGTGGCGAGGAGGACGTGGCGGCCCTCGACCCGCTGGCCGTTCACGTCGACGGAGGTGGGGGAGGAGAGCCGGCCCTCGCCCTCGATGTACGTCACCTTGCGGGAGGCGACCAGGCCCTGCAGGCCCTTGTACAGGCCCGCGATCACGTCGTCCTTGTACTTGTGGACGGCCTTGATGTCGATGCCCTCGAAGGTGGTGAGCACACCGAACTGGTCGGCCTCACGGGCCTGGTCCGCGATCTCACCGGCGTGGAGCAGGGCCTTCGTGGGAATGCATCCGTTGTGCAGGCAGGTGCCGCCGAGCTTGTTCTTCTCGATCAGTGCGACGTCCAGGCCCAGCTGCGCACCCCGCAGGGCCGCGGCGTAACCGCCACTGCCACCGCCGAGGATCACTAGGTCGAAAACGGTGCTGGCGTCGTTCGCCACGTCACGTCCTCCATGCATGTGCGCCGGTCGCCGGGCCCCCGGCCTCGGGGGATGACCGGCCTGTCGGCTGGTGTTCGGCCGCTGATTCTTCGGCCCTGTGGTGGGGGCCCTGTCCTGCCGAGAACCCATCTTCGCACTTGTTGCCGGAACAAGAGACGCCGGGCCAGGCTCTGAGACGGCGGATCGTCCACGCGCCCGGGCCGCCGACGCGTACGAACCTACGGATTCCGTCGCGCCCGGACCGACGGCGTACGGCCCCGGAGCCATGCTCCGGGGCCGTGGCCCGAACCGAGCCCTGAAAAGATCAGCCCAGGTCGCCGGCGGCCACCCGCTCCGCGAGCTTCACCAGGGTGCGGACCGCCGAGCCGGTGCCGCCCTTGGGGGTGTAGCCGTAGGGGCCGCCCTCGTTGAAGGCGGGGCCCGCGATGTCGAGGTGGGCCCACGGGATGCCCTCGCCGACGAACTCCTTCAGGAACAGGCCGGCGACCAGGCCGCCGCCCATCCGCTCGCCCATGTTCGCGATGTCGGCGGTCGGGGAGTCCATGCCCTTGCGCAGCTCGGCGGGGAGCGGCATCGGCCAGGACTGCTCGCCCGCCTCCTCCGCGATCTCGTGGACCGCGGTGCGGAAGGCGTCGTCGTTGGCCATGATGCCGAAGGTGCGGTTGCCGAGCGCCAGCACCATCGCGCCGGTGAGGGTCGCGACGTCGACGATGGCGTCCGGGTGCTCCTCCGAGGCGCGGGTGAGCGCGTCGCCCAGCACGAGCCGGCCCTCGGCGTCGGTGTTGAGCACCTCCACCGTCTTGCCGCTGTACATGCGCAGCACGTCACCGGGGCGCAGGGCGGAGCCGGACGGCATGTTCTCGGCGAGCGCCAGCCAGCCGGTGATGTTCACCTCCAGGCCGAGGCGGGCGGCGGTGACGACCGCGGCGAACACCGCGGCGGCGCCGCTCATGTCGCACTTCATCGTCTCGTTGTGGCCCGCCGGCTTCAGGGAGATGCCGCCCGAGTCGTACGTGATGCCCTTGCCGACCAGCGCCAGCGTCTTCTCCGCCTTGGGGTGCGTGTAGGCGAGCTTCACCAGCCGGGGCGGGTTCGCGGAACCGGCGCCGACGCCGAGGATGCCGCCGTAGCCGCCCTTGGTGAGGGCGCGCTCGTCGAGCACCTGCACCTTGATGCCGTGCTCCTTGCCGGCCGCGGTGGCGATGGCGGCGAAGGCCTCGGGGGTGAGGTCGTTGGGCGGGGTGTTGATCAGGTCGCGGGCGCGGTTGAGCTCCTCGGTGAGCGCGACGGCGCGCTCCGCCGCCGCCTTGTACGCCTTGTCGCGGGGCTTCGCGCCCAGCAGCGCCACCTCGGCGAGGGGACCCTTGGCGTCCTTGCCCTGCTCGCGGTACGCGGTGAAGGCGTACGCGCCCAGCAGCGCGCCCTCCGCGATGGCCTCGGCGTCCTCGACGGCCTCGACGGGCAGCGCGAAGGCGGCCTTCTTCGTACCGGCGAGGGCGCGGGCGGCGGTGCCGGCGGCGCGGCGCAGGGTCTCGGCGGTGTAGGTCTCGTCGTCCTTCTCGGGCGCCTGGCCGAGGCCGACGGCGAGCACGACCGGGGCCTTCAGGCCGGCCGGGGACGGCACCTTGGTCACCTCGCCGTCGGCGCCGGAGGCACCGAGGGTCTCCAGGACGTCGGCGAGCTTTCCGTCGAAGGCCTGGTCGACGGCCTCGGCGCCGGGTGCGACGACGAGCCCCTTGCCGCCCTGCGGGCTCTTGGCGACGCCGACGACGAGGACGTCGGCGCGCAGTGTCGCCGCGCCGGCGGTGCTGAGAGTGAGAGCAGTCACGGTGGTGAAATCTCGCTTCCGTTTGAGTGGTCGGGCGGCGTGTGCGGCTGGCGTACGGCCATGGCACGGCCGAGATGCGGTCGAGGGGTGGGCCGACCTTGCCCGTCGCATCGTAATTCGGCCCAGGGAACGCCGGGGACGAGCCTACGCGCGCACTCCCGTCTCGCTCACGGCGGCGGCAATTCACTCATGCGTGGTGTCTCTTTCACGTTTGCCACCCCATATGGGTGAGAGCTCGGTCACACTCTGCTTAATCCTGCAAGGGAGCGATCCGGCCCTTTGCATCATCTCCACAGATCCCCGGGGCGCCCCCACGCGCGCCGGCGGGTCCCGCGAGGGGGGAAAGACCATGCACGTCCACGGATTCCGCGCCGGGCGCACGGCGACCGCGCTGCTCGCCGCGGTGCTGCTGACCGGCGCGCTCCCGGCGGCCGGCGCGGCGGCCGCGCCCACGCCCCGCATCGACCTCACGGTGCTCGTCGTGGACGACGGCGGCGGCGCGGTGGAGGCCCTCACCGCCGAACTGAAAGGTTCCGGCACGCCGTACCGCGTGGTCCGCCTCGGCGACCCGGGCCGCCCCGTCATCGACGCGGCCTTCCTCGCCGACACCGTCGACGGGCGCCCGCGCGCCAAGTACCAGGGCGTGGTGCTGCCCGACGAGGCGCCCCAGGGGCTGTCCGCGGCGGAGCGGGACGCGCTCGCCGCGTACGAGCGGACGTACGCGATCCCGCAGGTCGACGCGTACACCTGGGCCCACCCCGGCGTCGGCCTGGAGTACACGGACGACGGCGGCCGCTCCGGGGTCTTCGACGGCGTGGAGACCGCCCTCACCGCCGCCGGGAAGGCGGGGCCCTTCCGGTACCTCGACGGGCCGGTCGTCTTCGAGGACAACGACCCGGACGTCTCGGAGAGTCACGGGTACGCCGGCCGGCCCCGCGCCGGATACACCAGCTACCTGGACGTGGCCACCGGTGACGGCGGCGGCCGGGCCAGCCTCCTCGGCGAATACGCCCACGACGGGCGGCGCGAGCTCGTCGTCACCTTCGCCTACAACCGGCACCAGCGGCAGTTCCGCGCCCTGGCCCGGGGCATCGTGGAATGGCTGACTCAGGGCGTACACCTCGGACAGAGCCGGAACTACTTTTCCGTCCATGTCGACGACGTCTTCGCCCCCGACGCCCGCTGGGACACCGTCCGCAACTGCACGCCCGGCGACTTCGACTGCCCGGGCGGCGACGGCGAGGGCACGCCGCCGATCCGCATGACCGCGGCCGACGCGCAGTACGCCGCCCAGTGGCAGCGGGCGAGCGGCCTCACCCTCGACATGGTCTACAACGCGGGCTCCGGCGAGGAGTGGAAGGCCGAGCACGGCGGCAGCGACCCGCTCACCGCCCAGCTCCTCGCAGACCGGGCGCAGTACCGCTGGGTCAACCACACCTACACGCACCCCTTCCTCGGCTGCGTCCAGGACACCTCCACCGTGCCGTGGCGGTGCGCCAAGGACGCGTACGGCAACATCCGGTGGACGAGCCGCGCCGAGATCGCCACCCAGATCCGCGACAACCACACCTGGGCCGTGAACAAGGGCCTCGCCGTCGACCGCACCGAGCTCGTCACCGGCGAGCACTCCGGCCTGAAGACCCTGCCGCAGCAGCCCGCCGACAACCCGAACCTCGCCGGGGCGCTCTCCGACACCGGGGTCCGCTGGATCGCGAGCGACAACTCCCGAGAGCCGCGGCAGCGGCCCGTGGGCGCCGCGAGGACCGTGCCCCGCCACCCGATGAACGTGTACTACAACGTCGGGACGGCGGAGGAGATGGCCGACGAGTACAACTGGATCTACACCTCCGAGGAGGACGGCGGCAGCGGCGTCTGCGCGACCAACCCCGCCTCCACCTGCCTCGACGAGCCGCTCGACGTACGCACCGGGTACGCCGAGCACATCGTCCCGCAGGAGGCCCGCACCGCGCTGGGCCACGTCATGGCCAACGACCCGCGCCCCCACTACGTCCATCAGTCCAACCTCGCCGAGGAGCGGCTCCTCTATCCCGTCCTCGACAAGGTCCTCGCCGACCACCGCGCCCTGTTCGCGGAGAACACCCCGCTCGTCAACCCCCGCCACCGCGACATCGGTACCGAACTGGCCCGCCGCGCCGCCTGGGACCAGGCCCTCGCGGACGGCAAGGTCACCGCGTACCGCATCGGCACCACCGTCACCGTCAGGGCGCCGGCCGGTGTGACCGCCCCGGTCACCGCGCCCGAGGGGACCCGCCGGCAGCAGCTGCTCGGTACGACGGCGTTCGGCACGCCCTATGCCGGGGCCCGCTCCGCCTGGACCGCTCCCGACACCTTCCAGACGGCGATCACCCTCACACTGCCGACCGCCTGACCAGCGCCACCAGCACCGCCGGCGCCACCGCGCCACCAGCGCCTGACGAGCTCACTCCCGGGGGGGAACCGAATGCCGACCACAGGCCGCCATGTCACCATGCTCACCGAAGGCACCTATCCGCACGTCCACGGCGGCGTCAGCACCTGGTGCGACCAGCTCGTCCGCGGCATGCCCGAGGTCGACTTCCAGATCCTCGCCCTCACCGGCAGCGGCCGCGAGCCCGTCACCTGGGAGCTCCCGCCCAACGTCTACCGCCACACCGCCTTCCCGCTGTGGGGCCCGGCGCCGGGGCGCGGACGGCCGCTGATCGGGCGGGAGCGGCGCCGCTTCACCGACACCTACGAGCGCTTCCTGCTCTCGATACTCGACCCGTCCGCCGGCTGCGACTTCGGCGAGGGCCTGTACGCCCTGGCCGCGCTCGCCCGCCGCGGACGGCTCTCCTCCGCCCTGCGCTCCGAATCGGTGCTGCGGTCGCTGATGTGGATATGGACCATGCCGCACCTGCGGACCGCCGCCGCCCGCCCCACCGTCCACGACGCCCTGACCGCCACCGACCTCCTCGAACACGCGCTGCGGCCGCTCGCCGCCCGCATCCCCGCCGACAGCGTCGCCCACGCCGTCTCCAGCGGCCTCGCCACCCTCCCCGCACTCGCCGCCCAGCACCTCGACGGCGTACCGTTTCTCCTCACCGAGCACGGCATCTACCTCCGCGAGCGCTACCTCGGCTACCGCACCGAGGCCCAGCGGTGGCCCGTCAAGGCGCTGATGCTCGGCTTCTACCGGGAACTCAACTCCCTCGGCTACCGCAAGGCCGACCTCATCACGCCCTGCAACCAGTACAACCGGCGCTGGGAGGAGCGCGGCGGCGCCCCCGCCGACCGCATCCGCACCGTCTACAACGGCGTCGACCCGCACGCCTTCCCGCTCGCCGGCCCCGAGCCCGCCGTGCCCACCCTCAGCTGGTGCGGCCGCGTCGACCCCATCAAGGACCTGGAGACCCTGATCCGGGCGTACGCCATCGCCCGCGCGGAACTGCCCGAGCTGCGCCTGCGGTTGTTCGGGCCCGTCCCGGCCGGGAACGAGGACTACCGCACCCGGCTGGAGAAGCTCGCCGCCGAACTGGGCGTCACGGACGGCATCGTCTACGAGGGCCGGATCTCCGACGTGGCGTCCGCCTACGCCGCGGGCAGCGTGGTGATGCTCTCCTCCATCAGCGAAGGGTTCCCCTTCTCGCTCATCGAGGCCATGTCCTGCGGCCGGGCCACCGTCTCCACCGATGTGGGCGGGGTACGCGAGGCCGTCGGCGACACCGGACTCGTCGTCCCGCCGCGCGAACCCGCCGTCATGGCCGAGGCCGTGCTCACGCTGCTGCGCGACGGGGAGCGCCGCGCCGAGCTCGGGCGCAGGGCCCGGCAGCGGGTCGTCGACCGGTTCACGCTGCACCGCTCCGTCGACGGTTTCCGCCGCATCTACCGCGAGCTCGCCGGGGTCCCGGAGGTGCCCGTGGCGGAGCCGGACGACTGGACCCTCCAGCTGCGTATCTCCGACCCGCCCCCTGCCTTCGCCGGGGGGACCCCCAGGCACCGCGAGCTCGATCGGACGATGTGAATGAGCGGCTCCCTCTGGCTCACCCCGCCCGCCGCGGGCGCCACCGACACCCTGCCCTCCCTCCCCCGTCAGCGGCCCAGCTGGGCCGCTCCCGATCCGCTCGACGAACTCGCCCACCGGCTGGAGGACCTGATAGCGGCCGCCGTCCACCCCGACGAGATAGCCGCCATCCTCGAATCCGACGGCATGACCGACGACCACATCCGGCTCACCTACGGCCGCCCCGACTCCTTCGCCCTCGCCGAAGACCTCTACGCGCGCGTGGAGCGCCGCTTCCCCGAACCGGACGGCCCGCCCACCGACCCTTGGCACACCGGCCTCGGCGGCTGCCTCCTGCGCGGCCTGGTCTTCGCCCTGCCCGGCCTCGCGTACGTCCTCGGCGCGCCCCTCCTCGCGGGCCCGCCCGGTGCGCTGGGCCTGTCCGCCGGAACGGTTCCGCTGCTCGCCGGGGCCGTCACCGGCTGGGTCTGGAACCAGGCCCTCTCCCACCGCGCCTACTCCTGGCTCGGCCTCGGCGACCGCCAGGCCGCCGCCCGGGCCCTGCTCACCGGCGCCCCGGCCGGAGCCCTCGCGGGCGCGGTCGTCGCCGTCGCCGCGACCGGGCCGGGGGAGTGGGGCGCCGCCGCCTTCGCGGCCGGACAGTCGCTGTACCTGGCCGCCGCGACCGTCCTGCTGGTCCTCGACCGCGAGAAGGCCCTGCTGGGCGCGCTGCTGCCGCTGGCGGCGGGCGCCCCCGTCGCGTTCTGGTACGACCCGCCGCTCGCCGTGCGCACCGCCCTGCTGCTCGCCTCGCTCGTCGCGGCCGTGGCGCTCGCGCTGCGGGTGCTCCTGCCGCTCGCCGCACCCGGCGTGCCCGGGAGGGCCGCGCCCCGGCTCGCCGCGTCGCTGCCGTACGGCCTGTTCGGGCTCGGCACCGGCGGGCTCGTGCTGTACGCCGCGCTCGGCGACGTCCTCGCCGACGGGCCCGGCGCGGCGGTGGCGGCGCCCTCCGCCGTGGCGCTCACCCTCTCGATGGGCCCCGCCGAATGGCTGCTGCACCGCTTCCGCAGCGAGAGCCTCGCCGGGCTGCGGGCCAGCACCAGCGCCCGCGCCTTCCGCCGCACCACCGCGACCACGCTGGCGCTCTGCCTCACCGCGTACCTCACCGTCCTGCTGGCCCTCGCCGCCGGCGGGACGCTGCTGTGGCCGGGCGCGCCCGCCCTGGACGGGCTCCGGCTGGTGTCGCTGCTGCTCATCGGGACCGTCCTATGGGCCGCCCTGCTGCTGCAGTCCTTCGGCGCGGCGCTCAGCGCGGCGCTGGTGTGCGTGGCGGCGACCGGCGCCCAGACGGTGTCCCTGGCGACGGGCGCGGGCGACCCGCAGGCGGCCGGCGCGGTCATCACCGGGGCCGCGGCCGCGGTACTGGCCGTCCTCGGCTGGGTACTGCTCGGACGGGCGACCACCCACCGCACTTGAAGCACGCGCACCTGAAGCACGCGCACCTGAAGCACGCAAAGGAAACGCCCGTGGACCTCCTGGTGCCCTACTACGAGCACCCCGCCGACCGCCCCGCCGAATGGGACGCCATCATCGCGGCCGCGCCGCTCCTCTACGGCGTCGTGCTCAACCCCGCGAGCGGCGCCGGCCCGGCCCCCGACCCCGCCTTCGTGACCGTCGCCGACCGGCTGCGCGCGGCCGGGGTGTGCGTGCTCGGCTACACCGACACCGACTACGGCCGCCGCCCCCACGCCGACGTCCTCACCGACCTGGTCCGCCACCGCGACTGGTACGGCGCCGACGGCGCCTTCCTCGACCAGGTCCCCACCGATCCGCACCTCGCCCCGCACTACCGGCGCCTGGGCGTGGCCGCCCGCGCGGCCGGCGCCGCCACGCTCGTCCTCAACCACGGGGCGCACCCCCACCCCGCGTACGCCGAACTGGCCGACCTGCTCGTCACCTTCGAGGGCCCCTGGGACGCCTACCGCGCCCTCGACCTCCCGGTCGCCGACCACTACTGCCACCTCGTCTACGCCGCCCCGCCCGACGCCGACGCCCGTGTCACCACACGCGTCCGGTGCGCCGTCCCGGGCGCCGGCGCCCACCCCTGGGGCACGCTGCCGCACGCCCTGGCCGGCGGCGGGAGGCGCGCGTGATGCGCCGCGCCCTGCTGTTCGTCGCCGCGCTGCTGCTGCTCGCGACGGGGTGTACGAGCCCCTCCGACCCGGCGCCGCCCACACCGCACGAGGGGCGGCGCTGGCAGCCGGCCCCGGGGCAGCCCTGGCAGTGGCAGCTCAGCGGCCGCCTCGACCCGGCCGTCGACGTACCCGTGTACGACATCGACGGCTTCGACCACCCCCGCGCCACGGTCGACGACCTGCACCGGCGCGGCCGCAAGGTGATCTGCTACCTCTCCACCGGCGCCTGGGAGGACTGGCGGCCCGACGCCGCGACGTTCCCCCGGGAGGTCATCGGGCGCGGCAACGGCTGGAAGGGCGAGCGCTGGCTCGACATCCGCCGCACCGACGTCCTCGAACCGCTGATGGCCGCCCGCCTCGACATGTGCCGGACCAAGGGCTTCGACGCCGTGGAGCCCGACAACATGGACGGCTACGCCAACGACACCGGCTTCCCGCTCACCGCCGCCGACCAGCTGCGCTACAACCGCCTCATCGCCCGCCTCGCCCATGAGCGCGGTCTCGCCGTCGGCCTGAAAAACGACCTGGACCAGATCCCCGATCTGGTCCAGGACTTCGACTTCGCGGTCAATGAACAGTGCGCGCAGTTCCGCGAGTGCGAGCGCCTGCGCCCCTTTCTGACGGCGGGCAAGGCCGTCTTCCACGTGGAGTACGAGCTCCCGACCCGGGCGTTCTGCCCGCAGGCCGAACGGCTGCGGACGAGCTCGATACTGAAGCGGTACGAGCTCGACGCCTGGCGAGAGCCCTGCTGAGCGGCCCCGTCAGGCCGGGCTGACGTTCTCGGCCTGCGGGCCCTTCGGCCCCTGCGTGACGTCGAACTGCACCTTCTGGCCCTCGTTGAGCTCGCGGTACCCCGTGCTGGCGATGGCCGAGTAGTGGACGAACACGTCGGGACCGCCGCCGTCCTGCTCGATGAAGCCGAAGCCCTTTTCCGCGTTGAACCACTTCACAGTGCCGGTTGCCATGATCACTCTCCTTCGTTCTCGCTCCCCGACTACCAGGATCCGGCGCGGCTCAAACCCGTCTTAGCCCAATGTCAGCACCACCAGCACCACCGTCGCCGCCGTCTCCGCCACCGCCCCGAAGACATCCCCCGTCACCCCGCCGAACCGCCGCACACAGCGCCGCAGCAGCGCCTCCGCCACCACCAGGGCCAGCAGCCCCGCCAGTACGTGGCGCAGGGCGTCGTACGGCCCGAACAGCGCCCCGGCCCCGGCGGCCGCGCACCCCATCAGCGCCACCACGCCGAGCGCGGCCCGCCCCGGCACCGTCCCCGCCACCACCGCGCCCAGCCCCTCGGGCCGGGCCGCCGGCACGGAGGCGCGCGAGGCGAGGGTGAGCGCGGCCCGGGCGACCGTGCCGCCCAGGGCCGCCGCGACCGCGCCGTACGCCCAGCCCTCCCCGTACAGCTCGTACAGCGCGGCCACCTGGGCGAGCAGGACGAAGAGCAGCGTGATGACGCCGAAGGGACCGATGTCCGACTGCTTCATGATCCGCAGCGCGTCCTCGGCGGGCTTGCCGCTGCCGAGCCCGTCCGCCGTGTCCGCGAGCCCGTCCAGGTGCAGGCCCCGCGTCAGCACGGCGGGAACGGCCGCCGAGGCCACCGCGGCGAGCAGCGGCCCCGCGCCGAGCAGCAGGGCCAGGCCGCCGGCCGCCGCCGCGCACAGGCCCACCACCAGTCCCGCCAGCGGCGCGGCGAGCATTCCGGCGCGGGCCGCCTCACGGTCCCAGCGGGAGACGTGGACGGGCAGCACGGTGAGGGTGCCGAAGGCGAAACGTATGCCGTCGAGGCGTGTACGGGTGCGGGGCATGGTCACCGGGCGCAGGGTAGTCGCTAGGAGGCGCGATCATGGAGGGAGCGGGATGGGTCACTGGTTCTACCGCAACATCGTCGAGCCGGGGAAGCTGCCCCTGCTCCTCGCCCTGTCGTCCTTCGTCCTGACCTTCCTGCTCACCCGGGTGGTCACCCGGCTGATCCGGGCCGGGAAGGGGCCCTTCCGCAACGTCACCCCGGGCGGGCTGCACATCCACCACGTGATTCCGGGGGTCGTGCTCACCCTGATCGGCGGTTTCGGGGCGGTCGCCGTCGACCGGCGCGGCGCCGCCTCCATCGTCTGCGCGGTGCTCCTCGGCATCGGCGCGGGCCTGGTCCTCGACGAGTTCGCGCTCATCGTCCACCTGGACGACGTCTACTGGACCGAGGAGGGCCGCAAGAGCGTGGAGGTCGTGGTCCTCACCACCGCGCTGCTCCTGCTCGTCCTGCTCGGCTTCTCACCGCTCGGCGTGGACGAGGTCACGCCCGAGGAGCGGCAGAGCCGCAGCAGTCTCCTGATCAACTTCGGGCTCAACTTCCTCTTCGTGCTGGTCACCCTCTTCAAGGGGAAGTTCCGGATGGCGATCATCGGCCTGTTCGTGCTGCCAATCGCGATCTTCGGCGCCCTCCGGCTGGCCCGCCCCGACTCCCTGTGGGCCCGCCGCCTCTACCGCCGCAGGCCCCGCGCCCGCGCCAGGGCGGGCCTGCGCGCCTACCACCACGACCGCCGCTGGAACGCCGTCAGGCACCGCTTCCAGGACCTGATCGCCGGGGCGCCGGACCGGGTCCAGCAACTGCGCCGCCCGGGCGGCGACCGGCGGCGCTGAGCGCGAGGACCTCCCGGACCGCACACGCCACGAGCACCGCCCCGATCGCGGCCAGGTGCTCCTTGCCCGCGAGGTTGTTCTTGAAGACCACCTCGACGATCATCGCCAGCACGACCAGGCCGCCGGTGAGCCAGGCCCGGTACCGCCAGCAGACGACGACCGCCAGGCCGACGACCGCTGCCGACGGGCCGGTGTCGACGACGTGCGCGTCCGACGCCGGCAGCCCGAGCCCCAGCGGCGCGTCCGGCCCGAGCGCGATGCCGATCCGCGCGTACAACGTCCCGGCCAGCGTCGCGGCGTACGCGACGAGCAGCGTGCGCGGCCGCCCCAGGCAGATCTCGGCGATGCCGAACACCAGCAGCACCTGCGCCAGCGCGCCCCACACCGGCAGGTGCAGCGCCGGTACGAACAGGGAGAGGGGCGTACGCAGCAGCGCGAGCCACAGCGGGTCCTCGGCCCGGACCGAGCCGATGCCCTGGATGAGGCCGTAGCCCCAGGACTGGTTCTGGACAAGCTGGAAGAGCCCGGTCAGCGTGACGGCGCACAGCGTCAGCGGGATCGCTCGCCACCCGCGGGTGACGAGCCCCGCGCGTACCGCCGCGTACAGGGATCCCCACTCACGGCGCAGCGCACGGCGGACGAACGGCATGGGGACTCCAGGGGGTGGTCGGCACGGCGTCGAGCAGTCGAGCATTCGAGAGGTCGAGAGGTCGAGCACGTGCGAAGACCGGCGCGGCGGCCGGGAAGTTGCCAGGCCGCCGCGTGATCCCCATCTCTCCGCCGGAGAGGTCGGTCCGGAGAGGTCAGTCCCGCTCGGGTGGAGGGCTCGGTTCACTCGCCGGCAGCTCCGCCGCCAGCGCCGCGGCCGCCTGGACCAGCGGCAGCGCGAGCAGCGCCCCGGTGCCCTCGCCGACGGTCACGCCGTGGTCCAGCAGCGGGTTGAGCGCCATCCGGTCCAGCGCCTTGCCCTGCGCCGGCTCGCCGCTCACCTGGCCCGCCAGCCACCAGTCCGGCGCCCGGAACGCCGCCCGCTGTGCGACCAGCGCGCACGCCGCCGACACCACGCCGTCCAGGATCACCGGCATCCGGCGGACCGCGCTCTGCAGGAGGAAGCCGGTCATCGCGGCGAGGTCCGCGCCGCCGACCGCCGCCAGCAGCTCCAGCTGGTCGCCCAGCACCGGGCGCGCCCGGCGCAGCGCGTCGCGGACCGCCGCGCACTTGCGCATCCACGCCAGGTCGTCGATCCCGGCGCCGCCCCGGCCGGTCACGACGGAGGCGTCCGTACCGCACAGGGCGGCGATGAGCGTGCTCGCGGGCGTGGTGCCGCCCACGCTGAGGTCGCCCAGCACCACCAGGTCCGTGCCCGAGTCGGCCTCCTCGTCGGCGATGGCCATGCCCAGGCGTACCGCCTGCTCGGCCTCCTCCGGCGTCAGCGCGTCCTCGATGTCGATCCGGCCGCTGCCGCGCCGCACCCGGTGGCGTACCACGTCCTCGGGCAGCAGCTCCGGGTCGCAGTCCAGGCCCGCGTCGACGACTCGCACCGGGACGTCCATCCGCCGCGCCAGCACCGCCACCGGGCTCGCCCCGTCCAGCACGGCGCGCACCAGCGCGTGCGCGCCGCCCGCGGGCCGGCCCGACACGTCGAGGCCGGCCACTCCGTGATCCCCGGCGAACAGCACCACGCGCGGCCGGTCGATCGGCCGCACCGGGACGGCCCCCTGGGCGGCCGACAGCCACTCGCCCAGCTCGTCGAGGCGGCCCAGCCTGCCGGGCGGGACGGCGAGGCGCTCCCGGCGTTCCTCGGCGTCACGCCGCGTGGCGCTGTCGGGGCGCTCGATCAGTTCGGAGAAGTCGTCGAGATTCAGCCTGCTCATTCGCTGAACAGTACCGGTCACCCGCGGAGCACGAGGGCCTGACCGGCGACGACGTACAGGACGTGCTCGCACTCGTCCGCGAAGGCCGCGTTGAGCCGTCCGAGCTCGTCGCGGAAGCGCCGCCCGGCGGCGCTCGCGGGCACCACCCCGGCGCCCACCTCGTTGGTCACCGCCACGACCGTACGGCGCGTGGCGCGCACCGCCGCGACCAGTTCGGCGACCCGCTCGCGCAGCGCGCGCTCACCGCTCGCCGCCCAGGTGCCGTCGTCCCACGCCCCGACCCGGTCCATCGCGTCCGTCAGCCACAGCGACAGGCAGTCGATCAGCAGCGGCGGCCCCTCGCCGCGCAGCAGCGGCGCGAGCTCGCAGGTCTCCTCGGTGTGCCAGGACCCCGGACGCCGGTTGCGGTGCGTGCTCACGCGGGCCGCCCACTCGGCGTCGCCGTCACGGGTGCCGCCCGTCGCGACGTACACCACCTCAGGGAAGGCCTCCAGGCGCCGCTCGGCCTCCAGCGACTTGCCCGAGCGGGCCCCGCCGGTCACCAGCGTCCGGCGCGGTATGTCCGGGACGTCCTGGTAGTCGCCCACGAGCAGCGTCGTCCCGTCCGGCACGGCCCGCGCCCCGGCCGCCGCCAGCCGCCGGTCCAGCTCGGGCCCGGGCGGCACCTCGTGGCCCAGGTGGACGGCGACGACGTCGGTGGCGGCCCCGATCGCACCGGCGCCGCGCAGCCGGGCCACCCCGTCCGGCCGCCCCACCACGTCGCCCACGACCATGTCGTACGCCGTCCCGGCCTCGCTCACGCCCGCCGGGGCGCCGCCCGGCGGCAGGTACAGCAGCCGCAGCCCGTCCGGGGAGGTGACCTCGTACCCGGTGCCCGGCGCGTCCATCGGCACGGCCCGCACCCGGTGCCCGCTGATCAGCGTGAGCTCCCGCCCGTCCGGCACCCGCCCGGCCGCCGGCAGCCCGGCGGGCAGCTCCACGGCCGGTCCGTCGTGCGGGTGCGTCAGCAGCACCTGCCGTACGCCGCCGAGCGACCGTCCGGCCCGTGCGGCGGCCAGCGCGGCCCCGGGCGTCAGATCGAGCAGCAGCGCCCCGTCCACGAGCAGCGCGGTCGCGGCACGCGCGTCCGCGCCGCGGGCGGTGGCGCAGCGGGCGCAGGGGCAGTCGGGGCGGGGCAGCCCGTCGGGGGCGCCGGTGCCGAGGAGAGTCAGTTCCACAGGGATGATCCTCCCGTGTCCCCGCACGGGGTGCGCGCCCGGCTACGCTGCGGGCAGGAAACCGATCACCTGGTGAACCCGGGAGGCGCACATGGCATGGACGTGGCGATTCGAGAGGTCCGACGGCACGGAGGTCCAGCCGGCAACCCAGCCGGAGGAGTTCACCACCCAGGGCGACGCGGAGTCCTGGCTCGGTGAGACCTGGAAGGACCTCCTCGACGAGGGCGTGGAGCAGGTCCACCTCTTCGAGGACGAGACGAAGATCTACGGCCCGATGAGCCTGCGCGCGGCCGAGGCCGCGGAGTAGCCACCCCCTGGAGGGCGCGGGGGGCGCCGCGCGGACGGGCGCCGGGGAGGCTCACATCTCGCCGAGCGTCACCGTCACCGTCCCCCGCCGCCCGTCCCTCAGGTACGTCACCGGCACCCGGTCGCCCGGCTTCGCGGACGCCAGCGCCTCCAGCAGCGAGGTGATCGTGGTGATGTCCGTGTCACCGACGCGGGTGATGATGTCGCCGGCCCGCAGCCCCGCGTCCGCCGCCGCCCCGCCCCGCGCCACCTCGGCGATCGCCACGCCCGCCGGCCGGTAGTCGTCGTCCAGGACGGTGCGGCCGGAGATGCCGAGGGCCGCGCGGCCCGAGTGCGTGACCCGGCCCGTGCGGACGATCTGGTCCGCGATCGTACGGACCATGGAGGACGGGATCGCGAAACCGATCCCCGGCGCCGTACCGCCGCCCATGCCCGGTTCGGTGGCCGCCAGCGTCGGGATGCCGACGACCTCACCCGCCAGGTTGACCAGCGCGCCGCCGCTGTTGCCCGGATTGATCGCCGCCGACGTCTGCACCATGTTCCCGATGGTCGCGCCCGTCCCGCCGCCCGCGCCGCCCTCGCTCACCGTGCGGCCGGTCGCCGACACGATGCCCTGCGTGACGCTGCCGGACAGCCCCAGCGGCGAGCCCATCGCCAGCACGATCTGGCCCACCTCGACCTTCGACGAGTCACCGAACCTCGCCGGCTTCAGCCCCGGCGGCGGCGCGTCCAGCCGGATGACCGCGAGATCCTGCTCGGGGTAGCTGGAGACCAGCCGGGCGGCCAGCACCTCCTCGCCCGTCGCCACGGTGACCCGGAACGACCGCTCCCCGCCCACCACGTGAGCGTTCGTCACGATGTGGCCCCGCTCGTCCCACACCACCCCGGAACCGATCCCCTGCCCCGCCTCGATCTGCACGACCGACGGCAGGACGTCCCGGATGACGTTGCGGTAGTCCTCCTCCAGCTCCCCGGCCGCCCGGCCGGCGGCCGCGGGCGACACGGCGGGCGTGGCGGCGGGCGGTGCCGCGCGCGGCGCCGGGGCCACGCAGCCGCCCAGCAGCACGGCGGCGGCGGTCACCGGCAGCAGCGGCACCAGCACGCGTACGGCGGCGGTCACGTTCACGGTCAGGGCCATGCCGCGAGTGTCCTGCGGAACCTCCCGCCACGGCCCGCCCAGCGCGTCCGATTCAGCGATCAGGGGGCGGGGCTCAGCCCCGGACCCCGCACAGGTGCAGCAGCGCCGCCACCCGGCGGTACGGGTCCGTGCGGCCCGCGCGGTCCTCCGCCGCGAGGAGCAGCTCCAGCTGCTCGGCGGCCGGCAGGCCCTCTTCGTTGGGTACGTTGTCGGTGAAGACCCGCACGCCGTACCAGGCGTGCAGCGGCGCCGCGATCCCCGCGAGCGTCGCCGTCAGCGCCCCCAGCCGGTCGGCCCGCACCGGCAGCCCGAGCCGGTTGACGTAGGCGTCCGACTCGAAGGCCGCAAGCGCCCCGGACCAGTCCCCGGCCAGCCCGGGCCGCATCGCCAGCGCGTCCGCGTTCCGTACGAGCAGCGACAGCAGGCCGCCCGGCGCCAGCATGCGGGCGAGGCCCGCGAGCATGGCGTCGCGCTCCTCCACGTACATCAGCACGCCGTGGCACAGCACCACGTCGAAGCTGCCCGGCAGGAAGTGCACGCCGGTCTCCCGGCCGTCGCCCTCGATGAGCCGGACCCGCTCCCGGATGCCCGCCGGCTCGGTCGCCAGCGCCTCCCGGGCGTACCGCAGCATCTCGGGGTCGGACTCCAGCCCGGTGACGGTGTGCCCCGCCCGGGCCAGGCGCAGGGCCTGCGTGCCCTGGCCCATGCCGACGTCGAGCACCCGCAGCCGCTGCCCCACGGGGTAGCGGGCGGTTATCTGCTCGTCCAGCTGGCGGGCGACGAGCTCCTGGCGGACCGTGTTGCGCAGTCCGCCGAGCCCGTCGAGCCAGCTCCCCGAAGCGCCTCCGAAACCGGAGACCTGGGTGCTCAGGGCCGCTCTCCGCGCTTGACCTGCGGCTTGGGCAGCCGCAGTCGGCGCATCTGGAGCGTACGCATCAGGGCGTACGCGATCGCGCCCCGCTTGGGCTCGTTGGGGAAGCGCTCGCCCAGCTGCTTCTTCAGCCGGATCCAGATGCCGACCGAGTCCACCACGATCATGGCGATGACACCCAGCCACAGCAGCAGGGCGATGTTCTGCATCTGCGCCGACCGGACCATGGACAGGACCAGGATCACCACGGCCAGCGGCAGGAAGAACTCGGCGACGCAGAACCGCGAGTCGACGAAGTCGCGGACGAAGCGGCGGACCGGGCCCTTGTCACGGACGGGCAAGTAGCGCTCGTCGCCGCTCGCCAGCGCCTCGCGCTGCTTGGCCAGGTCCGCGCGGCGGGCCTCGCGCTGGCGGCGCATGGCCTCCTTGCGGTCGGTCGGTACGGTCTGCGCGCGGCGGCGCTGCGTCTGGGCCTCACTCCGCTTCGGGGTCGGGCGGCCCTTGGGGGCCTGGGGGTCGCGGGGCTGCTTGGAGAGGTCCGCCGTCACCTTGTCGGTGGGGGCCTTCTCATCCTTCGAACGGCTACGGAACACAAAGCCCAAGGGTACGGGGTACCCGGCATGCGCCCCACCCCCGCGGGGAACGATCCGGCAACGGCCTGCGTCCACCCGTACAAGGGATCCCGCCGGAACCCCTACTCCTTGCGCCGGATCATGAGCCGTCCGCAGTCGTCCTTGGGGATGAGCGCATCCCCGCTCGAACAGTGCGGTAATGGATGCAGGGCCCGTACTGTGGGTTCTGTTGGAGTGCTGGAGCCGAAGTCCGTCACGAAGGGGGCGCGCGAAGCCCATGAGCGGTGTCATGAAGCGTATGGGGATGATCTTCCGCGCGAAGGCCAACAAGGCCCTTGACCGGGCCGAGGATCCGCGCGAGACCCTCGACTACTCGTACCAGAAGCAGCTGGAGCTGCTCCAGAAGGTCCGCCGCGGCGTCGCCGACGTGGCGACCTCCCGCAAGCGCCTGGAGCTCCAGCTCAACCAGCTCCAGTCCCAGTCGGCCAAGCTGGAGGACCAGGGCCGCAAGGCGCTGGCGCTGGGCCGCGAGGACCTGGCCCGCGAGGCGCTGTCCCGCCGGGCCGCGCTCCAGCAGCAGGTGACGGACCTGGAGACGCAGCACCAGACCCTCCAGGGCGAGGAGGAGAAGCTGACGCTCGCGGCGCAGCGGCTCCAGGCCAAGGTGGACGCCTTCCGTACGAAGAAGGAGACCATCAAGGCCACGTACACCGCCGCCCAGGCGCAGACCCGGATCGCCGAGTCCTTCTCCGGCATCTCCGAGGAGATGAGCGACGTCGGCGTCGCCATCCAGCGCGCCGAGGACAAGACCGCGCAGCTCCAGGCGCGGGCCGGCGCGATCGACGAGCTGCTCGCCTCCGGCGCGCTCGACGACCAGTCCGGGCTCCAGAAGGACGACATCCAGGCCGAGCTGGACCGTCTGTCGGGCGGTACGGACGTGGAGCTGGAGCTCCAGCGCATGAAGGCGGAGCTCGCCGGGGGGTCCTCCTCTCAGCAGGCCATCGAGGGCGGTGCCACCCCGCAGGACCAGGAGCGGCAGCAGTCCTCCCAGCCCCGGTTCGACAAGCAGTAAGGACGGTCGCGTCATGATCGTGAGGATCATGGGGGAGGGCCAGCTGCGGGTGGCGGACAGCCACTTCGCCGAACTGAACAAGCTCGACGACGAACTGCTCGCCGAGATGGAGAACGGCGACGGGGAGGGCTTCCGCCGCACGTTCCACGCCCTGCTGGACACGGTGCGGACGCTGGGGGAGCCGCTTCCCGACGACTCCCTCGAACCGTCCGAGCTGATCCTGCCCGCGCCCGACGCGACGCTCGACGAGGTCCGCGCGATGCTGTCCGAGGACGGACTCATCCCGGGCTCGGCGGCCTGACACCGCGGCACGCCCCCCGCACGTCCAACGCCTCGACGCCCCGCCCCGGTCCCCCGGGCGCGGGGCGTCGCCGTACCGTTTCCTGTCGTGACGTCCCCCGGAAGACCGCCCGGAACACCGCCCGGAACCCGGCTCGCGCGCGGCCGGCGCTGGCTGCGCGAGCACCCCCTCGCCTTCGACGCGGCCCTCGCCGCCGCCGTCCTCGCCTGCATGGTCGCCGGCTCGTACGCCGATCCGCACGGTCACCCCCACGGGCCGACCTTCGGCGAGCGCACCCCCGACGCGCGCAGCGTGCTGCTGATGCTCGCCGGGGCCGCGGCCCTGGTGCGGCGGCGGCGCGAGCCCCTGCCCGTCCTGCTGATCACCGGCGCCCTCTCCGTCGTCGAGTTCGCCGCCGGGGACCCGGCCGCGCCCGTGGCGATGAGCGCCGTCGTCGCGCTGTACACCGTCGCCTCGCGCACCGACCGGCCCACCACCTGGCGGGTCGGGCTGGCCACGATGACGGTGCTCACCGCGACCGCCATGCTCCTCGGCTCCGCCCCCTGGTACGGCCAGGAGAACCTCGGCGTCTTCGCCTGGACCGGCATGGCGGCCGCCGCGGGCGACGCCGTACGCAGCCGCCGCGCCTTCGTCGACGCCATCCGCGAGCGCGCCGAACGCGCCGAACGCACCCGCGAGGAGGAGGCCCGCCGCCGGGTCGCCGAGGAGCGGCTGCGCATCGCCCGCGACCTGCACGACGTGGTCGCGCACCACATCGCGCTCGTCAACGTCCAGGCCGGGGTCGCCGCCCACGTCATGGACAAGCGCCCCGACCAGGCCAAGGAGGCCCTCGCGCACGTCCGCGAGGCCAGCCGGTCCGCCCTCGACGAGCTCCGCGCCACGGTCGGCCTGCTCCGCCAGTCCGGCGACCCGGAGGCCCCCACCGAACCGGCGCCCGGTCTCGCCGTCCTCGACGAGCTGCTCGCCACCTTCCGGCACGCCGGCCTGCCGGTGCAGCTGGCCCGCACCGACCAGGGCACCCCGCTGCCCGCGGCCGTCGACCTCGCGGCGTACCGGATCATCCAGGAGGCGCTGACCAACGTGCAGAAGCACGCGGGCCCGGACGCCAGGGCCGAGGTGAGCGTCGTCCGGGTCGGCCGGACCCTGGAGGTGACGGTCCTCGACGACGGCGTACCGACGCCCACGCAGGAGAGCGGCGGCCACGGCCTGCTCGGCATGCGGGAGCGCGCCACCGCCCTCGGCGGCACCCTCACCGCCGCCCCCCGCTACGGAGGCGGCTTCCGCGTCCACGCGATACTTCCGCTCACCGCAACCACAGGGGAGGCCGTGTGACCATCAGGGTGCTGCTCGCCGACGACCAGGCACTGCTGCGCAGCGCGTTCAGGATCCTGGTGGACTCCGAGCCCGACATGGAGGTCGTCGGCGAGGCGGCGGACGGCGCCGAGGCGGTCGCGCTCGCCCGGACGGAGCGGGCCGACGTCGTCCTGATGGACATCCGGATGCCCGGCACGGACGGCCTCGCCGCCACCCGCCTGATCAGCGCGGACCCGGACCTGGCGGGCGTACGCGTCGTCATGCTGACGACCTTCGAGGTGGACGAGTACGTGGTCCAGTCGCTGCGCGCCGGGGCCTCCGGCTTCCTCGGCAAGGGCGCCGAGCCCGACGAGCTGCTGAACGCCATCCGGATCGCCGCCGCCGGGGAGGCGCTGCTCTCACCCGCCGCGACGAAGGCCCTGATCGCCCGGTTCCTCACCCAGAAGGACACCGCGGAGCCGTCCACGTACTCCGAGCGCCTCGCCGCCCTGACCGTACGGGAACGGGAGGTCCTGGTCCTCGTCGCCGGCGGCCGCTCCAACGACGAGATCGCCGACCGCCTCGAAGTGAGCCCCCTCACCGTCAAAACCCACGTCAACCGCGCCATGGCCAAGCTCGGCGCGCGCGACCGCGCCCAGCTGGTCGTCACCGCGTACGAATCGGGGTTGGTACGCCCCAGGGCGGAGTGAACGAGTACTCCATCCGGTGTACGCCGGGGATAAGCAAACGGGACCTGGGGGCGACGGAACCCTCCCCTCCATGGCTGATCGTGTGAAAGACCTGCCGATCCGCCACAGAAGAGAGACCCCATGTCCTGGCTGTCCAGATTCAGCCTCGCGCAACGGGCCCTGGTCGGGCTGATATCGATCGTGGCGATCGTCTTCGGGGCGATCGCCATCCCGCAGCTCAAGCAACAGCTGCTGCCCTCCATCGAGCTGCCGATGGTGTCAGTCCTCGCCCCCTACCAGGGCGCGTCCCCCGACGTGGTCGAGAAGCAGGTCGTCGAACCGCTCGAGTCCACCATCAAGGCCGTCGACGGCATCAAGGGCGTCACCTCCACGGCCAGCGAGGGCAACGCCCTCATCATGGCCACCTTCGACTACGGCGACGCGGACACCAAGCAGCTCGTCGCCGACGTCCAGCAGGCCGTGAACCGCGCCCGCGTGCAGCTACCCGACACCGTGGACCCGCAGGTCGTGGCCGGTTCGACCGACGACATCCCGACCGTCGTCCTCGCCGTCACGTCCACCAAGGACCAGCAGGCACTCGCCGACCAGCTGGAGCGGACCGTCGTCCCGGCCCTGGAGGACATCGACGGCGTCGGCCAGGTGTCCATCGACGGCGTCCAGGACCTCCAGGTCTCCATCACGCCCGACGACCGCAAGCTCGCCGCGGCCGGCCTGAACGCCATGACCCTGGCCGAGGCGCTGAAGGCGGGCGGCGCCACCGTCCCGGCCGGCTCCTTCTCCGAGGCGGGCCAGAGCCGCACGGTCCAGGTCGGCGGCGGCTTCACCTCCCTGGAGCAGATCCAGGACCTGCGGATCAAGCCCGCGGAGGGCGACGCGGTCCGCCTCGGCGACCTCGCCACCGTGAAGCAGGAGGAGTCCCGCCGGGTCTCCCTCACCCGGACGAACGGCAAGCCGAGCCTCGCCGTCATGGCCACCATGGACAACGACGGCAGCGCCGTCGCCATCTCCGAGGCGGTCAAGGACAAGCTGCCCGAGCTGCGCGAGGACCTGGGCTCGGGCGCCGAGCTGACGGTCGTCTCCGACCAGGGCCCGGCGGTCTCCAAGTCGATCTCCGGCCTGACCACCGAGGGCGCCCTCGGGCTCCTCTTCGCCGTCATCGTCATCCTGGTCTTCCTGGCCTCGCTCCGCTCCACCCTGGTCACCGCGGTCTCCATCCCGCTCTCCGTCGTCCTCGCCCTGATCGTGCTGTGGACGCGGGACCTGTCGCTCAACATGCTGACGCTGGGCGCCCTGACCATCGCCATCGGCCGGGTCGTCGACGACTCGATCGTGGTGCTGGAGAACATCAAGCGGCACCTCGGCTACGGCGAGGAGCGCCAGGCGGCGATCCTCACGGCGGTGCGCGAGGTGGCGGGCGCCGTCACCTCCTCCACCCTCACCACCGTCGCCGTCTTCCTGCCGATCGGCCTGGTCGGCGGCATGGTGGGCGAGCTGTTCGGCTCGTTCTCCCTCACCGTCACCGCCGCCCTCCTCGCCTCCCTGCTCGTCTCGCTGACGGTCGTCCCGGTCCTGTCGTACTGGTTCCTGCGCGCCCCCAAGGGCACGTCGGCGGACCCGGAGGAGGCGCGCCGCAAGGCCGAGGAGAAGGAGAACCGCAGCGTCCTGCGACGCATGTACGTGCCGGTGCTGCGGTTCGCGACCCGCCGCCGCCTCACCAGCGTGGCCCTCGCGATCGTCGTCCTCGTCGGCACCTTCGGCATGGCCCCGCTGCTGAAGACGAACTTCTTCGACCAGGGCGAGCAGGAGGTCCTCTCCATCAAGCAGGAGCTGCCCGCCGGCACCAGCCTGGAGGCGGCGGACGCCGCGGCGAAGAAGGTCGAGAAGGTCCTGGCCGGCGCCCCCGAGGTGAAGGACTACCAGGTCACCGTCGGCTCCTCCGGCTTCATGGCGGCTTTCGGCGGCGGTACGGGCGCCAACCAGGCCTCCTACCAGGTGACGCTCGCGGACTCGGCCTCGTACGAGAAGGTCCGCGACCACCTCGACGCCGAGCTCGGCAAGCTCGACGGCATCGGCGACACGACCATCGCCGCCGGCGACGGCTTCGGCAACCAGGACCTGAGCGTCGTGGTCAAGGCCGCCGACGCCGCCACCCTGAAGAAGGCCGCCGACCAGGTGCGCACCGAGGTCGCCGAGCTGGACGACGTCACCGACGTCCAGAGCGACCTGTCGCAGTCGATCCCGCGCGTCTCGGTCAAGGCCAACGCCAAGGCGGCCGAGGCCGGGTTCAACGACGCCGCGCTCGGCATGGCGGTCGCCCAGGCGGTACGCGGCACCCCGGCGGGCAAGGCGATCCTGGACGACACCGAGCGCGACATCGTCATCACCTCCGCCGCGCCGGCGCGGACGATGGCCCAGCTCCAGCAGCTGCCGCTCGGCCCGGTGAAGCTCGGCGACATCGCGGAGGTGAAGCTGGTCCCCGGCCCGGTCTCGATGACCCGTATCGACGGCTCGCGGGCCGCGACCATCACGGCGAAGCCGACCGGTGACAACACGGGGGCGGTGAGCGCCGCGCTCCAGTCGAAGATCAACGCACTGGACCTGCCCGACGGGGCCACCGCCACCATCGGCGGTGTGTCCGAGGACCAGGAGGAGGCGTTCGCCAACCTGGGCCTGGCGATGCTCGCGGCCATCGCGATCGTCTTCATGCTGCTGGTGGCGACCTTCAAGTCGCTGGTCCAGCCGCTGATCCTGCTGGTCTCCATCCCGTTCGCGGCCACCGGCGCCATCGGCCTGCTGGTCGCCACGGGCACGGCGATGGGCGTCCCGGCGATGATCGGCATGCTGATGCTGATCGGCATCGTGGTCACCAACGCCATCGTGCTGATCGACCTGATCAACCAGTACCGGGCGCAGGGCCTCGGCGTCATCGAGTCGGTCATCGAGGGCGGCCGCCACCGCCTCCGCCCGATCCTGATGACCGCCCTGGCGACGATCTTCGCCCTGCTCCCGATGGCGCTCGGCATCACGGGCGAGGGCGGCTTCATCGCCCAGCCGCTCGCGGTGGTGGTGATCGGCGGCCTGGTGACGTCCACGCTGCTCACCCTGCTGCTGGTCCCGACGCTGTACGCGATGGTGGAGCTCCGCAAGGAGCGCCGCCGCACCAAGCGCGCCGCCCGCGCCGCCCGTGCCGCGGAGCGCGAGCCGGAGCGGGCCCCGGCCGGGGTCTGATCAAACGCCGAGGGGCGCCCCGCATCGGCGGGGCGCCCCTCACACGTTCGTCTCAGGAGACGGCTACGGCAGCGCCAGCATGCGCTCCAGCGCCAGCTTGGCGAAGCTCTCGGTCTCGCGGTCGACCTGGATCTGGTTGACCAGCTTGCCCTCGGCGAGCGACTCCAGCGTCCACACCAGGTGCGGCAGGTCGATGCGGTTCATGGTCGAGCAGAAGCAGACCGTCTTGTCGAGGAAGACGATCTCCTTGCCCTCGTCGGCGAAACGGTTCGCCAGGCGCCGCACCAGGTTCAGCTCGGTGCCGATGGCCCACTTGGAGCCGGCCGGCGCCGCCTCCAGCGTCTTGATGATGTACTCGGTCGACCCGACGTAGTCCGCCGCGGCCACGACCTCGTGCTTGCACTCCGGGTGCACCAGCACGTTGACGCCCGGGATCCGCTCGCGCACGTCGTTCACCGAGTCCAGCGAGAAGCGCCCGTGCACCGAGCAGTGCCCGCGCCACAGGATCATCTTGGCGGCGCGCAGCTGCTCCACGGTCAGCCCGCCACCGGGCTTGTGCGGGTTGTAGACGACGCAGTCGTCCAGCGACATCCCCATGTCCCGGACGGCGGTGTTGCGCCCCAGGTGCTGGTCGGGCAGGAAGAGCACCTTCTCGCCCTGCTCGAAGGCCCAGTCCAGGGCCCGCTTGGCGTTCGAGGAGGTGCAGATGGTGCCGCCGTGCTTGCCGGTGAAGGCCTTGATGTCGGCGGAGGAGTTCATGTACGAGACCGGCACGACCTGCTCGGCGATGCCCGCCTCCGTCAGCACGTCCCAGCACTCCGCGACCTGCTCGGCCGTGGCCATGTCGGCCATCGAGCAGCCGGCGGCCAGGTCGGGCAGCACGACCTTCTGGTCGTCGGTCGTCAGGATGTCGGCCGACTCGGCCATGAAGTGCACACCGCAGAAGACGATGTACTCGGCCTCCGGCCGCGCCGCCGCGTCCCGGGCGAGCTTGAACGAGTCCCCGGTGACGTCGGCGAACTGGATGACCTCGTCGCGCTGGTAGTGGTGCCCCAGCACGAAGACCTTCCTCCCCAGCTTCTCCTTGGCCGCGCGGGCGCGCTCCACCAGGTCCGGGTCGGACGGCGATGGAAGGTCGCCGGGGCACTCGACGCCCCGCTCGCTCTTGGGGTCGGCCTCGCGGCCGAGCAGCAGCAGGGCGAGCGGCGTCGGCTGGACATCCAGGGGCTGGGCGGTGGTCACGTCACGCACCCTTTCTTTCTTCGGTAAGCGCGGCGAAGGAGCCTTTTCGTCTAAATGACGCTATCTATCATAACCGCTTCACGTCACTTTGACGATGGCCATAGTGTCGATGTGACACATCCCCCGTCCCCGGGGTGGCGCTTGCCCGACGTGCGTGCGCGCGCGTGTGCGAGCATGAAGGGGAAAGCACGCACTCGGCCCGGAATGAATCCGCGGCCCCGCCGGTTGCAACCGTCGGCAAGCAGTCTCCGTACACACCGGGAGAGAAGCAGATGTCCGTATCGGACGAGAAGACCACTGTCAGCGACGGCATCCTTCTGTCGGACGCCGCGGCGGCCAAGGTCAAGGCGCTGCTGGACCAGGAAGGCCGCGACGACCTGGCGCTGCGCGTCGCCGTTCAGCCCGGCGGCTGCTCCGGCCTGCGCTACCAGCTCTTCTTCGACGAGCGCTCGCTCGACGGGGACGTCGTCAAGGACTTCGACGGCGTCAAGGTGGTCACCGACCGCATGAGCGCTCCGTACCTGGGCGGCGCGTCCATCGACTTCGTCGACACCATCGAGAAGCAGGGCTTCACCATCGACAACCCGAACGCCACCGGCTCCTGCGCCTGCGGCGACTCGTTCAGCTAAGCCCGTACGACGAAGGCGGCAGACCCCGATGGGGGTCTGCCGCCTTCGTCGTACGCCGGTACCGCTTGCGCCCTACTTCCGCGGCACCGCCTCACCCGACGCCGCGTCCACGACCTGCCGCGCGCCCAGCGGCCGGTCCAGCGTCACCGTGACGGTCTGCTCCTGCGCCATCGCGATGCAGTACCGCTCCGGGTCCGCCGGCGACTCGACCACCGTCACCTTCACCAGCGCGTCGCTCTCCGCGGCCTTGGCCGTATAGGTGCTGCACACGCCGCCCCAGAAGGTGACGGTCAGCTTCCGCCCGCTCCCGTCCGTCCGGTACGACTCGACCTGCCGACCGGACTGGTCGGGGACCGCCGGCTGCGTCGGGGAGGGCTTCGGCGCCGGCGCGAGATGCTTGGGGGCCACCGCCGGGTACGTGATCGTGAACGGTCGCGCGTCGCCCTTCGGCGCCACCTGGAACAGCCACGACGGCACGAGCGCCGGCCGCCCCTCCACGGTGTGCGCGGCCAGCCCGAAGACGGCCTTGGAAATGGTCACGGTCTCCTTGGCGGGCTTCCGCTCCGGCGCGCAGCTCACCTCGGGGCCGGCCTTCCCCTCGCCCTCCAGCGGCGCGGGCGTCGCGCACCCGCCGATGGAGACGCCCCCCTCGTCCGAGGATCCGGCGTTCAGCAGCCTCAGCGCTTCCTCCGCACCGATCACCGGGTACTCATCACCCTTGACCGGCTCCTTCAGCCGCCCGCTGCCGCCCACCACCTGCCCGTCCGGACCCACCTGGATGCCGGTGGTCCAGCCGTACGTCGGCAGCCCGCCGACGACCGGATCGGCGTTGACGACCCGTACCGCGCCCATCAGCTGGGTGGCGTCCAGCTTGGCGTCGTCCTGCCCCAGCGCCTTCAGCACCGGAGCGGCCGCCTTCTTCGCCGCCTCCTCGCCCACCGGGGTCCCGCCCCAGCCCATCGGCCCACCGTTCCGTCCGCCGCCGGGACAGCTCGTGCCCTTGCGGCAGTCGTCACCCGCCGGCGCCGCACCGAAGGACCAGGTCCCCGGCGCCTCCTTCTCGACCTGCAGCACCCCGCCCGAGCCGTCCTTCTCGGGGCCGGCCTTCCACGCCGTACCGTCGGGGCGCGGCGTCCCCGACACCCCCAGGGCCTTCGCGAGCCGCGCCACCTCGTCCGCGCCGACCGCGCCCCGGGACCGGTGGACGTGCGCCGTGTCCGGCCCGTCCGGCAGCGGGCCGGAGGCGCGGTAGACCTCGCCGTTCGGCGCCGGCTCGCCGGGCGCGATCCCCGGCCCCGACGACCCCTCGGTGTGCCCGTCCAACGCCAGCGGGGGCGGCGCCGTACGGCCGGCGCCCGCCTCGGCGCGGCCGCCGTCCGACGCGCTCGTGGCGAAGTACGCGCCGCCGCCCCCGGCGAGCAGCACCGCCATCGCCACCGAGGCGACGACCAGCGGGGAACGCCCGGGGCGGGCGGTGTCCTGTGTGGGCTCGGGTTCCGTACTGCTCACCGCAACGCTCCTTCGTCCGTCGTACTCCCTTTACGGAAGACACCCATGGGACGGAACGGAGGAGCACCCGGTTCCACGAGACGGCCGGGGATCAGGCGCCGTACTCCACCGTCGCGTCGATCAGCCGCGCGGACGCGGGCGGCACCACCACCCCGTGGATCAGTGACGGCGACACCGGACCGGGCGGAGGAGCGTCCTCCGCCGGCACCCTCCAGTGCGGCGCCATGCGCGCGCTGTCGCCGCGCAGCTCGGCGAGGCCGAACTCCAGGCCCATGTCGGACTCCCCCCGCTCAAGTGGAGCGATGTACTCGGTCATATCGGCACCGTACGCAGCCGCACGCGACCGAAAAAGACCTACTATCGGGTAGTTTCCGCATGTCGGCGGCTCCGTGACCGGGTAGCGTTAACCGTCAACTCCACCTTCCCCAGGAGCGCCCAGCCGTGCGTATCGCAGTCACCGGCTCCATCGCCACCGACCATCTGATGACCTTCCCCGGCCGATTCGCCGACCAGCTCGTCGCCGATCAGCTGCACACGGTCTCCCTCTCCTTCCTGGTCGACAACCTCGACATCCGCAGGGGAGGCGTCGGCGCCAACATCTGTTTCGGCATGGGGCAGCTGGGCGCCCACCCGATCCTGGTCGGCGCGGCCGGCTACGACTTCGACGAGTACCGCGCCTGGCTCGACCGGCACGGCGTCGACACCGGCTCCGTGCGGATCTCCGAGGTCCTGCACACCGCGCGCTTCGTCTGCACCACCGACGCCGACCACAACCAGATCGGCTCCTTCTACACCGGCGCCATGAGCGAGGCCCGCCAGATCGAGCTCCAGGCGGTGGCGGACCGCGTCGGCGGCCTCGACCTCGTCCTGATCGGCGCGGACGACCCCGAGGCGATGCTGCGCCACACCGAGGAGTGCCGCTCGCGCGGGATCCCGTTCGCGGCGGACTTCTCCCAGCAGATCGCCCGCATGGACGGCGACGAGATCCGGATCCTGCTGGACGGGGCGACCTACCTCTTCTCCAACGAGTACGAGAAGGGGCTCATCGAGTCCAAGACCGGCTGGACGGCCGAGGAGATCCTCGGCCGGGTCGGCCACCGCGTCACCACGCTCGGCTCGCGCGGCGTCCGCATCGAGCGGGTGGGCGAGCCGGTCATCGAGGTCGGCTGCCCGCAGGAAGAGGCCAAGGTCGACCCGACGGGCGTCGGCGACGCCTTCCGGGCCGGCTTCCTGTCCGGTCTGACCTGGGGCGTCAGCCTGGAGCGCGCCGCCCAGGTCGGCTGCATGCTCGCCACCCTGGTGATCGAGACGCTCGGCACCCAGGAGTACACACTGCGCCGGGCCCACTTCATGGAGCGCTTCACCAAGGCGTACGGCGACGACGCGGCGGCGGAGGTCCACAAGCACCTCGCCTGAGGCCCGGCCGTCAGGCCGTGCGGCGCACCTCGTACGCGCTGCCGCGTTCCGCCGGCCGCTCGCCCACGTACTCCTGGCCCCGCATCTCGCACCACGCCGGGATGTCGAGGCGGGCGGCCTCGTCGTCGCTGAGCACCGTCACGGTGGCGCCGACCGGTACGTCGCCGATCACCTTCGCCAGCTCGATCACCGGGATCGGGCACCGCTTGCCGAGCGCGTCGACGACGAGGTCCCCGGCCCCGGGCGCCGGCGCGGGGGCGGACGTGGGGGCGCCGAAGCGCTCCCGTACGCCCGCCACCGCGCCCGGCAGCACCTCCAGGAACCGCTCGACGTCCGCCTCCGGCGTACCGAACGGCAGCGAGACCCGTACGTTGCCCTCCGACAGCACGCCCATCGCGCGCAGCACATGGCTGGGTGTCAGGGTCGAGCTCGTACACGACGAGCCGGACGACACCGAGAAGCCCGCGCGGTCCAGCTCGTGCAGCAGGGTCTCCCCGTCGACATAGAGACACGAGAAGGTGACGAGGTGCGGCAGCCGCCGCACCGGGTCGCCGACCACCTCCACGTCCGGCACCGACTCCGACACCCGCGACCGGATCCGCTCCACCAGCCCCCGCAGCCGCGCCGCCTCCGCGTCCGCCTCGGCCCGTACGGCCCGCAGCGAGGCCGCCGCGGCGACGATGGCCGGAAGGTTCTCGAACCCGGCGGCCCGCCCCGACTCGCGCTCGTCCGCCGGGCCTTGGGCGGCGAACCGGACACCCTTGCGGACGACGAGCAGCCCCACCCCCGCGGGACCGCCCCATTTGTGGGCACTCGCGGTCAGCAGCGACCAGTCGCCGGCGACCGGACCCCAGCCCAGCGACTGCGCCGCGTCCACCAGCAGCGGCACCCCGGCCGCCCGGCACGCCTCGGCCACCTCGGCCACGGGCTGCTCGGTGCCCACCTCGTGGTTGGCGGACTGGAGGCAGGCCAGGGCGGTGCCGGCGCGCAGGGCGGCGGCGTACGCGGCCGGGTCGACCCGCCCGGCCCGGCCCACCGGCACCTCGGCCACCGTGCCGCCGTCCGCCTCGTGGGCGGCCGCCGAATGGAGCACCGAGGAGTGCTCGACCGCCGACACGACCAGGTGCCGCCCGACACGCCGACGCCCGGCGAGCGCCCCGGCAATTCCGGAGTGCACCGCACGTGTCCCCGAAGGGGTGAAGACGAGCTCGTCCGGACGGCACCCCACGGCCTCCGCCGCGGCCTCCCGCGCCGCGTCCAGCAGCATCCGCGCCCGCCGCCCCTCGCGGTACAGCCGCGCCGGATCGGCCCACCCCTCGTCGAGCGCCGCGAGCAGCGCCTGCCGGGCAACGGGGTGGAGGGGAGCGGAGGAAGCGGAATCGAAGTAGGCCACGCCCCCACGCTAAACCCGAGCCCCTGGCCCCAGGGCCTCCACCATCACCTCTTGAGCCTCCGGCCTTCATCTCCGGAGCCTCCGGCCCGCACCTCCGGCGCCTGTGGCGAGCGAGCCAAAGGGGCGCGCGGGCGTCGAAAGAGAGAACGCGCGGAGGGTCGTGAGGGACGAACGACCCGAGCGGGGGTACCTCCCACGCCCGCAGGGCGTAGGGGGAGATCGACCGTCGACGCACGCTTCAGCGCCCCGGAGGCAAGCGAGCCCACCCAAAAAGGGGGTCCGGCGGCGCGTTGGGCACCCTCCCCGCGCGACCCCAAATAGCGTCCAGTAGGGTTTGGTCCGCATAAACATCCAAACCCCTGCCCGCGTCAGGGCCGGCGACCGACCAGCGTGACGGCCGCAGCCGACCGCGCGGGCGAGACTCTCGGGAAGGCGCTACGTGAGTCCCAACGGCTCCGACCGCTCGTCGCGGCGCCCGATGCGGCGGAAGCTGCCGCAGGTGCTGACTGCGGGCCTGATCCTGGCTACCGCCTCCGGTTGCTCGTACAACTGGGAGGACTTCCCCCGCCTTGGTATGCCCACCCCGGTGACGGAGGAGGCTCCGCGGATCCTCTCCCTCTGGCAGGGCTCGTGGGCGGCTGCGCTCGCCACGGGCGTGCTGGTCTGGGGCCTGATCCTGTGGAGCGTCATCTTCCACCGGCGCAGCCGCACCAAGGTCGAGGTTCCTCCGCAGACCCGGTACAACATGCCCATCGAGGCGCTGTACACGGTGACCCCGCTCATCATCGTCTCGGTGCTGTTCTACTTCACCGCACGCGATGAGTCGAAGCTCCTCGAACGCTCCAAGAACCCGACGCACACCATCAACGTGGTGGGCTACCAGTGGAGCTGGGGCTTCAACTACGTCGAGAACGTCGACGGCAATGCCGACACGGACGCCAAGTCCGCCAAGGAGATCGGTGCCATTCCGGACCGGTTCCAGAAGGAGTTCCCGGCGGGCGCCGAGGGCGTCTACGACTACGGCATCCCCGGCACCCGGAATCCGCAGAACGGCAACCCGGGTCCGACCCTGTGGCTGCCGAAGGGCGAGAAGGTCCGGTTCATCCTGACGTCCCGTGACGTCATCCACTCCTTCTGGGTGCTCCCCTTCCTGTTCAAGCAGGACGTCATCCCGGGCCACACGAATGTCTTCGAGGTGACCGCCACCCAGGAGGGCACCTTCAGGGGCAAGTGCGCCGAGCTCTGCGGCGTCGACCACTCCCGGATGCTGTTCAACGTCAAGGTGGTCTCCCCGGAGCGCTACCAGCAGCACCTGAAGGAGCTGGCCGAGAAGGGGCAGACCGGCTTCATCCCGTCGGGCATTGAGCAGACGGACCCGGCCAGGAACTCGGAGACCAACCAACTGTGAGCATCCTCAACGAACCTCAGGGTGCCGCCACGGCAGCCGACGGCTCGGTGAACGAGCCGTATGAGAACGAGCACCCCGTGCGGCGCAGGCGGCCCGGCAATGTCGTCGTCAAGTGGCTGACCACCACGGACCACAAGACGATCGGCACGCTCTACCTGGTCACGTCGTTCGTCTTCTTCTGCATCGGCGGTCTGCTGGCGCTCTTCATGCGCGCCGAGCTCGCCCGTCCGGGTACGCAGATCATGTCGAACGAGCAGTTCAACCAGGCGTTCACGATGCACGGCACGATCATGCTGCTGATGTTCGCGACGCCGCTGTTCGCCGGATTCGCCAACTGGATCATGCCGCTGCAGATCGGCGCGCCCGACGTGGCGTTCCCGCGGCTGAACATGTTCGCCTACTGGCTGTACCTGTTCGGCTCGCTCATCGCGGTGGCCGGCTTCATCACCCCGCAGGGTGCCGCCGACTTCGGCTGGTTCGCCTACACCCCGCTGTCGGACTCGATCCGCTCGCCGGGCGTCGGTGCCGACATGTGGATCATGGGTCTGGCCTTCTCCGGCTTCGGCACGATCCTCGGCTCGGTCAACTTCATCACCACGATCATCTGCATGCGCGCCCCGGGCATGACGATGTTCCGCATGCCGATCTTCACCTGGAACGTGCTGCTGACCGGTGTCCTGGTCCTGCTCGCCTTCCCGGTGCTCGCCGCCGCGCTCTTCGCGCTGGAGGCGGACCGCAAGTTCGGCGCGCACATCTTCGACCCGACCAATGGCGGCGCGCTGCTGTGGCAGCACCTCTTCTGGTTCTTCGGTCACCCAGAGGTGTACATCATCGCCCTGCCGTTCTTCGGCATCGTCTCGGAGATCATCCCGGTCTTCAGCCGCAAGCCGATGTTCGGCTACATCGGCCTGGTGGCCGCGACGATCGGCATCGCCGGTCTGTCCGTGACGGTGTGGGCGCACCACATGTACGTCACCGGCGGTGTGCTGCTGCCGTTCTTCTCCTTCATGACCTTCCTGATCGCGGTCCCGACCGGTGTGAAGTTCTTCAACTGGATCGGCACCATGTGGAAGGGCTCGCTCTCCTTCGAGACGCCGATGCTGTGGACGATCGGCTTCCTGATCACCTTCACCTTCGGTGGTCTGACCGGTGTCATCCTGGCCTCGCCGCCGATGGACTTCCACGTCTCGGACTCGTACTTCGTCGTCGCGCACTTCCACTACGTCGTCTTCGGCACCGTGGTCTTCGCGATGTTCGCCGGCTTCCACTTCTGGTGGCCGAAGTTCACGGGCAAGATGCTGGACGAGCGGCTCGGCAAGATCACCTTCTGGACGCTGTTCATCGGCTTCCACGGCACCTTCCTGGTGCAGCACTGGCTGGGTGCCGAGGGCATGCCGCGTCGTTACGCGGACTACCTCCACGCCGACGGCTTCACCGCGCTGAACACGATCTCCACGATCGCGTCGTTCCTGCTCGGCATGTCGATCCTGCCGTTCTTCTACAACGTCTGGAAGACGGCCAAGTACGGCAAGCCGGTCGGCGTCGACGACCCGTGGGGCTACGGCCGCTCCCTGGAGTGGGCGACGTCCTGCCCGCCGCCGCGGCACAACTTCCTCACGCTGCCGCGCATCCGGTCGGAATCCCCGGCGTTCGATCTGCACCACCCCGAGATCGCAGCGGTCGGCCAGCTCGAGAACCACGGGCAGAAGGACACCGCGCTGTTCGGTGGCAAGGAGGTCGGCAAGTGAAGATCCAGGGCAAGATGTTCATCTGGCTGAGCGTCTTCATCCTCGCCATGGCCATCGTGTACGGCCTGTGGTCGAAGGAGCCGGCCGGTACGACGGCGCTCTTCCTGGCCTTCGGCCTGGCGATCATGATCGGCTACTACCTGGCCTTCACGGCCCGGCGCGTGGACGCCATGGCGCAGGACGACAAGGAGGCCGACGTCGCGGACGAGGCCGGTGAGGTCGGCTTCTTCTCGCCGCACAGCTGGCAGCCGCTCTCCCTGGCCATCGGTGGCGCCCTCGCCTTCCTGGGCGTCGCCCTCGGCTGGTGGCTGCTGTACTTCTCCCTGCCGCTGATCCTGATCGGTGTCTGGGGCTGGGTGTTCGAGTACTACCGGGGCGAGAACCAGAACCAGTAGTCGTACGGTTCGTCTCTCTCCAGGGGACCCGGTGACCTCCACAGGGAGGTCACCGGGTCCCTCTTTTGGTTGCATCCCGCGTGCCGCGGTCGACAGCTCTTCCTACGGTGTGCTCATGAGCCACACGAGCCGCTTGCGCACCGCCATAAGCTGCACCCTCCTGGTCGCCGTCACCGGAGCGAGCGCGACCGCGTGCGGTGGCCCGGAGGGCCACCCCCTCTCCGCGGAGCCGTACGACGCGGCTCGGCAGGTCACCTTCAACGGCCCCTCGGAGGGCCGCAAAGCGCCGCTCGACAAGCCGCTCGAAGTCACCGCCAAGGCCAAGGACGGCCGCATCACGGACGTCACGGCCCGCGACGAGGCCGGTCACTACCTGGCGGGCGAGCTCTCCGCGGACGGCAGCCGCTGGCGCTCCACGGGGTCCCTGACGGCCGGCGCCCGCTACACCGTCAGGGTGGCCACGGAGGACCGTGAAGGCGCTCCTGGCGTCCGTACGCTGACATTCGAGACGGCACCCGCAAAGAAGGTGCTGACCGTGCGATTCGGCCCGCAGGCGGGCACGTACGGCGTCGGACAGCCCATCACGGCGGAGCTGAGCGTCCCCGTGCGGTCCCGTGCCGGCCGCGCCGCCGTCGAACGCTCCCTGAAGGTCCGCTCCACCCCGGCCGTCGAGGGCTCCTGGTACTGGGTGGACGACAGGAAACTTCACTTCCGCCCCAAGGACTTCTGGCCCGCGGGCGCCTCCGTCACCGCCACCGGCAGGCTCGCCGGCGTACGGATAGACGGCGACCTGTACGGCGGGCCCGTCAAGCCCCTGTCCCTGACCATCGGCGACCGCATCGAAGCCATCACCGACGCGGCGGCCCACCAGATGACGGTCAAGCGCAACGGGCAAGTGATCAACACCATTCCGGTGACCACCGGCAAACCGGGCTTCGCCACCCGCAACGGCATCAAAGTGGTGCTCGGCAAGGAGCAGTTCGTCCGGATGCGCTCCACCACCGTCGGCATCGCCGCGGGCAGCAGCGAGTCCTACGACCTGCCCGTCTACTGGGCCACCCGGGTGACCTGGAGCGGCGAGTACGTCCACGCGGCGCCCTGGTCCGCCGGGTCGCACGGCTTCGCCAACGTCAGCCACGGCTGCACGGGCATGTCCACCGGCAACGCCGCCTGGTTCTTCAAAACCGTCCGTCCGGGGGACGTCGTCGCCGTCGTCAACAGCGGGGGAAGCCCGATGGACCCCTTCGGCAACGGCTTCGGCGACTGGAACATCCCCTGGGACAAGTGGCGCACGGGCAGCGCCCTCGTGGACGCCGCCCGGCCGGGCGTCAACCCCGCCGACGCGGCGAGAGTCCGTCCCGCCGCGCTGTGACCGTCAGGCCTCGACGGCCAGCCTGCTGCGCAGCAGCGCGGCCAGGGAGTCGGCCAGCTCCACCGGGTCCACCGGCAGCGTCACGGCCGCGTCGGCGCGGCTCCAGGTGGCCAGCCAGGCGTCCTGCGGGCGTCCGATGAGCAGCAGCACGGGCGGGCAGCGGAAGACCTCGTCCTTGATCTGCCGGCACACCCCCATGCCCCCGGCGGGCACCGCCTCGCCGTCCAGGACGCAGACGTCGATCCCGCCCTGGTCCAGCCGCTCCAGCACGGCCGGCAGCGTCGCGCACTCGACGTACTCGACCGGCGGAACGTCGGCCGCGGGCCTGCGCCCGGCCGCCAGCCGCACCTGCGCGCGGGTGTTGGCGTCGTCGCTGTAGACCAGGACGGTGGCGCTCGACTGCATTGTTCCTCCGAGTACGTCGGCGGTGAGGGCAGGTAAGGCAGGTACCGATGGGCCGGATGCTACTCCTCCCCACACCGCGTCAACACCGGTTCGGATGGGCCGTTCGGGCTGGACGGAGCGCATCAACACACCGAACGGCACCCCCCGGAGTGAGGGCGGGATAAGCGACCGACATAATGTCGGTCGTGGCGACAGCAACGACAGTAGAAACCGGGCACGCGCACCCGTCGGTCAATCGGCCGAACCTCACCAGCGTCGGAACCATCATCTGGTTGAGTTCCGAGCTGATGTTCTTCGCGGCCCTCTTCGCGATGTACTTCACCCTTCGTTCGGTGATGGGTGCCGAGTTCTGGTCCCAGCAGGCGGGACACCTGAACTTTCCGTTCTCGGCGACCAACACCACGATCCTGGTGCTCTCCTCCCTCACCTGTCAGCTCGGCGTGTTCGCCGCCGAGCGGGGCGACGTGAAGAAGCTCCGGACGTGGTTCATCATCACGTTCGTCATGGGTGCCATCTTCATCGGCGGCCAGGTCTTCGAGTACACCGAGCTGGTCAAGGACGCGGGCCTCTCGCTCTCGTCCGACCCGTACGGCTCCGTGTTCTACATGACGACCGGCTTCCACGGACTGCACGTGACGGGCGGCCTGATCGCCTTCCTGCTGGTCCTTGGCCGGACGTACGCGGCGAAGAGGTTCACCCATGAGCAGGCAACCGCCGCCATCGTCGTGTCCTACTACTGGCACTTCGTCGATGTCGTCTGGATCGGCCTCTTCGCCACGATCTACATGATCAAGTAATCGGGCCCGTACCTCCGGTACGCCCGAACACATCCAGCAAGCATCGACGCAGAAGATCCTGACACCGGGGTAATCCGTGAAAAAGCTCTCCGCACGACGACGCCATCCGCTGGCGGCGGTCGTCGTCCTACTTCTCGCGCTGGCGGCCACTGGGGGGCTGTACGCCGCGTTCGCACCCGCGGACAAGGCGCAGGCCGACGAAACCGCCCAGTCACTCGCCATCGAGGAGGGCAAGAAGCTCTACTCCGTCGGCTGTGCCAGCTGCCACGGAACCGGCGGTCAGGGCACCTCCGACGGCCCGAGCCTGGTCGGCGTCGGCGCCGCCTCCGTGGACTTCCAGGTCGGCACCGGCCGTATGCCGGCG
Organism: Streptomyces sp. NPDC030862; assembly: GCF_055571835.1. Lineage (NCBI taxonomy): Bacteria > Bacillati > Actinomycetota > Actinomycetes > Kitasatosporales > Streptomycetaceae > Streptomyces > Streptomyces sp. NPDC030862. Next base: position 11,539 of record NZ_JBVIEN010000011.1, on the reverse strand, counting down.
CAGCAGCCCGGCGCCCAGGTGCCGGAGAAGCCGAACATCTACTCGCAGGCGCAGATCGACCAGCTCGCCGCGTACGTCGCGTCCCTGGGCCCCGGCCCGGCCACGCCGACCGAGAAGCAGTACAGCCCCGACGGGGCGAACATCGCCCGCGGTGGTGACCTGTTCCGCACGAACTGTGCGCAGTGCCACAACTTCACCGGCGAGGGTGGTGCGCTCACCAAGGGCAAGTGGGCGCCCAGCCTCGAGGACGTGAGCGAGAAGCACATCTACGAGGCCATGCAGACCGGCCCGCAGAACATGCCGTCCTTCCCCGACACCACCATGCCGGAGAAGGAGAAGAAGGACATCATCGCGTACATCAAGACCGTGAACGGTGACGAGACCCCGACTCCCGGCGGCTTCGCGCTGGGCGGTCTGGGACCGGTCAGCGAGGGCCTGTTCGGCTGGATCTTCGGTCTGGGTTCGCTGATCGCTGTTGCCGTCTGGGTCGCGGCCCACACCGCTAAGGCCAAGAAGTCATGAGTAGCCAAGACATTTCCGAAGAGAGCCTGCCGCACAAGCAGGACGCCGCGCACGGCACGGCGGTAGCCGAGAACCCGTTCGCCGACCCGGGGCTGCCGCCCCACAAGCCGCGCATCCAGGACATCGACGAGCGGGCCGCCAAGCGGTCCGAGCGCACGGTCGCCCTGCTGTTCACGCTGTCGATGCTGGCCACGATCGGCTTCATCGCCTCGTTCGTGATCTTCCCGGTCGACAAGATCGTGTACGTCTGGCCGCTCGGCCACGTCAGCGCGACCAACCTGTCGCTCGGCCTGACGCTCGGCATCGCGCTCTTCTGCATCGGCGCGGGCGCGGTCCACTGGGCCCGCACCCTGATGTCCGACCACGAGGTCGCGGACGACCGTCACCCGATCGAGGCCGCGCCCGAGGTCAAGGCCAAGGTCATGGCCGACTTCGCCGACGGCGCGCGGGAGTCCGCGATCGGCCGCCGCCCGCTGATCCGCAACACGATGCTCGGCGCGCTGGCCATGGTGCCGCTCTCCGGCGTGGTGCTGCTGCGCGAGCTGGGCCCGCTGCCCGAGAAGAAGCTGTTCCACACCTCGTGGGCCAAGGGCAAGCAGCTCATCAACATGAACACGAACGAGCCGCTGCGTCCCGAGGACGTCGCGGTGGGCTCGCTGACCTTCGCCAAGCCCGAGGGCCTGGAGGAGCACGACCACGAGTTCAACACGAAGATCGCCAAGGACGCCCTGATGATCGTCCGGATCCAGCCGGAGGACATCAAGGACAAGCGCGAGCTCGAGTGGTCGCACGAGGGCATCGTGGCCTTCTCCAAGATCTGCACCCACGTGGGCTGCCCGATCTCCCTGTACGAGCAGCAGACCCACCACGTCCTCTGCCCGTGCCACCAGTCCACCTTCGACCTCTCCGACGGCGCCCGCGTCATCTTCGGCCCGGCCGGTCACGCCCTTCCGCAGCTGCGGATCGGCGTCAATGACGAGGGCTTCCTCGAGGCGCTCGGCGACTTCGAGGAGCCCGTCGGTCCTGCATTCTGGGAGCGCGGATGAGCACCACGACCGCAACAGACGCACAGCGGAAGGCGCCCGCCGGCGAGCGGGTGGCCGACTGGGCCGACGGCCGTCTCGGGATCTACTCCCTGGCCAAGGCCAACATGCGGAAGATCTTCCCGGACCACTGGTCCTTCATGCTGGGTGAGATCTGCCTCTACAGCTTCATCATCATCATCCTCACGGGTGTGTACCTGACGCTGTTCTTCCACCCGAGCATGAACGAGATCGAGTACCACGGCTCGTACGTGCCGATGCAGGGCATCCGCATGACCGAGGCGTACGCCTCGACCCTGGACATCAGCTTCGACGTCCGCGGTGGTCTGCTCATCCGGCAGATCCACCACTGGGCCGCGGTGGTCTTCCTCGCCGGCATGTTCGTGCACATGATGCGCGTCTTCTTCACCGGCGCGTTCCGCAAGCCGCGTGAGATCAACTGGCTGTTCGGCTTCCTGCTGTTCGTCCTGGGCATGTTCACCGGTTTCACCGGTTACTCGCTCCCGGACGACCTGCTCTCCGGCACCGGTGTCCGCTTCACCCAGGGCGCGATCCTGTCCACGCCGATCGTCGGCACGTACATCTCGATGTTCCTGTTCGGCGGGGAGTTCCCGGGCCACGACATCATCGCCCGGTTCTACTCGATCCACATCCTGCTGCTGCCGGGCATCATGCTCGGCCTCGTGGTGGCGCACCTGATCCTGGTCTTCTACCACAAGCACACGCAGTTCCCCGGCCCCGGCCGGACGAACAAGAACGTCGTCGGCATGCCGCTGCTGCCGGTGTACATGGCCAAGGCCGGAGGCTTCTTCTTCCTGGTCTTCGGTGTCATCTCGGTCATCGCCGCGCTGTTCACGATCAACCCGATCTGGGCGCTCGGCCCGTACCGTCCGGACCAGGTGTCCACCGGCGCCCAGCCCGACTGGTACATGGGCTTCGCCGAGGGTCTGATCCGTGTCATGCCGGGCTGGGAGATCACCCTGTGGGGTCACACGCTCGTCCTGGGCGTGTTCATCCCGCTGGTCGTCTTCGGCATCATGCTCGGCGCGATCGCGATGTACCCGTTCATCGAGTCGTGGATCACCGGTGACAAGCGGGAGCACCACCTCCTGGACCGGCCGCGCAACGCGCCGACCCGGACCGCCCTCGGTGTCGCCTGGGTGACCGCGTACATGATCATGCTGATCGGTGGTGGCAACGACATCTTCGCCACTCACTTCCATCTGTCGATCAACGCGATCACCTGGTTCGTCCGGATCTTCTTCTTCCTCGGTCCGGTCATCGCCTTCGTCGTCACCAAGCGGATCTGCCTGGGTCTGCAGCGGCGCGACAAGGACAAGGTGCTGCACGGCCGGGAGACCGGCATCATCAAGCGCCTGCCGCACGGCGAGTTCGTCGAGATCCACGAGCCCCTCAGCCAGGCCCAGCTGCACGCGCTCACCGCGCACGAGCAGTACACGCCGGCCGAGATCGGCCCGACGGTCGACGAGAACGGCGTCGAGCGCAAGCCGACCCGCACGGAGAAGCTCCGCGCCAAGCTCAGCAAGGGCTACTTCGGGGACGGCAACCAGGTCCCGAAGGCCAGCGTGGAGGAGTACAAGGAGATCACCAGTGGCCACGGCCACCACTGATCGACCGGCACTCGCCGCCTGACCCACACGGTCGCCACACCGCACAGAGCCCCGTCCATTCACCGGACGGGGCTCTTTGCCGTGCCCGTGGCTCGATAGGCTGTGGTCATCCCCGTACACACGGACACCAGGAGCGACCATGAGCGCTGTGCAACCCGCTGGAGGACCGAGCTCGGCGGGCCGCTCCTGGCCCGTGGTGCTGAACGGCCTGCTGGAGGGGCGCGACCAGAGCGCCGACGACACGGCGTGGGCGATGGACCGCATCATGAGCGGCGAGGCCACCGACGCCCAGATCGCCGGGTTCGCCGTGGCCCTGCGCGCCAAGGGCGAGACCGTCGAGGAGATCTCCGGCCTGGTCCGGACGATGTACGCGCACGCCAACCTGATCGAGGTGCCCGGCCCGTCCGTCGACATCGTCGGTACGGGCGGCGACGGCGCCAAGACCGTCAACATCTCCACCATGTCGGCGATCGTCGTCGCCGGCACCGGCGCCAAGGTCGTCAAGCACGGCAACCGCGCCGCCTCCTCCGCCTCCGGGGCCTCGGACGTCCTGGAGAAGCTCGGCGTCAATCTGGAGCTGACGCCCCGGCGGGTCGCCGAGGTGGCCGAGGAGGCGGGCGTCACCTTCTGCTTCGCGGTGAAGTTCCACCCCGCGCTGCGCCATGTGGCCGCCGCCCGCAAAGAGCTCGGCATCCGCACCACCTTCAACTTCCTCGGGCCGCTGACCAACCCCGCCCGGGTCAAGGCCCAGGCCACCGGTGTCGCGGACGCCCGCATGGCGCCCATCCTCGCCGGGGTCCTCGCCGAGCGCGGCTCCTCCGCGCTGGTCTTCCGCGGCGACGACGGCCTGGACGAGCTGACCACCACCGCCACCTCGAAGGTGTGGGTGGTACGGGACGGGGCCGTGCGCGAGGAGTCCTTCGACCCGCGGGACGTGGGCATCGCGCTCGTACCGGTCGAGGCGCTGCGCGGGGCGGACGCCTCGTACAACGCCGATGTGGCGCGCCGGCTGCTGGCGGGGGAGACCGGGCCCGTGCGGGACGCGGTGCTGCTCAACTCCGCGGCGGCGCTGGTGGCGCTGGAGCCCACGGACGCGCCGCTCGCCGAGCAGATCCGGGCCGGCATGGCCAAGGCGGCCGAGTCCATCGACTCGGGCGCGGCGCGCGCGGCGCTCGACCGGTGGGTGGAGGCCAGCCACCGCTGAACACGCGCGGGTGGGTGTGACGCGAGGCGCGGTCCGGCCCCTCTTGTCTCAAGAGCCGGACTGCGCCTTGCGCATGCCGAGACGTATGGCATGATGCCATTCAAGGTCATGAGTGACAGCGACTACGGCCCCGGCCCGCTGTCCGGCAACCCTCCGTCCGTGGCGGGGTGCCCCGGGTGAAGACCAGGTCGCAGGCAGCGAGGTCTGCGGCAAGCGCGGACCCCTGCACACCCTGGGGTCCTGGTCCTCAAGGGAGCAGTCTCGTGAGCAAGCGAATGCGATAGGGCGTATCGCCCCTTCTTCGGCACCCCCTTTTTCCTTCCGCCGCGTCCGCACCCCTGTGACACCCCTGTGCGTCGACGCGTCGAATTCGCCTGCCCTGTACGGGAGTTCGCCATGTCCGTCTTCACCGCTGCCGCCGATCAGTCCGTTTGTACGCCGCTGCCCGTTCTGGGCCGAGATGTCACCGTGCCGCTCGTCACCGGCGGTGAGGTCACCTACGCCGCGCTCGACTACGCCGCCAGCGCGCCCGCGCTCCAGCGGGTGTGGGACGACGTCGCCGCGTACGCCCCGTACTACGGCAGCGTGCACCGCGGCGCCGGGTACCTCTCACAGCTGTCGACCGACCTCTTCGAGAACAGCCGCGCCACCGTCGCCGAGTTCCTCGACTGCCGCGAGGACGACGAGGTCGTCTTCACCCGCTCCACCACCGACTCGCTCAACCTGCTGGCCGCCGCCCTGCCCGCCGACTGCCAGGTGTTCGTCTTCGAGACCGAGCACCACGCCTCGCTGCTCCCCTGGAGGGACGCCCGCGTCACCTACCTCAACGCGCCCCGTACGCCGGGCGAGGCGGTCGACACGCTGGAGCGCGCCCTCGCCGACCGCGACCCCTACGGCCCGGCCCTCGTCTGCGTCACCGGCGCGTCCAATGTGACGGGTGAGCTGTGGCCGGTACGGGAGCTCGCCGCCGCCGCCCACGCGCACGGCGCCCGCATCGTGCTGGACGCCGCCCAGCTGGCGCCCCATCACCCCGTGTCCGTACGCGACCTGGACGTCGACTGGGTCGCCTTCTCCGGGCACAAGCTGTACGCGCCGTTCGGCTCCGGCGTGCTCGCCGGACGGGCCGACTGGCTGCAGGAGGCCGAGCCGTACCTGGCGGGCGGCGGCGCGTCGCGCACGGTGGCCCGGCGGGCCGACGGCGGCGTCGACGTCGAGTGGCACACCACCGCGGCCCGCCACGAGGCCGGCTCGCCGAACGTCATCGGCGCGTACGCCATCGCCTCCGCCTGCAAGGCGCTGACCGAGGCCGGCTTCGACGACCTGGTGGCGCGCGAGCGGTACCTGATCGGCAGGGTGCGCGAGGGCCTGGCCGAGGTGCCCGAGGTGCGGGTGCTGTCGCTCTTCGGCGACGACGCGCCCCGCGTCGGCGTCATCTCCTTCGTGGTCGACGGCTGGAACAGCTCGCACTTCGCGGCGGCGCTCTCCGCCGAATACGGCATCGGCGTGCGCGACGGCCTGTTCTGCGCCCACCCGCTGGTGCGGACGCTGCTCGGCAGCGACCCGCAGCAGATCGGCGAGTGCGGCTCGCCCGAGGCGGCTCCGCCCGGCGAGAAGTCGCTCAACGCGATCCGGGTCAGCTTCGGGGCGGGGACGCCGGATGAGCACGTCGACCGTTTCGTTCGGGCCGTGAAGGAGCTCGTGCGGGACGGGGCGAAGTGGAACTACCGTACGGAGGACGGGCGTTGTGTGCCCGACCGCGGCTGACCAGGCGCGTGCCCACCAGGACCGTGCGCAGCGCCCGCTCGGCCGCGTCCGCCAGCAGTTCGGCCGCCCGCTCCAGGGACTCCTGGAGCGGCAGCGGCCCGGGCGCCAGCGACTCGTAGGCGTCCAGCTCCGCGTCGCGGGCGCCCGGGCCGAGCGTGCCGGCCAGCGCGAGGACCGGCACCCCCGCCTCCCGGGCGCGGCGCGCCACCTCGCCCGGGATCTTCCCGCGCACGGTCTGCGCGTCGAGGGCGCCCTCGCCCGTGATGACCAGGTCCGCGCGGGCCAGCCGCGCGCCGAGGTCCAGCCCGTCGAGCAGCACCTCGAACCGGGGCAGCAGCCGGGCGCCGAGCGCCGCGAGCCCCGCGCCCAGGCCGCCGGACGCGCCGGTGCCGGGCGCCCCGCGCAGGTCGACGCCCGGGGCGAACGCCTCCGTGAGCGCCGCCGCCCAGCGCTCCAGCGCCGCCGACAGGACCTCGACCTGTTCCGGTGACGCGCCCTTCTGCGGGCCGAAGACCCGCGCCACCCCGCGCTCGCCGCACAGCACGTTGTACGGGTTGCACGCCACCAGCAGCTCGGCCTCCGCCAGGCGCGGGTCGAGCCCGTCGGCGTCGATGGCCGCGAGTCGCCCCAGAGCGGCGCCCCCGCGCGGGAGTTCGCGGCCGTCCGCGTCCAGCAGGCGTACGCCCAGCGCCTGGAGCGCGCCGGCGCCCCCGTCCGACGTACCGGAGTCGCCGCAGCCGACGAGGATGCGGCGGGCACCGGAGTCCAGGGCCGCGCGCAGCAGTTCGCCGACGCCGTACGTGGTCGTGGCGCCGGGGTCGCGGCGGCCGGGCTCCACCAGCGCGAGACCCGCGACGGCGGCCATCTCCACCACCGCCGAACCGTCGCCGAGCAGCGCGAAGTGGCTCTCCACGGGTGAGCCCAGCGGCCCGGTCGCCACGCACGGCACCAGCCGCCCGCCGGTCGCGGCGGCCAGCGCCTCCGCCGTACCCTCGCCGCCGTCGACCAGCGGGATCAGGTCCAGCCGCGCGCCCGGCAGGACCCGCCGCACGCCCTCGGCGATGGACTCGGCGGCCTGCCGCGCGGACAGGGACTCCTTGAAGCCGCTGGGCGCGACGGCGATGCGGTACGAGTGGCTCATGGCTGGGACTCCAGGAGGACGGGCACGCCGAGCAGCGGCCAGACGGTCAGGGCGAACAGCAGCACCACGCCCGCGGTGAGCGGGGCCAGCACGGCCGACAGCCGCAGCAGGTCACGCGGCGTATAGGTGGGCACGCCGTCCGGTACGTCCGCGAAGAGGGCCACCGGCTTGGCCGACGCGGGCAGCGTGTGGCAGAACCCGGCCGCGGCGGTGGACGCCAGCGCCGCCGTGACCGGATTGACCCCGGCGGCCGCCGAGGCCGCCACCACCAGCGGCACCAGCACCGAGGAGCGGGCCGAACGGGACTGCAGCACCAGGTGCGCGGCCGTGGAGACGACCACGACCACGGTGAGGAACACCCACGGCGGCGCGTCCACCGGCAGCCCCGCCACCAGCCACCCCGCCGCCCCCGAATCCGCGAGCGCCACACCCATCGCCATCGTCGCCGCCATGAACAGCAGCAGCGGCCACGGCACCGTCCGCAGCGCGTCCTTGAGCCGTACGGTCCCGAGCGCGGGCGACGACGCGACCACCGCGCCGATCAGCGCCACCACCGCGGGCGACACCCGGTGCAGCGGCTCGCTGCACCACAGCACCACCACCGTGGCCAGGAGCAGCGCGCAGCGCGCCTCGGCGATGGACAGCGGCCCGGTCACCGGCGCGGGGGAGTGCGCCTCGATGTCGGCGGGAGTGATGCGCACCGGGCCGCGCCGGTCGGCCCGCGAGGTGGAGGTCAGCAGCACCGCCTCGGCGGCCAGATGGGACGAGACGACCGCGAGCGGCAGGCCGAGCAGCAGCCACTCCACGAACCCCAGCCGCTGCCCCGACTGCTCCCACAGCACGTTGACCGTGATCAGGTGAGCGCCCGCGCCGATCAGCGTTGCCACGGCGGACAGCAGCACGACGGTCGGGAAGAGCAGCGCCAGCATCACCACCAGCCGCCCCCGGTCCGCCAGCACCTTCGCCAGCGCCAGGAAGACCGGCAGCGCGAGCGCGGCCCGCCCCGAGGTGGCCGGGACGGCGAACGACGTCACCACCAGCGCGGCGGTGGTGAGGTGGACCAGCTGCCGTACCGTACGGGCCCCGCTGACCAGGAAGGCCGCGGCCCGCCCCGCCAGCCCCGTCCGGGTGACCGCGGCCGCCAGCACGAACGCGCAGATCAGCAGCCAGATCGTTTCATCGCCCAGCGTCGCGAAGAGCGTCTCGCTGCTGATCACGCCGGTCGCCGTGAGCGCCAGCCCCGCGCCCAGCGCGATGTAGGTGTCGTCGACGGGCGTGGCGATCCACGCGACGGTGGCGAGGACGAACACGCCCAGCGTGAGGCGCGCGTCGGCGCCGAGTCCTGGGAAGTAGGACGGTATCGCCAGCACCGCGCACAGGCCGAGCGCGGCACCCAGCCACACCGCCCGGCTGAGGGAGAGCGTCACACCACCGAGTCTCCCCACCCGCCGTGAGCCCTCAATGAGCCTTCTATGAGGAGAAGTTCATCTACGGCATGCGGTAGCCCATGCCCCGCACCGTCTCCAGCCGCCGCGCCCCCAGCTTCTTGCGCAGATTGCGCACGTACACGTCCACGATGTTCGACCCCGGATCGAAGTCGTACCCCCACACATGGGACAGGATCTGCTCCCGCGACAGCACCTGCCCCGGGTGGCGCAGGAACAGCTCCAGCAGCACGAACTCACGCGCCGTCAGGTCGACGGTCCGGTCCTCCGCGCGCGCCCGCCGGGTGCGCAGGTCCAGGCTCAGGTCGCCGCTGCGCAACACCGTCACCTCGGGCGCGCGGGCCGCGGTGCGCAGCCGCAGCCGTACCCGCGCCAGCAGCTCCTCGAAGCGGAACGGCTTGGTCATCCAGTCGTCGGCGCCGCCCTCCAGCCCGGCGACCGTGTCCCCTACCGAGTCCCGCGCCGTCAGCACGATCACCGGCAGCGTCACCCGCGCCTCGCGCAACTCCCGCAACACGGTGAAGCCGTCACGGCCCGGCAGCCCGATGTCCAGCACCATCAGGTCGAAGCCGCCCGTGACGGCGTAGTCCAGCGCCGTGTCACCGTCGGCGGCCACGGTGGTGGTGAAGCCGTTGGCACGCAGCCCCTTCTCGACGAAGGAGGCGATCCGCTCCTCGTCCTCGGCGATCAGAATGCGGTTCACGCGTCCTCTTCCTCCAGTACGAGTACGAAGGTGGCGCCGCCGCCCTCGGTGGGACGCAGCTCGACCCGGCCCCGGTGGCCCTCGGCGATGGCCTTCACGATGGACAGTCCGAGCCCCGCGCCGCCGCTGGTGCGCGTACCGCGCCGGGAGCTGCCGCGCCGGAACCGCTCGAAGATCACACCGGCGTCCTCGGCCGGCACGCCGACGCCGCTGTCGGCCACGTACAGCTCGATGCGACCCGTGACCTCCCGCGAACCGATCCTTATCCGCTGGCCCGGCACGGTGTGCTGGACGGCGTTCTGCGCGAGCTGGACCATCGCCTGCGTGATGCGCTGCGGGTCGAGCTCGGCCTCGCGGTCGGTGACACCGTCCAGCACCCACTCCCGCTCACCGAGCGCCCGCGCCTTCACGAAGACGTCGGCCGTCAGCTCGCCCAGCTGGACGGGCTCCGGCGCCACGAAGTCCGGGCGTTCCGCCTTGGCCAGCAGGAGCAGGTCCTCCACGATCCGGCTCATCCGGTCCAGTTCCTCCGTGACCAGCCGGATGGTCTCCGCCTGCTCGGCCGGGTCGTCGCCCATCAGCTCCAGGTGCCCGCGCACGATGGTGATCGGCGTGCGCAGCTCGTGGCCGGCGTCGTCGACGAACTGGCGCTGTGCGGCGAACGCCCGCTCCAGCCGGTCCAGCATGGCGTTGAACGTCTCCGCGAGCAGCGCGATGTCGTCCCGGCCCTGCACCGGGATCCGGCGCGTCAGGTCCTGCTCGGTCAGCTGTGCGGCGGTCTGCCGGACCACCCGCACCGGCGCGAGGATCCGGCCCGCGACGGCCCAGCCGATCCCCGTCGTCATCAGCAGCGCGACCCCCGAGATCGCCAGCTGCGTACGGAACGCCTCGGCGGCGATCGCCTGTTCGTGGTCCGCGTGGAACGCCACCACGAACGCGCCCTGCGGCGCCGTACCGGCCGGGCTGATCGGCACCTTCGCCCACCGCACCTCGCCCTGCGGGCGTTCCAGCGTGCCGGAGCGGGCGTCCGCCGCGAAGATCCGCGCGAGCGCGTCGCGGTCCCGGTACAGCGCGATGTCCTCCGCGATGTCCCGCGGCTGCCGCAGCACGTCCGGCGCGGGGCCCGCGCCCTCGGTCAGGCCCAGCAACTCCTCGTCGGGGTCGGAGTACTGGCGCTGCAGGAACACCTGGAGCAGCCGGCGCGGCTCGGTGAACCGGGCACCGTCGGCCGGGTCCACGCCCTGGTCCACGAAGTTCGCGAACTCCCGCGTCTCCTGCGTCAGCAGCTGGCTGATCCGGTGGTCCACGTCCCGCAGCAGGATCGACCGCGTGGTCGTCGCCACGGCGGCGAGCGCCACCGCCATCACCAGCAGCAGCCACAGCAGGATCCGTACGCGCGCGGAGACGCGGCGGTCAGTTCTCGTCAAGGGCGTCGTCACCGAAGTCGTCATCGTCGTCGTCCCCCGGGGCCGGTGCGGGCACCTTGGCGGCGGGCGGCCCGGGCACGACGGTGTCGTTCGGCGTGCCGCCGGGCCTGCCGCCGGGCGCGTACGTCCGGCTCGGCGGCACCGCCGACGGCGAGGCACTCGCGGGCGCGGGGCTCGCGGGGCTCTGGCTCCGGCCGCTCGCACTCGGTCGCGGCGTGGCGCCCAGCTCCACCTCGGCCGGTACGTGGGGCGCCTCGGGGGAGTCGGTCAGCAGATAGCTGGTCGCCGCGATCCCGAGGGGGATGGCGACGACGGCGGCGAGCGTAGCCATGCGGTGGGTGAAGGCCATGCGGCCATCCTGGGCGGGGTGTACGCCGCCGCGAATGAGCGCGAGATGAAGGCTCCTTCATGAACCGCATGCTCCCCGACCGCGCCCCTTCAAGCCCCGGCGTCCGGGCCCCACCCCCCTGAAGGGTGACACCGTTACGGGCGGGGGTTTGTCCCCCACCCCGCCCTTTCCCGTAACCGGGGGCTGCGCCCCCGGCCCCCCGGGGAGGGGGACGTGGGGGCTGGCGCCCCCACACCCCGGTACGCGGCAGCTTCGCGCCGCGGGGCTTGTGCACCAGGCCCTGGTCGGCGAGGGACGTACGCGGGGCGTG